>JBHJGM010000009.1:0-139384 GCA_050331815.1 Opitutales bacterium | reverse complement strand
AGCCCGGGCCACAGCCGCGCGTCGGCGGGCCAAGTAATCCAGACAGCGTCCTGCGGCTCCCACTCGGCGGGCATGCGGAAGTCGTACTGCCGGGGGGTTTTTTCGGGCAGCGGACTGGGCGCTTTTGCGGGCTTGGCCATGAGATCAAGTGGGTGCCGGATTGCAGTGCACCGCAAGCCGTTCTGCGCCTTCTATCGGTAAGCTAGCACAGTCTTCAAGCGAATGCGTGAAGCACCGTAGGCGCGCCCATCGGGGAAAGTACCGAGGCGGTGCCGCTCAATCGATGAATCTGCGAGAAAGGTTTTCGTAGGTGTCGAGGCGGCGGTCGCGAAAAAAAGGCCAGATGCGCCGGAAGTCTTCGACCGCCTGCGCCGGGCAGTCGGCGACCAGCACGGCTTCCTCGGAGGGGGTGGCGCGCTCGATGATTTCTCCATAGGGATTGGCCACAAAGCTCTGGCCCCAGAACTCCGTTTCGCCCTCGGTGCCGGTGCGGTTGACCGCCGCGACAAAGCAGCCGTTGGCCACGGCGTGACCGCGCTGAACGCTCTCCCAGGCCGTGTGCTGAGCCTGGCCGAGAGTTGGCTTTTCCTCTGGGAGCCAGCCGATGGCGGTGGGATAGAAAAGTACCTCGGCCCCGGCCAGCGCGGTCAGTCGGGCTGCCTCGGGAAACCACTGGTCCCAGCAGATCAGCACGCCAAAGGTGCCGAAGCGGGTTTTCCAGACGCGGTAGCCGTCGTCGCCGGGGGTGAAGTAAAATTTTTCCTCAAAGCCGGGGTCCTGCGGGATGTGTTGCTTGCGGTAGACGCCCAGCAGGGTGCCGTCGGCGTCGATAACGGCAGCGCTGTTGTGGTAGACGCCTGCGGCCCGCTTTTCAAAGAGGGGCACAATGAGGACGATCCCGAGTTCGCCGGAGAGTTTCTGTAAACGCTCGGTTGAGGGGCCCGGAATGGACTCGGCGAGGTCGAACTGTGCGGTGTCCTGCGTCCGGCAAAAATAGGGCAGGTTGAACAGCTCTTGCAGGCAGACGACCTGGGCACCTTGTGTCGCGGCTTCACGGATACGCTCGTTGATCGCGGTCACGTCGCCGCCCGTCTGGCAGGTTGTCTGGATCAATCCGATGCGCATGAACGCCCCCAAAGCGCATCAGGCAAAGGGCGTGGTCAAGGGAATCTTGCGGCTGGGTGTGACCAACCCGATTCGCCGTTCGAAGTCTTCCAGCTACGTTGAACAACTCCTCGGCTCGCTCGAAAAGCGTAGGCGGCAAACCGGTGTGGTTTTGCTCGGAGGCTTGCCCGGACGCCTACTCCACGACCTTGTTGAGCGGGTACTCGATGATGTCCTGCGCGCCGTGAGCCTTGAGGGTGGGGATGAACGCGCGAGAGACTTTTTCATCGATGATGGTTTCCACCGCCACCCAGTCCGGGTCGGAGAGCTCGTTGACGGTGGGCTGCTTCATCGAGGGCAGTTCCTTGAGCAGGTCGGGCAGACGGTCCTTGGGCAGATTCATCTTCAGGCCGACCTTGGCGTTGGCCGAAAGCGCCGCCTGGAGCATCAAAGCGATGTTCTCGATTTTTTGGCGCTTGGCCGGATCCTCCCAGGACTGCGTGTTGGCAATCAGCTTCGTATTGGTGGTCAGAAGGGTTTCCACGATGCGGAGCTTGTTGGCGCGCAAGGAGTTGCCGGTCTCGGTCAGGTCGACAATGGCATCGACCAGATCGGGCACCTTGACCTCCGTGGCCCCCCAGGAAAACTCCACCTCGGCCTGGACGCCCTGGTTTTCAAGGTAGCGGCGGGTAGTGTTGACCAGTTCAGTAGCGATGCGCTTGCCTTGCAGGTCCTGAATGTTGTGGATGGGCGCGTCCTCCGGGACGGCCAGCACCCAGCGGCTGACGCGATTCGAGGCGCGCGAGTAAATCAGGTCGCACACCTCGACCACCTCGCTGCCGTTTTCGACGATCCAGTCGTAGCCGGTCAGCCCGCAGTCAAAGAAGCCATGCTCGACGTAGCGTGCGATCTCCTGCGCGCGCACAAAGCGCCCGTCCAGCTCGTCGTCGTCAAAGCTCGGCCGGTACGAGCGCGAGCTCTTGGAGATGCGCCAGCCGGCCTGGGCAAATAGTTTCAGGGTGGATTCCTCGAGACTGCCCTTGGGCAGGCCGAGCATGATCAATGCGTTGTCTTGGCTCACTGGAACAGGATTGCGTGTAGGCGATACCTTAAGCACCTGGGCGCTTAGGCCGAAAACAAAAAGCACGGCGTTAGTCCTCGTGCTGGACAAGCAAAAAGCCAGCACCGGGCCGTCGATTTGTAAAAAACTCTTTAAATTCCACTTTGTTTTAGCCGATAATTCTGCCAGTCTCCTGATCGCGTCTTTGGGTGAATGACCCGCGGCGCCATGCGATTCCAAAGGCCCATGGATGGGTGACCAATCTGCCCGCATGGCGACCCTCGGCCTCAGCCCTCCCGATTCGGGACGACCCGCTGACCCAACCGAACATGGCCGCCAAACCCAAACCGCTGATCCTGATCGTCGAAGACGAAAAAGAGTTGGCCACCCTCATCTCCGAGCAGCTCGAGATGGCCGGAATGATGACCCAGGTCTACCACCGCGCGGGGAATGTGTTGCGCTTTTTGCAGAAAAACTTCGCCAACCTGATGCTCTTGGACATCGCGTTGCCGGACACCTCGGGCTTCCACCTGCTCGAGGAGCTCAAAAAGAACAACCTGCAGATTCCCGTCATCTTTTTGACTGCCTCCACCTCCGAGGTGCACAAGGTGAAAGGCCTCGACATGGGCGGAGATGACTACATCACCAAGCCCTTTTCCTTTCCGGAGTTGATCGCGCGCATCAATGCGGTCCTGCGCCGGGCCGAGACCTCGCGCGACTACCACATCACCAAAAACGCGCGTCTGTCCGAGCAGCAGTTTACCTTCTGCGGGGCGCAGGTCGATCCGACGCGCCTGGAGATGATCTTTCCTGATGGCGGCCACGAGAAAATCGGCCGCAAGGAACTGGGCATCCTCTTGTACCTGGTTTCCAATCCCAACAACGTGCTGACCCGCCGCAGCCTGATTCATGCGGTTTGGGGGATCCATGCGGACGTGCGTTCACGCTCGCTGGACCAGTATATCGTGAAAATTCGCGACATGCTCAACCGGCACGGCTGCGACGCCGACTGCTTCCGCACCATTCACGGTGTCGGCTACATTTACGACCCGGAACGCCGCGGCGCGGCCGCGGTGTCGTAGGCCTGTCAGCTCAGATGCGTTTACCCGGCGATTGCGCTAAAGGTGCGGTCACTTTCGCAGTCGTTCCCGCCTGTGGTCGCATGGCGTAATGGCTTGGGCAGCGAGTCGTTTCATCTTAGCCTCGAAGAATGAAAGCAGTTCAGCGTAAACGGCCCTGGGTTTGCCGGGCTATCATCGGGATACAGACGCCTTTACTGGTTGTGCTGGTAGCAATCTTTTGCGTGAGCCAATTCTTCTATAGCAATGCAGGCGAGTTTCTCTACCTTACCGAGTTCCGTTCCCTGGAGACATTGGAAGCGCACCTGGCAACTGCGTTCGATGTCGAGGATGCCTACGCCGAGTGTCGTCCGCTGGGCACGCACATCATAACGCCCGAAGGGTCTGCTCAAGGCTAAATCCTCCGAAGCTACTTTTTGAGCGGAGCTCCGCTTTACTTTCTGGTGGTCAAAATCAGGCCCGGCGAGGATCGCATTTACGCGGCGGCGATTGGGTATTCGTGAGGCGAGTCTGCGCTCGCTACATAAACAAAAAGAAAGCCCGCCTGGCGCGTGGCCAGGCGGACCCCTTGGATCGTCACCTGATATTCAGTTGTTGGAGATAACTAAAAAGAGTCGGTGGTTTCGTTGTTCGCGTCGGGGTCGTAGGTGAAGCCCGACTTTTCCACCGAGTCGATGGTGACGGTAAAGCTAGCCGGGCTGTCGACGCGTCCCTGCGAGCGCAGCACGGCGCGTCCACGACGGTTGGTCGTTGCGCTGACAGTCTGCTCAAAGGCACCGCTCAGGGTGGCCGTCACAGTCGCACCTTCGACGCGGTCGCCGTTGCCATCGACAATGAAGACGACGATACGCGCACGGTCACGGCCACGGTTGTTGGTGTTCACGTCCGGGTCGATGCTGTCGACCGAAAGAAGCGTGGCCGGATCCGGTGCAGGGTCTGGTTCTGGTTCGGGCTCAGGGTCCGGCTGAGGATCGGGATCGGGGTCGGGCTGCGCATCACCGAGGGCCACGACGAGGATTTCGGAGGCGTCGGACTCGAGGCCGCCGCGATCGATAGCGGTGACGAAGTACTGGTAGTTCAGGCCTTCAACCACTTCGAAGTCGATGAAGCTGCTGAAGGCGGAGGTGGCGATTTGGCTGAAGTTCACCCCGTCTACGCTGCGGAAGATGGCGTACTCGAGGAAGTCGGGTTCGAGGTTGCTGTCCCAGTCCAGACGGATGATCGAAGAGGTGAAAAAGGTCAGGCCGGTTGGCGTGGCGGGCGGGCCCTCGTTGATGGCGGCGACAGATTCAAAGACGAAGTCGGGCAGGAAGGTGGCACCACCGGGGCCGTTACCGTTGCGGCGCGGCGGGACGAGGCCATCTTCGAGCTGGCCGGTGATCGTGTTGTACACATTGATCGGGCCGTTGCCATTGGTGAAGTAGAGGCGGTCGTTGCCGAAGGCCAGACCATCAGCGGGCACATTCACTTCGACAACCAGGCTCAGCGAGCCGCTTTGCGGGTCCAGAGCATAGACGGTTTGGGTCGACGCGCTGTTGCTGAAGGGCTGGTTCGTAATCGAGACGTAGATCAGGCCCGTCTCAGGGTCGGCAGCCAGCGCCGAGACATCGCCGTCGTTCGGAATCGGCAAGGTCGTGTCGGGGACGAAAAGCGTGGAGACGCCCGTGTCCGTGTCGATAATGTAGATGCCACCGTCTGGGTTTCTCGACGTCACCTGCGGTTGGTGCCCGTAGAGGACTCCGTCGGCAAAGGCGAAGCTGCGCATGAAGCTGAAGCGCGTGCCCGAGCCTGCGGCAGTCATTTCGATGTTGGTCAGGCTCTCAAAGGTGCCGGTCGGAGTGAAGCGGCCCTGTTGCAGGCGGTCTCCACGGGTGAAGAAGACCCGACCAGTGGCCGGGTCATGCGCGAGCGCTTCGTTCCGACCCACAGGGCCGTCAATGAATTCAGCAGCGCTGTTAACGTTGGAGATCCAGCTGCGAACACTGGATTCATCGCCATCGTACGCCGAAAAAAGCTGCGCCGATGCCGCGTGTTGAAAGAGCAAAGAAGCTGCGCTTGCGCACAGCATAAGTAGGTGAGATTTCATAGCGCCGCACTTGTCTTCCGAATGTGCGCAGGCTGCAATCAAAGTTGAGTCTCTCAATTGCGCACACGGTGCGTTGCGATTTCGTGACTTTTTATATCGCCACAGTGACTTACGCTTCAATTTGCCCGGCGCTGTAAGGTGCTCCCAGCCATTCAGAAAGGCGTCTTCAAAAATCATAGCATCGCAATCGGGCTTGCGCAGATTGGATACCGGCGAAGGGCTCACGCAACTGCCTTGTACTGGCAGAGTGACTGCGCAACAGGCGCGAGGTCGGTGCGCTTTAGCTAGCGGCAGTAGACGTGGGCTTGATAAAAACTACCAGGCATGGATTCGGGTACATGTATGATGACACGAAATGTACTTCCAGAACAGGAATTCCAGTACGAAATAAAGGTTTTTTTGCCTCAACTGAGTTTTTTCTTGGGTGATTCGGGATATTTGCCTATTTTTCTCGCTGTAGCATTTGCAAAATCACCGTATTTTTGTGCGTTGCGTTGCAAATTGCTACCACAGCCGGGCCT
Source organism: Opitutales bacterium (assembly GCA_050331815.1). Taxonomy (GTDB): domain Bacteria; phylum Verrucomicrobiota; class Verrucomicrobiia; order Opitutales; family JBHJGM01; genus JBHJGM01. The sequence goes on along the minus strand of JBHJGM010000009.1, from coordinate 133,534 downwards.
GGCCGGCCTCCTCTAATCTTATCATGGCGCCTTCGGAAAAATGACGACTCAGTTAGAAAACGAAGTAGACATCAACGGCTTGGATGAAGTGTCGCACCGCTGCACGTGCGCCCATGTACGCCGAGCCTCCCGCCTGCTCACGCAATTGTATGATGATGCATTGCGCGCAGGTGGCCTGACCTCCGGCCAGTTTGTTTTGCTCACCGCCATCAATTCACGGGGCAGTGAAACGATGGGTAACATCGCCAACGTGGTCGCTCAGGAGCAGTCTGCCTTTAGTCGCAACCTGAAGCTGTTGGAAACCAAGGGCCTGGTGCGCACCACCACCGGCTCCGACCGTCGCACCCGTTGGATTTCGCTGACGACGCTGGGCCAGCACCGCCTGGAGGAAGCTTACCCGCTGTGGCGCGATTTGCAGGACCGGCTGGATGCCGCTTACGGTCCGGATCGCATGCACGAGTTGATTCGTTCGCTCGAAGCGCTGCAAGAGGTCGAAGTCAACACGCTTTAGGGCGTGCAGTTTGCTCGAAATTTATCGCGGAAAGGGCAAATGTGACGAATTCGCAATCTTTCACTTGCGCGGGGTGAAAAACAGACGACGGTTTTCGTGCAACTACAGGTCCGCTTGATACGCGTGACCTACCTCTCCTTCCATTTCATTTTTACGCTTCCGCTTCTCGGCGCTCTTTTGTGGGCCGCACGAGGGGTCTTTTCGGATAGCCGTCGCAAAGCGCTGCTGGGTGCCTGGCTTTTTTTAAGCTGCATCGCATTTGTTTACACGACGCCCTGGGACGTACACCTTGTAAGTCTTGGTGTGTGGGGCTACCCCGAGGAGAGTGTCCTGGCTACCGTGCGCGGCGTGCCGGTCGAGGAATATGCGTTTTTCCTGCTGCAAACCGCCATCACCAGCTGTTGGTTTCTTATCTGTCTACGCCGCACGAACCAGTCGTTACTCCCAGCAGCAACCACGCGCTCTCACAGGCGTGCCTTCTGGGTGGTGCCGTGTCTAGCCTACCTTTGTCTGCTTGGGTTGTATGCGCTACAGTTCGAGCAAGGCACCTACTTTGGCTTAATCATTGTCTGGGCCACGCCGATCATGATCCTGCATTGGCTGGTGGGCGGATTTTGGTTGGCCGGGCGTCTGCGCTTTTTGGCACGCGTCGTTTTGCCGCCAACGCTCTACTTCTGGTGTACTGACTGGATCGCTTTGCAGGCCGGCACCTGGCACATCAATCCGCAACTTTCGCTAGGCCCTTCACTGTTTGGACTTCCGCTGGAGGAGGCACTTTTCTTCCTGGTCACCAATGTGATGGTCGCCCAAGGGCTGTATCTGTATGTGGCCGTCGTTGAAAACTGGAGCCGTCTGCGGGCCAACGCCTTGAGCTACCTGCGGGCGCTGCTGAATCCAACTGGGAAGGTGCGGGATGTCTGACGCAGCTTTAGAGCGGGAACGCCTCATTCTGCGCGGCGTCGGCCTTGCGGGTTTCGTCGCTCTGGCGGGTGCCATGACGCTTACGACGCTCATGCCCAGCTTGCCTGCCTGGCTGCTATACCTGCCATTTTTGATAAGCGTTGTCCTTTTTGGGCTGCCGCATGGGGCGGTTGATCATCTGGTCGCCGCGCAACTGTCTGGCCAACGCGGAAAGGTGCGCGCCATCGCGGGCATCTGCCTTGTTTATCTGGTCGTGGCGCTGCTCGTTATGGGTCTGTGGTGGCTGGCTCCGGTGTTCTGCGGAATCGGGTTTCTTTTGCTGACGCTGTGGCACTGGGGGACGGGGGACCTGTATTGGCTCATGCGGCGCGGCGCGATAAAGTCTGACGAGATATCGCTCGCGGCGGCTGCGGTCTTGCTGCGCGGAGGTGTGCCCGTATTATTGCCGTTTCTGTTTTGGCCCCAGGCTTCGATGGACGTTGTGCGCTCGCTGGTTGGTCTGTTTGACAGCCCGATCGCTCTGCCCTTAGCGGTGCCACTGACCGGGCAGGTAGTAATCGGCGCGGCTTTTGTTTTGGTGGGAAGTTTTTATATTTACCGAAAATATGCACCGAAAGATAACTTTCGGAGCTCTCGTTCAAATCATATCGACCTACTGGAGCTTGCCGCGCTGCTTGTTTTCTTTGCGCTGACGCCGCCGATCTTTGCCGTTGGGATCTACTTTGTCTTCTGGCATTCGCTGCGGCACCTGGCCCGCCTGCTCATTTTCCTTGAGCCCGGCAACAAACCTTCAAGCCCACAGCGAGTTCGAATCGGCCGGCGTGAAGTCCGCGCGCTCGCCTGGAACTGCCTGCCGATGACCCTGGCCGCCATACTGCTCACGCTGGGGCTCGGCCTTTTGGTGCAGGCGCCTGGCGCGCAGGCCGAGCAATGGCTGGCGCTGTATCTAGTGTTTATTTCGTCGGTTACGGTACCCCACGCGCTAATTGTGGCGTGGATGGACGTGCATGATGCAGGCGCCCCGATTTTTTCCAACTCTCCAACAAAAATCTCGAATCTGAAAGGAACTGAACCATGCCTGAACTAACTCTGGGCCAGTACGAGCTGGTCTACAATCTACTCTCGCTGTCGATCGCGGCCATGCTGGCCTCGTTCGTCTTTTTCATTCTGGGGCGCCAGCAGGTGGCACCGGTCTACCGCATCTCGCTGATTGTTTCAGCGCTGGTGGTAGGTATCGCCGGCTATCACTACATCCGCATTTTTCAAAGCTGGGAAGCAGCCTACGTGCTGAACGCCGCAGGCGATGCCTACATCGCCTCGGGTAAGCCGTTCAACGACGCCTACCGCTACGTGGACTGGCTGCTGACGGTGCCGCTGCTTATGGTGGAATTGGTGCTCGTGCTACGGCTCGCGCCCAATGTCGCTCGACCGCTGATGGTGAAACTCGTCGTGGCTGCCGTGCTGATGATTGGCCTGGGCTACCCGGGTGAAATTATTCGCGGGGAGACCTCGATGTTCAGTGAGCGCGGTCTGTGGGGCTTCCTCAGCACCATCCCGTTTGTGTACATTCTGTATGTTTTGTGGGTGGAACTGGGTGAATCGATCAAGCGCCAGCCTCCGAAGGCGGCCAAGCTCATCCGCAACATTCGGCTGCTCACGCTGGCGACCTGGGGCTTTTACCCAATCGCCTACATGGCGCCGTTTTTCGGGCTGTCTGGCGGAGTGGCTGAAGTCAGCCTGCAGGTTGGCTATTCCATCGCCGACATCGCGGCGAAGTGCGGCTACGGTGTGATGATCTACCACATCGCCCGCGCCAAAACCGAAGCTGATGGTGAGTACGTGCTGACTGGCAAGGCCATCGATACCGGCACCGACGCCGTGCCGGCTCCGGCTACCAAGTCGCAGGAAGCTGCCACGACTGCTTAAATTTTTCGGGCCTGTCAGAGGCCTGAGAAAACGATAGGTGATTCAATCGCAGTGGCCCGTTGCCGGTTTCGGCAGCGGGCCGCTTTGTGTTTGGAGGCCGTGGGTCGGGTCCAGCTAAGCAACGGCTGCTTGCGGTTGCCATGGCGCGTGAGCTGTCGCATCTAGAGCGTATGAGCGAAACGAATACATCTAGTGCAATCACCCCGCCGCCTTTGAACTTTGCCCTGGGCTACCTGCTGCTGCGGCTGGCCACCGGCGTGAATTTTCTCATGCACGGAGCAGTGCGCATCTTTGGCGATCTGGGCGGGTTCGCCGAATACATTAAAGGCGAGTTCGCGGGCAAGCTGCCTGAGTTTCTGCTCGTGCCCTACGCCTATGCGCTGACGTTTGCGGAGTTGATCCTCGGGGCGATGGTGCTGTTGGGGTTCCGCTCGCGGGAAGCGTTGGTGGGGCTGGGGCTGGTGCTATCGACCCTGATTCTCGGCTCGTGCTTGAACGCGATGTGGAGCGCTGTGCACTCGCAGATGCTGCACACACTTGTAGTCGCGTTTTTGCTCTATCGCATCGCCGACGACCGCTTCAGCGTGGACCGCTGCGTGTTTGGGAGGTAGTTTTTCAGGGTTTGAGTGCTTGGTGCCTGGAGAAGCATAGACTGGGAGATCGAGTCGTCTTGTGGTCAGGATGTCTTGAATTCCCGTGGTCGATAGGTAGATAGGCGCTTAGATGTTAAAGTCGGGCGGTAGTGAAGTCGACAGGTGGCGTTGACTATAATCTAGTCGCGTGGGTTACTCAGCCGCATCGCGGCGGGGTAGGATAATTTTGGGATTGGCGATAACGGGTGTCGAGTTCAGCGATTGCTGGAGTTTTTTCACGGCTTCCGGGTCGACCTGCAGGGTGGGCTTCAGACGCTCATTGCGGATTTCCTCCAGGCGTGCTTTGGCGACGGCGTCGGAGGTTTGCTGCTGTAACTGCGAGAGATCCTGATCGAGTGAAGCGACTGTGAGCGACAAGCCGGTGTTAGCGGATTTTAACTCATACACCTGGGAAGCGGCGGTGATGAGCTTATCCTCGGTTTGCTCAAGCTGTTGCTGCGAGTTGCTGACCTGCTGGGTGAGCTGCTGCTCGACAGCTTGATTGGCTTGGTCAGTGAAGTAATAGCTGACAACCGCGCCGACGGCGGTACCGAGCAGGCCCCACATTTTAGCGGCGTCCTCGCTGCCCTTTTTCAAGTAGGCGACCAGGACCAGGATTAACGCGCCCACGACGATGATGCCCGCCAGGATGCCGGTGACTTCCGTGGTAGCGATTAGATTCAATGACATGTATTACGGGATAACAAGCAGAGCGATCGGTGTCGATCCGAATCTTGATGCGGATGGTCACTGCCAACATACTAGCTCTGGATTCTGTCTTCTGAATCCTCTCTCCATCAATCCCCGGCCAGGTCGAGGGGGAGGCTGTTAAACTGGTCAGGGTTGAGGACTTCGCCCTCGATGTGGGCGCGCAGTTCGAAGAGGTCGCGGCGGCGGTCGCGCACCGGAGTGACCGAGCCCTCGGCGCGGGCTCGGAAGAGGTCGTCCAGCGGCAGGTCCGTGACGAGCATAGTTTCGACGTTGGGGTCGGCCTCGGCAACGATGGCATCGCGCGGGAAGTAATGATCCGAAGGTGAAAAGACGCCGGCTTGACCGTAGTGGATATCCATCGCCGGGACGCTTGGCAGGTTGCCCACAATACCAGTGGTGACGACGTAGATCTGGTTTTCGACAGCGCGGGCCTGGGCGCAGTAGCGCACGCGCAGGTGTCCGTGGCGGTCGTCGGTGCAGTAGGGCACAAAGAGGATGTCGCAGCCGTGGTCGGCCAGCCAGCGTGAAGCCTCGGGGAACTCCACGTCGTAGCAGATGAGGATACCGATCTTGGCCTTGGGTGTATTGAAGACGCGCAGGCTGTGACCGCCGGTGATGCCCCAGGCCTCGCGTTCGGAGGGGGTAATGTGAAGCTTGGGCTGGAGGTGGTAGGAGCCGTCGGGCAGAAAGAGCAGGCCCTGGTTCTGCAGAACGTTATCCTGCAAAATGGGATGGCTGCCCCCGATGATGTGCACCTGATAGCGGCTGGCCAGCTCGCGGAACAGATCGAGCAGGCGCGGAGTGAAGTCCTGCAGGCGGCGGATGCCTTCCTGCGGTGTCTGGGTCGGCACGCAGGAGAGCAGTTGCACGGTGAGCAGCTCGGGGAAGACGACGAAGTCCGCGCGGTATTCCTCGCTGGCATTTTCGACGTAGTACTCGACCTGGCTGGCGAAGTCGTCAAACGAGGCGACCTTGCGCACATAGTACTGCACGCAGGCCACGCGCACCTTTAGCTCGCGCTGAGACTGGGCGCGGTGTTCGGGGTTGATCCACTCGATGAAGCAGGCGTGGTTGAGCGCCTCGGGGTCGCGCACGTAATTGCGCAGCACGCCGCGCGGACGGAACCCCTCGCTGAACTGGAACGAGAGCACCTTGTCGCGGATGTCGCCGGCTTCGACCTTTTGCACATACTCGTCGGCGGTCATCTCGCCAGCGTAGTTTTTGTAGCCGGCCAGGCGGCCCCCGGCGATGATGCGGCGCAGGTTCAGGTGCTTGCAGATGCGCCGGCGCGCCTCGTACAGCGCCCGCCCCAGGCCGCGTCCCTGCCAGTCGGGGTGCACGTAGATGTCGGCGCCGTAGAGGGTGTCTCCGGCGGGGTCGTGGTTGTGGAAAAAGCCGCCGTCGGTGATGCCTGCGTAGGTGTGGGCCCGCAGCGGGTCCAGGCCCAGGTCGACGATCAAGGTGGCCACCGCGCCGACGATCTCCCCATCGACTTCGGCGACGACTTGCCCATCGGGAAAGAGCTGCTGGTGGTTGAGCAGGTGTCCTTCACGCCAGACGATGTTTTCCTCATCGGGCGCGGGAAAACAGATTTTGTTGAGCCAGACGAGGCGGGCGGCGTCGTCGGTACGGGCGGGGCGCAGGCGGGCTTCGCCTTGTTTGATGGGCCAGTTGAAAGGCTGCATGGGGCATCTATGGGGCGGCAGGCCAGTGGTGCGCAAGCCCGGGGCGTTGTTCCTAGCAGCGGTGTGGGGGCGGGCTGAAGGGGCAGCTCTATAACATATCAATAAATCCGGATATGTTGATATTTCTCCTTGATTGCAGGCTGCACTACGCTACCTTGGACCGCTTATGTCTGACAGTTTCATCTTCTCCTCCGAGTCCGTGGGCGAGGGCCACCCCGACAAGGTGTCCGATTATATAAGCGACAGCGTGCTTGATGCCTGCCTGGCGCAGGATCCCAAGAGCCGCGTGGCCTGTGAAACGCTCGTGAAGAGCAATTGCGTATTTCTGGCCGGTGAAATCACGACCAAAGCCGATTTCGATTACAACCACGTCGTGCGCGACGCCATTCGCGACATTGGCTACATCAACGACGACGACGTCTTCCACGCCGACCAGGTCTTTATTGCCAACCACCTGACCTCGCAGTCACCCGATATCGCTCAGGGTGTCGACGCCCGCAAAGCTAAGGGCAAGAAGACCGCCGAGCAGGGTGCCGGCGACCAGGGGATTATGTTTGGCTACGCCTGCGATGAAACGCCCGAACTGATGCCCGCGCCGATCATGTACGCGCACCGCATCAACCGCGAGATGGCTAAGCACCGCAAGTCCAAGTCGGGCCCGAAGTGGCTACGCCCGGACTGCAAGAGCCAGGTGGCCGTCCAGTATGAAAATGGCAAACCCGTGCGCCTGACCAGCGTTGTGATTTCCACGCAGCACACCGCCGACGTGACTCGCAAAGCCCTCGAGGAATTTTGCATCGAAAAGGTCATCAAAAAGACTCTGCCGAAGAAGCTCATCGATTCCAAAACACAGTACCTCATCAATCCGACCGGGCAGTTCATTGTTGGGGGACCGCAGGGCGACGCCGGCCTGACCGGGCGCAAGATTATCGTCGATACCTACGGTGGCTGGGGTCGTCACGGCGGGGGCGCGTTTTCCGGCAAGGACCCGTCGAAGGTTGACCGTTCGGCTGCCTATATGTGCCGGTGGGTGGCCAAGAACGTGGTCGCGGCCAAGCTGGCCAAGCGCTGCGAATTGCAGATTGCCTACGCCATCGGCTATCCCGAGCCCACCTCGATTCACATCGATACGTTTGGCACCGGCGCGGCACCCGACGACGTCATCGCCAAGGCCGTCGCCAAGGTTTTTTCCTTCAAGCCGGCGGAGATCGTGAAGCAACTCGATCTGCTCCGCCCGATCTATCGCTCAACCACTCACTACGGCCACTTCGCCAAAAAGGAACTGCCCTGGGAAGACACTTCCAAGGCAGCCGCGCTGGCCAAAGCGGTGTAGCTACGGCTCCCATCCGCAAACACTCTGGCTCTTTAAGCAATGACGACCGAAACACTCACTACCACGGACTACAAAGTCGCTGACATCGGGTTGGCTGACTTTGGCCGCAAAGAAATCTCGATCGCCGAGCAGGAAATGCCCGGTTTGATGGCCACGCGCGAAAAGTACGCGCCGGAAAAGCCACTGGCTGGTGTGCGCATCACCGGTTCGCTGCACATGACCATCCAGACGGCGGTGCTGATTGAGACCCTGGTTGACCTGGGCGCGGATGTGCGCTGGGCCAGCTGCAACATCTTTTCCACGCAGGACCACGCCGCCGCTGCCATCGCGCAGGCAGGTGTGCCCGTGTTTGCCTGGAAGGGGGAGACGCTGGAGGATTACTGGGACTGCACCTACAAAGCGCTGACCTGGCCTGACGGCAAAGGCCCGCAGCTCATCGTCGACGACGGTGGCGATGCCACGCTCTTGATTCACAAGGGCTACCAGCTCGAGGATGGCGACAAGTGGGTCGAATCGGATTCGGATTCGCACGAGGAAGCCGTCATCAAAGATTTGCTCAAGAAGGTGCACGCCGAAGACCCCATTCACTGGCACAACGTGGCCAAGGAGTGGAAAGGTGTCTCCGAGGAAACCACCACCGGCGTCCACCGCCTGTATCAGATGCAAAAGGATGGCTCACTGCTGGTGCCGGCCATCAACGTCAACGACTCTGTTACCAAGAGTAAGTTCGACAATCTGTACGGCTGCCGCGAGTCGCTCGTCGACGGCATCAAGCGCGCGACTGACGTCATGATTTCCGGCAAGGTCGGGGTGGTCTGCGGTTACGGCGACGTGGGCAAGGGCTGCGCCTTCGCGTTGCGCGGGATGGGTGCCCAAGTTGTGGTGACCGAGGTTGATCCAATCTGTGCGTTGCAGGCGGCGATGGAAGGTTTCCGCGTGTTGACCGTCGAAGATACTTTGGGCTGGGGTGACATCTACGTTACGACGACCGGCAACAAGGACATCATCACCCTCGACCACATGAAGCAGATGAAGGATCAGGCCATCATCTGTAACATCGGCCACTTCGACAACGAGATCCAGGTGACCAAGCTGGAGAACTACGAAGGCGTGGTGAAAGAGGAAATCAAGGCACAGGTACACCGCTATTCGCTGCCCGAGGGTCACCAGATTTTCCTGTTGGCGGAAGGCCGTCTGGTCAACCTGGGCTGCGCGACCGGCCACCCGTCGTTCGTCATGTCGAACTCCTTTACCAATCAGGTGCTCGCGCAGATGGACCTCTGGCGCAACCTGGAGAAGTACACGCCCGGTGTCTACATCCTGCCCAAGCATCTCGACGAGGAAGTGGCCCGCCTGCACCTCGAGAAGATCGGGGCCAAGCTGACGAAACTGCGCAAGGATCAGGCCGACTACATCGGCGTTCCAGAGAACGGTCCCTTTAAGAGCGATCATTATCGCTACTAAGGGACTTACCGATCCATACACGCTTTGAAACGTAAAGCGGCCCTCGCCAAAGGGGCCGCTTTATTTATCTGGGTCTGTCAGCAGGGAAAGGGTCCGCGGGTGTTGGGCGGGGACCTTTGCCAGCCTCAGACGCGTCGTACATGTCGGAAGAGCACGGAACCGATTAACAGGCCCAGGGCGACGAACCCGAAGACCACCGGTCGGTCCATGGACCGCAGCGTGCTCGCAAGAAAATCCGTGGGTTCGGCCCCGGCCGTTTTAGGTGCCGCGACGGTGGCCAGGGGCAGGCTGGGGTCTACCTTGGCCGCCAGGTGCAGGCCCAGTTCCATCGCGCCATTGCCAACGGGTAGTCCGTACTGCGCTTCGGAGGCTGCGGCAACAGTTGGGCCTTCCGGTGACGCTGCCGCGAAACCGGAGGTGGATAGGCACACGATGAGCAAGGTGAAGGTACCGAATTTCATGGGGTCGGTAGGCACCGCTCTGGGGGCAGAACAGCAGAGGCGCGTGGGTGTGAATAAATCGAATTACGGGCCTGGTCGTCAATCTCAAAGCGAGGGTCAGGTTCACTTTAAGTGTTTCCCCGATAGTGGTTTAATCATGAATATGGAGGTATGTACCTGTGTTGAGATAACTGCTGTTAGCTTTGTGAATAACTTGATAACTCATGATCAATCACAGGGCGCGGCCTGCTTAACGGCCAGAATGGGGTGCGCCGATTTCCAGCGACACGCGCGGCCTGGATGGCCTAATCTGCAGCCTTAGATGTTTCAGGATGAAGTCATTCTAACCGCCAGCGCGGGCAAAGGCGGCGCAGGCTGCATGAGCTTCCGGCGGGAAAAATACATCCCCAAAGGCGGGCCCAACGGCGGTAACGGTGGCAAAGGCGGCGATGTGGTGCTCGTCGGCGATGAGAATATTCAGGATTTGACGGACTATTCGTTCCGCCCGCAGCGCGCGGCCCAGAACGGGGAACCCGGCAAAGGCTCGGACCGTCATGGGGCCAACGGCGCGGATTGTGAACTGCCGGTGCCGCTGGGCACGGTGGTTCACGACTCTGAAAGCGGGCGGTTGGTCTGTGAGGTGACGCGTCACGGCCAGCGCCTGCGCATTCTGGAAGGCGGGGCGGGCGGCAAGGGTAACGCCTTTTTCAAATCGAGCGTGAACCAGGCCCCGCGCAAGACAACGCCCGGCTTGCCCGGGCAGGAGGGCGTTTATCGGCTGGAATTGAAGTCCATTGCTGACGTCGGCCTGGTGGGCTTCCCCAACGCCGGCAAGTCGACGCTGCTGGGCGAGCTCAGCAACGCGCGTCCGAAGACGGCGGCGTACCCGTTCACGACCCTGATCCCGACAATTGGCGTGCTGCGAGATACCTCGGGCGAACGCACGATCCGCCTGGCCGACATCCCGGGGCTGGTGGAAGGGGCCAGCGAGAACCGGGGTCTGGGGCACCGTTTTTTACGTCACATCGAGCGCTGCGCGCTGCTCCTGGTCCTGCTGGATGGCGCGGGTGCGGACGGACGTGAGCCTCTGGAGGATTTTTATCAGCTACTTCGTGAGATGGAGCTCTACGGAGCAGCGCTGGTTGAAAAGCCGCGAATTGTGGCGGTGAACAAGCTGGATGAGCCCGAGGCGCAGGCGCATTTTGACAAGATTCGGCAAGCGCTTCCGACGGAGACGGTTGTGGGCATCTCAGGGTTGCTGGGCGAAGGCTTGCCGCACTTGCGCGAACTTCTGTTTGAGCGAACCGCTGCCGCGGCAGTTACCGAGCCCGCCGCCTCCGAGGATCCCCAGTAGGCTGCCGCGAAAGCGTCAATTTGCGGCTCCACGCGGCTGAGGATGTGCCCGCGACTTAGGATCGGCGCTGGGTGGACGATTGAGGAGGGTGACGCCGCTCGCACGTTCAAGCCTCACGTTTCATGGAAGAACATCGCCCACTCGTCATGCGCAGCAACCGCTTTCTGGGGTCGGCCCTGGTCGAGCGGAACCTGATCGAGGTCTCCGACCTTGAGAATGCGAACGCAAAACTGCTGGAGATCATCAAAAGCGGGGATCTGCGTCAGGCCAGCCTGCTCAACATCCTGATGTTCGACATGCAGTCGCTCGAGGAAGATGCCCTGATTGAGCGGATTCTGGAGGAGAGCGGAATCGGGCTGATGGAGCTTTCCAGCTACGATTTAACACGGATGGAGGATCCGGTCTGGGATCTGGGTTCGTGCTGGGCCACGCAGACCGTGCCTTTCGATTCGAGCGAGGGCTTTCATTTTTTGGCCACCAGCTATTACCTCAGTGACCCGGCTCGCAAATACTGGCAGGAGCTGCTGGAAGGCGAAATCATCTGGTTTGTGGCCCCGATGGCGAGTATCGCCGAATCCCTCGAGGCGCTCCAGTTGGCCATCGAGAGCGAAGAAGGCCTGGGCGAGGGCGAAGAAGCCGCGTCTGAGGAGGCAGCCACGGAGGCCGGTTGAGGGCACTCGCTGCCGCTTGTGCTGCGCTGAGAACGCTTTTTCGCGAAACTCCAAGGTTTTGCGGACGAATTTACTAGTTGGTTTCCCATGCCCCGACGCATTCTCATACTGGACGATGACGCCGATTTTAATCACCTGCTGACCGATATCTTCAGCCAGGCGGATTATGAGGTGACTTCGGAGATGAATCCCCGCAAGGCGCTGGAGATTTTTGGTCAGGACCCCTACGACCTTGTCGTCACCGACCAGCAGATGCCGGGGATGAGCGGCGAGGACTTCATCCGGCAGCTGAAGGAGGTCGCCCCGGGGACTCCGGTGGTGATGGTTTCCGGCTTTCTGGACAACGACACGATACGCGGGCTGATCCGCGATGGCGTAGGTGGGGTGTTCCTTAAACCGCTGAATGTTTTTTCGCTGCTTAAGCGCACCGCCGCCATTTTGGAGCAGTCCGCGGCCCCTCCGCCTGCAACGGACGAGGCCGAGGAAACAGGCGAAGTGGCGGCCTTTCAGCACAACCTGGGCTTTCCCTTTCAGAGTCTGCCTTGCCGCTCGAAGGCTTCGGCGGAATTTGCCCGGCGTTTCCACGGGCTAAAAGACTTCAAGAGCAATCTGGTGATCATTGGAGAATCGGGCACTCCCTTCAAGGCGGTGGCACAAGACCTGGTCAACTTTAGCGACGCGGAAACTCACGAATTCTTCTTTTTGGAGCGCGACGCCTGCGACGCGGAAGCATTGAAAGCCTCGGTCCTGGAAGCCGAACAACGCGGCGAAAAGCGCGTTACGCTGGTCCTGCTGGACTCGCAGATCCTCTGCGGAGCCGAGAAGGACCTGATCGCCTCAATCGCCAAAAAGGACGGTATCTTTGAGGAACTGGCCGAAGCGCCCCGGCTGATTTTCTGCCTAAATGAGGAGGTCGACGCACTGTACGATCGCGGGGAAATCGACGACCAGTTGTACCTGTTGATCGGCACCGCCGAAATACGCGTGCCTCCCTTGCGGGAGATGAAGGAAGACATTCCGCTGCTGGCCCAGCGTTATCTGAGCGAGGCGGTCATTGAGCGTGGCCTGGAAGGCCCCTGCACGATTACCGAAGACGCCGCCGACTTCATTCGCCAACAACCCTGGGACGGCAACTGCCGCGAGCTGCGCACGGCCGTACTGGCCGCGCTGGCCGCCTCCGACGGCACTATGCTGCTGCCCGATCATTTTGAAACCGCCACCGCGGAGACACCTTTGCCGGTGCCGCTGCTCGAAGAGGTGACCAGTCTGCGTGAACACCTGGACGCCTGGCGCCGGGAGTACGCCTCGGCTGTGCTGGTGCTCAAAGGCGGGGACTGGGACGCAGCGCGTGAGACCCTGGGTGTGGAAGAGTCGCTGATGCAGACCCTGGTGGCGCGTCCGGTCAGCCTGCAAGGTGCCTGAGAAATGGCTCCGCCGCCCAGGATTTGCGGCAGATGCGTGCATAAACCGGTGGGCCAGACAGGCGCTCGCCGTAAAGGTGAGGCTTTGGTGGTCGATTTATCCCTATGCCTGAACCGAATTTGAACGCAGATCCGCCGGAAAATCCGTGCGCGGGTCCCCAATTTCCGGAGAGCGCGCGGGGTACGTCGCTTCCTCCGGCTGTCACGCCGATCATCTTACATGCCGTCACGTCCGAAAAAGATCCTCGTTCTCGATGACGAAGAAAATTACGCGGACATGCTGCAGAAGCTGCTGCAGCAGCACAATTTCGTTGTCGATTCCTCCACGCGTCCCGAGGTGGCGCTGAAAGCGCTGGAGGACAAGGGCTACGGGCTTGTCATCTCCGACTATAAGATGCCCGTGATGGACGGGGCGGACTTTCTGGCGCGCGCGCGCCAAGTGCAGCCAGAGTTGCCGGTGATCCTGGTCTCGGGCCTGATGAACACGCCTGAACTGGTTAAGGTGGCGAACATGGGCGTCACACTGGTGCTCGAAAAGCCGTTGAACGTCGATTCGTTTGTCGAGTATGTGGGGCGGTTTGTCTCGCCGGTGGAGATTTCCGACGATGTTGGCACGGGCGAAGGCGGCAGCGGAAAGGGGGAAAAAACCTACCCGCCGAGCCAGTTTTTCAGCGACCAGTCCGGGGCCGCACAGGCGTTTTTACAGGGGCTTCACGAACGCCTGGCCAAGGAAAAGCAGATCTTTTTGCAGGTGCCCGATGGCGCGGAAGTCTCGTTGCTGGCGCACGAGCTGAGCGCCTGGAAGGGATTGAAAACGCCTGGTGAGCTGATTTTTACCGCGCGTGAGCTGTCCGACCCGCGCGTGCGCGAGGCCATCCGGGAGAAGGCGGGCAAGGCGCCCTTCGTGCCAGTGGTTGTGATTACTGAAATCGAACGGCTCTGCGAGGAGGAGCTGCCCATCTTTCTGGATTTCGTAAACGAGGGGCAATTTGAACTGCCGGAAGCTGACAACACGTACTTTATTTACGCATATCATCCGAGTTGGCTGACCAATCCGCAGGAAGGCCTGGACGCGGACTACATGAGCTTTTTGGAGAAGCATTCGTTGCGCTTCCCGAAGCTGCGCGATCGCGCCGCAGATGTGGCCACCTACGCCTTTAAGCAGCTGGTGGCGGCAAACACGGAGGCGCCGGTCGAATTGACGGATGCCGCCGTAGCGAGCCTGCTTTTGTACGACTGGCCGGGCAATTACACCGAGCTGTCGACGGTGATCGAGCGCTTGGCCGGGGAGGGACTCTCCGCTCCGGTCGAGGCGGCTGCGGTGGCGCAGGCCATTGGCTTGAAAAATGGCGCGCGGGCCGACGCCCGGCTGCTCACCGGGCTGACCGAGCGGCAGCGGGCGGTGCTGGCGGAGGTCCAGCGGGCCGAGCCGGACCGGCTGGGCGAGCTGACTGCCGAAGCCGAGGTGAAGGCCGAAGCGGACGTGACCGCCTCGCTGCTCTTTCCCTCGCTGACGCAGTAGCGTTTTAGCGCGGATGGATTCGCGGCTCAGTTTTATGGGCAAAGGTCCGATTTGAAATTGGGTGGCCCGATTTTGCGCCGCTTCCGTAGCCCGAACCGACCATGGTACTGCCTCGCCTCCAAGCCTCGATTGTCCAGAACCTGCGGGACCTGAATCTGCTCAGCGAAGAGCAGGCGGAATCCGTGCTTTCGAGCAAGGCCGAGCTTTCAGGCAGCGAACTCGACCAGGTGCTCAACGAGGAGTTCAAGGTCTCGGCGTTTCAGCTGCTGGTGGCCAAGAGCCGGGCCTTTAACATGAGCCCGTTCGCGGCGAGCTTCTTCGCGACCAACGAGCGCACGTTTGAAAAGCTCGACCACGATTTTTGCGAGGAGAACAAGGTGCTGCCGGTGGGCATGACCGCTGGCTACATCGTTCTGGCGGTCACCAACCCGTTCAACACCGCGGTCACGAACAAGGTGTCAGAAATGACGCGCCGCAAGGTGCACATGCTCCTGGCGCATGAAGCCGACATCAACCGCTTCCTGAAGGTCGATGACTCGGCCGAACACGCCACCGAAGGCTACGGGGACGTGGTGGAAGCGCTCGACCTGGAGTTCTCCATGGACGAGGCCGAACTCGATGGCGATGGCGAGGCCGAGGAAGCCGCGCCGATCATCCAGCTAGCCAATCGTATCATCGAGGACGCCTACTACTCGGGCGGGAGCGACATTCACATCGAGCCCTTCGAGAAGGACTGTCGCGTGCGCGTGCGTGTGGATGGAGTTTGCCAGGAAAAGCTGACCGTGCCGGTGAAAATCTCGCGCGCGCTGCTGGCGCGCCTGAAGGTGATGGCCAACCTCGACATCGCCGAGCGCCGCCTGCCCCAGGACGGGCGCATCGTCTTTAAGCAGTTTACCAAGAAGCCTATCAACATTGACTTGCGCGTCTCGACCGCCCCGCTCAACCACGGCGAGGGCGTGGTCATGCGTATCCTCGACAAGAGCAAGTCGACGCTACCGCTGGAGGCGCTGGGCTTCGAGGCGAGCAATCTGGAGAGTTACCGCGAGATCATCACCCGTCCCTACGGCATGATTCTGCACTGCGGACCGACCGGTTCGGGTAAGTCGATGACGCTGTACTCGGCGCTCAACGAAATCAACACGGCGGATGTGTGCATCCGCACCGCGGAGGATCCGATCGAGTACACCCTGCCGGGGCTCTGCCAGATGCAGATGCAGCGCAAAATTGGCCTGACCTTCGCGGCGGCACTGCGTGCGTTTCTGCGTCAGGACCCGGACGTGATTCTGGTCGGGGAAATTCGCGACCGCGAGACGGCGTCCATTGCGGTGGAAGCGGCGCTGACCGGTCACTTGCTCTTTTCGACGCTGCACACCAACGACGCCGCCGGCACGGTTGCGCGCCTGACGGACATGGAGATCGAGCCGTTCATGATTTCGGCCTCCCTGCTGTGCGTATGCGCCCAGCGTCTGATGCGCCGCGTCTGCAAGACCTGCAAGGAGCTTTACGAAGTCGAGGGGCGCGAGCAGGAGATTCTCCAGCGCGCCCTGGGTTCGCTGGCCCCGCAGTCGGTGTACCGGGCCAACCGCAACGGCTGCTCTACCTGCAACGGCTCGGGTTACAAGGGTCGGGTGGGCATCCACGAGATGATGCTGACCAACGAAGAACTCGTGCAGGCGATCAACGAAGGGCGCGAGACCGCCGACGTGAAGCGAATCGCCGTGAAGAACGGCATGGCCACGCTGCACCAGGACAGCATGATGAAAGTCCGGGCAGGCACCTCGACGATGGAAGAGTGTATTACGACGGTTCCGCCGGACATGGAGGACGTCATCCCGGTCAGCGAGATGCCCTTCCACAAGCGCGGCAAAACCGCGCCAGCGCAAAAAGGCGGCAAGACCGCGCCTCCGAAGAAAGCGGGGACGACCAAGCCGGCTGCCAAGACGGGCGAAACCAAGCCGGCTGCCGCAGTGTCGGATAAGCATGCTTCGGCGAGCGCGGAAACTTCCAAGGAAGCCTCGGGCACGCAATCGCCGGTGCCAGCGGGGTAGGGTAAGTTCGTTTACCGTCGTTTGGATGTAGCCACGGCGGGAAGTGCCTGGCTTGACCGTTGCGTATAAACTGTCATTTTATACACGTACGCACCAACGTGGAAATTGTCGCCATGATCATGGCGGCGGCCCAAAAAGCGCGCCCCGATGCCCCCGAGCGTGCCCCAGTCGAGGAAGGCCACAAGCTGGTGGCGAGTCTGAAAAATCTGGAAAGGCATTTGAACCTTCGAGGGAAGCTGAAATGGAAAGGGGACTTGGAGGCGATGCGTCGGGATAATTTTAGTCGATAGCAGTGTCTGGATTGCTTTCTTCAACGGGACCGACTCTTGGCAGGCAGATCATCTCGCGGCTATCCTCCATAACGAGCAAGTTTTAATAGGCGACCTCATTCCCTCGGAAGTGCTTCAAGGGTTTCGGCATAAAAAAGATTTTGAGACGGGTCTAAGGCTGATGCTCTTAAATCATGTGGTTCCTCTTGGCGGGCAGCCCGCTGCGATTGAGGCGGCTCTAAAATACCGTCAACTTCGTGTGCTGGGCGTAATCACACGTAACACGGTCGATTCTTTGATAGCCAGTGCATGTATTCGAAACGAATGGCAGCTTTTGCATCAAGATCGGGAATTTGAGCCTTACTGTGAGCACTTGGGCTTGAAGGCCATAGGGCGCTACGACTGACAATGCTCAAGTGTAGAAGCCGCCGCCGAGGAGCTGTTCGCCTTGATAGAGGGCGCAGACCTGGCCACGGGCGAGGGCGCGCTGCGGCGCTTCGAAGCGGATCTGGGCAGAGCTGTTTTGCGTCGGTGAAAAATGGATACGCTGCGAGGGATCGCGGTAGCGGGGCTTGGCCAGGAGATCGATTGGCTGGTGCAGCGCTGGACCGGTGAAGCTAAGGTCGTGCAGGGTAAACTCGGTCCGCCATAGCTCGGGCGCGCGTTCAGATTCGAAGGCGACCACGAGGCGGTTGGCCTCGAAGTCCTTGGCGACAACCACGTAGTGTTCGAAGTCGGCGTTGGAGGGGATGTCGATGCCCTTGCGCTGGCCGAGCGTAAAGTGGTGCAGCCCGTGGTGCTGGCCCAGAACGGTGCCATCGGAACGGACGATCTCACCGGGGCGATCCGGGATGTACTGGCGCAGGAAGGCGTTGATGTCGACCTTGCCCAGGAAGCAGATGCCCTGGCTGTCTTTCTTTTCGGCGTTGGGCAGGCCGGCGCGGCGGGCGATTGCGCGCACCTCGGTTTTTTCCAGTTCGCCCACCGGAAAATGCGCGCGTTGCAACTGCGCCTGCTGCACGAGCGCGAGGAAGTAACTCTGGTCCTTGTTCTTGTCGCGCCCTTCGAGTACGCGGACCGTGCTATCGTTCGCGCGGTCCAGACGGCAGTAGTGCCCGGTGGCCACGCCATCGAAGCCCTGCTTCAGCGCGTAGTCCAGAAAGACGCCGAACTTCATTTCGCGGTTGCACATGATGTCGGGGTTGGGCGTGGTGCCGCGCTGGTAGCCCTGGACCATGTACTCGACGACGCGCTCGCGGTAGTCGCGGATCAGGTTGATCACTTCAAAGTCAATGCCGAGGTGCCGGGCGACGGCTTCGGCGTCGGCGATGTCCTGCTCCCAGGGACAGTCGGCAAAAATGTCACTGCCCTCCTCATTCATCCAGGTACGCATGTAGGCCCCGCACACGTGATGACCGGCTTCCTTCAGGCGCAGGGCAGCCACGGCGCTGTCCACTCCCCCGGAAAGCCCCACCAGAATTTTTTTGGTGTCGTCATGCGTCATCGCTCTTCCCATGCTCCGCAAAGATCAATCTTCTGGCGGTTCGTTGCCTGCGGAAACAATCAGAAACGTTGCACGCAACCACGCGCTGAAGCAAATCGCCTACAGGCCGATTCGACGGTATCGCACGCACGCACCTTGTTTTGTTTTTTGCCAATGTCTTTGGAAAGTCCGCCTGAATCCTCCGTCAATGCGAGCACCTCCACGCCCGAAGCTCCGGAACGCCCGCCGAAAATCCTGGAGGCCGTCTGGGAGACCCGCGACCGGGGCCTGATCGTCCTAAACCTCGACTGGACGTATCGCTGGCTGCCGACGCCCATCTTTCTTGACGAGGCCGGCACTGAACGCCCGAGCCTGTTGAAAGCCCCGCCGCAGCTCTTCGGGGAGATGGCGGCCTACTTTGTCCAACGCGATCAGGTGGTCTTTCTGCTGCGCCCCGAGGACTACCCGAACTTTAACGATCTGCACAACGAAGCCACCTACGTGGCCGGCAGTTGGAACCACTGGGAGAACCCGGTCGGACGTGATGAATGGCGCCTGCACTGGGACCGCATGCGCGGTCGTGACGTGCTGGTGTTGAAAGTGCCAAAGACGAAAGTGTTTACCGGCGGGCCGCATCAGTTCAAGTTTGTGACCGACACGCACGTGTGGCTGGAGGTGCCGCAGGATGCCCCCAACCGCGAGCCCGATCGGAGCGGTTCGCACAACTTTGAACTGCGCGCGGATCGCACCGGCCAGAACGTGTTTTATTTTCAGCCGGAAAAAGGGCTGAACGCCTTCAGTGGCATCACGCAGCTTTTTTGGGTCGAGGCCGGTTACGCGGAGGTCGTCAACATCGCCTTTGGCGAGCTGGTTGGGGAGATTGTCTCGGATCGCCCGCTGGGAGCACTCGTGCACAACGAGACAACAACCTTCCGGTTGTTTGCACCGCGGGCTTCTTCCGTCGAGGTGGGCATCTATGAAAAAGTCGGCGAGATCTGTCAGCGGCATGCGCTGGAGCGGCTCGAGGACATGACCTGGGAGGTTACGATCCCCCAAAACCTGCACGGGGCTTACTACCATTTCTTTGTCGATGGGCGCAGTCGTGGGCGCATGAGCCACTTCGATCCCACCTTTCCTATCCTCGATCCGTACGCCATTGCGACGGTTGGCCGCGAGGGCCCGGGCATCATCTTCGACCGCGCGAAGCTGCCGAAGATCCGGCGGCGTTACGAACCGCCGTGCTGGCACGATTTGATCGTACTGGAAGCGCACGTACGCGATTTGATGAAGCATGCGCCGATTGAGCTGGAGGCAGCGCAGCGCCAGGGCTTCAGCGGGCTCACAAAGTGGTTGCGCGACCCGGACTGCTACCTGCGCACGCTGGGAATCAACGCCGTCGAGTTGCAGCCGGTGCAGGAGTTTGATAATCCCACTGCCGAGGATTACCACTGGGGTTACATGACGAACAATTATTTTTCGCCAGAGAGCTCATACGCTCTTGCACCCGAAAAGGGCTCGCAGGTCGAAGAGTTCGCGCAGCTGGTGGAGGCGTTTCACGAAGCGGGCATCGCGGTGATCCTGGACGTTGTCTACAACCACGTGGGCGAGCCCAACCACCTGCTCTTTATCGACAAGCAGTACTACTTTGAGACGGACCACGACGGCAACCTGGCCAACTGGTCGGGCTGCGGAAATGACTTTAAGGCGCACGCGCCGATGTCCAAGCGCCTCATCATCGACAGCCTGATCCACCTGATCGAAACCTACGACGTGGATGGCTTCCGTTTCGACCTGGCCGAGTTGATGGGCGTGGACGTGCTGCGGGACATCGAGATCGCGCTCAAGCCGGTCAAGCCCTCCATCATTCTGATCGCCGAACCATGGAGCTTCCGCGGGCACATCGGCCACGCGCTACGCCACACCGGTTTCTCGTCATGGAATGATGGGTACCGCGACTTCATCGGCAAATACGTGCGGGCGCAGGGCAACCGCGACGGCATTATCTACTTCCTGTCAGGTTCACCGGACCACTTGGCACGCTGGCCGGCGCAGACGGTTAACTACACTGAGAGCCACGACGACCGCTGCTGGCTGGACCGCATCACCGAAAACCGCGACCACAACGGCGACTTCCCGACCGCGCGTGACCGCCGGCGCACACACCTGATGTGCTCGCTCTTGTTCATCTCAATCGGCATTCCGATGCTGGCCCAGGGGCAGGACTTTTTGCGCTCCAAGCAGGGCATCAACAACACCTACCAGCGCGGCGACATCAACGCCCTGCAGTACGGACGCATCACCGAGTATCCGGGCACGCACGCGTACTTTCGCGAGTGGATCGCCTTTCGGCAGGGCTCGCTGGGGAAGCTGCTTCGCTTGGAAGCGCGCCCGGGGCCGGAGTACTTTCGCTGGTTCTGGGTCGACGATACCTCTTCGGTGGCTGTGCTGATCAACGCGGACGGCTCGATGGGGCACCAGCGGCTGCTCTATGCGGTCAACCCGCACGAGCACGGCATCACCTTTGAAGTCGGCGATTTGCGGGCCGCGGACTTCACCCAGGTGGCCGACCACGAGCGCTTCCTGCCCAGTGGGCTAGGCAAGGCGTGCTTTCGCTGGCGCGAGGACCGCCTGGAGTTGCCCCGAGTGAGCTGCGGGCTGTGGGTGAGCCGGTGAGGGGCCTAGCTAATTAAATTAATCGGGGCCCAAGCAAAATTGGGACCGCTCCAGCGACGACGATGGCCCACCATAGTAGACCGGCGCTTTGATACTTTTTAATTAGCCAGAAATAGCCCCACGAGATGCCAAATACAATTGCCATCACCAAGAGGACAGGTAGCAAGGCAGCTCCCATCAGTAAAGCGAGCAAGCCAGGACAGGTTGTATAAATCCCTGCTATAACGACTGCCGATTGAGTAGTCTCCATCTCAAGTTGCAGACGGATGAGCGCGATCAAAATGATAAGCTCAATAACAAGCATATCCGCAGAGCATTGTGACCGGTTCGAAAAGTTACAATTTCTTGAAAATCAAAGTTTAGCGCATAAGCCGGGCTAATGCGCGGTGCGCGGCGGCGGCATATTGCGGTGTTCTGGCTTGCCAACGCTGCGGGGTGGCTCAAGCCTGCCCATCCTTTCACGGCACGACGCTGCCGAAAGTCCCGCCAACTTGCCACCTTAGCACCGGTAGGACGACAGCGTCGCGAACCCAAGAACAGCACGCAAAGCAATGGCAATCAAAGTCGCAATCAATGGTTTCGGTCGCATCGGCCGTCTCGTCTTTCGTGCCCTGGTGGACCAGGGCCTCCTCGGCAGCGAGTTCGAGGTGGTCGCGGTCAACGACCTCGTCCCGGCCGACAATCTGGCCTACCTGCTCAAGTACGACTCGGTGCAGGGACGCTTCAACGGCACGGTGGAGGCTCCGGACGAGGACACGCTGATCGTCAACGGGCACACGATCAAATCGCTCTCCGTGCGTGAGGGTCCGGCAGCCCTTCCCTGGAAGGGTCACGGTGTGGACATCGTGATCGAGTCGACGGGCTTGTTCACCCAGGCCGAGGCTGCCCAGGGGCACCTGGATGCCGGCGCGAAGAAGGTGATCATTTCGGCTCCGGGCAAAGGCGATTTGAAGACCGTCGTTCTGGGCGTCAACGACGACACGCTGACCGCCGATGACCACATCATTTCCAATGCTTCCTGCACCACGAACTGCCTGGCCCCGATCACCAAGGTGGTGCTGGATAATTTCGGCATTGTCGAAGGTTTGATGACCACGGTGCACTCCTACACGGCCACGCAAAAGACGGTGGACGGCCCCTCCCGCAAGGACTGGAAGGGCGGGCGCAGCGCGGCCATCAACATCATCCCCTCCACAACCGGCGCGGCCAAAGCCGTGGGCCTTGTCCTGCCGACCGTGAAAGGCAAGCTCACCGGGATGTCCTTCCGCGTGCCGACGCCCACGGTCTCGGTGGTCGACTTGACCGTGAAGACCGAGAAGGAGACCAGCTACGAGGAGATTTGTCAGAAGATGAAGGCAGCCTCCGAAGGTTCGCTGAAGGGCATCCTGGGTTACACCGAAGACGAGGTGGTGAGCTCCGACTTCATCCACGACCCGCTCTCGTCTATTTTCGACGCGGGCTCGGGCATCGGCTTGAACAGCACCTTCCACAAGCTGGTGAGCTGGTACGATAACGAGTGGGGCTATTCCAACCGCTGCGTCGAGCTCACCCAGAAGATCGGCAAGCTGCTCTAGACGCCACCTGCCTGGCGTATCGACTATTCGAATACATACTTTGTGAAACGCCGCTCAGCCGAGTAACGGGTTGGGCGGCGTTTTTTCAAAAAATAGCTTCACCTGAGCAAGAACCTCCTTTTTTCAGAATTTTCATGGCCGCTGTAAAAACTGTCAAAGACGTGAGCCTCGCCGGCAAGAAGGTGCTGGTGCGGGTCGATTTCAATGTGCCCTTCGATGAGCACGGCAAGGTGTCCGATGCGACGCGCGTGAAAGCCGCCGTGCCCACCATCCGTTACCTGGTCGACCAGGGCGCGAAGGTCATTCTGGTGAGTCACCTGGGCCGCCCGAAGGGGCAAAAGAATCCCAAGTACAGCCTGCTGCCGGTGGCCGATTGCCTGATGGACCATCTGGGCATGCCGGTCTCGTTCGTGGAGGACTGTGTGGGCAAGCTCGTGGAGGATTCCGTGGCGGAGCTGCGCGACGGTCAGGTCATGCTGTTGGAGAATGTGCGCTTTTATCCGGGCGAAGAGAAAAACGATCCGGAGTTTGCCAAGCAACTCGCCTCGCTGGCGGAGGCCTACGTCAACGATGCCTTCGGCACGGCCCACCGCGCGCACGCTTCCACCGAGGGCGTGGCGCGCCTGCTTTCGCCCAAAGTGGCCGGCTTTCTGATCGAGAAGGAACTGGAGTTCCTCGGCGAAAAGACTGCCAATCCCGAGCACCCGTTTGTGGTTATTCTCGGAGGTGCCAAGGTCAGCGACAAAATCAGCGTCATCGACGCGCTGCTGGACAAGGCCGACGCCATGATCATCGGCGGGGCGATGGCCAACACCTTCGCGCTGGCCGAGGGAAGGAAAGTGGGCGAGTCGCTGACCGAGCCGGATAAGATTGAAGTTGCCAAGAGCGCCATGGCCAAGGCCGCTGAGAAAGGCGTTAAGCTGCACCTGCCGCAGGATAATCTGATCACGGACAAGCTCGACTTTGACAACGCCCGGCTGGGTGAAACGCGCATCGCCCATGGCGACATCCCCGACGGCTGGGAAGGCGTCGACATCGGCCCGAAGACAATGGAGTTCTTCAGCAACATTGTCGCCGGGGCCAAGACCATTCTCTGGAATGGACCCATGGGCGTCTTTGAGATTGAGGCCTCTTCGAAAGGCACGTTCTCGGTGGCCGAAGCCGTGGCCAAGGCCGAAGCGGTGTCCATCATCGGCGGCGGCGATTCGGTCAAGGCGATCAACCAGAGCGGCTTTGCCGGCGAAGTGACGTTTATGTCGACCGGCGGCGGCGCGAGCCTCGAGTTTCTCGAAGGCAAGACGCTCCCGGGCGTGGCCGCGCTCGATATGAAGTAGGCTCCCATCCTTTGGCCATACGCCGTAAAAATCCCTGAAGCTAGGCGATGCCCGAGCCGGGTTTGACGAGCTTCGCGCTGCTGGCGGTGGGGGTGTTGTTTGCCGCCTTCACGCAGGGCTTCAGCGGCTTCGGGCTGGGCATTCTCGTGATGGCCACGCTGACCTGGTACGTGCCCGATGCCGAGCGCCTGTCGGTCATCGCGACGCTGACCGGGCTGATCACGATGGTGACCCTGATGACCGCCGAACGCGGGCGGGCGCGCATCGACTGGAGGGGTGTGGCCTGGCTTTTTGGCGGCGTGCTGCTGGGCATGCCGCTGGGCTACTTTCTGGTGCTGAAAACTGGCGACCAGCCGATCTTTCCGTTGACGCTGGGAGGCGTACTTTTGTTGTTTGCGATCAACGGGCTCTGCCGCCCGCGCCTGCGACGCTTGCCGGAGTGGGCGGGCGTGCCGATGGGCGTGCTCAGCGGGTTTATCAGCGGGGGCTTTGCTTCTGGCGGACCACCGCTGGTGCTGTACCTGTACGCGCGCGAAGCAGACCCACGCATGGCCAAACGGAGCCTCCAGGTGATTTTCATTCTGGCAGTTTTCATCCGTCTGAGCTGGGTCGAAGGCGCGGGCCCCGGCTTGACGCAGGAGATTCTGGCGTGGTCTGCCGGGTTGGGTGTGTGCGCGCTACTGGGTAGTTTGACGGGCAACCGGTTGTCGCGCCGGGTCCGTCCGCGACGCTTTACGCAGGCGGTTTACGTTCTGATCGGTTTGGGCGGGCTTTTGAACATCGCCCACGTCGCGATCGCCCTGCGCTGACCATTGGGCTATGCCGGGCGCGCATTGCGCTGGCGTTGGTCGGGAGAGCGCCTAGCCTGTGCGGATGCGGCTACTGATAGCCTTCGACAAGTTTAAGGAGTCCATGACGGCGCGCCAGGCCTGCGAAGCGGCGGCCCAGGTGCTGACGGAAATCGGTGTCCCTGAGTCCGAAATCGAAGTCGCGCCCCTGACCGATGGCGGCGAGGGCTTTTGCGAAATCCTGACCCTGCTGGCCGAGGGTTGCCTCCACGAGGTCGAGGTGACCGGGCCCCTGGGTGAGCAGCGAGCCGCTCCCTGGGGCGAGGTGCAGTTGGAAGCGCTTCCGCAGGCTGCTCGCGAGCAGTTGGAACTACCCGCCACGGGCACCCTGGGCATCATCGAGATGGCACGGGCCAGCGGTTTGGAACTGGTCCCTGCGTACAAGCGCAGTCCCTGGGAGACGACCACGCGCGGTACCGGTGAGCTGCTGCAGGCTGCGGTTCAGGCGGGTGTCGACGCCGTGCTGCTGGGCATCGGCGGCAGCGCCACCAACGATTGCGGACTTGGCGCGCTCGAGGCGTTGGGGCTGGTGCAAACAGATAAGTCGGGCAAGGTGCTCAGTCCGTCCCGTCCGGGCGATTGGCCCAGGGTCGTTGCCTTTGCGGGCCAGCTGCCGGTAGATTTGCCCGCCTTGCGCATCGCCTGCGACGTGAACAACCCGCTGTTGGGATCCAACGGAGCCACCGCCATTTACGGGCCGCAGAAGGGCCTGAAATCCGACGATTACAAGCGTCTAGAAGCCCTCATGGAGTCGCAGGCGCGGCGTCTTTGCGCATTTTGCGAGCGCGACACCGCCTTGATGGAGCGGCCAGGAGCAGGCGCCGCCGGTGGCGTGGGCTTTGGCCTCATGGCCGGTTGTGGGGCTCAACTGGTGCCGGGTTTTCCGCTTGTCAGCGCCTGGCTGGACCTTGAGGCCAAGGTCGCGCGGGCTGACGTCGTACTGACCGGCGAAGGACGCTTTGACAAGAGCTCCCTGCAGGGTAAGGGCCCGGGGTCGGTCATCGAGGCCGCTTCTCAAGCGGGTAAGCCGGTGTCCGTTTTTGCGGGAAAGCTGGAAAGCGATGCGGCCGAGTCACTTACGGGTTTTGGTCAGGGTATCACCCCGGAAGGCATGCCGTTGAAAGAGGCCTTTCGGCGCGCGCCGGAGTTGCTCGCGGCGGCAGTTGACGAGTGGGCTCGCACTTCGGGTGGACTTGTTCGGTAACGATTGGGAAAATTGCGTGTGAAACCGCCTTCGACGCATCCTCGGCGCTTGCGACGTGTCGGATTCGGTCGATGCTTAGGAGGCTAGGAGAATTGACTTCTTTGGAAGGTAACCGGTGACGCACGAGGAGAAGAATTTGGAGCGGGTCCGCCACCTGCGCATCCGCCGGGTTAAGCGCCTGCTGCGGCCCCTGCCCCGTCGTGCCAACGTGCACCGGTACCCCGTGCTGAAGTGGTTTTCGCAAACAGCCCGGGCACGTTCCTACCTGTGGTCCTTCCGCCCGCGGTACGTCGTGCGGGCGCTCTACGCAGGCTGCATTTTGGCCATGCTGCCGGTCTACGGCTTTCAGCTCCTGCTCGCGTTCATCGTCGCGCTGGGTTTGCGTGCCAACCTGATGCTGATGGTCGCGCTGGTGCTGATCACCAATCCCGTGACCTTTGTGCCGCTCTACGCGGCGGACTTCGCGGTGGGCGACTGGTTTTTGCGGCTCTTTACCGACGCTCCGGAATTTAAGGTGATGGAGTGGATCAAAAAGATTCCGGAGTTTTTTGAGTCGCCCAGTGCCTATCTGGCGTACCTTCAGGAGAAGGGCGTCGCCTCCAAGCTGCCATATTTTTTTGGCGCGCTGACGGTGGGCGGCTTGGTGCTGGGTACCCTCATGGGTGCCGTTTCACACGGGATTTATTACGTGGTACGCCACCAATTGCGCCGGCGCATGCGTTTTTTGGAGGAACAGGTCCGCAAGCTGGGCCGCCGCCTGACAAGCCACCCCTTCGGCACCATCCACAAGACAAACCCGCCGTTTTCCAAAACTTCGGAGGCTCCCAGTTCAACCGATGTGAAAGCTTCCGGTGAGCATGCCGTACAGGGCTCGCCCAAGGACAAAACAGCTCAGAAGTTGCCCGAGCGCAAAGGTGCGCCCGCCGAGGCCTAGGCGTTGTTGAGCTGACATGCGGCAGGCTTTCCGCGGCGGGTTTGCGTTGCGTGGTTCGTGCGAACGCCGTAGCAAAAGCGGGCATGGAGGGCAGGTGCACACGCAGGTGCGTGGTTCGTTCGGCGGCGCTTTTGGGCAGTGGCCTGCTGCTGCATCCACTCAAGGCGTTGGGCCAGTTGCGTGCGTCGACGGTGGCGCGGGTCTTGCCGGGGGTGGACGTCATGGCGCAGGACGGTTTTGCGCCGCTGCAGGGACGTCGGGTCGGTCTACTGACGCATCCAGCCGGTGTCGGGGCCAACGGTGCCTCGAGCATCGATTACCTGCGGCAGGCCCGGGGTGTGCGGCTGATCAAGCTCTTCGGACCCGAGCATGGCATTTACGGCGACGAAAAGGCGGGGGCGCCGGTGCAGGATCGCATCGA
Organism: Opitutales bacterium; assembly: GCA_050331815.1. Lineage (GTDB taxonomy): Bacteria > Verrucomicrobiota > Verrucomicrobiia > Opitutales > JBHJGM01 > JBHJGM01. The sequence goes on along the minus strand of JBHJGM010000009.1, from coordinate 106,155 downwards.
CGCGCGCACAGGCCTGAAGGTGTACTCGCTGTACGGGGATTTTCGCAAACCGACGCCCGACATGCTGCGCGGGCTGGAAGTGCTCTGCATCGACCTGCAGGACATCGGCACGCGCTCCTATACTTTTGTCAGCGCGATGAAGCTGGCGATGGAAGCCTGCTTCGAAAACGGCGTTGCGGTGGTTATCTTCGACCGGCCCAATCCGCTGGGCGGTTGGATGGTCGACGGGCCGCCGATCGACGAGCAATGGCGCAGTTACGTGGGGGCGTTCCCGGTGCCGTACGTTCACGGGTTGACCATTGGCGAGATCGCCCGTGTTGCCAAAAACGTGCCCGGCTGGCTGGATCTGCCGGAGGCCGTATGCACGCGCGGGCGCCTGCTGGTGGTGCCGATGCAAGGCTGGCAACGTTCGATGCGTTGGCCGCAAACCGGCCTCACTTTCGTACCGACTTCACCCTATATCCCGACTCCGGCGGCCGCGCTGGGCTACCCGATGACCGGCCTGGGCGGACAGATCGGCGGGTGGTTTCACGGGATCGGCTCGCCGTATCCGTTCCGGATGCTGGGGCATAAGCAGTTCGACTGGCAGCGGCTGGCCTCGACCCTGGCGCGGCAGCGTATCGCCGGGCTTGAGCTCAAGCCGACGCAATGGCGCAAGGGCTCGCGGCTGCACACCGACCTCTATCTGCGGGTTAGCGACACCACCGACTTCCGCCCGACCGCGCTGAGCTTTCATATGATGCGGCTGGAGTGCGCCTTGACAGGTTCCAACCCCTTTGCCCGCGCCACCGAGGACCAGATGCAGTCCTTCAATAAGCACACCGGCTCCTCGGCCTGGTGGCGTGAACTGGTCAGCCGCGGCGCCCAGGCCAATGTGGAGGGCTATCTGGCCCAATGGCGCCAAAACGCCCTAACCTTCCAAAACGAGTCCAAGCGCTTCTGGCTGTATCGGTAATGGTGAGGCTCACTCGTAGCGCAGGGCTTCGATGACGTCGAGGTTGGCGGCTTTGATGGCGGGGTAGATGCCGGCGAGGATGCCGATGCCCACACTGAAGGCGAAGCCCCAGAACATCGCTACCGGCGAGAGCACGATGATGACCTCCTGATCGGCCAGGAGCGTGCGCATCAACTCGATCAGCCCGACCGAAAGGGCCGCACCGATCAACCCGCCCAGCACGCTGATCAAGAGTGCCTCGGCGATGAATTGCACGAAGATGTCGATGCCGCGCGCGCCCACGGCCTTGCGCACGCCGATCTCACGGATGCGCTCGTTAATGACCGCCAGCATGACGTTCATGATGCCGATGCCGCCCACCAGCAGCGAAATGCCCGCCACCCCGCCGAGCGAGAGCTTGAAGGTCTGCTCGCGCTTGCGCAGCTCGGCCAATTCCTCCTCGCGGGTGGTGATGGCAAAGTCACGGATGCCCCGGTGGGTCGTGTCCAGGACGTTTTCCACCTGCAGAATGAGGTCGTCGATGTGCTCGACCCCGTCGACCTGAATTGTCAGCCAGGTGAGCTGGTCGTCGTTTTCAAAGCGCTTGATCGCGGTAGTGATGGGGATGAAGGCCTGGCGGTTTTTCCAGCGCAGGGCGCGGCTGCTGTTGCCGGTGCTGGTGATTTCCTCGGCGGTCACGCCGATGACGGTAAAACTCTGCGCGCCGATGCGCACCTGCGTGCCGATCGGGTTCTCGTTGTTGCGGTACAGGTCGCGCACCATGCGCTCGTTGATCACAACGACGTTGGCGGCCATCTCCATGTCGAGTTCGCTGATGAAGCGGCCCTCGGCCATGGTGAAGCGGTCGACGTGGAACTGCCCGGGATTGGTCGCGCGCATGGAGGCCCAGTCAACGCGTCCGTTGTAGCGCACACGGTTGGCCCACCAAGGCCGCACGTTGAGGCCTCCAGCCACGTGCCGGGCCAGCGGGGTGGCCTCGCGGATCGCCTCGATGTCGCGCATGGTCATGCCGGGGGAGATGTGCTTGATGTGGTCCTGATAGGGTGGGGGCTCCTGGCGTTCCACCGAGATTTTTTCCAGCCCGCCGGTGCGCTCGAACACTTCCTGAAAGCCCAGCAGGATCCCTTCGACAAAGCCCACCATCGCCACGAGTGCGGCCACCCCGAGGATGATCCCGATCATCGAGAGGAAGGAGCGGAATTTGTGCGCCCAAATCTCCTTGAGTCCGTTAACGATGCCTTCGATGAAATGCATGGGGTTTTGTTAGGGTGCTAATACTTTGTGCTTAGTTTTTGGTACATTGATCTTGGTGCTTAGTGCCAGGTGCGTAGTTGTTTGGTGCTTTGTTACTAAAGTATGGATGCGTAAGGTTCGCTTAAGTGGCTACCGGTGGCCTGATTTTGAGAGGGTTGACAGGTTTATTTGGTGAGGGCGCTGAAGACGCTGGGGGTGGAGCGGGTGGCTTCGTCGGCAACGAGCTTGCCGTCGAGCATGCGCAGGATGCGGTGAGTGTGGTCGGCCACATTCTGGTCGTGCGTCACCATGATCAGCGTCTGCCCTTCGCGGATCAGCTGGTCGAAGAGCTGCATGATCCGCTCGACATTTTTACTGTCCAGGTTGCCTGTGGGTTCGTCGGCGAGGATGAGAGCGGGATCGTTGATCAACGCTCGGGCGATGGCTACGCGCTGGCGTTCACCGCCGGAGAGCTGGTTGGGGATGTGTCCGGCGCGGTGGTCCATGCCGACCCGGCTCAGCGCCTCCAGGGCCTTGTCCTTGCGCTTTTCGATGTGGGCGCGGGCGTAGCTCAGGGGCAGCAGCACGTTGTCCAGAACGCTCAGGCGGGGCAAGAGGTTGAAGGCCTGAAAGATGAAACCGATGCGGTTGCTGCGGTACCAGGCGCGGCGCGCCGCGGACAGGCGGGAAACATTTTTTCCCTCAAAATGCATCGTTCCCTCCGACGGGCGGTCCATGAAGCCGAGCAGGTGCATCAGGGTGGATTTGCCCGAGCCGGAGGGCCCCAGGATGGCCGCGTAGTCGCCACTCTGAATCTTCAGGTCGACGCCATCGAGGGCCCGGACGGTGGAATCGCCCATCTTGTAATGGCGGGCGATCGCCGACAGCTCAAAGATGGGGGCGTCATCGGCTTGCGTGTGGGCAGGGGTGCTCATGGGCGGAGGAACGCGCCGGCCCTAGCCTCGCTGGCCGTTGGCGGAGGCCGTGCGCAGCCGTGCCGGGCGCACCAGGCTGACCGTTTCGCCCTCGGTCAGGCCTTCCTTGATTTCGATGAAGCGGGCGTCGGAGACACCGGTCTGGATCGTGCGCTTCTCCGGATCGGGGTCGAGCGGATCCTCCATGACGTACACATAGCGCGTACCCCCTTCGGTGAAAATACCCGAGAGCGTGATGGTGACCACATCCTCGGCTTCGGCGATCGGGATGTCCACATTTGCGCTGATACCGGGGCGGATGGTCTTGCCGTCAGCTTCGAAGGCGATGCGCGTTTGAAAGGTGCGCTGGTTGTTTTGATTGGTGGCGACCGTGTAAATGCGTTCGATGAGCGCCGGAAAGCGTTCGCCGGAAATGGCGTCGAAAGTGACCTCGGCTTTCATGCCCTCGTCGAGGCGGGCGATGTCGATCTCATTGATGTCGGTCTCGACGAAGAGCCGGCTCAGATCGTGAATGGTCATGAGGGTGGTGCCGGAATTAACGGAAGAAGCGCCCTGAATGACCTGCCCTTCGTTGACCTGAATGTTGGCGGCGATCCCGCTTTGCGGCGCGGTGATGGTCGTTTCGGCGAGGTTGTCGGTGGCGCGCTCGACACGGGTTTGGGCCACCTCCACGTCAATGCGCGACAACTCGAATTCGGTCCGGGCGTCGGCGACTTCGATGTCGGTGGCAAATTCCTTTTCGCTGAGGCGCTCCAGGCGTTCGAAATCGCGTTTGGACTTGGCCATTTGCAGGCGGGCCTTTTCCAGATTGCGTCGGGCTTCGGTCAGTTCGGATTCCAGGGAGACCCGGTCCAGTTCGACGAGCACGTCGCCGCGCTCCACGAGCTGCCCGTCGAGGACGTGAATCTTCACGATGCGCCCGTTGATCTCCGAGCGCACATCAGTCGAAACGACCGGGCGCACCTCGCCGTTGACCCGCACCACCTCGCGGAGCGTACGGCGCTCGGCGACATCGGTCAGGGCGGCGGGATCGACGTCGGGCTCAGTCTCAACGTTGACCTGCTCGTAAGCGTAGTAAAGCCCGTAGCCGAGGCCGGCCAGAATGATGGCGTAAAAGAGGTACTTCATGGCTGCAGTTCCGAAACGGTTTGGACCGGACCGGTTGCGGAGGGTTCAGAAAAAACGCCCGAGACGCGCCGGGGCGCAAGTCCGTCGAGGGAATCGTTGTACGCACCGAGGTCCAGTCGGCTGGCTTCTTCTTCCCAGCTGAAGCCGTGGCGCTCGAGCAGGCGCCCGTCGAGCCGAGAGAGCGTGACGTCGGCGTTGACGAGTTGCTCGGTGGCGTCGAGGTAGCGCAGACGCGCGCTGTCTAGGTCGCTTTGGGCTTCGAGCACATCGCGAAAGGCCGAAAGCCCGTTGAGGTAACGCTCGCGCTCCTGATTGAAGAGTTCGGCGTTGAGACGCACAGCCAGCAACGCGGCCTTCTGCCGCTCCAGGCCCGCTTCCACATCGCGCCAGGCGGTACGGACTTCGCGCAGCAGGTTCTGGCGGATGTCGGCGAGGCGCAGCTCGGCACGGTCGATGGCCCGATCGGCCTGCCGCAAGCGAGCCTGTTCCTGTCGCAGCCCCCAGTTGAAGCTTAGCTCCAGAGCGGCCCGCCAGCGGTAGCCAGCCCCCTGGCCGACGCCCTCGACCGCCTGGATGTTGCTGGAATCGCGACCCTGCCAGGCACCGTCGAGCACGAGGTCGAGATCGGGCAGGGTGTTGTTGGCGGCGGATTCGCGGTCGACGAGCCGACGCGCCACTTCGGCGTACTGCGCCTCGGTTTCCAAATCGTGGATGAGGGCCGCGCGGATGGCCTCGCCAAACTGGGGTAACACGGGGACGGATTCGGGCAGGACTTCGGGCGCCAGGGCGGCGTTTGAGGTTTCGGTGAGCGTGCCCATCTGGATGCGCAGGCCGTCTTCGGCTTCGTCAATCGCCTTTTCGACGGTGATGAGCTCCTCCTGCTGGGTGGCCAGCGAGGCCCGGGCCTGCAGGACATCGATTTTGAGGGCCGCGCCGAGGCGTTCGCGCTCAAGGTTTTCTTCGAGCAGCTCCTCGGCGAGGCGGAGGTTGGAGAGGGTCAGAGCGCGCCGGGCGTAGGCGGCCGAGAGCGTCCAGTAGCTGCGTTCGGTGGCGGCGATGACGTTCAGAACCTCATCGCGCACGCGCAGTTTGCTGCCCGTCAGGGCGGCCCGGGCGCTGACGACGGGTGCCAGATTGACCTTGGCGCCCAGCCCGCGCAACAGCGGCTGGCGAATGCGCAGGCCCAGCTCGGCAAAGTGCGCGGGGTTGAGCGTGGCGAAACTCGAGTTGCTGGCGTTGCGGTTGAGCGAGGCCGAGGCGGTCAGCTCCGTGCCCAGGGGGATGCGCTGGGTGACGCTGCCGGCAAAGTCACGGTTTTCGGTGATGGGGACGGAGGCACCGTCCAGCGCGGTGGAGGAGGGTGGGCTGCGGGTTTCGCGGCGGGCGGTGGAGAAGCTCAGACTGGGGTCGAAATCCGCGCGCGCCACCTGGACATTGTCGCGGGCGTCAGCGGGGTCGAGCCGCTCAATCGCCAGCCCGAGGTTTTGCCCCAGGGCGGTGTCGATGACCTCCTGCAGCCCCAACAGGCGGATCGCACGATTATCACGGCCAGAGGCAACGGTTTCGGGGCTGGGCCAGACGGCATCACTTGTGATCGAAGGCAGAAACTCCCCGCGCTGATAACTTCCGGTAGACGGGGCGAAGAGGTCCTCCGAGGCGTCGACGGGGGCGGTCTCGGTTTGGGCAAAAGTACCTTGTGACCACAGAAAGCAACTGATGGCCAAAAGGATGCGAAAAAAAGTGGGGCTTCGTGGCAGGCGGATCACGTGAAGACCATCCCGCGCGCGTGACGGGCAAATGTCAATAGCCCCATCGAAGGCACCGCGCTCGGATCTGAGTCTTTGTAGGTACTTCCTGAAAAAAAGGTAAAAAGCCCACCGCCCGGAGACCTTCATCTAAACCAACGCATGATTAGCCCGAAAAGGAGATCAGACATGGGGTCGTGTACCCGCATCGTCAGGGAAGGATTACGCTTTTTGGGATAGGGCATGATCCATCCTAAAGGGGTGATAGATAAGGGGGCTCCTCTGTGGGGGAGGAGCCCTTTTTTCTTTGCCAGGTCAGATTCCGCCACAGGCGCTGGTTGGATTATTCTCAAGCAGGCCCATGCGCGCATGAATAAGAAAATGTAATGGCTGCTGCAAGTTTTCGGCGAATCGTGGGCGCTTACTGTATCCCTCATTGCATCATACTTTGGGGTTGTCTTTGCTAGGCGTCAGCAGGTAGCTACTGGACCAGTCCAACGTCCCGTCACCTCCTGGTTTCTTTTCCGACTGTTACATGAAACGTCCTTCGCTTCTTTTGTCTGCCTCCGTCGCAACGCTGGCCCTGTGGGTGCCGGCTGGTGCCTTTGCCGAAGCGCTGAACGTGGGCAGCGGCACCCCTGCGGCCAACGCCAATCCCTTTGACCGCACGCTCTCAGGCGTTCGTTATCAGCAGTCATTTTTGTCGAGCAGCTTTGGTACGGAGCCGCTGATGTTTGAGGCGGTCGCCTTCGAGCCGCTCTTCCTACAGGACGGCTTCGATATCGGTACTCGAGAGGTCACGCAGTCTTTGTTCTATCAGGCCGACGTCACGCTGCGCCTGGGCATAGGTCTTGACCCGCAGGACCTGCAAACCGACCTAGAACAGAATTTCCTGCAGACGCCGCAAACGGTCTTTCAGGAGTCGAATTTTTCGGGCCTTCTCGAGGCCGGCAGCTTCAGCCTGAGCTTTGTGCTGGACGATCCCTTCGCCTACGACCCAGCTGAAGGCAGCCTCCTGCTAGAAATCGAGATCGCCAATCAGGACACCGAATACCGTTCGCAAAGCGACCGCCTGTTTTTCAGATCGGTTGCCGGATCAGAGGATACGGCGCGTATCTGGGAAATCGGCGACGAGATCTTTACAGACGGCAGCAACCGTTCTGGGCTGCAGGTGGCTTTCGTGCCAAGCAGCACGGTGATTCCAGAATCGGCCGCGTACGCCTGGGCCGCGTTGGGGGTCGTGGCGCTGCTGGCGTTGCGCCGCAGCCGCGTGCAGCACAGCTGCGCACCGCAACACCTCAGTTAGCCGAGCGCTTTGGCACGCGATGGTGACGCGTCTCTCGAGGTGCCATCGGGTGCCGCAGGATGACGGTTTCGGGTTTTGCACGGTTCGGGTAGGTGTACCTGTCAGACACCTAACAATCACATGGAATTGGCTGCATTAGCACTGCTGATTCATGGCTTTGCCACCGGATCTTAGCGACAGAAAGATTGATGTGACGGTGTCATTTACATCATCGTTAAGACGCACGCGGGTGACTGTCCCTAATTGGTCCCCGATGCTGCAACTGCCATGAGTCCTAAACGAATTTTCTGGAGTTTGTCGGTGTTAACGCTGGCAGTGCCCACCGTGTTTCTGGCCCTGCATATAGGGCTTTTCCATGCATCTGAAAAGGATGCACCTGAAACTGAATCATCGCCCACGACCGCCGCACCCAAGCTTGCGGAGACATCTTCTAGCGCTGCGCAACCAATGCCCTCGGTGGCCGGACGCGCCACGCCTGCGCCGACGCCCGTAACCGTACCACCGGTGGCGAGTCCCGCGCCTGTGGCTTCGTCGCAGAACGCGCTTGCCGCGACTTTGCGACGTCTTTCGACCACGGTCGAAAGCATTGAGTCGGCGCTTGGGTCCAGCGCAACAGGCGCACAACTTTTTGAACGGCGTTCGCTGCTGAGCACTCGCTTCAAGTATTCGGAGTTACTCCTGACGGAGACGGTTGAGCGTGATGCCCAGGGCCAGGAACATATCACCAGCGCCAGCGCCGTGGTTGCCTCGCACCTGCTGGTGCGGCGTTCCGCGGGTTCCGATTGGGACACGTTTGCCGCGCAGGCGCGACAGGCGGACCATCGTCTGGTGGCCTCAGACGGCAACGGTCTCTGGTGGCGGCTTGAAACAACTGGCCCGGTCACGCTCGCGACGCTGGAGCAACTCAGTGGTTTCGTGGCGCAGCAGTCCACGTCTGTTTACGCTGAACCCGATGCCGTGGTGGCCGCCAGCCAGTTGAAAACCGAGCCCCTGCAGCATGAGCAGTGGACCCTGGCTTCGGGCAAGCCATTTGATTTTGCGCAAACCAGCGCACTGGCCGCAGTGGAGTCCCCGCTGGTTGCGGTGGCGGTGATTGATTCGGGCGTGGATGCGACGCATCCGGATCTCCAGCAAGGCCTCTGGATAAACGTATCCGAAATTCCTGACAACGGCATCGACGACGACGCCAACGGCTACGTGGATGATGTTCAGGGCTGGGATTTCCTGGAAGACGATCCGCTGCCACTGGATGCCTTCGGACACGGCACGCACGTGGCTGGTATCCTGGCGGCCGCACGCGACAACGAACTGGGTGTGGCCGGCATCGTGCCGCAAGCGGCGGTCGTGCCTTTGCGATTTCTCGATGCGAACGGTTTGGGGGTACTTTCGGACGCGGTTCGGGCGGTTCGCTACGCCACCCTCAAAGGCATTCCCATCATCAACGCGAGCTGGGGCGGCCCACAGAGCTCCTTGCAGCTACAAGAGGCCTTGATCGAGTACCAGGGACTGGTGGTAGCCTCTGCCGGCAACGACGCGCGCAGCCTATCCGCAGCGCCGGTATACCCAGCCGCCTACGCCATCGACAACGTACTGGCCGTGGCGGCCACTGACACAGCTGGGGGCCTGGCCGCGTTTTCGAATTACGGGGTGTCTCAGGTGGATCTGGCCGCGCCGGGGAGGGATATCTTCAGTACCCTACCGCAGGACAGGTACGGCACGATGAGCGGCACTTCGATGGCGGCGGCGCACGTGTCGGCGGCGGCAACGCTGTTTCTGGCTCAGCGGCCCGACCTCGATGGGAACGCGCTTGCGCTGGCCGTGCTGGGCGCGACGGAATCCACCCCCGCGCTTTCCGAATACGTATCAGCGGGCGCGAGTTTTTCAGTCGAGGGAGTGACGCCGTCACTCGCGCTTTTGCCTGCTCCGGCACAGCACGTTGCGGCGGACACTGTTCTATTTAACGTGGATATGGGCACGCCGCCGCATACGGTCAATCAACTGCTCAGAGTAGGCGCTCCAGCAGGTCCTTCGAGGATCAATTTTGGTGACCCGTACGTACGTTCAAGCCTCGGCGCGCTTTTGGCTCAGCCGCTGGAAATGCAAGGCGGACAAAGCGCCTGTTGCGGGCTTTACGAGCAGTTGGAATTTGCTCTGCTTAGCTTTGCCGACGCCAGTTACCTTGTCTCGTTCGATGTGTATTTTGAAACGCATCCGACCGTGTTCAAGCTGCTTTTTGACAGCCCCACGGTGCGAAATCTGTATTGGCAGGCGAACGGCTCGATCAGAGGCAGTAATCTTAACATCAGTACCCCTCCAGGTACGTTTGAGCCTCGGCGCACCTATCGCTACGACATCTATTATTCACAGGGAGAAGTACGCCTGTGGCAGGACGGGGAACTGCTTGGAAGCGCTCCATTCTCCTGGCAGCAGGCCCGTAGCTTGCGGCTGCACCAGTCACATCCGACGACTTCCGCGCGCACCGGAGTGGACAATTTCCGCATCGTCGCCAACCCTTCCTCGATTGAGCCGGGAACCCCCGCGCCTGAACTGCATGTCTCACCCGATGCGCTGGATTTTGGCAATGTATTTCTGGGGTTGGACAATACGCTGCCGCTGACGCTGCAAAATCTGGGCTTCGGATCCATTGAAGTCGGGGCACCTCAGATCGAAGGCGATGGCTTTACGCTGCTCGAGGGCGCTGCGCTGACGCTCGGGCCAAACGCATCCGATGACTGGACCATCCGGTTCGCTCCTGAGCAAACAGGTACCTCTTCCGGCTCGCTGACCTTTGACTACGTGGCCGGGGATACCTCGGGCGAGATGACTATCGTGCTTTCCGGATTTTCAGCCGAGGCCATCGAATTCGAACTCGCGCCGGCCTCAGTCACGCAAGCGTTGGGCGTTGGGCAAACGGTGACGCGGACGGTTACCTTGACGAACCAGACGCCCTTCGCGGTACCGTTTACTTTGGGCATCGAGGCGGCCGACACCGTTGAGAGCTGCGTCCTGCAGCGCAGTGCGACTTTTGGCGGAAGCGAGCCCTTGGGCGATGAGACGCTCACAAACGGCGAAAAGTCCCAGACACTTGAAAGCGATTTGCACGTGTACCGCCAGGTACGGTTGGCAGAGGTAGAAGGTTTTGGTGGTGACTGGAGCGCGGCAAATGCAAGCGAAGCCCCGGCCCTTGAAGATGTCCGCGAGGCCCTGAATTTGGGATTTGCCTCGATCAATGGTCTGATTCCCAACCGCTTCAACTTCTCAGATGGAGTGTCGGGCACTAGTATCAGCGACGGTGGCAGTGACATGTTCGATGGTGGCAATTCCTTGCGCACCGATCGCGGAGGCCCTCTAAGCTATCAAAACGCAGCTATTGTTGAAAACAACTGGCTGGGCCCCGATGGCCGCTACTTCACCCGGAAGTTTCCGGGGCTGTTCGTGTTCGCCGGGGATATTTCCGAACTCGAGGAGTTTCGGATTACGGGCAACCTGGGCGCTGATGGATCGGGCTCTGCGGAAGCTTCCGTTTTGGAGGTGCGCCGCGGAGGGGTACGCTACCTGGGCTTTTTCAAGCGGGTTTTCGATGCTAGGGATCCCTCGGTCAATCAGTTGATCCTCATTCGTGATAATGGGCTGGCCGAGCAGACTATCGCCACCCACACCAACGACGGGCTGCAACAACTCGAAAATCTGGAGGGCGTCAATCGCATCTACTACATGCTCTTCGCGAGCCAGTCCGGTGGGCGTGTCTCCGACGATGAGGCACTGGCCATTATGGAACAGTTTCTGGAGGTGATTGGCGAGGGGGGTGGCTTGGTGACCGTCGAACCGACCGACCTTGTGCTTGGGCCCAACCAAAGCACCGAGTTGGAACTGAACTTCAATGCCGGAGCCTTCGATCCAGGTGTCTATGCGTACCGGCTGCGGGCGGGCACCACACTGGATGGCCGCGTAGAGCGGGTGATTCCCATTACGGCAACGGTCTTGCCGCCGGAAGTTCAGGTCGAGCCTCAGCGCATCGCACTGCATGCGCTTCAGGGGCTGCTTCCTGAGGTGGGTGCCTCGCTGCGTATTGAACCGACCCAACTGGGCGCGACGGTTGACTGGGCGATTACGGAGTCGCCCGAATGGCTGGAAGTTTCGGCACTTTCCGGCACCGCGGCGCAGACGATCGAACTCAGCGTGTCGCAGGTCTTCACCCAGCCGGTGTTTCTACGTGGCGAGGTGCGCCTTGAGACGCAGGGTACGACGGTGCTCATTCCAGTTTCGTTACAGGTCGACTCGCTCAATCTGGTCCAACTGGATGCCGACCTGAAGCGAGGGTGGATCTATGGGATCAACCGCTCGACTGTCGATGATGGCACGGATCTGCTTGTGCGCATTGATGCTGAAGCAGAGGCCGTGATCGATTCGCTGGCCCTTGGTGAAGAGATGACCGACATCGCTTTCGACCCCGAGTGGGCCTACGCCTTCGCGATCAGCTATGCGCAGAAACGCATCTACAAAATCGACTTGGATGCCTTCAGGGTGGTCAGTTCTAGACAGATTGAAACGCTGGGGGATCATGTCTTGCGCCTCCGTCGCTACGATGTGGAGGTGGGTCCGGATGGCATCCTCTATTACACCGACAACGTTTGGGGGCCAAAGTTGTACGCTTTCGACTACGAAAGCGGGGAAGTACTGGAGGATTATTCCTTCAATGGCACGGGCGATGTGCTGCGCGCTGCCGATGGTGAGTCCCTCTTTACGTGGAAAGATTACCGCGGGAACGCGGGTTCATGGGTGACACGCATCGAGTCCGATCCGGATGGGCAGCTTCGAGAAATGGACCGGAGCACAGCCAGAGATTCTCGCGAGCCTGAAGATGCGCCATTGCTGCTGACTTTGGATGGCCAGACGTTGTTCGTTAAGGAGTTTCGCTACGACGCAAACAACCTGTCTATTCACAAGGATCTTGTGCCTGAGTCCGACTCCCTTTTTTCGGGCCATGCGATCTACGCCATCAGCCTGTACGGCGACCTCGTCTTTTCGAATTCGAACATTCGCGATGGATATACGGGCGCAATTGTTGGCTCGCTACCCGTTCGAAGCTCGCGGGCTATGGCCCTGGACACCTTTCAGACAAAGGTGGTTCAGTTCGATCCTGGTCAGCAGGCCTTGCTCTACACGGACCTGACCGAATTCAACCTGCCGGGTCTTCTGCCGCAGCCGCAGACCGGCGGCGGGAACCCGATTGCGCCGGGTGCCCCCCTGGACGAATTGGTTTGGACCACGCATCCGATGGTTGAGCGCTATGGCGTCTACCTGAGCACGCAGCACGGAGAGGTGCTGCATGGCAGCATGCATGGCCCCGCTTTCATGGGCATGACCGCAGGCGGCAGGCTGCAGCTACCAATTGAACTCACGCGCGGACAGCAGTACTTCTGGCGGGTGGATGCCTACCTACCCGACGGCTCCATCCTGCCGGGTGAGGTCTGGGAATATCGCCCACCTGCGATGTTTGTGGAGACGCCGGAAGTCGTCTTACAGGTAGCGCTTGGCTTCGACATGACATTCGAAGATACGATCCGCTTTGGCGGTGAGTTAACCGGTGACTGGAGCTTCGCTCAGCCGGATTTTGAATGGTTGCGAGTCTCTCGCGATCCGTCAGATCCGCTGGCTTCTCCGATCTTTCATGTTTCGCCTCAAAATCACCTGATCGGGCGGCATGCATCTTACGTGGATTTAACCCTGTCAGGGGAGACAGTGCGGGTTCCGGTGAAGTTGGAAGTGTATAATTTTGAAGCCGACCAGCTTTTTTGGGGGCCCGGAGAACAGGAAATCCTGGCATATCATTGGGGATCGCAGAACAGAGATTTCTATGACGCCATAGTCGTTCACTACGATGTCTCTTCAGAGGTTGTCACGCGCGCTAGTCGTATCAGCGACCACGGGCGTCTCGCCTACATGGCCGCTGACCCGGCTCAATTGCTCATATTGAATGGCTCAGGAGTTTTTCAGCTAAATACATACGATCTAGCCTCCCAAAGCCTTCAGCCTCCCCGCATCCCTCCGCTGACTATCCGCGACATTTTTGGCGGGTCTTCAAGCCGTCTATACGGCTTCAATGATACCTTTCCACTGAGCGCAATCACCATACTCGATCGTGAGGATTTATCCCTGGAGCAATCGATCGAAAGCCCGTTTACAGGCATACGCCGAGGGTATTTTAGCGAATTGAACCAGGCTTTATATGTTACGGGCTATTTCGGGTCGTTCTATCGCTATGAATTAGTTGATGATGCTCTCGAGATTACAGCTGTTTTGGAAGCTGATCAGAGGCATTCCCTTCCGTGGGTGGAAAGTTCCAATGGCGAATGGTTTGGGTGTGGAAGCGTCGTCGTGGATGCCGCGCTGACACAAACTCAAAGCGTACCTTACGAAGTGTCTTCGCTTTCGCCTGAGGGTTCACTGGCCCTGCTCACGCACTATGACGGGCTGGAGCTTTACGATCTGCTGAACGAAGTGCTGATAACGCGAATTAGCACAGTTCGGGACCCGCTTTCGTTGTTTTCCAGCGATGGAAATACGGCTTATGCTTGGAGTGAGCGTGGAGTACCGCAGTTGCCCGAACGTATCGAGATCCTGCCGCCGCAAATCGTGTTGCCGGAGTCGCCGGTTGATTTCGGGCCGGTTATCCAGGGAGCGACGCCTGATTATTCGTTGCTGATTCAGAATCTGGGTCACTACGCCCTGGAACTGTCGGAGATCGAGGTCATCGGTGGCGGCTTTGCCCTGGGCGAGGTGACGACGGATGTGGTTGTGGGCATACGTGAGATGCCGCTGCCAATAGCGTTTTCGACGGATACGCTTGGCATTTTCGAAGGACAATTACGGATTGTGAGCAATGATCCGGAACAGCCCGAGGTGGTCCTCGAACTGCGCGCAGAAGTCATCCCGCCGCCAGTTCTGTCGGTCTCGGACGATGCCCTCGCCGTCGAAGTGCCGGCCTATGGTTCGGTGACGCGTACCCTGACCCTGCGCAACGACGGCGGCAGTACCCTGGACTGGGCCATCGCGGTGCGCAACGGGGACTCCGCCGGAGCTTCGATTGAAGCTGTCAGCCTGCTAACAGAGGAGGGTCCTCTGGAGCGGACCCTCGAGAATCTGAACGAAAACTTTGAGAACATCACCAACCTGATTCCAAACCGATACGACTTTCGCGATGGGGTCACCGGTTCGCAGATTAGTGACGGCGGCAACGACATGTTCGATGGCGGCAATCGCATCAGCACCAACCTCAGGCCGTCGGACCTTAACTATAGCAACAATGCCATCGTCGAAGCGCCGGAGTACTTTGGAGAAGGCGGCCGCTACTTCACGCGGAAGTATCCGGGCCTGTTTGTGCTTTCGGCGCAGATGCAGGGCGTCTCCAGTTTCCGCATTCTAGGCAATTTAGGTGCAGACGGCAGAGGCAACGCGGAAGGTTCGGTGCTGGAGGCCCACATCGGCGGAATTCATTACCGCGGCTTCTTCAAGCGGGTCTTCAACGCTGGGGACCCGTCAGTTAACCAGTTAATTATAGTGTCTGATAATTCCGCAGCCTACCAGCAATTTTCCACACACACCAACAACGGCTATCAAGAGGTTTTCAATCTCCAGGAAACCGAGCAGATTCATTACCTGCTGTTTGCCTCGGGCAGCGGAGGCCGTGTCAGCGATGCGCAGGCCCTGGCCATCATGGAGGCTTACGTCAACGAGGCTGGCTCGAGCAACCTCGCGGTGGTGGAACCGCCGTTCGGCTCGCTGGCACCTGGCGAGCTTATTGAAGTTACCGTCACGATCACCTCCCCCGATCCTGAGGCCGGCGTTTACACGGGCGACCTGTTGGTGCTTTCCAATGACCCGGAGACGCCCGAGCGTACGGTTTCGATCACAGCCACCGTACCCTCAGCACCTTACCTTTCGGTGGCGCCAACAGAGTTGAACTTCGATCCCATTTTCGTCGGTGATACATCGGTCCAGACGGTCGAGATCACCAACCTTGGCAACGCCCTGCTGGGTGTCATGCCTCAGGCCGGCAGCGACCCGTCCTTTGGTTCTCTTGGGATCAACGGCCTCGTCGTGGAGCCCGCGCAGACCGTGACAATGGAAGTTGCCTTCACGCCCAACCGGGTCGGGCCGATTGCAGGCACGCTTGAGCTGGTCAGTAATGCCATGGCCCAGGGCTCCGTGTTTTTGAACCTGTCCGGTGAAGGGCTGGTCCCGCCCGCGTTCGAACTTGCTGGGCTGCCTGTGACTGTCGAGGTGCCTCCCTTCGGAATGGCCGAGCACGTGGTTACCGTTTCTAACACGGGGGGCAGCCCGCTTGAGTGGTCGCTCGCCATCGAAGAAAATACAACGGTGTCCTCTGAACCCACCATTCAAAGCGCTGAGCGCCTACAAACGGTCCTGGATAATCTAAATGCGAATCACATCGCAATCACAGCGCTCATCCCCAATCGCTTCAACTTCCGCGACGGCGTGTTCGGCACCAGCATCATCGACGGCGGCGGCGATATGTTTGACGGCGGTAACATTCTCAACACGCCGCTGTTCAATAATTTAGCTTACCGTGACAACCAAGTGACCGACAGCACGGCCTTCGGTCCGGCTGGGGCCTACTTTACGCGCAAGGTGCCAGGGCTATTCGTGCTGGGCGCGCAGTTGGACAACATCGATTATTTTAGGATCACCGGAAATCTGGGTGCCGACGGCGGCGGCCAGGCGGAAGCCTCGGTCCTTGAGGTTACCAGCCGGGGGCGGCTCTATCAGGGCTTTTTCAAGCGTGTCTTCAATGCCGGGGATCCTTCGGTCAACCAGCTGGTGATCATTCCTCACAACCCCGAAGCGACGCAGACGGTCAACTTTAATACCAACGATGGACTTCAACAGGTCGACAACCTGCAAAACACCATCGAACTGTATTACCTTTTGTTCGCCTCCAGTAACGGCGGACGTGTCAGTGACGCGCAAGCGCTGCAAATCATGCAGGCGTTCCTGGATGCGTCGCAGGTGCCTGCGTGGATTGACCCGTCGCTGAGCGCTGGCACTGTGGCTCCCGGTGCCTCGATGGATGTCACGCTAACGCTGAGTCCGCCGCCCGGGCAGGCTGGCAGCTTTGAGGCGTTGTTGCGCTTTTTGACCAACGATCCGCAGCATCGCGAAGTCAGCTACCCGTTAACTATCGAAGTACCGAGCCAGCCCTGGATACAGGTGGATCGCGAATCGATCGATTTCGGCACCCTCTTTGAAAACGATCAGGCCGCCGAGATTCTGACGCTCACAAATGTCGGCAACGACACCTTGTGGGTGACCGCGCTGCCGGTGGACTCGCCAGGATTTTCCCTCCGCACGAATGCGCCGTTCAACATCGCTCCGGGCAATTCGCGGGAGGTGTCGGTGCGCTTTCAGCCCAGCGAGCCCGGCGAGTACAGCGCCACGCTGCGAATCCTCTCCAACGACGATGACAACTCGCCGCTGCTGGTCCGCCTGGAAGGCATCGGTGTGAGCGCCCCGGTAGCGGCGGTTACGCCGCCGAGTCTTTCCCTCGAAATGCTCTCTGGTGAAGTTGCCACGCGCACCCTGACGGTGTCCAACCTCGGCACTCCGGACTCCCGGCTGGCCTTTGCGTTCTTGGCTTCGAGCCAGGATACGCCGACGCCTGGAATCAGCGACGACGCAACTTTGGGCGGAGGCTCGCTGTTTGCGACGATTCCTCCGCCGGTGGATGTCTACGATGCGTCCACCGACGTGAGCCCCGTGGGACCCTTCCAGCCCGCCCCCGGGGTTGAGCGGCCGCTATCGCCTGGCGATGTCATCGGGGCGCGCATCTTCACGGTGGAACGCGCAGGCCTTGTGAACCAGGTGCAGGAACGCGATCCGGTGACTGGAAGCATTATTAATACGGTTGCCTTGCCGGATTCGATCTCGGGCGGACCGGATGGCTTGGCCTTCGACGGCGACTCGTTCTATTATGTCAATAATTTTGGCAGTTCGCGGGTGTACCAGTTCGACGCCGTCACCGGCGAAATACAACGGCAGTTTTCCGCGCCGGGGCTCGACGCTCTGGCCACCGATGGCGATGTGCTTTACGCATTGGCGTACTCCTCGGACCAGATTCAGGTTATAGATATCGAATCGGGGTCCGTCCTTCGCAGGCTGACGCCGTCCGTAGGCCTGGGTGGCGGCATTAGCTACGCGGGAGACCGCGGCACGCTTTTCGTGAGTAACTTCAGCTCGCGCATCTATGAGATCGACCCGTTGGACGGAACTGTTCTCAATGAATTTTCGCCGCCCACGACTATTTACGGCCTGGGCTATTCGGTTGGAGCGGGGGTGCTCTTTTCGAGCGCGCCCGGTGGCACCAACTACGCCTTGAATCCGGAGACTGGCGAGATTCTGCACCAGTTCAGCGGCGGCAACGGCAGTTGCCTGGCATCGGACGAAGCCGGCGGCTCCCGCCAAATCGGTGTTTCCTTTGACGAAGGGACTGGCACGCTCTCCGGAGGCGCGCAACAAAGCGTCGACGTCACCTTCAACGCCGAGAATGCGGACGGCGGCGAGTACCAGCTCAATTTGACCGTGGCGACAAACGATCCGCTGCGCCCGGAAATTGTGGTACCTGTTACAGTCGAGATCACCGGCGCGCCCGCCCTGAGCCTCGACCCCGTGCAAATCGACTTCGAGCCGCTTTTTGTCGGTCTCACTGCAGAGGCGCAGTTGGAAGTGCGTAACACCGGCAACGACACCCTGCTGCTTTCGGATTTCTCGGTTCAGGGTGCCGGATTCTCGATGGATCTCAGCAGCGACGCGCGTATCGAAGTGGCTCCACGGCGGACTGCCTCGCTGAATGTCCATTTTGCCCCTGGGAACGTCGGTGCCGTCGAGGGTACGCTTACCTTCAGCTCGAACAGTGCTTTGCAACCAATGGTCAGCGTGCCGCTCTCTGGCGAGGGATTGTCGCCACCGGTAGCGGTCATCTCGCCCACCACATTTAACCTCCTCGGGCCGGTGGGCGTGTCGCACGACGTCACGCTGACCGTTGCCAACCAGGGCGGTAGCCCGCTGAACTGGGCGGCCTCACGTCAGACCGTCAACGTGACGACAGACACTTCGGTGGGTGCTTCGGCTCACGTGCCGCAACATCCGCTACGCTCGCCAGATCTCACGGCCTTGTCCGAACCAGCCCAACTGCTGGTGCGCTTCCGGGCCGACGCGTTGAAGGCGGACACAGTGGCCGCGCTCTCCGCCGTGGGCGCAAGTGTGGTGCGCGAGTACCGCCTGGTGCCCGGACTGCAATTGGTGCGGATTCCTCCGTCGCTGCAGATCGCCGACGCAATTCAGGCGCTCGGCAACGATCCGCGTGTGCTGTACGCCGAGCCCGATTACATCGTTTCGCTACCCGAGGCGGTGCAAACCCCGGCCTCGACGTTCAACGCCGCGAGCGCCTTCCCGAACGATCCGTCCTTTGATGACCTATGGGGGCTGCACAATACCGGCCAGCAAAACGGGGTGGTGGACGCCGATATTGATGCTCCCGAAGCCTGGAGTCTGTACACGGGTGACCCGTCGGTGGTGATCGGCGTGATCGATTCGGGTGTGGATATCAACCATCCCGATCTCGCGAACAACATTTGGCGCAACCCGCTGGAAATTCCCGGCAACAATATCGATGACGACGACAACGGCTACGTTGACGACGTCTACGGGTGGGACTTTGTCAACAACGACAACAACCCGTTTGACGGACATTCGCACGGCACGCACGTGGCCGGGACCATCGCGGCCGAGGGCAACAACGGGGTCGGGGTGACCGGGGTCAGCTGGCGCGCCTCGATCATGACGCTCAAGGCCCTGAGCGATCTGGGTTCGGGCAGCACTTCCAACCTGATCGCCGCTATCGAATACGCCACCGAGATGAACTGCTTTGCAACCAATAACAGCTGGGGCGGCGGCAGTTTTAGCAACGCCATGCTGGAGGCGATCTCTCGCGCAAACGAGGCCGGGCAGCTCTTTGTCGCCGCCGCCGGAAACACCTCGACCAACAACGATTCCAGCCCGCACTATCCCTCTTCCTACGATGTGCCGAACATCATCGCGGTGGCTTCCACGGACGCCTCGGATCGCCTGTCGAGCTTCTCCTCCTACGGAAGCACCACCGTGGACATCGGCGCGCCGGGCAGCTCGATTTTGAGCACCGAGCCCAATAATCGCTACGGCTTCAAAAGCGGTACTTCTATGGCATCGCCGCATGTGAGTGGAGCGGTGGCCCTGCTCAAGGCCTACAATCCGAATCTAACCGCGGCAGAGATCAAGACAGTGCTGATGGAGTCCGCCGATCCGATCAGCTCGCTGCAGGATCGGGTGCTTTCCAGAGGTCGGCTGAATCTTTACGCCGCTTTGCAGTTAAGCGGTCCGGCCTGGATTGCGCTGAATCCGGTTGGGGGCGCCGTGGCTCCAGGTCAGTCGACCGACGTCTCCGTGCAGTTGGATACGGCGAATTTCACCCCGGGTGAAGTTCGTAGCGTGGTTATCGCCTTTACCTCAAACGATCCGGCCAATCCGGTAATCGAGGTGTACGGCACGGTGACGGCCGCGGGCGCGGGAGTGTCCAGTTTCTCCGAGGCTTATCTGGGCTTTGCCGCGGAAAGTTTCGCCGGGACCGCCAGCACCCTGGACGCCACCGGAAGACATCATTTTTGGGGTCCGAATCTGGACTACGACCAGGACGGTTACGTCAACCTGCTCGAGTACTTCTTGGGTACCGACCCAACGCAACACAATACCCGCGGTGCCTTCCAACTGGAATCGACGGGCAGCGAAATGACCTTCTCCTTTGTTGCGCTCGCGGGCATGGAGGACGTGCAGTACTCGGTCGAGTTCACGCACTCGCTGCTTGAGCCGTGGCAGACTTTGCCCGCGGAGGCAATCGCCGAGCACCACCTCGAAGACACGTATCCGCCGCAAATGCGTGTTGAGGCGACCGTGGCTATGGACGATGCGCCGCAGGGTGCCTTCCGCCTGGTGATTCGTCTCCCGCAAGGTCTCTGAGTATGCCCACCGCCCCGGACGTTGGCGTCCGAGCCCGCTCGCCCTTGAGGTTTAGGCGCAAACAAGCGGCGGCTTGAAACCCGAAGCGGGTTTCGGCAGTCTAAGGCCTTTATGCCACTGTACGAATATCGATGCGCGTCCTGTGTGACGAGGTTTGAAGTGCTCCAGACACCCTCGGCACGTGCTCCGGATTGCCCGGAATGCGGGGAGGCGCGCACGCAGCAATTGTTTTCGACGTTTGCCTCCCTGACGGCGCTTGGATCGGTGCCTGCCGCGCAGGGCTGGTGCGTCGCGGGCGAATCGGAATTCTGCTGCCTGCCCCAGGGTGACGGTTGCTGCGGACTGAACTGAGCATACGCAGGCTTATGCAGTGGATAACTAGTGCCGGAGGTAAACTGTCGTTTGGTTTGTTCGGGTGTTTGCTTTTAAGCGGGTGCCAGTGGTTCCCTTGGTGGGGTGGGGATACTGACGAACCCGCGCCTGCTACATCCGGTGCAAATGCGGTCGCACCTGCCAGCGGCAATGATGCCTTTGTGGTGGGCACGTTCGCCGATTTTCGCCTGCAGCGCTTGATCGAAGACGAGCGCCGTCTCTTCGCCGAGTTCGAACGGTTTCCAGAGCGTTACAGCGACGGCGAAAAGGAACGCCGGGTGCGTGCGGTGGCGGATGGCTACCAGGCCTTCATCGCGGACAATCCAGAAAACGTCTACGCGCTGATTTTGTACGGCAAGCTGCTAAGACGCGTTGGCGATTCCGAAGGCGCCAAGGTGTTGTTTTTGCGGGCGGATGAGATCAATCCGCGCCTGGCAGTCGTGAAGCAGCAGGTGGGCAATTATCTGTTTGAAGAAGGGCACTTCGTTGAGGCGCTACCCTGGTTTTTAACCGCGCTTGAGTTGGAGCCAGAGGTGGCGCTCTACCACTACCAGGCGGGCGAAACCCTGGCCTTGGCCAAGGCGGAACTGCTCGCCGACGGCGTTTACACCGCCGAGGCGCTCGACCGGGCGATGTTTTCCGCCTTTGCCGGAGCCGTCGACCGCGCCCCCCACGAGCGACAATACGAAATGCGACTTGCCGAAGCGTACTTCGACGCCAGCAATCCGGACTGGAGCCAGGCGCTGAAGTTGTGGGTCGAGTTGGAGGCGACCAGCCAATCGGCGGTCGAGCGTGCGGTCGTTCGACTGCAGCGCGCGCGTGTGTTGCTTGAATTGGGCCGCACCGAAGAAGCGCGTGAGTTGGCTTTGTCGGTAGACACCGAACCCGCCTTGGAGCCAAGCCGACGAGAGGTTTTACGTCGGATTGATTCGTCTGCTGAAGGCCGCGGCTGAGGGATTTTGCTGGAGGACTAGATTCCGGCGGCGCGGTCGAGGACGGGGCGCTGGCGCATCAGTCCGCGCTGACGTTTGGCGGCCTCGCGGTAGCGCAGATACAAATGGGTGGTCGGTGCCACTTGGAAAAAGAGGACCATAGCGGCGAAGATGGGAAGTGTGGTCAGGTCTGCCCGATAAAAAAGCCAGAGCGAACCAACCCACCAGCCCAGCCCGGCTCCGATGAGTAAGCGTCTTTGCTCCAGTGCCCCGTGCAGCATAAAGGCAAAACCGGTGATAACCGAAACGAGCGCCGGGATGACAAAAGGCGAGTAATCGTTGGTGTAGAGCGGCACGGCGGAGACCAGCAGCATGGCCCCGATGGCGCTCAGCCAGACCCAGCGGGCGAGTTGCCCCGTCAATGGACTGCGGTGAAAGGCGAGCAAATCCAGACGACCGTACAGCAACGTGCACAGCCCCGCGAAGACGAAGGAGGGCAGCCACACATACAGCCAGCCGTTGACCGCCACGGCATACAATTCAATCAGCCACTGCAGCAGAACGCATTTTACGAGGATGAGGCCCCAAAAAATCGCGACCAGTCCGCGAAAAGGCGGCACTTGCCGGCCCTGTTCAAGGGCAAGTTCAATTTGGCGCAGCTCGTCGGCTGGAATACCCGATTGCACTGTTAAATTGTTATCCGGAGCTTTTCTGCGGGCAAGCGCGCGCGGTAGTTCCTGGCGTGCTGCAAAGTTGCGGAGGTGGTAACGTGCGGTTTGCGGCTTGAGCGTCGAAATCAAGTCGGCACACTCGGCGGTCATGATCACACACGTCGTCATCTTTTGGGCGAATGCACCCATCGCTGAAAACCGGGAGAAACTACTGGAGGGTTGCCACAAGCTGCTCGCCGATATCCCCGGTGTGCACAATTTCCGGGTCGGTCCCGCCGTGCGGAGCCCGCGGGCCATCGTCGACGATTCCTTTGCGGTGGCGATCTCGATGGACTTCGAAGATCAGGCGGCCGCGGACGCCTACCAGAGTCACCCGCAACACGTGGATTTCGTGGAGAATTACTTCGAGGCGTATGTCGGGCGCGGGTTGGTGTACGACTTCGGCGGGTAGCCACAGCGCGGCGGCGCTGCAAAGTTCGGCTCAGATGCCTTCCTGCCAGTTGGGGCCGATTAATTCACGCAGAAAGGCTTCCGTCGCCCAAGGCGCTTTATCCGCATAGCGCGCAACAAACTTCTGGCCGGCCCCTATTATGACGCGGCTGGGATTCCAGGCCGGGGCCACCACCGAACCGATCAGCGCATAGTCGACCCCCGGGTCCAGGCGAGCCGCCTTCCAGCTGCCTCCCGGTGCGTGAAAGATAGGCCGCTGCCCGCCTGCCACGTCCGTGCCGATGTGCTGCTCGCGGACGGTACCGTTTGGCTCGAATGCGTAGCGGCGGTACGGACCGCCTTCCAAAAGCATCTCGGTGTCATCGCTAAACAGCCAGTGCAGGTTGTTCTGCGGATCGTCGGCGGTCAGCAGGTAGTAAATTGCATTGCAGGCGGGCGAAGGGCCGTCCTTGGCGGCGACCATCAGCTTCGAAAGGCTGCAGATGGTGAAGCTCCCGTTTTCCAGCGGCAGAGGCTGCAAATCGAGTTGCTGCTTGAGAACCTCGACACGGGCCATCGATTCGGGTGACATGGCCGGGTTGTTTGACGTCGCCGACTGAATTGTTCTTACGGTCATCGGATTAGCGAAACTGCGCATGGAGCCGTTAATATCAACTCAAAACGTCTGGGAAATCCTGGCCACGCAGCTGCAGCGCGCGGCTTCGGTGCGCCAACCTATCGAAGCCGCGGTCGGGCGCACGTTGCAGGAACCTGTTGTCGCGGACCGCGACCTGCCGCCCTACACCCGGGTGATGATGGATGGCTACGCCCTGCGCCTGAACGATTTCAGGGCGCGGCAACCGCTTCGGGTAACGGGCTACCAGCCGGCCGGCGCGCAGGGGCGCAGCCTGGAAGGCTTGGGCACTTGTGTCGAAGTCGCCACCGGTGCAGTCTGCCCCACCGGCGCGGAGCTTGTCGTGCCTTACGAGGCAGTGACACGCGAAGCGGAGACGGTACGTATTGCCGAGACATTTGTCCTGCCGCCCAACCATTTTTTGCACCCGTGCGGCATGGATGGCCAGCAGGGCGATGTGCTGCTGGCGAAAGGCACCCGGCTGGGCTCGCGGGAACTGGCCGTGGCAGCCTCGTGCGGTTATGCCACGCTTTGCGTGGACGCGATTCCCTCCATCGTGGTGTTTTCCACCGGTGACGAACTGGTCCCGATCGAGGCCACGCCGGAGCCCCATCAGATCCGCCAGTCGAACCTCACCGCCCTTTCGGTCGCGCTGCAAATGGCCGGCTTTCCGGCGGCTGAACAGGCACACCTGCCCGACAACCCCGAAGTGCTGCAGGAGCGTGTTTCCCAAGCGCTGCGTCAGCACCAAGTGATGGTTTTCACCGGCTCAGCATCCAAGGGAAAAGCCGACCACCTGCCGCGCGTGCTCGAAACGCTGGGTGCGAAAAAGCGTTTTCACGGCGTGGCCCAGCGCCCGGGCAAGCCCTTCGCCTTTGCCAAAGGAGCGCAGGGTCAATCGATTTTTCTGCTGCCAGGCAATCCGATGTCGGCGATGGTGGGCCTGCATCGATGGATTCTTCCCGCGCTGCGAAACGCCGCCGGCGGGCCAGCCACGGATGGACAAACCGCCCGGCTTGCGCAGCCTTACAGCTTTAAGCAGCCGATGACCTGTTTCCTGACGGTTGCTCGCAGCGCTGAGGGCGTCAGACCGGTGCCTTCGAACAACTCGGGAGACTTCACCACGGTGCTGGCTTCCGATGGCTTCATCGAACTGCCCCTCGAAGAAAGCGAGTTTGCCGTCGGTGGCGCCTTTCCCTTCTTTTCCTGGCAGTAATGATGCCTGATTTTTCACACATCGATGCCTCGGGTCAGCCGGCCATGGTCGACGTCGGCGACAAGGCCGTCACGCGTCGCGAAGCCGTCGCCGAGGCACAGGTTCACCTGGGCGCGGAGGTGCTCAAGCAGTTGCAGGGGGGCGAGATTCATTCGGCGAAGGGTCCCGTTTTTGCCACGGCGATTGTGGCGGGAACGCAGGCGGCCAAGCAGACCAGCCTCCTCATTCCGCTGTGCCACCACATCGCGCTGGAGAAGGCCCGTATCGAAATTGAGCCGGTTGATCCGGAGCGCGTGCGCATTCGTGCCTCCATGCGCGCCACGCACAAAACCGGGCTCGAGATGGAGGCGCTGACCGCGGTATCCATCGCGGCGCTGACCCTTCATGATATGTGCAAGGCGCTCAATCCGGCCATCGTTATCGAGCAGGTGCGGCTGCTGGAAAAGCGCGGAGGCAAGTCAGACTACACGGCGCCTGAAAAGACTGCGCCCCTGAACACGAGCGCTGAATGATCACCGTGCATGTTACTTACTTCGGGGCCCTGAAGGAGCGCCGCGGACTCGGTCGCGAGAGGCGCGAGACTTCGGCGCGCTCGCCTGCTGAACTGTACGCGGAGCTGGCCATGGCGTATCCACTTTCCTTGGACGCCGCGCATGTGCGTTTCGCCGTGGACGATGCGTTTGTCGACGCGCAGGCACCGCTCACCGACGGCGCACACGTTGCGCTGATGCCGCCGGTGGCCGGAGGCTAGAGCCATGGAGCGTTTCGCCTTCAGCTTAAGTGCCAAGCCGATCGATGGGTCCGCGCTGCGTGCGGCCATGTTCAACGAGGCTGCCGGGGCCTTTTGCGGCTTCGAGGGCTGGGTGCGTGACCATAACGACGACCGGGCGGTCTTGCGGTTGCAATACGAGGCGTATGAAGCGCTGGCGCTGAAACAAGGACAAGCCATTGTCGAAGCGGCAGGCGCGGAGTTTGAGATTGTGGCGGCCCGGGCGGTCCATCGCATGGGCGAGCTGGCCATCGGTGACATGGCCGTCTGGGTAGGCGTTACGGCGGCGCACCGAAAAGCCGCTTTTGTGGCCTGCCAGGCCATCATCGACCGCATCAAGCAAGATGTGCCAATCTGGAAAAAAGAGCTCTACCGCGACGCCCCCCATCGCTGGATCGGCAGCGACAAGTAGATCCGTTCAGGTGATGCAAAACAGAAGCGAAACACCTCGGCTGGTGGTGGTAACGGGGCGCGCGGGCTCTGGAAAAACAACGCTGGCACCGCTGCTTGCGGGCGCCCTGCACATGCCCTGCATTGCCCGCGACAGCCTCAAAGAAGGCTATGTAAACACAGTGGGGCGCTCGCACGCAGAGCTTGCAGAAGATGCCAATGTGCGGGTCACCACAACTTTTTTCGAGGTCGTGCGGCACCTGCTCGATTCCGATATCAGTCTCGTCGTTGAGGCGGCTTTTCAGCACAAACGATGGGCCCCATTTTTGGAGCCGTTGATACCGAACATACGATTAACCATCATCTTCTGCGGCACAGGTCTAGGCTGTAGCCAAGTGTGCTACGGATGAAGCCCAGCTACCGACTCGCCTTCATCCCGGTACAATCCAGCGGACAACACACCTCCTGGGCCGCGCTGTGCACATGGCCAACCGGGCTCAGAGGTGTTTCCTAAGGCGAACCTCAGCGCGCGCACCTGCAAGGTCTGGTCAGCCACGATTCGCTTGAGCTCGTCGTTCTCCTTCTCCAACTCGAGCAGGCGCTGCGCCTCGGTCAGCTACATCCCGCCATACTTGCTGCGCCAGCGGTAAAACGTCGCTGGACTCATGTTGTGCGCTCGGCACGCCTCCTTGACGGTTAGGCCTTCGCTTTAACGCAATATGCGGATGCTCTGTTCGGTCGTGTGGCGGCTCCTCTTCATCGGGATTTCCCCGCTTATGCCGGAAACCCACTCCACCAGCAATGGCCTACTTTAGGTTGTCTGGCGCTCGAGTCACGCGAACGTGTTCTTATCGACGTTCTTACTCTTCAAAGGGTTTGCGGGCATTTTCCACAATCCCCTCTTCGAGAGTATCTAATAAACTGGCGGAGAGAGAGGGATTCGAACCCTCGGTACCGTTTCCGGTACACAGCATTTCCAATGCTGCACAATCGACCACTCTGTCATCTCTCCACGCAAGTGTAGGAACCGCTTGGAAAAGCGTTGTCGCAATCGCGCAGACTACTTTCTCGGCTGCTTCGGTCAATGGCAAAGCAGCAACGCCTGCTAGCGCACACTTGCTTGCCGCTGGATGCGGCGGCGACGCATGCTTCGCGCATGTATGTGTTTGTTAAATATGCCCTGAGCGCGCTGATCGTCGTGCTCGTTTCGGAAACTGGTAAAGCGAACAAGCTCCTTGGCGCGATCATCGCCTCGCTCCCGTTGACCACCTACCTGGCCATGGTCTGGATTTATGTGGACGGTCGGCGTCTGGCGAAAACGGATGGGCCCGAAGTCCTCACCAAGGCGATCAATGATATTGCGGACCTTTCGGTCGAGATCGTTTGGCTCGTCTTGCCCAGCCTGGTGCCCTTTGTCCTGTTGCCCTGGATGCTGCGCAAGGGCTGGAATTTTCCGCTGAGCCTGTTGCTGGCGACTGTAGCCATGGTGGCTGCCTACTGGCTGACGATTTGGGGCGGCGAGGCCCTCGGCTTGCGCGGCGACGCGGCCAAGGCCGAGCAAACTGAAACCGCCCAGGGCGATGGAAGCTGAGCCCCCCCACGGAACGAGGGGCCCCTGCAACCGCCTTTACGCGCAGGTAGACCTTATTTGGATCCTCAGTCGCACAGATCCCAAAAAATCGACGCTGACGACCTGACAGCGGGGCACCCATCGGCATAATAAAAGCTATTGGTATCTGGCGAATGCATGCTTGCCGCACGCCACCCTCGAGAGCACTTTTCAGAATAACATCGACGCAGCCATGACACAGACCGCGACCCAGCCGCCCGCAGCAACCAACCAGACCTCAGCCAGGCCCTCCGAGGTTGGCTATAACGGCAAGGTGGAAGGCGAGGTCGTCGTCTCCAAGCTCGATGCTGTGATCAACTGGGTGCGTTCAAATTCGGTCTGGCCGATGCCGATGGGGCTGGCCTGCTGCGCCATCGAGCTGATGGCCAGCGGCGGTTCGCGCTTTGACATCAGCCGTTTCGGCATGGAGGTCATGCGCTTTTCCCCACGCCAGAGCGACTGCATGATCGTGGCCGGCACGGTTACCTACAAGATGGCCGAGGTGGTGCGTCGCATTTATGATCAGATGGCCGAGCCCAAATGGGTGGTGGCGATGGGCGCCTGCGCTTCCACGGGGGGGATGTACCGCTCCTACGCGGTGCTCCAGGGCGTGGATCGTGTGGTGCCCGTAGATGTATACATCAGCGGTTGCCCGCCGCGCCCCGAAGCCCTGCTCGATGGCTTGATGAAGCTGCAAAGGAAAATAGGCACCGAGCGCTCCACCCGCAGCCTTTTCAAACCCATCGACCGCCCTGAAACTGCCTGGAAAGCCTAGCCCGAGTGCCGTAGTGCGTTTTCATACGATGTCTGAACTGAATCTTGAAGCCCTGCTGAGCGCGTTTCCCGGCGCAACCGAACGCGAGAGCGCGGATTGCCCGGCCATCAACGTTAAGGCCGCCCAATTGGTCGCCTGCGTCGCCCGACTGCGCGATGAGTGGCAGTTCGACTTCCTGATGGATATTTCCGGGGTGGACTGGGGCGAAGAGGCCGACCCGCGTTTCGGCTGCCACTATCATCTCTATTCGACCACCCGGCACGATTACATTCGCATCTACGCCGACTGCGTAGGCGAAATCCTCGACGAGCCCGAAATTCCGTCTCTGTGCGGGGTGTGGCCCGCCGCTAACTGGCACGAACGCGAAACTTTCGACATGTTCGGTATCCGCTTTGCCGGCCATCCCGACCTGCGCCGCATTTTGATGTGGGACAGCTATCCCTATTTTCCCCTGCGCAAAGATTTTCCGCTGGCCGGAATCGAGACTGAGTTGCCCGCGCCGGATGTGGCGGAGGAGACAGGTGCTGCCGTAGTCGCCGCGCCCATGATGGGAGGCCCTTTCGTCGCGCCCGCCAGCGAAGGCCGTTTTTCCAAGGCAGAACCGCGCGCCAAAGACCAAAGCTGGACCGAGAAACAGCCCCAGCCCGGCCAAAAAAACAATTAGCCTTTCTTTCGCAACATGAGCCAGACCACCCGCGAGATTGCCATCCAGGACCTGCCGGCCCGCACTGCCGACATCGCCTCCAGCGAGTTGCAGGGCGAGTCCATGACCATCAACATGGGCCCCTCGCACCCCAGTACGCACGGGGTGTTACGCCTGAAAATTGATCTTGATGGCGACGTGGTCAAAAGCTGCGACCCGGTCATCGGTCACCTGCACCGCGGCGATGAAAAAATCGCCGAAAACATGACCTACAACCAGTTCATTCCGTACACCGACCGGCTGGACTACATCGGGCCCATTCATAACAATGTCACCTTTTCGGTGGCGGCGGAAAAGCTGGCCAATCTGCAAATGCCGCCGCGCGTCGACGCGATTCGCGTGGTCTGTTGCGAGCTCGCCCGGCTGCAGTCGCACTTGCTCGGTATCGGAGTGTATGGCATGGATACCGGCGCGCTGACCGTCTTCATGTACACCTTCACCGAGCGTGAGAAAATCTACACGCTGATGGAGGAGTTGACCGGCGCCCGCTTCACCACCAGCTACACGCGCATCGGTGGCCTCGCGCGGGACCTGCCCGAAGGCTGGCTGGACCGGGTTAAAGAATTTTGCGAAGGCTTGCTGCCGGTTCTCGATGAGATCGACCAGCTGCTCTCGCGCAACAAGATTTTTATCCAGCGCACCGAAGGTATCGGAGCCATCTCCAAGGAAGATGCCATCGCCTACGGTATCACCGGTCCCAACGCCCGCGCCGCCGGACTGACCGCCGATCTCCGCAAGGACAAGCCTTACTGCGGTTACGAGAATTACGATTTCGATATCCCGGTCGGCACCACGGGCGACAGCTACGACCGCTACCTGGTCCGCATGGAAGAGATGCGAGAAAGCGTCAAAATCCTCCGCCAGGCCTGCGACAGGATGCCCGACGGTCCCCACTACGCCGAGGACGCGCGCAAGATTTTTGCACCGCCGAAGGACAAGATCCTCACCAAGATGGAAGAGCTGATCCAAAACTTCATGCTGGTTACCGAAGGGCCGCAATTGCCCGCCGGCGAGGTCTATTTTGAGGCGGAAAACCCCAAAGGCGCGCTGGGCTTCTTCATCGTGTCGAAGGGTGGGGGCGTCCCGTACCGGTTGAAGATTCGCGCCCCTAGTTTCTGCAACCTGTCCATCCTTTCAAAGATTGTACCCGGGCACATGTTGACCGATGTGACCGTCATCCTCGGCTCCCTCGACTTCGTGCTCGGCGAGTGCGACCGCTAGCCGGCGTCGGGTTTCGGGCTGCGGCCTTGCGCAAACGGGCGCAGGCGTTTTGGATATGCACATGTTGCGTACCCTCATTCTCTGCGGTGACTTTTGGCATGCGCCAGCCCCGTTCGTTCCGAACCTTAAACGCGCCCTCGGCGAACATACCGAAGGCCTGACCGCGCACCTTTTTCCGTCGGCTTTCGACACCGCGGAGCTCGAACACACTGACCTGCTCGTGCTCTGCAAGGAAAGCATCGTGCCCGGTACACATAAGACTGACCGCGAGGCCAATTGGATTTCCCTTGAGCAGGAACGGACCATTTTGGATTGGGTGGCTCAAGGCGGTACGCTGCTGGCGTGGCACTCCGGAGCGGCGGGTTACTCTCCGGAGGGTTTGCAGCAGGTGTTCGGCGGGCAGTTTCGGGGTCATCCGCCCATCCATTCCTTTGCGGTCAAGGTGACCAAGCCCGGCCATCCGCTGGCGACGGGCGTTACGGACTTTTCAGTCATCGACGAGTTGTATCATTTTTCCGTCAAAGACTCGGACGAATTCGAAGTTTTTATCGAGGGCGTCTCCGAGGAGCACGGTATCACCGAGCCGATCGCCTGGACCCATTCCCATGGCAAGGGCGACGTCATTGTGTACCTGCTCGGACACCTGCCGCCGACCCTCGGGCAGCCCGCTTCGCAAGCGCTGATGAAGAACATCGTGGCCCGCGCGGTGTCTCATCAGAGGTAGTCCCTGGCTCCAAGAGCCCATTTCAAGCGTCTCGCTCGAGGCGGTGTAAGGCGGAAGCATGGGCCCATTGCTCACAGCCGGGAGCTGCGATACGAACGATTGTTTCAATTATCTGCAACAAACGAACGTATGTAGGGTTTCCCGGGGTGTATGAACAACCTGACACATCGGGTGGGGAACCCAAAAACCCTCGCAGCGCTCAAGCTCCTTGTAGTTTCGAGCCTGCTTGTAACCGCAGCTGCGGCTGCTCAGGCCAATCCATACCACAAGGAGATCCGGGGAGGTGGGCCTTACGGTAAGGGCAAAGTCGTCCACCGGGAGGTGGTCACGGAACGCATCCACTACCCGCGCCACCGTGCCAACCACTGGCGACCCTACGGCTACGGTCAGCGCTATCACGCCTGGCAGCAGCGCCGTTTCCATCGCCAGCATTACAATTGCGGTTGCGCGCAAACGCGCCGAGCGCACGTCCAGCGGCGCGTCTACGGGCCCGGCAATATCTGCGCGGCTCCGCTGCCGCCGCGTGGCAAGGTAGGCGGGCGCGTGGTCTACAATAACGGGGATACCCGCGTGGTGGTTGGCGTCACCAAGCGTACTTTCCCGCGCTATTAAACGTGTAGAGATACTAATGTGAAGAAATCCGCCCGGGCGTCGCCATGCCCTAACTCCCGAGCAACCCTGCTCCTGTTGGCGGCGCCCGGGTTTCTTCAAATCACAGTAACGGCGATCAAATTCAACGCGCCCGGCACAGGTGCCTTTCGGAGGTGCCCGGGGTGCATCCTGATTGCCGGATTATCCCACGTAAAATAAGCGAACCTCATCCCAGCTTCTTTGTGGAATTCGGGACCAGTCGGAATAAAACAACCGTTTGAAGGGTCGCACCGGCATGATTAAGAACCTTCGAACCGACAGGGGGCTGCCTCGCAGTTTTCTCTTCAAATTACTCGTGGCTGCCAGTCTTTTGCTGGGCACCACTTTGACCGCTCAGGCAAATTTTGGCCACCGCAGCTTCGGGCACAGCTTTGGCCACTCCAATTTTAATCGTGGGGTCATTGGCAAGCCCGCTTTGGGGCACCGCGTGTATAACCGCAGCCCGCAGTACGTGCATCCGGGTGCCTTCAGCAAGAGCTTTGTCTTCAAGCATCCGGGCTACAAACACGGCGCGGTGCACCATCCCAAGCCGGTGCTCAAGCACAAGACCCCGGCCTACCATGCCCAGACGCATGGGGTGCAGAAGAAGGTCATCGTAAAAAAGCATCCCCATGCCTACCTCGGCACCGGGGTGGTGAAGAAGCACCATCGCACGCATTTTGGACACAAGCGCGGCTTCGTTTTGAAAAAGAAGCTGTTGCGCAAACGCTATTGATTGACCGGTCTTGTCAGGTCGAACGGCTCAAATGCCTCGCGGGCACCTGCGGGTGCCCGTACAGGCTGGCCTGCGAACCAACATCACCGCAGCGGATTTCGTTTAGTTGGTTTGAAAGTCTGTAAAACTTGTTCGCGTCTGCGGAATGAACAGACCGACATCCGGGCCAGAGACGTGGAGGTGACGTCTCTGGCCTTTTTGCGTCCTTGCTGGTTGGTCTGCAGCGAACTCAGTCGCTGTGAAGCCGGCTGCCCGCTTGCATTCGAGGCGCTTCGGGAATATCATTTTACATCGTCACTCTTATTACCATGCGCGCTCCATTGACCCAATTCTTGCGCGGGCTGAGGAAAGCCCGTTTAGTCGTTTTGTTCGCCCTGATCGCCGGGGCTCCGCTGGCAGCTCAGGCCGGCAGTTGCTTGGGTTATGGATTTGGCTACCGCAGTTACGCACGCAGCAGCTTCGGGCATCCTTTTTTCGGAGGACACGTGGGCCACTTCCGCTCGCATGGGTTTCCCTTCCGCAGCTACAGCAGGGTTTACGTGCGCCCTTACTTTCGTCCGGTCTACCGCGATTTTCCTGGCTACTACCGCGGGACCACTGGCGAAACAGCCATCGCGCGCTCTCAGGCAGCTTACGACTCGGCCAACTCCGCCGACGGCTCTAGCCGCCACGTCTCCTCGGGCTCGCTAACCTCCCGCTACCTGGAGTCACGACAGGCTCAGGTACAGGAACGCACCATGTACAGCGAAGCTGAGCCCTTTGACGCGGATGAGGGTCGGGCGTTGTTGCGCCAGCGTTTCCTCGCTGAATAGAACGCCCAACGTCGTTGATGTCCTATAGTCGTGCAAATGGACGTGGGCCGGATTCGGCCTCGTGCGTAGACGCATGAACACCGGTGGATAGCTTGACCTGCGCTTGAGCTGGTAATATCGCTGCGGTAGAAAATTACCGCATGGAACTTTCCGAGAAAACCACCGCTTACATCGACAAGCTGATTGCGCGCTACCCGCAAAAACGCAGCGCACTCTTGATGGTGCTGTACGCCATTCAGGAAGAAAAAGGCTACGTTGCGGACGAAAGTCATCCCTGGATCGCCGAAAGGCTCGAGATTGAGCCAATCCAGGTCTACGAGGTTGTCACTTTTTACCCGATGTTTTTGCGAGAGCCGCCGGCCAAACGTCAAATCCGGGTTTGCCGCACGTTGAGCTGTGCTCTGGCCGGGTGCTACAAAACTCGCGAAATTCTGGAAAAGGAGCTCGGCATCGACGCCGAAACCGAGCGCAGCGCGGACGGCGAATTTCAAATCGAGTTCGTTGAGTGTCTCGCCAACTGCCACATCGCTCCGGCCGTACAGGTCGATGAAACCGATTACGCAATAGTCACGCCCGATACGGCGGAAGCTTTTGCCCAGAAGCTACGCGAGGAAGCCGGTCTTCCCACCACTGCTGCCGCTGCCTCCGCGGAGTAAACGTTCAACCTATTCTTTCCATGGCCATTCAAGAACGACGCATCATCCTGAAGCACGCCGACGCGCCCGGTTACACCAATGACATCGACTGTTACATGCAGCACGGTGGCTACGAGGTATTGAAGAAAGCCGTGCAACAAAAACCCGAGGACCTTTGCAGCGAGGTCGAAAAATCGGGCGTGCGTGGTCGCGGAGGCGCGGGCTTTCCGGCCGGTATGAAGTGGAAATTTTTGGACCGCAAGTCCGGCAAGCCCATTTACCTGATCTGCAACGCCGACGAGTCCGAGCCCGGCACTTTCAAAGATCGGCAGATCATGCATAAAGATCCGCATCAGCTGATCGAAGGCATGATGATTAGTGCTTTTGCGACCAAGACCGCCTTGGCGTTTATCTACATTCGCGGAGAAATGTATGAAGGTGCGCGCATCCTCGAACGTGCCATCGAGGAAGCTCGTGAGAAAGGTTTTGTCGGCGAAAATATCTGCGGCTCCGGCTACTCCTGCGATCTGATTGTGCACCGTGGAGCCGGCGCCTACATCTGCGGCGAGGAAACCGGCCTGATCGAATCGCTCGAAGGCAAGCGTGCGTACCCGCGCATCAAACCACCGTACTTTCCGGCGGTGCTCGGCCTGTACATGTGTCCAACCATTGTGAACAACGTCGAGACGCTCTGCCACGTGAAGCACGTTATCGAGATGGGCGGTGAAGCATTTTCCAAAATCGGCACGCCCGGCAATACCGGCACCCGTATTTGGAGCGTGAGCGGGCATGTGCAAAAACCCGGCTACTACGAGTTTGCCTGTGGCGAAGTCACCTTGGGGCAGTTGATCAACGAGGTGGCCGGGGGCTTGCGTCCAGGCCGTTCGCTCAAGGCGGTGATTCCGGGGGGGTCTTCGGCCAAGGTGCTGAAGGCGGGCGAGCGCTTTCAGGGCAAGCTCAAGGGCGGACAGGAATTTAATTGGGCGCTTGAAGACATCCCGATGGACTTCGACTCGCTGATGGCTTGCGGCTCGATGTCAGGTTCTGGCGCGGTCACGGTAATGGACGACTCGGCGGACATCGTGGAAGTACTGGCCAACATCAACGCCTTCTACGCCCACGAAAGTTGCGGTCAGTGCACGCCCTGCCGCGAAGGTTCGCTCTGGATGAAAAAGGTGACCGACCGCATGGCCCATGGCGGTGCGCGGGGAGAAGAAGACGCCGATCTGCTCTTTTCGATTTCGCAACAAATATCCGGGCGGACGATTTGCGCCCACGGTGAAGCCTGTGCCTGGCCCACGGAGAGCTTCGTCAAAAAGTTCCGCGACGAATTTGTGGCCAAGGCAGCGCACGCTACAAACAGCAACGGACATGCGAACGGAAACGGTTCCGGTAATGGCAATGGCTCCAAAGCACCGTGGTCGCTGGTTTAGTTTTTTTGCAGTTAGATATCCAAATCCTGGGAGGAATCTTGGAACATATGCAGGCTGAGTATTCGCGAGGAAAAAATCCAAGATTACTTGCTCAACGCTGCGCATCCTGTCGGTAGCTCAAAATGTGAGTTTTTCGAATCTGTCGGATTTTCCAGAAATCATCCTGACAAGTTACATGCTGCACTGCTTCAACAGGCCAGTTCATGCGTTCCAGTCCTCTCAAAAGAATGTCAATATGGGTATCTAGTTCACGTTGATAGCATTTTGAGAGCAATGCCGGCATCTGGTCGCTCGTCAGAACAGCCTGGCTGCTGCCCTATGAAACAGATTACTTTAGTTTTGTGACCTGCTTCCCGCTTCCTAAAAGTCGTGACTGAAATGAAATTCAAGGAGTTAGATTGCGTACAGCTTGCCGAGGAGGTCGCTCACTCAGGTTTGCGCAAAGGGTATCTTGGCACGATTGCAGCGGTGTATCACGTTCCTGAGGCTTACGAAGTTGAATTTGTACGCCTGGACGGTGAGACCCAGGCGTTTTTAACTTTGAGAGCAATGCAACTCTTGCCACGAAACTCCAAGGCAGTGTTGCACGCTCGTGCGATTTAAATTCTTCCACGTTTCTCTTTCACAATGATTGCAGACGAAAAACCGCAGCTGGTGACCATCAACGTCGACGGCAAGGAATACGAAGTGCCCGCCGGGCTCAATTGCATCGACGCGCTGGAACAAATCGGCATCGAGATCCCGCATTATTGCTACCACCCAAAGCTGAGCGTGGCCGGTAACTGTCGAATGTGTCTGGTGGAAATGGGCATGCCCATGGCCGACCGCGCGACTAAGGAGCCGATTATCGACGAGGCCACCGGCAAGCAGAAGATCGGCTGGATGCCGAAGCCGGCCATCGCCTGCAACTCCAAGGTATCGCCCAACCTGCACCTGAAGACACAGTCGAAAATGGTCAAGGAGTGCCAGGAGGGCGTGATGGAGTTTTTGCTGGTGAATCACCCGCTGGACTGTCCGATTTGCGACCAGGCCGGGGAGTGTCGCTTGCAGGAGTTTGCGACCGATTACGGGCGGGGCTACTCGCGCTTTGTCGAAGACAAGAACGTCAAGCCCAAGCGCACCCGGCTCGGGCCGCGCGTCACCCTTGATGACGAGCGCTGCATCCTCTGCTCGCGCTGTATCCGCTTTTGCAACGAGATCATCGAAGATCCGATTCTGGGCTTCATCGACCGCGGCAGCCATTCCACCTTGACCTGCCATCCAGGCCGCGAACTCGACTCGAATTACTCGCTGAACACGGTCGACATCTGCCCGGTCGGCGCGCTGACCAGCACGGACTTCCGCTTCAAAATGCGCGTCTGGTTTTTGAAGCCGGTCAAGGGCATCTGCACGGAGAGCTCGGTTGGGGTGAACACCGAAGTGTGGAGCCGCGAGGGAAAGGTCTACCGCATCACCCCGCGCCGCAACGACGCCGTCAACGACACCTGGATGAGCGATTCGGGCCGCATGCTCTACAAGCAGGTTGAGTCCGAGAACCGCCTCACGCAATTCCGGGCGGACGGGCATAAGTCAGACGCCGAAGAAGCGCTGGCACGGGCGGTTGAGCTTTTGAGCGTGACCGGTATCGCCTATGTGGCAAACGGGCACATGAGTGTCGAGGAGCAGTATCTCTTGCGTAAAGTCATTGAGGTAGAGCCGGGCGGGGTGCACCTGATCGGGCAAACCGGCGAAGGCGATAGCCTGCTTATTTCCAAGGATCGCACGCCAAATGTGCGTGGGGCGCTCGTCACCGGGCTTTCGCGTGAGTTGCCCGTGGCTGAGCTCTCGACCCTGCGCGAGCAAGTGGAGCAGGGCGAAGTGCAGACCGTGGTCGTCGTCAATCAGGACCTGACCACCGCCGGCTTCCCTAAGGAAAAGCTCAAGAAAGCTAACATCATTTACATCGGCACGCAGGCCAACGCGACCAGCGAGGCGGCCCGGGTGGTGCTGCCAAGCCTGACGGTTTTCGAAAAGCGCGGCTCGTTCATCAACCAGCAGTTCCGGCTGCAGCGCTTTGATCAGGCAGTGCCGGGACCGGCGGGTCTGGTTGCCGATGGTGTACTGCTGGACCGGCTGGCGGCGCTGTTGAAAAAGGAGTCGCCCGGGCCTACGGCATCCATTGCGCAGCTCTGGCGCGAGTTGTCAGGCGCAGTGGAGGCGCTCAAGGGGATTTCGTTCAAGGATATCAGCGACGAAGGCTTGCTGCTTGACGCCGCGGCCTGGAAGGAACTTCCCTTTTGCGAGGGACCAAGCCTGCACTACGCGCCCGAAGCGGAATCCGCCGAGGCCGCGGAGCCGGCGACGGTCTAAACCGCTGTGCCACCTTTTCTCAGCGCCGCGCTGCCAAGACGATGATCGAAGTCCTGATAAAAATTGCCTATGCGCTGACCGTGGTCATCGCCGTGATGACTTTCTCGGGCTACTCGGTCCTGGCCGAGCGCAAGGTATCAAGCTGGATTCAGGGACGGGTTGGCCCTAACCGAACGAATGTGCCGCTCGTCGGAGGCCTGCCCATCATCGGTCGTTTCATCCGGCGGCTGGGCATTTTTCAGCTGCCGGCCGACGGGCTGAAGTTCCTCTTTAAGGAAGACCCGGTCCCCGGGCACGTGAACAAGGTTTACTACTACCTCGCCCCGCTGGTGGCGCTGATTCCGGCCCTGGTCACGATGACGGTGGTGCCTTTCGGGGTCTGGTACGGCGAGGAGGGCGCCTCGCCCATGCTGTTGGCCAACCTCGACTTGGGCATACTGTTCATCTTCGCGGTCAGTTCGCTGGGCGTGTACGGCATCGTGCTGGCGGGCTGGGCGGCGAACAGCAAATACCCGTTTCTGGGCGGCATTCGGTCCTCGGCGCAGATGATTTCCTACGAGCTTGCGATGGGCCTGTCGATTCTGCCGGTGTTCCTGATGGCGAGCCCCGCTGGCGGCGTGCATAGCGATCTGAATCTGGTCAGCGCGAACAGCCTCAGTCTGGTCAACGTGGTGGCTTACCAGGAAGGTTTGTGGCTAATTCTGCTCCAGCCGGTCTCCGCGCTGATTTTTCTAACCGCGCTTTTTGCTGAGACCAACCGTCTGCCCTTCGACATGCCGGAGTCGGAGACGGAACTCGTGGGCGGTTTTCACACCGAATACGGCAGCTTTAAATTCGGGCTGTTTTTCGTGTCCGAGTACGCCCACATGTTCATTGGCTCGGCGGTCTTCACGGTGCTGTTCTTTGGAGGCTGGAATTTCCTTCCGGGCATCGCCAATCCGTGGCCCGAAAACCTGCTGGGCACGATCCTCAGTATCGGCTGGTTCATCGCCAAGACGCTCTTTCTGGTCTTTTTCTTCATGTGGATTCGCTGGACGCTGCCCCGCTACCGTTACGACCAGGTTATGGCGCTGGGCTGGAAAGTGCTGCTACCGCTGGCGGTTGCCAACCTTGTCTTCTATGCTATCGCCATCGCCATTTACGACTCTGTCTAATTTTCGCCGAACCGCTTTTCCGATATGGCCGTCAAAGTTTGTGAACGTAAGCCGCTAAGTGCGCTGGAGCGTACCGGGATACCGCAAGTCGCTGCGGGCCTCAAGGTGACCTTCCGCAACATCTTCAAGCCGGCGGTCACGCTCGAATATCCCGATCACCGCCCGGAGATTCCGGACGGCTATCGCGGCGTGCCCACGCTGGTGAAGGATCCGAACGATCGCGTGAAATGCGTTTCCTGTCAGTTGTGCGAATTTGTCTGTCCACCCAAGGCTATTCGCATCACCCCGAGCGAAATCGACGAGGCAAGCCAAACCGCGCACGTCGAAAAAGAGCCCCAGGACTTTGAGATCAATATGCTGCGCTGCATCTACTGCGGGCTGTGTCAGGAAGTCTGCCCTGAGGAAGCTATCTTTTTGCAGGACACTTACTCGGTTTCGGGTTACTCACGCGAAGAACTCGTCTACCACAAGGACAAGCTACTGGAGCTGGGCGGCACGCTCCCAGACCGCCACTACAAGTGGGACAAGAAACGTGAGGCAGCCGAAGTTGCTGCCTCGGGTGGGAGACACCACTAAGCCTCCCGTCCGGAACTATTCCGGCTGACTGGTGGAATTTTGCTTTATCCGGCCAGACGGATGTGGCTAGCTTCGCTGCTTCGATGCTTTCGGTTTCCGACGCGCTATTTATTGTTTTTGCGGTCCTGACGCTGCTTCCCGCCGTGCTGGTGGTGCTTAATCGCAACCCGGTCAACAGTGCGATGTTCATGATTGTCTCTTTTGTGGGACTGGCCGGGCTGTTCGTGCTGCTGGAGGCGTTCTTTTTGGCCGCCTTGCAGGTGGTGGTGTACGCGGGGGCGGTCATGGTGCTGTTCCTCTTCATCATCATGTTGATCGAGGTGGAAACACCCAAGCGCCCGCGCCCGCAGACCCTCTCCATAGTAGCGAGCGTGATCGCCCTGCTTCTGCTGATGACGGGCTCGGTTTACCTGATTCAGGAAGAAGCCGGCCACGTGGGTGACCCGGTTGAGGCGGCGGAGTTTCCCACCGTAATCGTACCGGAGGCACCGACCACCGCGCTGTCGACAGAAGACGAAGCCTATGTCCTGCAGGTCGAAAGCGAGGCCGCCTCTCTGCAGGCGATGACCTACGCACGCTCCATCCGTGGATACGGTGCCGGGCTCTTTAGCAAGTACATGCTGCCGTTTCAGGTGACGGGTTTTCTACTGCTGATCGCGATGATCGGCGTGATTGTCATCTCGCGAAAATACGACCCTGAGGCCAAGCCCACCAAAAAACGCTCGCCGATGCTCGGCAGCTGAATCGCTCCTTCTTTATCGCCCTCCCAGCGTCTCAACCGCATGCCCATCAGTCTCAACGCCTACCTGATCGTCGCCTCGATGCTCTTTTTTGTGGGGCTGTTCGGGTTGACGGTACGGCGCAACGTGCTGGTGATGTACATGTGCCTGGAGCTGATGCTCAACGCGGTGAATTTGGCCCTGGTCGCCTTCTCGCGCTACAACAACATGCTCGACGGCAACATTTTCGTGTTCTTCATCATCACGGTGGCCGCCGCCGAGGTGGCCGTGGGACTGGCCATTATCGTGGCCTTGTACCGCCGCCGCCAGACCATCCTGGTCGACGAACTGGCCTCGTTGAAAAACTGACGCCCTCCCTGTTCCCTGACGCCTTCCCAAACCGATGAACCCGACCTACCTGCTCCTTGGCATCTGGCTAACTCCTCTGGTGGCGGCGGTGCTCATCGCGCTGTTTCTGCGACGCGTGGGCTGGCTGGCGGGAGCGGTTTCGGTGGCTGCCTGCGGGACGATGGCGGTCACCACTCTGATCACTGTTATCCAGTGGGACGGGCTGCCCATCCGCGAAAGTGTCAGTTGGCTGACCCTTGGGCACTTCGATCTGCGGCTGGGCTTTCTCTTTGATAAGGTGGCGGCATCCACACTGGTGATGGTCACCTTCGTGGCCTTTCTGATTCACCTTTTCAGCCTCGGCTACATGGAGGAGGACCGGGCCAAGGGCCGCTACTTTGGCGGGCTGTCCATCTTTATGTTTGCGATGACCGGCATCGTGCTGGCCGACAACCTCTTCATGCTCTTCATCGCCTGGGAGCTGGTCGGCTTTGCCTCGTACATGCTGATCGGTCACTACGCGTCGAAGGCGGAGGCGGCCAACGCCTCGATGAAAGCGTTCATCGTGAACCGGGTGGGAGACTTCGGTTTCCTGATCGGGATCATCTGGTGCTTCTGGCACTACGGCACGGTCAACCTGAGCGAGCTCGCGCCGCTGGTCATGGTCAGCCCGGAGGCAGTGCCGTTTGGTCTGGCGGCGTTGCTGATCTGCGGCTTCATCGGCAAGAGTGCGCAGTTTCCGCTGCACGTCTGGCTGCCGGACGCGATGGCCGGACCCACCCCGGTGTCGGCCCTGATTCACGCGGCCACCATGGTCGCGGCGGGCATCTACCTGCTTTGTCGCACGGCCTTTATGCTGCCGCCCGTCGAGGAGATCATCCTCTGGCTGGGCGTTTCGATGACACTCTACGCAGGCTTTTGCGCCCTGGCCCAAAGCGACATCAAGCGCATTCTGGCTTACTCGACGCTGGCGCAGCTGGGTTACATGGCCGCAGCGGTGGGCCTGGGCTACTGGCAACTGGCGCTTTTCCACATGATCACCCACGCCTTTTTCAAGGCGCTGTTGTTTCTGGGTGCGGGGTCGGTCATCCATGCCTGCCACCACGAGCAGGACATTTTCAAGATGGGCGGGCTGTACAAGCGCATGCCAATTACGACCGCCACCTTCGCGATTGGCACCGTAGCGCTCTGCGGCGTGTTTCTGACCTCGGGCTACTTTTCCAAGGACGGCATCATCGAAGCAGCGCATGTCGAAGGCGACCTCACGGCCTTCTGGTTGCTGTGCCTCTCGGCCTTTTTGACCGCGCTTTACATGGGCCGGCTTTTCTGGACGGCGTTTCTCGGGGCGCCCAAGTCTGACGATGCCTCTCACGCCCGCGAGAATGGCTGGGCGATGTGCCTGCCGCTCGTTGTCTTGGCGGTGCTGGCGCTGGCCGGTGGCTTTCTCTCGTTCTGGCCCTGGGGACTGGGTGAGGTCATCAAGCCGACGCTGGAAGGCGTGCACGAGTCGATCGCCGAAGCCGGCAGCAAGACCCTGGTTGTCATTGTCACTACGCTTTGCTATCTGGGCGGCCTGGCGGGTTCAGCTCTTTTGTACGGGGTGGGGGCGCGCGAGGATCGTCTGGCCAAGGCGGTGCCGGTTGTCTACGGCTTTTTGAAGCAGCGGCTCTGGTTCGATGCGATCTATGCTTTTTACGTCAACCAAATCCAGCAGCGCGTAGCCGATCTGCTGGCGTTCCTCGACTTGCTGTTGATCAACGGGCTGCTGGTCCGTGGCTCGGCGGGTCTGGCGGGATTGTTCGGGTTGCTGGGCCGCAGCCTGCATACGGGCAGCATTCAGGGCTATGTCTGGTGGTTTGTGGCTGGCACGGTGCTGTTTGGAGCCGTGGCTTTGGGCCTGAAGTAACGAGCCCGCGCGTACGATGGACGAATTTCTGCCATACCTGATCCCGTTGTCGATCCTCTCGCCGCTGGTGGCGGCGGTGATGCTCTTGTTTGCGGAGCGCTTTGGGGTGGCCGCCGCGCGCACCATCGCCTTCCTTGGGTTTGCGGTGCCGTTTCTGGCGTCGCTGGTGCTGGCGCTTCTCTACAGCCAGGCGCAGGCCGGACCGGGCGGCTATCGCTTTGTGACCATCGCCAGTACCGGGCTCGACTGGCTCGGCGTGCAGCTGCACCTGGGGCTCAACGGCATCTCATTGCCGATGTACCTGCTGGCCGGGATTGTAGGCA
Organism: Opitutales bacterium; assembly: GCA_050331815.1. GTDB lineage: Bacteria > Verrucomicrobiota > Verrucomicrobiia > Opitutales > JBHJGM01 > JBHJGM01. Next base: position 63,719 of record JBHJGM010000009.1, on the reverse strand, counting down.
TGGCCGCCGGGTTGTACGCGCTGCAGTCGCCGGCCAAGCGTAAGAGCCTCTACCTGGGTCTGCTGTTGACCATGCACGGCGGGCTGATGGGGACCTTCGCCTCGGTCGACATCTTCTTCTTTTACTTCTTCCACGAGCTGGCACTGATCCCGACCTTCATCATGATCGGCATCTGGGGCGGAACGGAGCGCCGTGTCGCCGCCATGGAGATGACCATCTATCTGACCCTCGGCGCGCTGCTTTCGCTTATTGGGCTGATTTCGCTCTATGTCTTTAGCGGCTTTTTCGGTGCGGCCGGCAGCTTCAACCTGATCAACCTGAAAGCCTACGTGGCAGCGGAAGGGTTTTCGGGCGAGCAGCAGGAGATTATCTTCGGGTTGCTTTTGTTTGGCTTCGGCATCCTCGTTTCGCTCTTTCCGTTTCATTCATGGGCGCCGCGTGGCTACGCGGCGGCCCCGGCCTCGAATGCCATGCTGCACGCCGGGGTACTGAAAAAATTCGGGCTCTATGGTCTGATTCAAATCGCCGCGCCGCTGCTGCCACTTGGGCTGGAAATCTGGACCCCCTGGATCCTCGCCCTGGCCTTGGGCAACGTGATCATCATCGGTCTGATCACAATGGCCCAGCGCGATTTGAAAAAGCTGCTGGGCTTCAGCTCGGTTATGCATATGGGTTACGCCTTTCTGGGGATCGCGGCCTTCAGCGTGATCGGCTGGGGCGGGGCGATCCTCATGATGTTCGCCCACGGACTTTCGGTGGCGCTGCTCTTTTTGCTGGCGACGGCCATCTGCCAGCGCACCGGTACCTACGATCTGGGCGAGATGGGTGGCATGGCCAAGCGTACGCCGCTGTTGGCCGGCTTTTTCATCGCTGCCATCATGGCCAACATCGGCCTGCCCGGCATGGCGAATTTCTGGGGCGAGCTAAGCGTCTTTTTGAGCCTGTGGGATGCGCATGCCTGGGCGGTCTACCCGGCGGTGGCGGGCATTATTATCTCGGCTATTTACGGGCTGCGCGCAGTGGCAAGTATTTGCTTTGGCGAACCCTTTCGCCAGACCGACCCCAACGGCCAGCCCATGCAGGACCTCAGCCTGGCCGAACGCGTGCCCGCCAGTCTGCTGCTGGGCACCCTGCTGTTCTTTGGCATCTGGCCGACGGGCCTGGGCACCGTCGTCGACGAGGAACTGATGGCCCTGCTCGGCGATGAACCGCCCGCGCCTTACCTTGAGCGCCTGCCTGAAAACGTGATTACCGCGCCGCTGCTGGAGCTTTCCGAAGTACCTGCCTCCGCGCCATCACTGGCTTCTACCCCAACGCCCCTGGATGTTACGGAGATGAATCCGCCGGCTCCCTGACGGGCCGCCTGCGCCCCTGGCCCAAGACTCGCCATGAATTTCGAAGCCTTTTCCATATTCGCGAACACCAACCACTGGCTGGCCCTGTGGCCGGAACTGGTGTTGGGCGGCTTTGCGCTGGGGCTCCTGCTGCTGGAATTGCTGTTGGGCAAACAGGCGCAGCGGCTCATCCCCTGGATTACGATGGCCGGGCTGACCGCGCTGCTGGTGGCCCAGGCGATCCTTTTCGCGAACTGGCAGGACTGGGCGGATACACGCTTGTTTTCGGGCATGATTGTGGTCTCAGCCAGCGGGCAGGTCATGCGGCTGTTTCTGCTGGCGAGCGCGGTGCTGGCTTCGTGGCTCGGGCTGATTTATTTCCGCAAGCAAAAGCTCCCGCGCGTGGAGTTTTTCCACGTGCTGCTGGTCGTGACCGCCGCGATGATGCTGCTCACCCAAAGTGCGCATTTCGTGATGCTCTTCGTTGCGCTGGAAACGGTCACAGTGGGCTTTTACGTGCTGGTCAGCTACTGCCGGACGAATCCCGCCTCCCTGGAAGCTGGCCTGAAGTACCTGATCCTCGGCGGGGTCAGTTCGGCAATTTTGCTCTTTGGCATCGTGCTGCTGTACGGCGCGGCAGGCATGCCCGACCTGGAGGTCGCAGCGTTTTTCTCCGAGCACAACCTCCCGCCGGTGCTGGTCGACCCGATCCAGTTTGAAAACCTTCAGGCCTACATCGCGGCCCACCCCGACAGTCTGCTGGTCAACGCTGGGGCCCTGCTTGTGCTGGCCGGCGTCGCCTTCAAAATCGCTGCTTTCCCCTTCCAAATTTGGGTGCCCGATGTCTACCAGGGTGCCCCGACGCCCGTGACCGCGTTTTTGGCTGTGGGCTCCAAGGCCGCAGGCTTTTTCGTGCTGGTGAACCTGCTGCACCCTGCGACGGGTCCGCTGGCTCCGTTGTTCTCGGGCGATGGCAAGCTCGCACCCTTTCTCATCGCGATTGCGTCGGTCACCATCCTCTTTGGCAACTTGACCGCGCTGCCGCAGCGCAACGTGAAGCGCCTGATGGGTCTTTCAGGCGTGGCGCATGCGGGCTACCTGCTGGTGGGCGTCGTTGCGCTGACACAGGGGTCGACCCTCGCGCTTGGGGCCATCTTCTTCTACCTGGTGACGTACCTTTTGGGCTCGTTCGCAGTGTTTGGCGTCATGGCGCACATGGCCGGCGAGCAAGACGACGCCCAGGAACTGCAGCACTATGCCAACCTTGCGCGGCGCGGGCCGTTTCTTTCCGGCGTGCTGGCCATCGGGCTGGGATCGCTCGCGGGGATACCACCCCTGGCGGGCTTCATCGGCAAAGTGTTTCTCTTCATCGCGGCCTTCCAGGCTGAGGCTTACCTGTTGCTGGGCATCACTGTGCTCGGCGCGGTTATCTCGATTTATTACTACTTTGGCTGGGTTCAGGAGGCCTTCTTCCTGCACCGCTCCATCAATGAACCCGACATGACCGAGGGGGCCTCCCAGACCGCCTCCGCTGAGTCGCGTCCCGCGCTCAGCCTCGGGATTTTTGACCGCGTTGCCTTGGGTGCGCTCAGCGTTCTCACCGTGGTGGTCGGCATTTATCAGGGACTCTTCGCCGGCTGGCTGTTTTAACCACCGCCTAAGGCGGCGAAGACAGTCGGTCGTGTTGTCCGGTGATCCTTGATGTCCTGTGGTCTGGATGTCCTGTAGGCGCGGTGCTTCGTACAGAGTGCTTAGTACCTGGTCAGCTAGTCGGCCGGAGAGGGCAGATGTAAACGAGTGCTTGGTGCATTTGTTTGGCGGCGTGTTTGGGTGTCCTGTCGACTTGTCGTTTTGTTGTCTGGGTGTCGGAGTTTCGGGAAGTCGGATGTCTGGAAGGCGGAGCGGCTGTCGGTGACACGCTTCACAAAGCCTCCAGCCAAGCTTGGATGGCGCGACGGGAATCCAGGCGGGTGACTTTCTCTGCGTTCGGCTGTCCGGGCGCAAACTCACGCGCATAGCGTTGCCGTGCTTTTCGATGCGAGCGCAGGACCCAGAGGATGATGCTGTCGCGGCTGAGGAAGGAGCGCCGGAGGGACTCGCGGTTGCCGTTGCAGCAGGGCGCACCCGTGACGGCGCGCCCCATTGTGCGCTTGAGGCAGCGTGCGAACACCAGCGTGAACGGCAGGTGCAGCCAGACAATTTCCGTAGCCCGGTTGCGGGTCAGCTCGGCGATGCGGCTGTAATTGCCGTCGATGATCCAGTTTTCTTCAAAGACAGCGCGACGCACTTTGTCGCGAAATGCTTCGAGCGGCGTCTCGACCCAGCCGGGATTCCAAAACAAGTCATCGAGGTGAGTGACCGGCAGGTTTGTTTTCGCGCCGACCGCCTCTGCCAGGGTGCTTTTGCCCGAGCAACTCGTGCCCATGATGAGGATGCGGCGGGCCTTGACTGTTGGCCGCGTTGTCCGGATGTCCTGTCGTCTGGGTGTCAGGATGTCAGGCTCTCATTCGCCGATGATTTTGATGAGGACGCGTTTTTTGCGTTTGCCGTCAAACTCGCCGTAGAAAATCTGCTCCCAGGGACCGAAGTCGAGTTTGCCATCGGTGATCGCGACCACCACCTCGCGCCCCATGACGGTGCGTTTCAGGTGCGCGTCGGCATTATCCTCATGGCCGTTGTGCTGGTACTGCTCATGCGGCAGTTCGGGGGCCAGCTTTTCCAGCCAGACCTCGAAGTCGTGGTGCAGCCCCGACTCGTCATCGTTGATGAAGACGCTGGCCGAGATGTGCATCGCGTTGACCAGGCAAAGCCCGTGAAAGACGCCGCTTTCGCGTACGGCGGCTTCCACTTCGGGGGTTATGTTGACCAGTTCGCGCCGGTTGGGCAGCTCGAACCAGAGTTCCTTGCGTAAATGCTTCATGCGTTGGAGACGGGCAGGCGGGTGTAGTGAACGATGCTGAATTCGGGTGTCTGGCGCAGCGTGTGGTCGGCCCGAAAGCTCGCTTCAAAGGGCGGGAAAAAGGCGTCGCCGTCGACGGTGCGGTGCACGTGGGTGAGGTAAATCTCGCTGGTTTTGGGCATGGCGAGCCGATAAATCTCCTCGCCGCCGAAGATAAAAATCTCCCGGCCCTGTGCCAGGGGCAGGCAGTCATCGAGTTCGTGAATGACCTTGGCCTCGAATCGGGGGGTGTAATCGCGTTGGCGGGTCACGATCACAGTTTCGCGGTTTTTCATCGGCTTGGGCATGGACTCGAAGGTCTTGCGGCCCATCACGCAGAGAGCCCGGCGGGTGCGCAACATGAGCCAGCGCACGTCCTCGGGCAGGTCCCAGGGCAGGTCGTTGTCGCGCCCAATGGCGCGGTTCTCGCTCATGGCCGCGATGGCCTTGTAGGGCAGGCGCTCCATCTTGGATCAGACCGCGATGGGTGCCTTGATGACCGGATGCGGGTCGTAGTCGAGAACCTGCAGGTGGCCGTACTCGAAATCTTCCAGGCGCTCGACGGTAGGGTCCAGTTGCAGGCGGGGCAGGGGGCGGGGCGTGCGGGCCAGTTGTTGCTCCACCTGCTCGAGGTGATTGTTGTAAAGGTGCAGGTCGCCGAAGGGGTGGATAAATTCGCGCGGCGTGCGGCCTGTCACCTGGGCGACCATGTGGGTCAGCAGGGCGTAGCTGGCGATGTTGAAAGGCACTCCCAAAAACAGGTCCGCACTGCGCTGGTACAACTGGCAGCTGAGCCCGCCGTCCTCGTGCGCGTAAAACTGAAAGAGCGCGTGGCAGGGAGGCAGCGCCATCTGGTCGAGTTCGCCGGGATTCCAGGCGCAAACCAGATGCCGCCGGCTGTGCGGATCGGTTTTCAGGGAGGCGACGACGTTGCCGATCTGGTCGATGGTTTCCGCACTGGCCGGTTTTTGCCAGGAGCGCCACTGCGCGCCGTAGACCCGCCCGAGGTCGCCGTTGGCGTCGGCCCACTCGTCCCAGATGGAGACCTTGTGCGCGTGCAGGAAATCGAGATGGGTGTCCCCACGCAGGAACCAGAGCAGCTCAATGGCGACAGATTTGAAGTGAACTTTTTTGGTGGTCAGCAGCGGGAAGCCCTTGCGCAGGTCGAAGCGCACCTGTGCCCCAAAAACGCTGCGCGTGCCAACGCCGGTGCGATCCTGGCGCGGTTCTCCCCGGTCGCGCACGTGCCTCAAAAGCTGCAGATAAGCCTCCATGCCTGAACAATGGGGCGCTGGCTGGAGCCTTGCAAGTACGCTCGGAAATCCCTAGTTTACAACCATGTTACGGGTGCTTGCCCCAACCCTCTATTTGACCTTCATCGCCCTCCTGGCAGCCGACACCCTGCTCGGTGCCACGCGTACGCGCGGGCTGACCAACGCCAGCACCTTCAGCGGCGGCGGTGCGCAAAGCAGCGGGTCCACGATCGCCCAGGGCTGGATGTCATCGGCAGGTGGCGGGAACGGCTCCAACGTCATTGCCAATCCCACGACGGGCACCAGCTCGGCGAACTCGCTGCGGTTCGCCCCCACGCAGAATCAGATCAACAGCCGTTTTCGCCAGCAGTCGCCCGAGTTGAACGCGGTACTCGGCGACAAGCGCTTCATGGTGCGTCAGTGGGGCGGCGAGGAGATGTCCTTTTTGAATGACCGGCGCGCACCCATCGACCTGGAGGATAACCAGCGAAAAGATGTGCTGGAGCGCAAAATGTTTGGCGGGGCCGGTCGCCGCTGGGGCTTTGAGCGCAACGAGGTGCTGCAGGATGAGCGCGCGTACTTCTCCAACTGGGATCAGATGAAGGAGACCGTGTTGGTGCGCAAGTATTCGGAGGCTGAGGTCGGGCGCTTTGGCGATGTCGACCGCGAGGCCCTCACTCAGGACGTCGACAAACTTTCGTTGCGCGACCTCAACCGCTACCAGTTCAGCTCGAATCGTCCCGACGGACCGATTCCCGTGCAAAGCGTCAACGCGCCCGCCCAGCGCGGCCTCCCGCCGCCCAGTCCGATTTTCGACCCCGACCCGATTTATTCGCAGTCGAAGCTGCGCTCTAGCGGCAACGTGGATCGCGCACCGCTCTCCAGACCCAGCGACACTGCCAATGCGCCCACTCCGCTCATCCGCAGCACCGGCGAGGGTCCCCCGAAAGTCGAAAAGGGCAACTGGACCATCGAGGCCCGTGTTAAAGAGTAGGGAAGCACGGAGCTCGGAGTGATAGTACTTGGTTCCTAGTGCTTAGTACCTCGTACTTGGTGCTTGGTCAGAAGGTCGAGTTGTCAGGAGGTCCTGATGTCGTGTGGTCGGGGAGCTGTGCTTGGTTACACGGACCTCGTTCATCGTTGGGAAAGCTGCCTGGGTTGTGGTGATCGGGGACTCTGATCTTATTTACGGGTGTGGGGCTGGATGCCGAGGTGCGTGGCTCAGAAGGTGTGGACGAAGAGACCGGAGCGCAGCTTGGGCTCAAACCAGGTGCTCTTCGGCGGCATGATTTTTCCGGCGTCCGCTATCGCCATAAGCTCGTCAACCGTGACCGGATGCATCGAGAAGGCGATGGCTGCCTTCCCGGAGTCGACCTGCTTCTCCAGAAATTCGGTGCCGCGGATGCCGCCGACAAAATCAATTCGTGCATCCGTGCGCGGGTCGCCGATGCCAAGGATGGGCGCCAGCACATTGTCCTGCAGCCGGGCGACATCCAGGCGCGCGGCGGGGTCGTCGGTGTGGATGGCCTCGAAACGTAGCGAGCGCCATTTGCCGTCGAGGTAAAAACAGACCTCGCCGGTCTGAGCCGGCACGGCGGCGGCTTCCTCGGAGACTTCGGCTAGGTGTTCACTGGCTTCCAGCTGCTTGAGAAAGTCGTCGGCGCTAAGCCCATTCAAATCGAAAACCACGCGATTGTAAGCGAGGATGTTCAACTCGGAGGCGGGAAAGGCCACGGCCAGAAACCAGTTGTAGGGCTCTTCGCCGGTGTGGCTGGGGTTGTTGGCCCTGCGTTCGCCGCCGACGCGGGCGGCGCTGGCACTGCGGTGGTGCCCGTCGGCCACGTAGGCCACCGGCACGCTGCTAAAGCTGTGCGGGAAGTCGCCCCCGCCGGGCACCCGCCAGATCGTGTGGCGCACGCTGTCCTCAGCCGTGAAGTTGATGAACGGCGCTTCCTCGCAGACCCGGTTGACCAGGGCGTTGATTTCCGGCTGGTCACGGTAGGTCAGAAAGACCGGACCCGGATGGGCCGAGAGCGTGGCGTTGAGTTTGGTGCGGTCGTCCTCTTTGGCTTTGCGGGTCTTTTCGTGCTTTTTGATGACGTCGTTTTCGTAATCGCCGATGTGGCAGACCGTGACGAGTCCGCGCTGGGTGCGCCCAAGCATCTCCAACTCGTAGATATACAAACAGGGCTCAGGCTCGCGGACGAGGACTTGCAACTCTTGCAGGCGCTCGAGATTTTCGCGGGCCTTGGCGTAAACGGCGTCGGCGTAGGGATCGCTGTCGGGCGGCCGATCGATCTCGGCCCGCACAACGTGCAGAAAGCTCAGCGGATTGCCGGCAGCCAGTTCGCGGGCTTCCTCGGTGGAAACCACGTCGTAGGGCAGCGAGGCCACTTCGGGGGCACGTTCGGGATCGGGCCGGAGGCCCTGAAAGGCTTGGATGCGCATAGGCCCGGCAAGCCAGCAGATCACCCAGGCGATGGCAAGCCTTGGACCCGTGGCATGAAAACCGCTCCGGTGTCGACGATCCGAGAAAAACCTTTCCATCGTCGCCCCGGATGCGTTTGTTCGGCGTTTCGACGCGCGTATCCCAGATATGTCCATGACCCCCCGCATCCTTCGGTTTTCGCTTGTTTTTGCTGTGTTGCTGGCCGCTTGTGCGGTCGTTTTCGGTGCGGGCGGAGGCGAGGCCGAGGCCGCGGCGCACGGCCATGGCGAGGACTCCGGCCACGGCGCGCATCTGGAATTTCCGCTGGGACTGGATGCCTACGACGATGCCCACATCGAGTCTCTCTTTGGCAAGTTGAAGTATCGTATCCAGCAGGAACCTTTCAACCTGATCGCCTCGCTGTTATTCTTTCTGGCGATTGTGCACACGTTTCTGGCCAGCTTTTTTATGAAGCTGTCGCACAAGATCGAGCACGCGCACGAAGAGAAGTGGCGGGAGATCAAGAAGAACGATCCCGACGTGCAGGTGCCGGTCAGCATCAAGGCGGTGATCTTTCACTTTCTTGGAGAGATCGAGGCGGTCTTTGGTATCTGGCTGGTACCGCTGATCCTCTTCACCATCGGCTACTACGGCTACGAGCACCTCATCTCCGGGCACGGGTTGCTGACCTCGATGCTGCATGGCTGGGATTACGTGGTGCACTACTTCCACACGATGGAGCACTACTACCTGCAAGGCGAGTACACCAGTCGCTACTCGGAGCCCATCTTCGTCGTGGTGATCATGGCGATGGCCTCCACCCAGCCGGTCATCCGCTTTTCCGAGAGCATGCTCGGCTACGTGGCCAAACTCGGCAAGCAGACACCGCTGGCCTGGTGGCTATCGATTCTGACGATCGCCCCGCTGCTGGGCTCCTTCATCACCGAACCCGCCGCCATGACGGTGGCCGCACTGTTGTTGGGCCGGCAATTTTATGCGCTGGGGCCATCTGGCAAATTGAAGTTCGCGACCCTGGGTCTGCTCTTCGTCAACGTCTCGGTCGGCGGCACCTTGACGAACTTCGCCGCACCGCCGGTGCTGATGGTGCAAGGGGTCTGGGGCTTCGATATCGCCTACATGATGACGAACTTTGGTTGGAAGGCCGCCACCGGTATCGTGATTTCCAACCTGATTTACCTGGCTTACTTCCGGGGTGAATTCAAGGAGCTGAAGGCCCGCGCGCTGCGCGAAGCCGGTATGAAACGCGAGCGCAGCTACCGGATTCCGGGGTGGGTTGTCGCGGTCAACCTGCTGTTCATCGGCTGGACGGTGCTGGTGTTGCACCACTACTCGCTGGTCATCGTCGGCTTTCTCTTTTTCCTGGCCTTCACCAAGGCGACCGACCATCACCACGAGCCGATCAGCCTGCGCGGGCCGATCCTGGTCGGATTCTTTCTGGGCGCGCTGGTCACCCATGGCGGCTTTCAAAGCTGGTGGATTGCGCCTGTGCTCAGTAGCCTGAGCGAGGTCCCGCTCTTCGTGGGCTCAACGATTTTGACCGCCTTCAACGACAACGCAGCGATCACCTTTCTGGCTTCGCTGGTGCCGGAGTTCAACCCGGTCACCGGAGGCGAGTTTGCGGAGATCGCCTCCTTTGCGGTGGTGGCCGGGGCAGTTACGGGCGGAGGTCTGACGGTCATCGCCAATGCGCCCAACCCGGCAGGTCAATCGCTGCTGGCGAAATACTTTGACGGCGGTATCAACCCGATGGGCCTGCTCTTTGGCGCGGCAATCCCCACGGTGATCATGGGGCTGTGCTTCATGCTGCTGCCCTAGATCGTAGTGCGCAGCACGCGCTTCCAGCACTTTTCGATGCCTTTTTGGCAGGCCAGGACATCCTGCCAGAGATCCGGAAAGTGCTGCATCGGGTAGCCGGAACATTTGGGGCCGAGTTCGGGCACCACGCACAGCTCATTGCCCGGGCGCGGGCCCTCCAGCCAGATGCGGAAGTAGCGTTCGCAAAAGTCCAGCCACTCGGAAAATTCGGGTGAGTTCTTGCCGTTGCCGTCGGTCGTCGGAATCTGGGCGTGATGCGCGGTAAACGGCCGCAGGTGCGCCATGGGACTGACCTGGTGCAACGTGCGCGGCATGAGCAGAACGCTATCCCAGGCGTCCGCGTTGAGGTGTTGCACCACGGCCAGGTGGGAGTGGTCCCAGTTAACCGGCAGGTCGACCCCGGTGAGCTTTCGAAAGGCGTCGGCCAGGGCCAGAAAGTGCGCGGGATTTTCGGTGCAGGTGGCGCGGTGTGTTTCCAGAAAAACCGGGATGTCGAACTTGGCGCCCTCGTCGACGATACGAGCCATCAGCGCCGCGGCTTTCTCAACGGGCGTTTTGGGCTTGGCCAGGTGGACCACGATTTTTTCCGCCCCCGCTTCGGCTTGCTTACGCACCTGTGGGCGGATCTGCGTCTTGGTCTGGATGTTGAACAAGCTCAGAAGACGCATGCCATGCTTTTCCAACAGTGGGCCATGCACCTCGGGCTCAGCCATGGTGAAGATGCCAACGTAGCCGGCTTTCGCGACCTCGGCAAACTTGCGCTCCAGACTCCACTCAGCACGTTTGGAGGGGTATTCCTGAAGGCTCCACAGCGCGGCGAATTGGCTCAGGCGCGGCTTGGCGGGCGGCTGGTCGGACATGTAAGCAAGGACAGGTTCGCAAGGGGTGAAAAGGTAACCCCTACTTGCCCCGTCCCTTGAAGGTCAATTCCGCAACGCCGGACTTGTCGAGTTCGCCCAGACCCTTTTCAACCATGGTTTCGTACTGTCCGAGGGTGGCTTCCGCCAGCGGCAGCTTGAGGCGGTGTTTTTTGCCGAGCGACAGCGCGATGCCGGAGTCTTTGGCGGCGTGGGCGGCGGAAAAGTAGCACTCGTGGTCACGCTGCTGCATGTCCTCGCCATCGGTCACCAGCACGCGTGAGGCCGCGCCGGTCTGCCCGAAAACCTCGCGCAGCAGCGTCAGTTCCAACCCCAGGGCCTCGCCCAGCCCGAGCCCTTCCGCCAGCGCCGCGGTGTTGATATTCATAACCATGTTGACCAGGGCTTTGACCTCGGCGGCGCGTCCGGCTTCGCCGATGTACCTGGGGGCCTCGCTCAGGTCCTTCAGGACGTTTTCCACACGTTTGAATACGCGCTTTTCGCCGCCGATCATGAGGTAGAGGGTGCCGGAGCGTGCCTGTGGGATCGACGAGGCCATGCAGGCTTCCAGCGAGGCGGCCCCGGCCGACTGGGCCAGGATCTCGATCTTGCGGTGGATGTCCGGGCTGACGGTGGCGCAGTTGATGAAGATGCGGCCCTTCGAGTGGCTCAGCAGGTTGTCCTTTTTGGCGGTAAAGATTTTGCGCATCGCAGCGTCGTCGGTGACGACAGTGAAGATGACGTCCGCGCCAGCGGTCACCTCGGCGAGGGTTTTCACGGGTTGCGCGTCGATTTCGTGCGCCAGGGATTCCGCATTCGAGCCGTGGCGGTCGTAAAGGACGCTCACGCGGTGGCCGGTTTCATGGAGGCGGCGCGCCATGTTGGCACCCATGCGGCCAACGCCGACAAATCCAATTCGCTTCGAGGGCATGCTTCGGAGAGGTTGAGGTGAACGCGAAGGCTTACTTGAACTCGGGGAAGAAAGCGTTGTGGGCTTTTTCGAGGGCGACGGTGGTCAAAGGTCCATGGCCCGGACACAGAATCGTGTCGTCCGGCAGGGAAAGGATTTGCGTGCGGATGGCCTCGAGGGCCGCTTCCCAGGCGTTGCCGGCACCGCCCACCGAGCAGGCAAAAATGGCGTCGCCGACGATTGCCACCGGCTGTTCGAGCCCCTCAATCACAAAGGTCGTCCCGCCCGGCGAATGCCCACTGATTTCACGCGTCGTGATCTTCAGGTTGCCGACCTCAAAACGTTCGCCACCTTGCATGCCTTGCGCTTTGGGCGCGCTTTCCCGGGCGTTGATAAAGATGGGCGGCGTGCCGGTCGCACTGGCCAGTTTTTCGAGATCGGCAATGTGATCACCGTGCGCGTGCGTTAACAAAATGTATTTCAGGCTCAGATTCTCGCTGCGGATGACTTCGAGGATCGGATCGGCGTCGGCACCCGAATCGAAGACGACCGCTTCCCGGGTCGAGGTGTCCCAAACGAGGTAGGCGTTGACGGTCATTTCCTCGTAGCCGGGCACCGGATGGGGCGTAGTAAAGGCGCCCACACCTGCCGGGGGCATGACTTGCGGATGCGGTGTCTTTTCACCCAGGCGCACCAGGCTCGGGGCATGCAGCTTCAGGACCTTGGCAACGGCATGGGCCGTCTCCGGCTCGCATTCCCCGCGAAAGGCCCGGTGGACTGCCTCGTCGCTGAGCCCCGCCTGCGCGGTGAGTTCGCGTTTTCCAATCCCTTTTCCGGAGCAAGCCTTGCTCAGGACGTCCTCGTATTGATCTTCAAGAGCCGGCATCATCCGCTTGTGGGTTTTGCCGATGTCGCGGGCAGGGGTCAATCCTAGCCGCGTTTGGACAGGCCTAACCGGCTAGCGCCACAACAAATTCCGCCTGCAGGGTCACCTGCAAACAGATACTTGGTTGCCTGCGGATACGAATCCAGCGACTGGACCAGGCCGGCTGATCGAGTCAGCCTTTTTTGGAGTCCGGACGCAGGATTGAGCGTGCCTGGCCGTCCCGGAAGGAAACCGCCAACTGGAATTCCTCAACGGTCGTCGGGATGGTGCGAATCGGTCGGCCTACGTAGCGGAAAGAGCCAAAGCGGCTAAACTTTACCCGCGAACGCGTAAAGAAGGGGTCCACCACCGTGACCGGGATGCTGCGGGTGTACACCCAAAGGACCTGGTCGCCGTCTTCGCCCTGTTCGGTGAAGGCCTGGTCGGGATTGCCCAGGGCGATACGCACATCGCGCATGGTAAAGCCGAGGTCCACCTGCTCGTTGCGGATCAGCTGCCGGGTTTCCACAGGCAGATTGTCGAAGTACGCCTGGTTTTTCTCGATGCGGTTATCGACGGTTTTGCAGCCAGCCATGAGGAGGACAAACAGTCCTCCGACCAGCCAATATTTGGATGAGGCTATAATTGCTTGCATATACCTTAAACTATCACCTCTGGGCGGATCTGCGCCCTCAAACTCGAATTGCGGTTGATTTGGGGCGTCAGCTTTCGCAGGCTCCTGCGCTGTGGTGACAGATGAGGTGCAGCGGACCGATGGGTCCGTGATCAAGGAGGAGATCGATCGCCTGGTGCGGGTGCTGGCCGAAACCTTTGGCCAGGCGCGCCTGCTCGCCGTGGCCGGGATCGCCGATGGCGGTATTCCCTTTGGGCAGATGTTGGCCGGCGGACTCTCCCAGGCCCTGGACCGTGAGATTCCCTACGGCACGGTCAACATCGCCTTTCATCGCGACGACATCGGCCAGCGTCCCATCCCGCCCGCGACCAACCCGACAGATTTGCCCTTCGATGTGGAGGAGGCGACCATTCTGCTGGCCGACGACGTGATCTTCAGCGGGCGGTCCGCGCGCGCGGGCATCAACGAGGTCTTCGATCAGGGCCGCCCGGAACGTTTGGTGCTGGTGGTTCTGGTGGACCGTGGCGGTCGGCGTCTGCCGGTCCAACCGGATTTCATCGCGATGCGCCAGGATGTTCCCGTCAGCGACAACATCGAGGTGCACCTGAACCAGGAGCGCCCGCAAGACTCCTACATCGAACGCCGCCCCGCATGAGCACATCTGCCGCCACTCAGCCAGAAACCGCCGTCTGGCACCGCAAGGATCTGGTGTCCATCGAGGAGCTTTCCCGCGAAGAGTTGGAGATCATTTTTGCGACGGCTCGCAATTTCAAGGCGACCCTGGATCGTTCGCAAAAGAAGCTGCCCTCGCTGCGGGGGCTGACCATCGTGAACCTATTCATGGAGGCCAGCACGCGCACGCGGATCGCCTTCGACATCGCAGCCACCCGCCTCAGCGCCGACGTGGTGACGATCTCGGGCGATGCCAGCAGCCTGACCAAGGGCGAGACCCTGCGCGATACCGCGATGAACCTCCAGGCCCTCAACGCCGACATGATCGTGATGCGGCACTCCGCGGCCGGTTCGGCACTCTACCTGAGCCGCCAGATGGACATTCCGGTCATCAACGCCGGCGACGGCGCGCACGAGCATCCCACCCAGGCCCTGCTCGACACCTTCACGCTGCGCGAGCGTTTTGGCGAGGACCTGACCGGGCGCAAGATCACCATCCTTGGCGACATCCTCTTCAGCCGGGTAGCACGCTCGAACATCTGGGCCCTGACCAAGCTGGGGGCTGAGGTGACCGTAGCCGGGCCCTCAACACTGGTGCCGGAGAATTTTTCACAGCTGGGCGTGCGGGTCTGCCATAACTTGCGCAGCGCGCTGGAGGACGCCGACGCTGTCATGCTTTTACGGATACAGCACGAGCGCCAGACCTCCACACATTTCCCCTCGCTGGGCGAGTACACCAGCATGTTCGGGCTCAATCAGGCACGCCTGGAGTGGCTCAAGCCCGAGGCCCTCATCATGCACCCGGGGCCCATCAATCGAGGTGTCGAACTTGATTCGGCATTGGCGGATTCACCGCGCTCGGTGATTTTGGAGCAGGTCACCAACGGCATCGCCGTGCGCATGGCGGTGCTTTACCTCTGCGCCGCGGCCAGTCCCAAGTACCGCAAAGGAGGCCTCGCGTGATTCTGGACAAGGCACCGCTGTGGATTGAAGGTGGGCAGGTCATCGACCCGTCTGCTCAACGCGACGGCCCCGGCGATGTGTTTGCCGTGGACGGCCGTATCGTCGAAGGGCTCGACGCGGACCAGCGCAAGCACGCCCGGCGGATCGACGCAAACGGCCTGGTGGTCTGCCCGGGGCTGGTCGACATTCACGTGCACTTTCGCGAACCCGGCCAGACGCACAAGGAGACCATCGAAACCGGCACTCGCGCAGCCGCGGCGGGCGGTTTTACCACCGTGGTTTGCATGCCCAACACCAGCCCGCCTTGCGACAACGCCGGCACCATCGAGTACATTCACAACGTCATCGCGAGCAAGGCCTGCGTCCGTGTACACACTACCGGCTGCATCACGGTCGGTCGCAAGGGTGAGCGCCTGGCCCCCATCGGTTCGCTGAAGCGGGCGGGGGTGGTTGCCATCACCGACGACGGCGATTGCATCCAAAACAGCGAGTTGATGCGCCGCGCGGTCGAGTACGCGAAGATGTTCGATCTGCCGGTCATGGACCACTGCCAGGATATGTCGATGACCGCCGGCTCAGTCGTGCACGAGGGGATGTGGTCCCTCAAGTTGGGGCTGCGGGGCTGGCCCTCGCCGGCGGAGGATATCATCGTGGCCCGCAACATCATCCTGTCTTCGCACACTGGCGCGCACATTCATATGCAGCACGTCAGCTCGGCGTATTCGGTGGACATCATCCGCCGCGCCAAGCAGCGGGGCATCCGCGTGACCGCCGAAGCCACCCCGCACCACCTCTCGCTTACGGACGAATGTATCCGTGAATACAATACAAACTTCAAGATGAACCCACCGCTGCGGGCCGAGTCTGATCGCCAGGCGCTGATCGAGGGACTGGTCGACGGCACGCTCGACATCATCGCCACCGACCACGCCCCGCACACGCCCGACGAAAAAGATGTCGAGTTCGACTACGCGCCCTTCGGGATCACCGGGCTAGAAACGGCCCTGCCCGTGTGCCTGGAAACACTGGTCAACTCGGGCAAGGTCGGCCTGCCGTTTTTGATTGAGCGGCTGAGCACCGCTCCGGCCAAGCTGCTGCATCTGGAGGCGGGTTCGCTCAAGCCCGGCAGTCCGGCTGACGTGGTCGTTTTCGACCCCAAAAGCAGCTTTGTCTTCGAACCCGCGCGCACGCACAGCCGCTCCTTCAACTCGCCCTGGAACCACCGTGCGCTGCACGGCGAAATCCGCTACACCTTTGTGGGCGGTCGGCTGGTGCACGAGGCCGCGGTTTCAACCGCTATCTAGGGGTCGCCTGGTAGTGTGTCGCCGGAATATCTAATCTCGGGGGGAATCCTGGCCGTCAGTCTGGCGTGCCTGCTACTGGACGGGTTGCTCTTTTGGGGGCGCTCGGCCGGACCCGCTCCGGCCCCCTGGCGCATCTCCATAGCGGAGTTCATCGTCTTTATCTGGGTGGTGCTGTTTTCGGCCACTATGGTGAGCATACTGGCGGCGGGGCTGGCCGAGCGACTCGCCTACGCCGATGACCTGCGAACGGGTCTGGTCGTGGTAGCGACACAAGGGGCCTGGCTGCTGACCGCACTGGTCTTTTTCACGGTGCTCAAAGGCAAGCGCGACGAACTACTCGACTGGAAACCCGCGCTGCCGCTGTTGCGTGGCTTTGGGCTGGGCGTCTTCTTTTTGTTCGCGGCCCTGCCGCTTGTGTTTTTGGTGCAGCAAGCCTGGTACGTTTTCCTGCAGTCGGCCTATCCCCAAGCCGCACCGATACAGGAAATCGTCACCACCCTGGCCACGACCGAATCCGCGTTGGCGATGTTTTTGCTGGGCCTGGGCGCGGTCGGGCTGGCACCGATCGCCGAGGAGCTGATTTTTCGTCACGGGGTCTTCCGGTTTTTGATCAAGTACCTCTCCCCGAACATGGCCGCGTGGCTGAGCGGACTGCTCTTTGGGCTGATGCACCTGCACCCCATCGCGATTGTGCCGCTGACTGTTCTAGGCTACCTCTTTGCCCGCGCGTACCAAAAGACCGGCCGACTGCTGGTCCCCATTGTGATGCACGGGCTCTTCAACGCGATGACCGTCCTTTCAATCTGGCTGCCCCTCGAATGAGATGCCCTCACCGCTGACCAGCAACCCGGCTGACGCCTTTGCTACCTTTGGTGAAGGGCGCCTGCTGGCGGCGCTCGACGACTGGCTGGGCGCGGACCCGCAGCTGTTGCAACCGTTTGGCCGAAGCGACGATGCGGCCGTATTCAAATCTTTAATACCCGAAGGTTTTTGCGCGGTCCAGGCGGCGGATTCCCTGGTTTATGGCCTGCACTTCGACGACTCGGCTCCTGCCGAAGCCACCGCTGGCAAGCTCCTGCGGCGCAACCTCAGCGACTTTGCCGCCATGGGCGCGACGCCCGAAACGGCGCTGCTCACGCTTTTTCTCGGCAGCGGCGTATCCATGAAGTGGTTACAGGCGTTTTTTGCCGGCATGCGCGCGGACTGTATCCGTTTTTCCGTGACGCTGGCCGGGGGCGATGTTTCAGGCGCGCCGCCTGGCACCTTCGCGGCCTCGCTCTTTCTTTCGGGCTGGGCCGAGCGGCCTTTGCCCCGGGGCCTCGCGCGGACGGGGGATGTTCTTTGGGTAAGCGGCAGGCTTGGCGGGAGTCTGCGAGGCGCGCACCTGAACTTTATGCCACGTCTGGCCGAGGGCCAGTGGCTGGCGCGGCAGCGCTGCATCACAAGTGCCATCGATCTTTCCGATGGTCTCGCCAGCGACCTCCCCAAGTTGATCGGGACCGAAGCCGCGGCCAGGCTCGACCTGAATGCGATTCCACTCAGCGAGGCTGCGCGCGCGTCTGCAAGCAAATCGGGCAAGTCACCTCTGGAGCATGCCTTTACCGATGGCGAAGACTACGAGCTGGCCTTTGTCAGCGACGGACAGGCGGACGCCAGTCGTTTTGCTCAGGCCTGGCGTGGCGAGTTTGACACCGAACTCACGTGCATCGGAACGGTCGTCTCGCGCGACCAAACGCAGGCCGCGCTCCTCGATGCACAAGGCAAACCCCTGCCGTTTGCCGGAGGCTGGGAGCACCGATGAGCCCGGCCGAATTGCTGGAGCAGCTTCGCCAAGGCGTGCAAACGGATTCGCCAGAGCAAACCGAAAACATCGGCGCAGATCTCGCCGTTGCGCTGGCCGGTCAGGCGATTATTTGCCTGGAAGGACCACTCGGCGCTGGAAAGACCTGCTTCGTGCGCGGGCTGGCGCGCGGGTTGGGTTGCGAGACACCGGTGACGAGTCCCACATTTAATCTGTTTCAGATATACAACGGTCCGCGTCGACTGCTCCACGTTGACGCCTATCGACTGAGTGCTCCAACGCAGATGGATGACCTAGGACTCGAGGACTGGATGGATGCGCAGACCGTGCTCGCGATTGAATGGCCGGAAAACGTGCGGCCCTGGCTACCCCCGAAGCACTATTGGCTGCGGCTGTCTGCGGTATCGGAAAATCGGCGCGAAATTCAACTGACGGCAGGCTGAGCCCGCGGTCAGTTCGGCTTGTCTTCGCTGCTGGTAACCTCGCTGGCGGACGCGGCGGGAACAGCGTCGGCCTCAGGATGTTCCGGTTCTTTTTCGACGGTTGTATCGCCGTCGCTCGAGGGTGTTTCAGCTGCGGACGTCGTGGCTGGATCCAGCCCGGGCGCGGTTTCAACAGGCGGCGGCTGCGAAGGCGTCGCGGTCGTCTCCATTGTTGTTGCAGACACCGACGACTCTGGTTGGGGAGGTGGTGCCGGGACAACCGTCTCCTCGCCTGAGGCGGCAGGCGTTTCCGCTGCCTGAGCGGGCGGTGCAGCCTCCGACACGGGCGTATCGTGAGCCACCTCGGCCACGGGCGGCGCAGCGGCTTGCGTGGCGGCACTGCCTGTTGCGGGCTCGGGCGCAGGCTTCGGCTCTTTGGGCTTGGGCGCCGGCGTGGAAACTGCGGGTGGGGCGAACAGAGTGCCGTCGCCAAATTCCGTCACATAGCCTTCGGCTACCAGCCAACGCAGATCGCTGGACATCTGACGCAGCTTGGCTTTCTGCTCAGGTGTGGCCCGAGGAAACTCGTCCTGCGGCTTGGCCGGCGGGGCCGCGGCTGCTGCTTTTTGTTCGACTTGGTCCGAGGAAGCGGCGGGCTCGGGCGCAGAAGCTTTGGCAGACTCGTCAACCGGAGCTTCAGCCGGTACAGATTCGGCGTCCGCGGGCGAGGCTTCCGCAGATGTATCGGTCTTATCGGCGGCAACGGCTTCGGGAGCCGCAGGTGCCTGGGCTTCCTCGTTTACGGACGTTTCAGCGACAACGGCTTCAACCGGTGCATCGGCTTGCGCAGGGATAGCCGGTTCTGATTCCAAAGCAGCGGCGGGAGCTTCGACCGTATCCGGCTTTTCCGCGCTGACGGTCGTTTCAGCATCGGTGGCTGAGGCTGCGGCCTCAGTTGGAGTCGCCGTTTCCTGAGCTGGGGGAGCGGTTTCCGCTGCGACCGCCGGAGCCTGAGTATCGGCGGGTGCCGCCGGTGGCGTTTCCTCAAGCGGCTGGCGCAACGCTTCAAGGTCCAGGCCGAGGTACTTCTCGGGAAGCTCGGTGATCGAAATGTTCGGGTGGGCCTCGAGAAACTGGATCAAACCCTCGATCGATTCGGAGAAGCGCGTCTTCTCGTCGCGGAACTTCCGCTTGATGGCCGAGACGTACGAAACTCCCTTTGAGCCACGCTTATAAATGTTGAAACGCATGCGGCGCAGGCGCCCGCGCAGGTTGTTGGCGGTGTCCAGCGGAAAGCGGTGCTGCTGTTCGAGCACGGTTTCAATCGAGCGGCGCAGGTCCGTCTCGGGCATGTGCTCAATCTGCTTGCCCGACATGCGCGGCGATTCAACCTTGCGCAGGATTTTGGCCCGGCGTTGCGAAGCCAGGAAGTGCTTTGCGCTTTCGGCAGACTCAAAAAAGGGCGGATCGTTTTCGCCGGGCTCCTTGAGGATGTAGCGCGTGGCTTTGGTCATCTGTTGCATCCACTGGTCGATGACTTCCTGTTCGCGCACCTGCTCAATCTTGGACTGGAAACGCTCGAAGGGCATGTGCGCGAGCCGCTCGGCGTGATGCGCCTGCACAATCGCCTGGTAGCGGTGATAATTGGGCGGGCCCAGCAATACACCGGTGATCGAGCAGCGGTTCACAAACTGGAATGAGCCCTTGGGCGGCTCCACCTCGACCTCTTCGGTCCGGAAAAACTGCTCGAGCTGGTGCTTGAGCACGTGACTCAGCGCGGCGTCTTCGTTTTCAAAGGGCACGCCATCGGGCAGGGTAATTACAAAACCGCCCTCGGCATCCGGTTCCATCTCCTTGGGTTCCTTGGAGCTTTCGTCGTCGTCTTTCCGATGTTTGGAGGCGCCTTTTTGCTTCACCACCACGACAAAACGATCGGGCTTGTCCAGAATAAGCCGGGCGATTTCGAACAACTCATACGTACGCATGGAGGCACGCAGGGCCTTGGTCAGCGCGCGGAAAGGAATGTCTTCCGGGTAAAACAGGACGTCGACGGTCGGCTGAAAGGGCGGTTGGAATTGACCACGGCCCTGCGAACGTCCGCCCCGCCGCTCACCACGAGCACCCGAGTCGCGTTCACCGCGCGGGCCGCCGCGTCCGCGTTGGCCACCTTGAGGCGAGCCGCCGGCTCCCGTTCGATCCCCGCCGCCGCCGCGGTTGCTGGGCGCGCGTCTTTCGGGGCGTCCGCCAGAGCGCCGATCTTTGCGGGCGGGACCGCCGCCACGAGAACCGCCCCCGGGACGACGTTCGTCACGGCCCGTGGCGCGACTGTGATCGCGCGAAGTACTGTCTTCGGTCCAGTCCGGACCGAATTGCAGGTTTTGCAGCTCACTCAGGTCTATGCCCTGATTGAGTGCGTCGGACGGATTGTCGCCGCTGGTGCCGGACATACGCGATGGGGACCAATGAAAAAGGGAGGTCGAATTAGAACCTCACCCGAGAGAAGCCAATGTAAAAGAGGGCGATTCACAAAACCGTTGCACGACAGGAAAAAAGTTCAGGAAGGAAGGCCTGCAAATTCGACGTGGGAGGCTTCGACGAAGTCGCTTTTTCAGGTTGAGTTGTCGAGATTAGATCCTACCATTTGAACTTTCAACGTCGTTTTTCGCCGATATCGCTCAGGTGGTGGAACTGGCAGACACGCTGTCTTGAGGGGGCAGTGCCTTCGGGTGTGCGGGTTCGAGTCCCGCCCTGAGCACCACTTTTATTTCGGCCATCTTTTCAATTACACAAGCCGCTCGGCGCGGGAACCCATGCTTGCAGTCCCCACGGGCCAGACCCGATCCTTGCGCCCTGCCTTTTTGCGTGTCTCCCCAGCTTAAGCAACGCCTCCCCAAAAACTGGCCGCCCCTGCAGCCAGAGCCCGACTGGCATCTGCGTAATGATCTGCGCAATTCCCTCGCGGTGTGTCGCCAGATGACGCGTAAGCACGCCAAGAGTTTTTACTTCTCGTCCTTTCCGTTGCCGCCCGCCGGCAAGCAGGCGGCCTTTGCCCTGTACGCGTTCTGCCGCTGGGTCGACGACTGCATCGACGAATCCGACATCGCAGGGGGGCCGGATCCCGAAGACCTGCATGCTGAGGTGCGCCGCATGCTTGGCGGAGGGAGTTCGCTGCCGTTTGCGGCGGCGTTCCGTGCTGCGGTCACACAGTACAGCATCCCCGAGGAGCTTTTCTTTGAGCTGGTGGCCGGCTGCTGCCGCGACTGCCGTTCGGTGCGTCTGGCCAACTTTGCCGAACTGGAAAGCTACTGCTACGGGGTTGCCTCGGTGGTGGGGCTGATGATGAGCCGTGTGTTTGGGTTGAAGGGGCGTACCGGCATGGAGCAGGCGGTCGACATGGGCATCGCCATGCAACTAACGAACATCCTGCGCGACGTGCGCGAGGACTTCGAGATGGGGCGCATTTATCTGCCGGCGGATGAACTTGCGGCCCACGACCTCAGCGACGCCGACCTGGCCGATGGGGTTGTTGATGATCGCTGGCGTGGCTTCATGCAGTTTCAAATCGGGCGCGCCCGGGAGTATTTCCGCCTGGGTTCTGAAGGGCTGCCCCTGTTGCGGGCCGATGGCTCACGTTTCTGCGCACGGTTGATGGCGCGCATTTACGCCGGCATCCTCGACGAGATCGAACGGCGCGATTACGATGTGTTTTCGTCGCGAGCCTACGTGCGCAAACGCCGCAAACTGCGCATCACGCTCAAAACGCTGGCCGCCTGAGCCTGCCGTAAGGAGCCCGTTGGCTTACTCGACCACGTCCTCGGCAGCGTCTTCGGTCTTCTCCAGAACTTCGTTGGCCGCGCCGGTGATCGATTGCCACGCTTCGTCCAGAGATTGGCGTATCTCTGTCGCCGAACCGCCTTGGACGAAGTAGTAGCCGACCACCAGCAGGAAGACGATGGCCGCGAACTTCAGCAGCTTCTGGCCGACTTTCATAATGATGAACAAAGCCAGGCCGGCTCCGGCGGCGATGATGCCGTAAGCAATGAGGTTGGGCAGTTCCATAGGGCGAGGGGATGAATAAAGGGAGTTTGGGAGCATTAAGTTTCACCTACCTCCATTGTTGAAGCAATCCCCAAGCCGGGCTTGCCGGCAGAGCGCGAAAGCTCCGCGTAGACTTGAACTTGCCGGCCTCCTTGTCGAAACTGACTTTTGAAGATGACCCAAACCGCTGAAAACCCGGATACTTCCAGTTTAAAACGCAAGCCACCGTGGCTGCGTGCGAAGCTGCCCAGCAGCCCGGCGTACAAGGAGACGCTCGGACTCGTTGAGGGCAAAAAGCTGCACACGGTCTGCCAGAGCGCCCAGTGCCCGAACATGGGCGAGTGTTGGTCGCGCGGTACCGCGACGCTGATGATTCTAGGCAACGTCTGCACGCGTGCCTGCACCTTTTGCAATATCATTACCGGGCGGCCCACCGAACTCGACCTGGGCGAACCTGCACGGGTTGCCGAAGCCGTTGCCCAAATGGGCCTGAAGCATGCGGTCATCACCTCTGTGGCTCGGGATGATTTGAAGGACGGCGGGGCTTCTGTCTGGGCGGCCACCATCCGTGCGGTGCGCCATCGCAACCCCGGCACCGCCGTCGAGGTGCTCATTCCCGACTTTCAGGGCAACGCCGACCAGTTGGATACGGTGCTCGACGCCGCGCCGGACATTCTCAACCACAACATGGAGACCGTCGAACGCCTGCAACGCCCCATCCGGCGAACGGCGCGCTACGAGCGCACACTGTGGGTGCTCGACCACGCCAAGCGCCGCGGCTTCATCACCAAGTCAGGGCTCATGCTGGGCATCGGCGAGCAAAAAGAAGAGGTGGCCCAGACCTTGCGCGACCTGCGTGCGGTCGAAGTCGACATTCTGACCCTCGGCCAATACCTCCAGCCTACGCCCAAGCACGCCCCCATCGACCGCTGGGTCACGCCCGAGGAATTCGACGCGTGGAAGGCCTTCGCGCTGGAAATTGGTTTCGGCGTCTGCGAATCCGGCCCGCTGGTGCGCTCTTCCTACCACGCCGAAGAAGCCAGCGATCAGTACGACCTCGTGCGCAAGCGCCTGGGCGGCACAGCCAGCTGACTCGATACGACACCGACGGATTGCCGTTGCCAGCGCTTCAGGCAAAGCGCCAAGCTGTGGGGTATGTCCGAAAACATCGCCCACATCGCCCTGCTCAACGACGGGTTGCGCCTGCTGCTGGCCTCCGCCTCAATCACTGAGTCCTTTCACTACACCGCGCGCGAACAGGTGGCTGTCTGCCGCCTGGGTTCGATCACGCGCTGGGGTGATCGCTTTACGGTGGGCCTCTTGGAGCGCATTCGTGACGAGTGGCCCGACGCTGAAAAACGCCCCGAAGCCTCCAAGCGCTTGGCCTTTGTCATTGGCTGGATGAGCCATCGCGCCGCCGACCGCCAGGTCAAGCCGCTTCTGCGCGAGGTCGAGCCCGAGCCCCTGGGCAAGCCCCGCGAGTGTACAATTTACCACGACGCCGTGGTCTACCGAAACGTCTTTCAAAACCAGCCCGATGATCCGTACGCGGGTGTTTTCGATGCGGCTGCCAAGGTCGCCATCGATGCCAAGCCGGAGATGGCGCGCGCCAGCCAACTTGCGGAAACGCTGCTACAGGCTCAGTTGATCCGCTTGCACACCTTCATTCCCGAGCCTGACGACGTCTGGGCCTGGATCGGCAACGTCTCCTCACGCATTCAGCATTTCCAGGACTCGCTCCCGCGCTACGCCAAGGCGATCTTGGACCCCGATCCGGAGCTGTGGCGCAAGTTTGTCGAAGAGCCGAATTACTACGATTCGGAAGACCCGATCGTGGCTCAGGCGCGCGCGCTCGAAAACGAACACGCCATGCAGGTGCCCATGCAGTCTACCGATCCATTGGCCAACCTTGTCGTCGACGCCCACAGCCATTACGGGCAGGCGTTGCAGCTGGGGTTGACCTACATGGTGGCCGCCAGTCGCTTCTTCGACCGCGAGATCTCTGCCGAAGACCTGCACGAGGCCTTCAAGATTGGCGTGCCCGGACGCGACGGTCTGGGCGTCTGATTCGGCAAAACGCTCTAAAAGAAGCGTTCGCTGATCCGCTCCCAGTTGAAGCTGAGGACCAGCACCCACATCGCCGCCAGGTTGGTGATGCTGACCGCGACCGCCGCGCTGGCCATGTCCTTGGCGCGCTTGGCGTAGCTGTGGTATTCGGGCGAGACCAGATCGACCGTCCATTCCACGGCTGAGTTCAACAGCTCCACCGCCAGTAACACAAAGATACTACCGATCATCAGCGCTTTGCCCAGCAGCCCGACCGGTAACAACACTGCTAGCGGGATCAGCACCATCGCAAAGGTGACCTCCCAGCGAAACGCCGATTCGTGCTTCAGCGCGGACGCCAACCCGTCAAACGAATAGTTGAATGCGCGTATGACGTGGCGGATGCCTTCGCTTTTGCCGGGTAGGGGTTGGGTCTGTGTTTTTTCCTGAAGCATCGGTGGGAGTGATAGCGCAGTGTCAGTACATTCCGAGCGAATGCAAACGCATTCGCCCTTCGGGCCGGCTCAGCCCAGGGCTTCGACCGCTGCCTGCCTGCGGGGCGAGCGCAAGTCCCCACGCAGATTCGGGTCATCGACCGCTTCCATCCAGCGCTTTAGTCGCTTTGCCTCCAAGGCAAAGAAAAGGGCAGGCCTCGCGAGGAGACCTGCCCGAAATCGGGGTCGATGGCGCTTGGGCCCTTTGCTCTAATTGGGGTCTTCGTAATAGCCCAGCAGTCGGAATTTGCCGGCCTGCTTGATCAAGAAGACATATTGGTCGGAGTCATTCAGTACGATGGGCTCGCTCAGGTCGTTCCACCAGGCCACCGGCAGCGTGACCGATTGCACGTCGGGGTTGTCGATGAGCTGGAGCTGCAGGATGTAGCCGTCCGGGAAGGAGTCGACGTGTACCTGCATGTCGAAGTCGTCGTTGTTCTTGGAGACGCCATAGACCATATTGGCATCCCAGGTATAAATGCGGCTGTGCGGGGCATGGTAGTCGGCCACCGGCAGGTTGTCGTCGAGGCGGATCTTTGACTGGTGCGGCTCGACTACATCGAAGAAATTACCCGATTCCAGCGGACGGCTGACGTTGCCGCCCCAGTGGTTGCCGTAGGCGCTGTAGGCCACGCGGCCCTTGTTGCCCATCACGGTGTAGTTGTCCTCGGACACGTTCGGCGAGGCACCCGAGAGGCTCAGGAAGTAGCGCGGGTAGCCGTTTCCGGTAATCTCGTTGCTGACGAACAGACACGCACCCGAGCGCAACCAGGGGCTGACCAGCATGATGCACGGCGTGCTGTTGTTGTGGTCATACTGGAAGGTGTTGCGCATGATGAGGTTGTTCTCAAAGTGCGGGGCCAGTCCCCAGGCGTTGTTGCCGTAGGCCCAGAGGGCCAGCGCGTTGCCGCTGAACTTGCGGAAGAGGTTGTCCTTGATGACCGCGTTGGACAGGCCGTAGGAGAAGAAGCCGAACTTGGAGAATTTCTCGAACACGTTGTTGTGCACTTCCAGCGTCGAGGGCGTGGAGTTGTACTTCACGTTGGCGTTGCCAAAGGTGAATTCGCCGTCCCAGTTCGGGTCGTTGGCCACGGAGACGCCATTGCGCGGTGCCCAGTTCGGGTAATTCTTGCCCGGAGAGAAGGTGTTGTTGCGCAGGATCAGCGACTGGGTGCCGCCCTCACGCCGATTGCTGAGGTAGGTTTCGACCGCGGCATTGAAGCAGTCGTAAATTTCGCAATTCTCGATGATGCCCGAGGGGCCGGAAATCGCCGACGAGGGTGTACCGTGGACCTTAGAGTTGCGAATGATCGCCTCACACGCGGCCGAGCCACCCTTGTAAATGATCTCCCCGCGGAAGTGGTCGATCTCGATGTTTTCGATTAGGATACCGTACAGGGCGACCGAGCCCCAGCCAAAGCCGATGCCCTTGTGGCTGATGTCCCAGTACTTCACGCGCTCTTCCTTGCTCCACCAGCGGTCGTTGTCGATCGGGGTGGCGTTGCCGGTGATGCGCATGTCGCGAATCGTGACGTTGTGAATGTCGGCTTTTTTCTGCCCTTCCGGCGGGGCGAAGATGAAGCCGTGAAAGCGGTGTGAGAAGGTCCAGTCGTTGTTCCAATTGTTGACGTGCTGAACGCGGTACTGATTGTCCTTGCGCTCGATGTACCACTCGTCGGGGTCGCGCATGCCGTACACGTACATGGAAAGCGTGGTCGCCTCGCGGCCCGCGCCCTTCAGGGTCATGTTGTTCTTACGCAGGTAAAAAATGACGCCTTCGGAAATGGTCTGCGGCGCACAGTGGTAGGTGCCCGAGCCGAAGTTGATCGTGCCGCCGTCAGGATTGTTCTCGATGGCTTTGATCGCATTACGGATGGCGACGGTGTCGTCGTTGCCGTCGTTGGGGACGGCTCCGTAGTTGCTGACATGAATGTTTAGTGGGGCAGCCTGGAGGGTGACGGCTGTAAACAGGGCGCTGAGCGCGGTAAGAAGTTTCCTGTTCATAACGGGAGATACTTAATGGTGTCTGATTACTGATTATCGATTCCAGAACGCGACATCGGCTTTTCGCCGAGAAGGGCGCGTCACCAGCAGATTGCTGGGCGGAGTCGTAGGCTTGTTTGGAGTTGGCGTAGCGAGTGTAGCTGCGGGTAAGGTCGGACCCCTTTGTAAGCCTTTAACGCAATTTCACATGCCTACGTGAACGTTTCGGTGTCACTCCCCGGCATCCCCGACAATGTCACCTACGGGGTTTTCCTGAGCCACCCCCGCGGGTACCAAAACGAGAGCGGGAACCGCTTTAAAAACGATTCCCGCTCGACGGGGCACAAGCCCTAAGGGGTAGCTATAGTCCGCCGTTTGGCAGATGCTTATCATTAAGTCCCAAAAGCACTGGGCTGGCAATCTTTATTTAACGTTTTCGCAACCAGCCTGTCACCTGCACGTTACGCGATTTCAGGTACTCTAAGGCAGCCGCTTCAGCCGTGCGCATGGTCGCACGTGCCGCTGCGTGGAGATCGTCCAGGCCTGCCAGATGTAGCCAGCCATGAACGAGATAGAGAACGCATTCTCGTTCCGCGCAGCCGTCCCGAAGGGCGGCTTCCAGCACGGCCTGATCGATGGAAAGGCAGATTTCTCCGGCGAAATCGGCGTCCGTATCGCCCAAAAATGTGATTACATCGGTGGGCGACATATTGTTCAGGAAATGCGCGTGCAGGCGGGCCAGTTCCGGGCCACTGGTCAGGGCGATGGACAGCTCGCCCGCAGGAATAGAAAAAGCCTCCCACGCATCCAGGGTGTGGATAATTGATTCCAGGATCGCGGTATCCACGGAATAGTGTGGATGGCGCACGGCCACATCGACGACCCGCTTCATGGTCGTTGAGCGTGCCATGCCCTAATTATTGCGTGAGGAGGCGGCCTCGCTGACAGGCTGCCCGGCGGCTTTTTCCTCGACGGCGGGCAACTGCGAGACCGGCAACGGCGGCATTTTCACAAAGGGCGCGCGGGTGACCTGCGCTGATTTTGAACGGCCCGGGTACTCCACGCGCGCATGCATCATGTTCAGCAGGGTGAAGGTGAAGCTGCGTTTGATCAGGTTGATCTCGCGGCAGGTTAGCGGGCACTCGTCGAGCTGACCATCCTCGATGCGGTCGGCAAAGATGCGGTCGATCAATTCCTCAATGCTCTGGGCGGTCACCTTTTTCAAGGTGCGTGAGGCCGCTTCGACCGCGTCGGCGAAAAAGATGATGCCGCTCTCTTTGAAGCGTGGACGTGGCCCGTCGTAGCGAAAACCCGCTTCGTCAAGGTCGTCGCTGGGGTGTACCCCGGCAGCTTCCGGGATGGGCAGGCGGGTCTGCGACTGCTGGCTGCGGGCTTTTTCGTAAAAATAGCGAATCAGGGTGGTGCCGTGGTGCTGCTGGATGATGTCGACCATCAACAGGGGCAGCTTCGCCTGGCGGGCCATCTCCACGCCTTCTTTCACGTGCGACTTGATGATCAAGGCGCTCATCGAGGGATTTTTTTCCTCGTGCGGGTTTTCGCCCGGATGCTGGTTCTCGATGAAGTAGTCGGGCTTAACCATTTTGCCGGCGTCGTGAAAGAGGCTCGAGGCACGGCAGACCAGTGGATTGCAGCCGATGTCCAGCGCAGCGCGCTCAGAGAGGTTGGCTACCATCAGGCTGTGATGATACGTGCCCGGTGCCACCATCTGCAGGCGCCGCAGGAGTGGGTGGTTGTAGTCGGTCAGCTCCAGCAGCGTGATGTCGGTGATGTAGTGGAAGAGATTTTCGAGGTAGGGCAAGATGCCCACCACGAGTATCCCCGTAAGGATACCGACCCCCAGCGAGGCCCCGACCTGGTAGGCGATCAGCACCGGGGCCAGTTCCTCCTGAAACAAGCCCAGGGCGACGGCCGATACGGCGGTGACCGCTCCGCTGGCCAGGCCGGCGCGAATGACCCGCGCGCGCTGACGCACTTCGCGCGAGAACATTACCGCCATCAGCGACGAAAGCAGCGAGACGATCAACACCTCCATGGAGTTGCCCTGCATCATGGCGTTGAAAGCCGAGAGCAGGATGGCCAGCAGCACCGCCGGTGCCGAGCCGATCATCATCGTGAGGATCATCGGTCCGAGCGCCACGGTGACCAGATACGGCACGGTGGTCAGCCACTCGATGCGATCGCCAAGCAAGTCGGAATTGCCGAGGGTCAGTGTCAACCGGATCAAGGCAAGGTTCACGAAGAGCACAAGCAGGCTGAGAGTCAGGCGGCGTCCGGATTTGCTCAGTTGCGGCAGGCTAACGGTGATGTAAATCATGCCCGCGCCGAGCAGCGCCAGCGAGCCGATCCACTTGCGCACGAAGCGCAGGGTAAACCCAGCCCATTGCTCGCGTTCGTTGAGCAGCTGACGGTAGGCCAGAAAGCGCTCCACCTGGTAATCGTCGTTCTGACCGGCTTCGAGAATCACATCGCCCTTGGCCACCGGCACCCTGACCAGTTCGACCGCGGCGGCGGCGGCGGCGCGCTCCTCCTGCAGGCGTTGCAGATCGGGAGTCAGGTTGGGTTGGATGCCTTTGGAAAGTACGCTCACTAGGGCGTCCGAAACCTCCGGTGAGAGATCTTCGTACTGCGGATCCACCGACAGCAGGGCGAAGCGCAACTGCCGCTGGGCCTCGCTCAGAGAACGCCCGTAAACGCGTACCAGGCCATCTTCGAGGTTTTCGGCATCCGGCTGGCGCACGCCTTCCTGCATGAGCCGGCGCACCGGCTCCAATTTGTGCTCGAGAAAGGTCCGACGCTCCGAAGCGATGGGAAAGGCGCGTTGAATGACGAGCCAGGGCTCCTCCTCTGCATTTTCGCCGAGCATGGCGAAAAACGCATCCTGGCGTCCCAGCGAATCGCTCAACTCGAGGATGCGGTCGCGGAAGTCACGGAAGATTGCGCGATCGTGTTGGTAGCGCGTGCCGACCTTCTGACGCGCTTCCTCTTTGGCCCGGGCGGTTCGCAGATCGCTGATGTAAGTAAAATCGAAGGAGGAGAGCACCCGGGACTGCGCCCGTTCGCCCGGCAGCAGCCGCACGTGCTGCGAACCCTGCCCGAAAAAGCAGATGAAGGCGCAAGCGGAGCCCAGAACGAAGAAGAGGGCCGCCGCGCGCACGCGATTGGCGGCAAAGAGGTTGGTGCGTTTGCCGCTGGCCTCGATGAGGCGCTTGCGGCGGTTTTTCGCCATCTCCTCCTTTTTGGAGCGTTTGCGATTAAAAAAGCGCACAGTTTGGAAAAATCAGACGATCGGGGCCGAATCGGGCTCGGCAGATCGGGTAGCCGGGTCGGGTAGCAATGGGTTAGACAGCTTCAACGGCAGAAAGTGTTCATTCGCTGTCGGAATGAAACCGGTCGTATGCGGCGATAATGCGGCCTACCAGCGGATTGCGGACCACATCAATGTTCTCAAAATAGAAAAGCTTGATGCCCTCGACGTGCGAAAGCACGTGCACGGCCTGCTTCAAGCCGGAAATCTTCGAGCGGGGCAGATCTACCTGCGTGATGTCGCCGGTGATGATCATGCGGCTTTCGTCACCGAGTCGGGTCAAAAACATCATCATTTGTTCCGGTGTCGTGTTCTGGGCCTCGTCGAGGATGATGTAGGCGTTGGAGAGCGTGCGTCCGCGCATGTAGGCCAGCGGGGCGATTTCCAGGATGCCCCGTTCGATCATGCGGGCGGTCTCTTCCTTGCCCACCATTTCGTGAAGGGCGTCGTAGAGGGGCCGCAGATACGGAAGCAGTTTTTCCTGAAGGTCTCCGGGCAAAAAGCCGAGGGCCTCGCCGGCCTCCACCGCCGGGCGCGTGATGATGATACGCTCCACCGAGCCCTCCGCCAGCGCTTGCAGGGCCGAAGCCATGGCCAGGTACGTTTTGCCCGTACCGGCGGGACCGATGCCGAAGACGATGGCATTTTTGTGAATGAAGCGGAGGTATCGCTTCTGGTTGATGGTTTTCGGGACAATGCTCTTGCGCTTAAGCCTTAGGACGACGGGCTCATCGAAGACTTCGCGCAGGTTGGCGGCATCGCCCCGGGCGACCGCGGCCAGAAAATTGTCAAAATCGGCGTTACCGATCTTCAGCCCCTGTTCGCGGGCCAGGTCGAGCAGTTTGAACAGCTCGGTGGTCTTTGCGGTGGCCTCCTCGGGACCGTCGATGCGGACCCAGTCCTCGCGCGTAACCAGCGTCACCCTAAAGGTTTGCTCGACCTTGCGCAAATTCGATTCGCGGCCGCAGTACAGCGAATTCAGCAGCCGGGGGCTGGAGAAATGCAACACCAACCCGTCGTCGGTTTCCGGTGCCTCGGGGGTGGATTGAGCGGCGGCGGAGTCAGGAGCCATTTGCGGAAAACTCGTCGACAAAGGTGCGCAGGCGTTCCCACATCGCTTCCATCGCCTCGGGCAGGACGCGCGTGTTGCTGACCACGGGCATGAAGTTGGTGTCGCCTTCCCAGCGGGGCACGATGTGGCAGTGCAGGTGTTGCGGGATGCCCGCGCCGGCGGCCTTACCCAGGTTGAACCCGACGTTGAAACCATCCGGGCTGAGCGCACGCTCCAAGATGGCCTGGCCCTCGACGATGGAATCGAAAAAATCGACGCGCTCGGCGGCGTTGAGCTCGACCAGCTGGGCGACCTTGCGGTTGGGCACGGCCAGCAGGTGTCCCGCGTTGTACGGGAACTTGTTCATAACCAAGAAGCTGTGTTCGGTGCGCCGGAGGATGAGCGAAGCCCGGTCGTCGTCGCTCCGGGCCAGTTGCTCAAAGAGGTCCTCGCGACTGCCGTTCGAGGCTTGTGGTGCCTCGATGTAAGGCATGCGCCGATGGGCGTGCAAATGCTGCATAAAGGATGTGATGACCCGGCGGGCGTAACGTCCGTCCCGACTCCAAGCCAATTCGCAAAGGATAGCGCGTTCGCAGGTGGCTTGAAAAGATCGAAAACGTTCGAAAAGTCCGCGAAGTCTCGCTACGGTTACTCATAAGTGTGACGATTGCGTCGCGAGCTTGAACGCGTCCGAAAAACCTCCTAGCGTGCGGCACTTTACTGGATTGTACGCGTCCTAACCCAACCATCGTGGAAACCGTTGTCCCAACCCCTACGCAGGCACCGCCGCCGGTGCCCAAGGCCGAGCCAAAAAACTCCGATTGGGCGAAGCTCGATCCGTGGACGCTTGGGCTGATCGGCCTGGCCGCTGCCTTTATGGGGTTTGTGATCTGGGACCAGAGCTACTGGTGGGACACGCTGGACGACTACCTCTTTGGATATTTGGTGCCGCTCTTTGTGGCGTACGTCATCTTTGAGCGCATCCCCTCTATTAAGAGCTACCTTTTTGGTCTCAATTACAGCGGGACCGATCCGGAGGCCCGTGTTGAATACTCAAGCGGGGACTCAGGCGGCGGTATCGCCTCGACAATAGGATATTTGTGCCTGGCGGGCAGCATTGTCCTGCTGGGCTTCAGTGGGTTTGTCCGAGCGATCATGAGCCAGCACGACTGGTCGACCTTCGGCTTTTCGGTGGGTCTGGCCTCATTCATCCTGTTCGCGGCGTTCGTCATTAGCGATCGGGACGTGGAGGGTCGGCGACTCACCCTGGGGTCTCGGCTGCGTTTCGTCTCGCTGTTTACGTTTCCGGCGTTGATCTGGCTGGTGTCGGCCCCGCTGCTGCTGCCCCTGGAGGCGGCCATCAGCACGGCTTTGCTGAAACAGGTCACGGTCATTACCTTTGCGGTCTTTGACGCGGTGGGCATCCCCATCATCCGCGAAGGCAGCATCCTGATTCTGCCCAACGGTCGCGTGCATGTGGAGGACGCCTGTTCGGGCATCCGCTCGTTGACGGCCTGTATCTTCGCGGGGTCATTCCTAGCCGCGATGTTCCTAGACAAGACCTGGAAGAAGGTCCTGATGGTTGGTGCGTCGATGCTCTTCGCCTTTTTCTTCAACATCGTGCGCAGTATCTTCCTCACCGGCTGGACCAACGAGCGCGGCCAGTTCGCCATCGACCGGGACTTTTGGGGCGAGGCCGAATACCAGGTCGATGCGATGGGCAAGTTCGTGCTGGACGCAGCAGGGGAAAAAATTCCGAACGACCTGTTTCACTGGACAGGGAGCGTGCATGACTTCGCCGGTTTCATGATCCTGGGTTGCACCTGCGTGGCGTTGATGCTGCTGTTGCCGGTATTCTCCTACAAGATGCCGAGCTTTGAAGATGAGGAACTGCCGGAGGATGGCAGCGACACCGATGGCGAGGCACCGACGACAGATTCCAAACCGGCATGAGCGACGTCGACGCTGCTGAAGTTCGCCCCCTACGCATTTTATCCGTTTCGCCCGAAGTGGCGCCCTACGCCAAGATTGGCGGGCTGGGCGACATGGCCGGCTCGCTGACCAAGGCGCTGCATCGGCTCGGCGTGGATGTCCGCGGTTTTTGTCCGCTGTACGGCAGCATCCAGCGCGGGGATGACTGGCAAGCCCGCAAGACCCCCGTGCATGTGCACCTAGGCTACGGCCAGGAGGATTACGGGCGCGTTTGGGAAACGCGCTACCCCCAGACCGCCGCGCCGATGTACTTTTTGGAGTTTAACAAATACTTCCAGCGCCCAGAAATCTATTCGGGGCCCTGGGGGGCGCATGGGGACAACGGCGCCCGCTTTGCCTTTTTTGCCAAAGCCGCCATCGAGCTGTGCCGCCACCTGGACTGGCAGCCCGATGTCATCCACGCGCATGATTGGACCGTCGGGCTCATTCCGGTCTTTCTAAACACGACAGAGCTGCACACCCCGCTGGGCCGTTGCGCGAGCGTCTTCACCATCCATAACCTGCAGCATCAGGGAATTTTTCCGCGCGAGGTGCTGGACTGGGCCGGGCTGCCCCCGGAGGTGTTCCGGCCCGACGATCTGGAGTCGGTCGGCTTCGCCAACTACTTGAAAGGCGGCCTCTACAACGCCACCAAACTGACAACCGTCAGTCCGCATTACGCCGAGGAGATCAAAACGCACGCCTACGGCTGCGGGCTCGATCAGGTGGTGCGCTTCCGAGCGGCTGATTTGATCGGGGTGCTCAACGGGGTCGATTACGATACCTGGAATCCCGCCACCGACGCGCACCTGCCGGCCAATTACACCGCAGAGAATTTGTCTGGGAAAGCCCACTGCAAGCGGGCTCTTCAGGAACACCTGGGCCTGGAAATGAATCCCGAGCTGCCGATTTTCGGAGTGATCTCGCGGCTGTATGACCAGAAGGGTCTGGATTGGCTGGCGGCGATTGTGCCGCGGATCATGGCTGAGATGTCGGTGCAAATCGTTGTGCTTGGGGCGGGCGATCCGACGCTGGAAGGAGAGTTTCGCGAGCTGGCCGGACGCTACCCGGGACGCGTCGGCAGCTTCATCGGTTACAGCGAGCAACTGGCGCATCTGGTCGAAGCGGGTTCGGACTTTTTTGTGATGCCCAGCCGCTTTGAGCCGTGCGGGCTGAACCAGTTGTATTCGCTCAAGTACGGGACGCTGCCGATCGTTCGTGCCACCGGCGGGCTGGTCGACACGGTGGAGAGCTACAACGAGGCTACGGGGGAGGGAACAGGCTTTCGCTTTGACCAGCCCAACGAACATGCGCTGTATTACACCATCGGCTGGGCCTGCTCGACCTGGTACGACCGCCGCCACCACTACGAGGCGATGCAGCAACGGGCCATGGTGCAGGATTTTTCCTGGGAGCGTTCGGCGCGGCAGTACGTACGGATTTACGAATGGGCCCGCGACGCGCGGCTTGAGGGTTTGGGTCTGATCAAGAAACAGGTCGCCGCCCAGCATGAACGGCGCGTACTCAAAACCATGATACAGCCGCTGGCCGCCAACGGAGGTCCACCTGGCGAGCGCGCAGCGGCGCGCGCCTAGCTGCGATTTGGGGCGGGCAGGAACCGCCACGGTGCAAAGCGGCTTGCTTCCGGGCACGCTTCGGCACTTTTCTGGCTGGGAACCGAGGCCGTTCGCGACGAGACTCAGGGATTCAAGATGGTTATCTATCTGCGTAACGCATTCATCACCGGGCTGGTGCTGTTACTCCCGTTGGGAGTCACTATTTTCGTCATTAACCTGTTGCTGGTGAATGTGGGCGATCCGACCACCCGTTTGTTCTTCGAGAACGTGCTCAAGCTGGACCCGCCGCGGCAAAACACGGTCAACTGGTACGTCTTTTCCTTTGTTTCGACGCTGATCGTGGTCTTTTTGATCACGCTCCTGGGGATCGCCTCGCGGTACTTTTTGGGCCGGTACGTCATCGCGGTTTTTGAGCGCGTGATCGATGCCCTGCCGTTTGTGAATTCGGTTTACCGCGTGGTGAAGCAGATCGTGGACACCTTTTCCAAGCAGCAGAAGGCGGTCTTTCAAAAGGTTGTGCTGGTGGAGTATCCGCGGCGTGGGGCTTACGCGCTGGGCTTTCTGACCAGCGACGCCAAGGGCGAGGTACAGGCCCTGACCAAGGGCGACGTGGTGAACGTCTTTGTGCCGACCACGCCGAACCCGACCAGCGGCTTTTTGTTAATGATTCCCGAGGAGGAAGTGCGGGAGTTGGAGATGTCCATCGGCGACGGCATGAAGCTGATTATTTCCGGGGGCGCGGTGGTGCCCGAGTACACCCTGGATGAGAATCAGCATGAGCCGGTCGCGCTGAACAACCCTGCCGCCGTGGAAGCGGGCGTCTCCACCGAAGCCACCCCCTCCGTCAAGTCCGAATGAGCGCCGCCGCCAGCGAGCGGTTTTCCACGGCCGAGGGCCTCGTGCTGGATCGCCAACCAGCTGGCGAGCACCACTTGCGTCTGGCGTTTTTGACGGCCGAGCAGGGCTTGCTGCAGCCCTTCTGGCGGATCTCGCGCACGCAGGCCAAGCAGGCGGGAGAGGCTCCGGATCTTTTCGACGATGGCGAATTCGCGCTCGAGCGGGCGCGTCAGGGGGACGGCCAGTTTGTAAAAGAATTTCGGCTCGAAAAGCGGCGCGGCGACCTGGCCCGGAATTATGCGGGATTCAAGGCTGCAAGCCGCCTGGCTGCCTTCGTAGCTCGCAACGCGGGCCACCTGCCGGAAACCGCCGCGCTGCTGGCGTTGACGCGGACTGCCCTGGATTGCCTGGCCGAGGGCGCGCCCGCCGAGGTGGTTCACTTCAAGGCACTCGTGCGCATCTGTCAGGACGAGGGCTACGCGGTGCGCGAGCAGTGGCTGCAAGGCCTTGAGGCAGCGTTGGCCACTCAGGCGCGGAACTTCCTCGCCACGCCCCTCGCTGACCTTCCCAGCGAGCTTCCCGATTTGCGCCTGCTCTTGGAATCTCTGGAGCACTGGATGCGGCGTGGCACGGACTTTTATCTGGATCCCTGAGAAGTAACCGGGTGGTAAAGCGGGGCGAAGTTCCTTCGATAAAGGGGGTGATGAGTCTATCGCTCCCCCGCGTGCTTACAACGATCCTGCTGCTTGCCTTGCCGTTGCAGGGGCAGGTGAGCCTGCCTGCGCCCGAGAGCGAACACACGCACCCGATCGAGAACTGGCACGAACTGACCGAGCCGCTGCCTGCGCGCACCAACGTGAATGCGGCCAAGGTGGTGCAGAACTACCTGAAGGTGCTCGGCGGCGGGCGCCCGCTCGCAGAATTGCGCACGCGGCGTTTGGAGTACCGGCTGGCGCGGGGAGGCACCGAACGCATCATTCGCGAGATCGCGCGCGCCGATGGCGCTTTTTTGCGGGTCGAGGTACGCAAGCTTTTGGGTGAGGATTTTTCGGACGTCATCGGTTTTGACGGGCACAGTGCCTGGTCGCTTTTGTTGTCCGAGACCGAGCCGTCCTTTCGTTTTATCTCCGGCCAGCACCGGCACTTCATGCTGCAGGGGCGCAGCTTCCCGGACCCCTTGCACCACTGGGCTGCCGCCGGCTCTGTCCTGGATTTCAAAGGCGAGGCGGAGTGGGGCGGACGCGCGGTGTATCGGGTGCGGGTGCATCACCCAACGGGCCTGACCGAGACGCTCGACTTTGACCGCAAGACCTTTCTGCTGACGCGCCGGCTGTACTGGCGCGCGGTGGGTGACCTGCTTGTTCCCTGCGAGCTGCGCATCGTCAAGTATACGCGCATCGAGGGGTTTTGGTTGCCGAGCCGCTGGGAGTATCACCTCTCGGGGCATCTGGCCGAGTCGGCGACGCTTTTGCGGGCCTCGGTCAACGAGCGGATTGCGCCGGAGTTGTTTCAGCCGGTGGCCACCCGCGACGGCTGGGCTGAAGTGGCTCAACGCCTCGAGCGCACGTTTACGCCGCGCCCGTAGCGGGTGCAGACGCGCATCGGGCTTGCCTTGCCGACGGGCTCGGCGAAGGTCGCGGGGTGCAGTTGCATGTGGGAGAGCGCCGGGTCAGCCTGAGCGTCGGGGAGTTTGCTTCGTTTAAGGTCGGGCCGACCGGCGGACGTGGTGGCTTCGCACCCTGGCGGGCTCAGGCCGGTACCATCTGGCATCAGACCCTGCGCAGCGACCTGGAGCGGACCACGGCTGCCGCCCGCTTCGAAGTCCCCATCGAGGGCGTCCTTCTGGAGTCGGGCTGGCGCTTTGAGCTGCAGGGGCGGGTGGACCAGTGGCTCGACGGCGCGCGCCCGTGTATCCGCGAGGTCAAGACGGTCCAGCGCTCGCTGCCCGAGGATGCGGAAACCTTGCGCGCAGCCTATCCCGAGTACCTGCGGCAGGTGGCGGCGTACCAGTTTCTGGCACAAATCCTCGCGGATGCGCCCCCGGTGGACGCGGAACTGGTTTTTGTCGGGCTGCGCGACGGCTTTCAGCAGGTGCTGGCGATGGAATCGGCGGCTGAAGGTGAGGCGCTGGTCCGTGCCCAGGCGCGGCAGATGGTTCGTTTTCTGGAGGAGCGCTGGCAAGCGCAAACCCGCCGGGCCACGCTGACGGTGAAGCCGGCCTTTGCGACCTTGCGCGAGGGTCAGGCCGATGCGTTGGCGCAACTGCGTCAGGCGGTTGGGGCCGGGGCAGCGAAGCTGTTGATGGAAGCGCCGACGGGTTTCGGCAAAACCGGCCTGGCCTGGCAGTGGGCACTGGAGGGGCTGCGCGACGGCCACTGGACGCACGTCATTTACGCGACGGGAAAATC
This sequence comes from Opitutales bacterium, assembly GCA_050331815.1. GTDB lineage: Bacteria > Verrucomicrobiota > Verrucomicrobiia > Opitutales > JBHJGM01 > JBHJGM01. The sequence goes on along the minus strand of JBHJGM010000009.1, from coordinate 25,772 downwards.
CACGGGCCAACTCGAAGTAACCCGCCAGTTGGATGCGATGCTCGAGCCGGAGAGCCTGCGCTATTTTCAGATGCGCGGACGGGCGGAAACGACCTCGGGTTGCCCGGTCAGTGGGTGCGCGGGGCCGGGGCCCGCCTGCCGTGAACAGGTCGAGGCGCGTTGGGAGCGCAGCGGGCTGCACCCGCTCGGGATTTTTGGAAAGGGGCCGACGGTTTCCGGTGATGAACTGCGCAGCCAGGCGCGCCTGCACGGCATCTGCCCATACGAGATTGCCCGCACGCTGCTGCCGTGGGCGGATATCTGGGTAGGCGATTTCAACTATGTGTTTTCGCCCAGGCATCGCGGGGTGTTTCTGGAACAACTGGGCTTCAACGCCCGGCGGACGCTGCTAATCGTCGACGAGGCGCACAACCTGCCCGAGCGCGCGGCGGCGGCTTGCTCGGGCTTTGCCAGCGCTGCCGAAGCCGCCGAGATCGAAGACGGTCTGCGTGCCGCGCTGGCCCCGGCAGCCTTGCGTTCACCGTGGGTGGCCTGGGTGGAATTTCTGGAGGGTCTGGAAGCCAGCGAGGCGCATTCGCCGACCGTTGAGATGGAACTGGCGGCGCACCTGGAAGTATTGAGCGAGGCTGTTATGCAGGTGCCGCTGGATTTTGAACGCGTCGGCCCCGCACTGATCGAAGCGCTTTGGGAGTTACCGGCGCTGCGTCAGCTTTACGAGAACGAGGCGATCGAAAAGCTGCTGTGGTCGCCGAAAAATGGCGAGCTGCGCCTGGATTGCCTGGACGCCTCCAGGGAGATCGGCCAGTCGCTGCGGGACTTCGGTTGCAGTCTGTTGATGTCGGCCACGTTGACACCTCAGGAGGCGATGGAGGCTTCGCTGGGTCTGGAGCCCGGGCAGGCACGCTGGATTTCCGCGCAGGCACTCTGGCGCGAGGCGGCCTACCGCGTGGCCGTCGATTGCCGGGTGGATACGCGCTATGCGCATCGGGACAGCTACCACCCTGTGACCGCGCGGACGGTTTCGGCTTTTCATGCCGACGGTGGCCAGCCCATCGCGGTTTTCTTTCCGTCGTATCGGTACGCGGCGGCAGTTCAGGCGCACCTGCAGGCGATGGACCCGGCCTTTCGCGTGGTAGTGCAGCCGCGTGGCTTCGATCTGGCCGGCCAGCAGGAGTGGATTTACGAGGCGTTGATCTTTGCCGATGCGCTTTTTTTGGTGCTAGGCGGCAGCTTTGCCGAGGGCGTGGACCTGCTGGGCGGACGCATCGAACGGGCCATGATCGTGGGCCCTGCGCTGCCAGAGGTGAATGCGCTTCAGAAAGCCCGAATGGAACGCAGTCAACCCGGCGGGCGCAACGCGGCCTTTCGCACAGTCTACCAGATACCCGGGCTGCGAAAGGTGAATCAGGCGTTGGGCCGACTGGTGCGCGCGCCCGGGCAGACCGCGGTTATCCTGCTGCACGGAAAGCGTTTTGCCCAACCCGACTACGCGGCGTTACTGGGGATTGAATACCAGGAGGGACGCCGAATTCTCGACGAGGCAGACTTTGTGAACTGGCTGGAGAGCCTCAGGAATTCTCCGCGCCTTCCTTGAGGTCGGTGAAGAGCCCGACCCGCAGCCCCTCCACGTGATAGATCGGCTGGCCGTCGGATTCGAGCACGCCATCGCCGATGCCGAGAGTAAACTTGCGCTCGACGATGCGTCGCACGTCGATGATGTAGCGCACGAGTTTGGCGTCGGGCTGCACCTGGCCACGAAAGCGTACATCGCCTACGCCGAGGGCTCGCCCGAGACCGGGACAACCCTTCCAGGTCAGGAAAAAGCCCAGCAGTTGCCACATTGCATCGAGGCCGAGGCAGCCAGGCATGACCGGGTCGCCCAGAAAGTGGCACTTGAAAAACCAGAGGTCGGGATTGATGTCGAACTCGGCCACGACCTGTCCGTAGCCGTGCCGCCCGCCATCGATCTCGACCGACACGATGCGGTCGAACATGAGCAGGTTGGGCAGGGGCAGGCGTCCATTTTCCGGCCCAAAAACTTCGCCGCGCGCGCAGCGCAGCAGATCTTCCCGGTCAAACGCGGTTTTTTCGCGAAACGACGTAGCTAGCATGGTGTACGGTGAAACGGGGTGCGGCGGCCCGGACGTTCCCTCCCGTCCGTTTGGCGCGTCGTCTTGAATGGCGGATGTTCCTGTGGGCAGGCGGTTAAGGCAACCGTTTTCTTGACGCAAGCAGCGGACACCTCAGCGTTGAAAAAACCCAATCGCGCCGAGGCTCTCGTAGGCAAACCACAGCAGGAAGACCAACCCAATGGCCAGCGCCATCCGCCGCGTCCACCGCCAAAGGTAGCCCCAGCGGTCGGCCCGAGTAAAGACGGCGCGCGTCAGCGGACGGTGCCGCCACAACGGCATGGTCGCCCGGGCCTCCTGGCCGCCCATCAGCAGCGTGCGCGAGGGTTTGCGCATCCGTCGCCGCCAGAGCCATCGGTAGATCGGTTGGAACATCCGGTTGGGTTGTGAGCTTGCCCCCAGGGGCCATCGCACGAAAGCTCCCGTTTTTTAGCATCAATGCCATCCAAGGACACGCCCATGAACACCCGCAGCTTTCGCCAATGCAAGGGTGAACGCCCCCTCGTCATGGTGACCGCCTACGACGCGATCACCGCGAAGCTGGCGGACGCCGCGGGCGTGGATTGTCTCTTGGTGGGCGACTCGGTGGGCACGACGCTGTTGGGCTTCGATACGACCGTGCCGGTTACGTTGGAGATGATGCTTCACCACACCGCGGCGGTCCGCCGGGCCCGTCCAAGCGCCATGGTTATCGCGGATCTGCCCTTCGGGATCGCCTTTGGGGCCAACGGCACACTGCTGGAGGCCGGGGGGCGCCTGATGCAGGAGGGCGGGGCGGATGCCCTGAAGATCGAGGGCGGGCGTTCCCTCGCGCCTAAGCTGGCTCCCCTCTTGGACTCAGGCATCCCGGTAATGGGCCACATCGGCCTGCAGCCGCAGCGCTTTCACGAACTGGGCGGTTACCGTAAATTTGGCAAGGACACCGCGGAGCGAAACCGTTTGCTCGAAGATGCCCAGGCACTCGAAGCCGCGGGCTGCTTTTCGGTGTTGATGGAAATGGTCCAGGCCGACGTGGCGGCCGAAATCACCGCCGCCTTGCAGGTGCCGACCATCGGGATTGGCTGCGGTCCGAAGTGCGACGGACAGGTGCTGGTCAGCACCGACTTGCTCGGGCTCAACCCGGGGCACGTACCGGGCTTTGTGAAGGAATTTGCCGACTTGAAAACGGCTGCCCAGGCCGCCTTTGAGGCTTACGCGCAGGCCGTGCGGGAAAGGAGCTTTCCGGAATGAACATCGCCGTGATTGGTGCCGGTGCTTGGGGGACCGCGTTGGCCATGCACCTGCAGCGTGAAGGACACCGCGTGACGCTGGCCCCGCGCCGCATCGAGCAGGCGCTGGAGATTGCCAGCTCGCGAATCAATCAGGCGTACCTGCCAGGTTTCGAACTGCCCTACGATTTGCAGGTGGGCTGCGAGGTGCGCCCAGTCGTTATGGAGGCGCGGATGATCGTGTTGGCCTGTCCCTCGGCGGGCTTGCGGGCCGCCTGCGAGCGCGTGCGTCCCCATCTGGTAGATGCCTGGGCCGAGCCGTTGGTGCTGGCACTTTGTAAAGGTCTGGACCCCGCAGCATCGAAGCTGCCCAGCGAGGTGATGACGGAGGCCTTGCCCGATATCCAGTGCGGGATTCTTTCGGGTCCGTCGCACGCGGCGGACGTCGCCCAGGGGTTGCCGACAGCGCTGGTGCTGGCCAGCGGCGCGGAGGCGTCCAAGGCCATCGAGATGCAGGAGGCCCTCAGCGGAGAGGCCTTGCGGGTTTACCGCAGTGACGACGTGCGCGGCGTCGAGATCGGTGGCAGCCTGAAGAATGTTTATGCGATCGCGGCGGGCGTCAGTGACGGCCTGAGGCTGGGTGACAACGCCCGGGCCGCGCTCCTGACGCGTGCTATGGCCGAGATGACCCGCTTGGGGACGGCCTGGGGGGGGCGCCCCGAAACTTTTTACGGATTGAGCGGCTTTGGCGATCTGGTGGCCACCAGCCACGGAGCCTGGAGCCGCAACCGCAGCTTTGGCGTGGCGCTGGGCCAGGGACAATCCGCTGTTGACTGGGTGGAAGCCTGCGCAGGCGTAGTCGAAGGACATCGCTCCAGCGGGCTTTTTTACGAGAAGGCGCGGCAGGACCAGCTTGAGGCACCGATTTTGCGAGAAGTTTGCGCGGTCGTGGATGGGCAGGCCGATCCGAAGGAAGCCATGGCGCGCCTCATGCAGCGCGATTTGAAGGCGGAGGCCTGATGCGCCCAGGCGTTGACCCCTCCAAGGTTTCCCGCCAACGTAGGCTACGATGGCGCTGAGCGACTACATCCTGATCGAGCAAGAGTGCGTCGACGGCACGCACATCCACGTCAAGCGCTCGCGGGAGCCACACCTGATCGTCGAATTTCAGCCATTGTACAACCCCCTGGGCAAGCTGAGCGGCGGCGTGCTCAAACGCGTGTGTATCCAGAATTCCTGGACGGGCGACTACAAGAAGTACAGCAAGCTCGTCGCCGAAGCCGAGGCCTTCTTCCGGCGTTCTCTCAACGAACAGGTGCCGGCCAATCGCTTGTTCCCGAGCTAGCCGGCTGGACTTTTGCAAAGCCGCGCCTTTGTCATTGCATTTTCGCAAAGCCGATCCAAACCTGCGGTTTTAGCTAACGCAATGAGGGACGAGAGCAGCGAAGCACTCTACGAGTTACGCGAGTCGGGCATTCACAACCGGGGGCTGTTTGCCACCGCCGACATTCCCAAGGGTACGCGCGTAATCGAGTACATCGGTGAGAAAATCACCAAGAAGGAATCCGAGCGCCGCGCGCTGGAGTGGGAGGAGCAGGCGCGCGAAAGCGGCGAAGGCCTGGTCTACATTTTTGACCTGAACAAGCGCTACGATCTGGACGGCAACGTGCCCGATAACATCGCGCGTTTCATCAACCATTCTTGCGAGGAAAATTGCGAGGCGATCAACCAGCGCGGTAAGATTTACATCTACTCGCGCCGTGACATTGCCGAGGGCGAAGAGCTGACTTTCGACTACGGCTACGATCTGGCCACTTTCATGGAGCACCCGTGCAAGTGCGGGACCGAGCGCTGCATCGGTTACATCGTGCGGCGCGATCTACGGGGCAAGCTCAAGCGCATCCTCAAGAACCGCCGCCGTCGCTTGGACGGAAGCAAGGGCGGCAAGAAGGGCGGGGACTCCGGGGCTGGTGAAGCCGCGCGTAAGGGCGGGGGCCGCAAACGCCGTGGCGGCAAGCGTTCCCGGCGTTCGCGCAGCGATTGATCGGCCGTGCGGGTCCTGCTGCTGACTTCGAGCACGGGCGGCGGCCATGACATGCGCGCGCGCTCATTCGTACGCTGGACTCATATGCAGGGAGCTCCGCCCATTGAGGCGGAAGTCTTTCAGACGCTCGAAAGCGGGCCGACCCTGTACCGTTTTGGGGTTCATCTGTACAACTGGATTCAACGCCACTGTCCGGCGTTGCACCATGTCTACTTCAATGCGCTGGAGGTGCTTGGCCTGCACGAGCACGCCAGCGGTTTGGAGGGCACCGCACCTTTTGAGGCCAAACTGCGCGAGTTCAGGCCGCAGGTGATTGTAAGCACCCACGCACACCTCAATCACGGCTACTTTGCCAAAGCCCGGCGGATTCTACACGGCCAGGTTCGCTGCACGACCTACTGCGGTGAACTGCATGGCGGCTACGGCTTCAGCCGCTTTTGGGTGAATCCAGCAGCTGATTATTTTGCCGGGGCGGTTTCAGAAACCTGCGACGAAGCCGCCCGGTTGAACATGCCGCCGGAAAAAACGATGCGCGCGGGTTTTTTGCTCAATCCGAAATTCTGGGAAGCCCCGGAAACAGATCTGGAGCGGAATACCTTCGTTCGTGAGGAACTCAAGCTCGACCCAGAGCAGTTCATTCTGGTTCTGGGCACCGGGGCCAACAGCGCGAATAATCACCTGAAGCTGCTCGATGCGCTGAAGCATTCCGAACTGCGACCCCAGATCGTTGCCCTGTGTGGACGCAGTGAAGCAGCTTTCAACGCCGTGCGGTCCTGGGCGCGTGCACAGGATGCGTTTGCTGTGCGGGCGCTGCCGTATTGTGACCGAATGCCCGAGTTGCTGCGGGCGGCTTCGGCGTTGATTGCGCGTCCGGGTACGGGCACCACCAGCGAGGCCATCCTCTGCGGCTGCCCGCTGATTTTTAACGGCATCGGCGGGGTGATGCCGCAGGAGCGCATCACGCTGGAGTTTGCTCGGGCACGTGGTTTTGGACGGCGGCTCAAGCGGCCTTCACAATTGCCGGGCTTGCTTCGTCCGCTCATGCAAGGCGATGCACGACTGCGGTCCGAGCGCGTGGCGCTGCAGGCGGCGCGGTCGGCCGAGCACCCGCTGGATTTTCTGCGGATGGTGCACGAACTCGGACAGTCTGTATCCACAAAACAATGACCGCCGCCAAACCTTGGACACCCGACGAGTGGGCGGCGCGTCTGGCGGTGGCTGTGGTACTACCACGCGTCAATGAATTGGATAACGCCGGCCGATTTTTTCGAACGCACAGGTTGGCGATCGATTTTCGAGCGGAGGGGCGATCCGCAGGTATCTTGATGGTCGGCGCGAATCCGGATAAACAGGCCTCGCTGGCCCTTTCCTTCGGGAGTTTCCAGCGCCTGGCGCGGGCGCTGCGTGGTGAAAAAGTGGTGCCGCTGCCCACGCGCGGTTTTTGGCACATCGTCGGGCTGCTACAGATCCAAAAGCTCACGGGCCGCCTCGAAGGTCTCCTGCATCCTGAGGACCAGGCGTCGCTAACGACCGAACTCGTGGCCCGGCAGTCCCGGCTGCTGCTGCGAATTGCCCTTGAGGGTGGGGCCTGGCTGGCCCGCAAAGGTGAGCCCTGGCTGCGTGAACGGCTGCGTGACGGTCCGCAAGGGCGGGTTTCCTTTTTCATAGAGGGCGCAGTTATGGGCGGTCCGCAGGTCGTTGCGATGGGCGTCGGCTCGCTTCAGGTCGATGGGCAACCCGCGCATCCCAGCGCCGACGCCTCGGTGACCTTTGCCTCGCCCGCGCTTGCCAGCGCGGCCCTTCGCGGACAGCTTGACGAAGTCGCAGCGGTTGGTCTGGGCGATATAGTGATCGAAGGCAACGCCGCCCTGGCGGACCACCTGGGGTACCTGCTGCGCCGCGTGGATTATTATTTGGAAGGACGCTATGAGTGAAGTCGAGGACAGGCCGACGTTGTTTCCACGTTCGATGGAACTCTTCGAGCGGGCCGCCCGGGTCATTCCCGGAGGTGTTTACGGTCACACCAGTCCGGCGGTGAACCTGCCGTTGCGCAGCCCGTATTTTGCCGCCCGGGCGGAGGGCTGTCGTTATTGGGACGTCGATGGCCGCGAGTACATTGATTTGATGTGCGCGTACGGCCCAAACGTCCTCGGCTACAACCATCCGGAAGTGGAGTCAGCCGCCGCGCAACAACGTGCCGCGGGCAACGCCTTCAATCACCCGACTGAACGTATGGTCGAACTTGCCGAACGCCTATGCGCCTTGATCGATTTCGCCGACTGGGGTGTGTTTGGCCGCAATGGCTCGGACATGACCACCTGGGCGCTTTCGGTGGCGCGCGAGGCGACTCAACGCAAGAAAGTGCTCAAGGTGAAGGGGGCCTACCACGGCGTCGACCCCTGGTGCACGCCCGGCCACGGCGGCCTGATTGAGGAGGACCGCGCGCACATCCACGAGTTTGCCTGGAACGACCTCGACAGCTTCAATGAGCTGATGCGCACCCACGCCGGGCAGGTTGCGGCGGTTATTCTCACGCCCTTTCACCATCCGGCGTTTGGGGACAGCGTGCTACCCGCCGATGGCTTTCTGCCGGGTATTGAAGCGGCCTGCAGACGCGAGGGCAGCCTCTTGATTTTGGACGATATTCGCGCGGGGTTTCGTCTGCACCTGAGTGGGAGCCACCGTGCCTTCGGCTTCACGCCGGACATTGCCTGCTACTGCAAGGCGCTCGCCAACGGCTACCCGATCAGCGCGGCGGTGGGTGCCCACCCCTTACGGGTGGCCGCCAGTCGCGTCTTTTTAACAGGCAGCTACTGGAACAACGCCGTGCCGATGGCCGCCGCCCTCAAGACCCTGGAACTCATCGAAGGCACCCAGGCTATCGAGACGATGCGCCAACGCGGCAAGCAGCTTTTCGACGGCTTGCGAGCGCTGGGCGAGCGCTATGAAAAGCCTTTTGTTTTAAGCGGACCGCCCGCCATGCCCTACGTGCGTTTCGCCCACGAAAACGATTTCCGCGATTTGCAGACCTTTTGCGCGGCCTGCATGGAGCATGGGCTTTTCCTGCACCCGCACCACAACGGTTTCCTCTGCGCCGCCCACACTGAAGCCGACATCACCGAGGCGCTCCAACGCACCGATTCGGCCTTCCGGCAGGTGTTTGGATGATGGCGCTACGCTGCTACTTCACAGCACTGGCCAAAGGAAGCGCCCGTTGATGCGGTAGTGCTCGAGTTGCTCGATGGACTGCCGGGCTTTGCGTTCGACGGCTTCCACGGTATTGAACGCATTGTGCGGGGTGAAGATGACGTTATCACGCAGGCGCAGGATGGCGGCAGCTTTCACCTCATCGGTTTCTTCGTAAGGACCGCCGCGCAGTCCACGCGCGAGGTTGGCCTCGTCGTCGAAGACATCCAGGCCGACGCCGCCCAGATGGTTCTCGTTGAGCAACTGCAACAGGGTGGTGCAGGGCGAGAGTTCGCCGCGTGAAATGTTGACGAAAATCAGCCCGGGGCGCGCCAGTTTCAGCTGCGCGGCGGTGAAGTAGTTGCGGTTGTCCGCGGTCAGGTCCATCGCGCAGACGACCACATCGGCCTGGCCCAGGGCCTCCTCTGGGGAGCGGTAGACCACGTCGGCGTGCTTGCGCTCGATGTCCACCCCGAGCACCCGCATGTCCAGCCCCTTGCCGATACGTGTGATTTCGTGTCCGATGTTGCCCACCCCAAAGACGGCCAGCACCTTGCTTTCGAGTTCGGCACCGGTGAGGTTATCGCGGTCAAAGGTGCGGAATTGCTTGATCTGTCGGCTGAGTTTTTTGAGCAGCGCGGTCCACAGCAGCATGGCGTGCTCGGCCACCGCGCGGTTGCAATACAAGGGCAGGCTGCCGGCCTGGACTTCGTCACCGAGGCGGGCGGCGTTTGCCTGCAGGAACGCCTTCACCTGATCGTAGCCGGTGCTGCGGGTGAGGATCGCTGAGAGCTGGCCCGCCCATTCGGCCGGAATTTTTGACTGCGTGCGGACAGAAATCACTGTGGCCGGTGCGGGGCGGCGTCCGGCCTCCTGAATCGTTTCACGATAGAAAACCGCTTTCCAGTCCTTGGGCAGGTAGCGCTGGAGCAGTTCGGCTTCCTCGGCAAAGGCCTCGTAAAAGTGAACTTCCACAAACGTATCAGATGCACGCGCCTGTGACCGGGCGCAACGTTGAAGGCAGACCCAGAGATTGATCGAACCGTCGCCACGTTTGAGCAGGTTGAAGGCGAGGCCTGGCGGTGAGGCTCGCGATCGACACCAACGCCTACTCCAATCCTGTACGCGGCAGCCGCGAACACCGGCAAATCTTTGAATCGGCTGACGCGATCTTTGTACCGGTACCCGTGCTGGGAGAATTGCGCGCGGGTTTTGCCGCTAGAAAGCACCCGTATAAAAATGAGCTGATTGTTGACCGTTTCTTGCTGCAGCTGGGCGTACAAACCTTGCCGGCGGACGAAGCGACCACGGTTGAAGGCGCGCGGGGTTTCTGATGCTGCGCGAAGCAGGCCGCCTCATCCCGACGAACGATTTGTGGTTCGCCGCGCGGTGTATCCAGCACAATTTCACGCTCTTTAGCCGCGATGCGCACTTTGGCTGGATTCCTCAGCTGGCCTGGCTGCCAGTCATAGGTGAGCGCTGAAAGGCTTGAACTGCCGCCGCCGGAGGCTGAAACTCGGGCTCGTACCTAACGGATTGCAATCGTCATGAGTTCATCGAATACCGCGCCCATCGTTTTCAACAATACCGTCTTGCGCGACGGCCACCAGAGCCTGGCCGCCACGCGTATGACCACCGCCCAGATGCTCGATGCCTGCGAGACCCTGGACTCCCTTGGCTTCGGCGCGCTGGAAACCTGGGGCGGGGCCACCATCGACGCCGGGCTGCGCTTCTTGTACGAGTTTCCCTTCGACCGGCTCGATGCGCTCAAAAAGGCCTGTCCGAAGACCAAGCACATGATGCTCCTGCGCGGGCAAAACATCGTGCAGTACGCGCATTTTCCCGACGACGTCGTCCAGGCCTTCATCGCGAAGTCCGCCGCGCACGGTATGGACATCTTCCGCATCTTTGACGCGCTCAACGACACGCGGAACATGCGCTGTGCGATCGAAGCGGCCAAGGCAGCCGGCAAGGAAGCCCATGGCACCCTTTGCTACACCACCAGCCCCGTGCACGACACCGACAAGTTCATCGAACTGGGCAAGGAACTGGCCGAGATGGGCGCGGACGCCATCGTAATCAAGGACATGGCTGGTCTCATCCCGCCGTACGTGGCCTACAGCATCGTCAAGGGCCTGAAGCAGGCGCTCTCGATCCCGGTTTGGCTGCACACCCACGAGACTGCCGGACTGGGAGCGCCCACCTATTATGCGGCGATCGAAGCCGGGGTGGACGCCGTGGACACCTCCATCGTGCCCTTTGCCAACGGCACCGCGCAGCCCGACACCGTGCGCATGCAAAAGCTGCTGCGCGACCATCCGCGCCAACCCAATTACGACGAGGTAAAACTGGCCGAGCTGCGCGAGCACTTCACCAAGGTCTACGCCGAGATGTCGGCCTTTACCGGACACAAAAACGAGATCGTCGACTCCGACGCGCTTATTTACCAAGTGCCCGGTGGCATGCTTTCGAACTTCCGTACGCAACTCAAGGAGCAGAAAATGGAGGATCGCTTCGAGGATGTCTTTGCGGAGATTCCGGTGGTTCGCGAGGCCCTTGGCTGGATTCCGCTGGTGACGCCTACCTCCCAAATCGTGGGCATGCAGGCGTTCCTCAACGTGAAGTTCGGGCGCTGGAAACAGATTTCCCCGCAGGCGGCAGACATCGCGCTGGGCTACTACGGGCGCACACCGGCGGAAGTCGACGCGGAGGTGCAGGCCATCGCGGCCAAGCAGGCTGGCAAGGCGCCCATCAACGAGCGACCCGCCGATTTGCAGCGCCCTGGCATGGACAAGCTGCGCTCGGATTTGAAGGCGAAGGGCCTGCCTGACGACGAGGAGCATTGCGTCATCTATGCGATGTTCCCGCAGCAGCTGGAGATTTACTACAAGCTCAAGGGCGACGGGAAAAGCAATCCGGACGTGGCGCCCGCTCCCAAGGGTGCGGAGGCACCGCCCGCTCCTTCCGCAGCCAAGTCGGGCGGCAAGGGCCGCGCCGCCAGCTTGCGCCTCACCATCGACGGCCAGCCCCACGAGGTGCAGGTCGAGGAGCTGGTTTAGTGTCCAGGGCAGCTGGGAAGCCAACTGCGGAGGCACGGAGCATCTACCGAGCCTTTGTGCTTATCGATTCTCTGCTTCAAAGGTCTGGACGAGTTCACCCAACGCCGCCGTGGGGTTGAGTTCGCCAGCGGCGATGCGCGCCTCCAGAGCTGGTAGAGTGGTGCGGACCCGCTCCTCGCTGTAAAACCGACTTTTGAGCCAGTCTTCGATCAGCGCGTGCAGCCAGTCAATGGATTGCCGCTGGCGGCGTTCGGCGAAAACTCCGCTGGCCTGGGTGGCCGCGACAAATTTTTCGATGAGTTGCCAGACCTCCGGTATGCCGCCGCCGTTGAGCGCCGAGCCGCTCAGCACCTTGGGCTTCCAACCGCGTGTAAAGGGTGTCAGGTAATGGAGCACACGGGCGAGTTCGCCGCGGGTGTTTTCGGCACGTTGCCGGTTGTCGCCGTCGGACTTGTTGACGAAGAGGGCGTCACCGAGCTCCATGATGCCTTTTTTCAGGCCCTGCAGTTCGTCGCCCGCCCCGGCGATCATCAAAAGCAGGAAAAAATCGACCATTGAGCGCACGGCCACCTCGCTTTGGCCCACTCCGACCGTTTCGACGAGGATCACGTCGTAACCGGCGGCCTCGCAGAGCAGGAGCGTCTCGCGGCTTTTGCGGGTGACGCCCCCCAGCGTACCCCCCGAGGGCGAGGGCCGGATAAATGCTTTGGGTTCGCGCGCGAGTAGTTCCATGCGCGTTTTGTCGCCGAGCACGCTGCCCCCGGAGACGCTGCTGCTGGGGTCGACCGCCAGCACCGCCACCTGGTGCCCCGACTCGCACAGGTGGCGCCCGAACGCCTCGATAAAGGTGCTTTTGCCCACCCCGGGAACGCCTGTGATGCCAACTCGTACCGATTGACCCGTGCGCGGCATCAGCGCTTGCAGTACCGCCTGAGCCTGCTCCAAGTGCGCCGGCGCGTTGGACTCGACCAGCGTGATCGCCTGGGCCAACACGGCGCGATCGCCCGCTTCGATACCGGCCACGTAGTCAGCGAGGCCCAGACCACGCCGCCTTCGCCGTGCCTGCGGATTAAAACTGCCGGGGTTTGAGATGCCCGCCTTGACCTCGGACGCGAATGCCTCGCCCGCATCCTTCGGTGCCCACTCCGGCCGGTGCTTTGATTGTGCGTGGCTCACGGATTGATTGCAGTCCGATGCTACAGAAAATGCCAGATCGTTTCGTGAAATAGCCTAAGGGTGGTGGGTGGTCGGGCTGCGAATGTATCAGCGAAGAAACTCGCCGACCTCAACCCCTCACCCGAAGCTGCGCTCGTATGCCGGCAGCCCCTGAATTCTGAAAAGTCAGGTGGTCGAAGTGGGCGGGTTGAGCGCCTGTTGAGAATGACAAAGGAGACGTATTAGATGAGTTCGTTAGGCAGAGTACATAAGTTATTGACTTTCCCAGACGCCATTTCCAACCTCCGCCCTTCATTCATGACACCACCGGCCAGTCAGAATATTTACCCGGAGTTTGCCCGCATGCTGGGCCGCGCGCCCAAGCAGGAGCGCCTGCGGCAGCGGGGCCTGGTGGTCTGGATGTATGGGCTTTCCGGTTCCGGCAAAAGTACCCTGGCCAACGCGTTGGAGCGTCAGCTTTTTGCCGAGGGCCGCTTCACCCAAATCCTCGACGGCGACAACATCCGTTCCGGGCTCAACCGGGATCTGGGCTTTTCCGACGAAGATCGCTTGGAAAACATCCGCCGCATCGCCGAAGTGGCCAAGCTGTTCTGCCAGGCGGGTATCGTGACGCTCACTTCCTTCATCACACCCAAGCGTGAACTGCGCGCGTTGGCCCGCGAGGTGGTCGGCGCGGAGGATTTTCTGGAAGTCTTTGTGAAAGCCTCTTTTGAGACCTGCGCCCAGCGCGATGTGAAAGGGCTGTACGCCAAGGCCAAGGCGGGCGAGGTGCAGCAGTTTACCGGCAAGGATTCGGCCTTCGAAGTGCCGCTGGACGCCGACGGAGCCCTCGTCGTCGACACCGAAGCGCTCGACCTGGACGCCAGCTTGAATTTGGTCCATGCAACCCTGCGCCCGCGCATTGATCTCTAAAAGACACGACCTAAGCTACGATTTCATTTCCCTGACTATGCCTTCTTACGAGGTCAACCACCTGAAACAACTCGAGTCGGAATCGATTTACGTCCTGCGCGAGTTCGCCTCCCAATTTGAAAAGCCCGCGCTGCTGTTTTCCGGCGGCAAGGACTCCATCGTGATGGCCTGGCTGGCGCGCAAGGCGTTCTGGCCCGCACGTCCGCCCTTTCCGCTGCTGCACGTGGACACCGGCCACAACTTCCAGGAGACGATCGAGTACCGCGATAAATTCGTATCCGAGAACGGCTTGAAGCTGGAAGTCGCTCTAGTGGAAGACTCCATCGCCAAAGGCCGCGTGGTGGAGGAAAAGGGTCCCAACGCCAGTCGCAACGGGCTGCAGACAGTCACGCTGCTGGACGCACTGGAGGAACACGGCTTCGACGCCGCCTTGGGGGGTGGGCGTCGTGACGAGGAAAAGGCGCGGGCCAAGGAGCGCTTTTTCTCGCACCGGGACGAGTTCGGTCAGTGGGACCCGAAAAACCAGCGGCCCGAGCTCTGGAACATCTTCAACGGACGCAAGCTGCCCGGCGAGCACTTCCGTGTCTTTCCCCTCTCGAACTGGACCGAGATGGACATCTGGCAGTACATCAAGGCCGAGGAAATTCCGCTGCCCTCGCTGTACTTCGCCCACGAGCGTGAGGTCATCAATCGCGGGGGCGTTTACCTGGCGACCACCAATTTCATCACCGTTGCCGAGGGTGAAACTCCGGAAATGAAAACCGTGCGGTTCCGCACCATCGGTGATGCCACCTGCACCGGTGCGGTTCTCTCCAATGCCTCCAGCCTGGACGACATCATTTTGGAAGTGGCCGCCGCGCGCCAGACCGAGCGTGGCAACCGCGCCGACGACAAGCGCTCGGAAACCGCCATGGAAGACCGCAAGCGCCAGGGCTATTTCTAGGAAGGGCTTTGGTACTTGGTACGTAGTGCTTGGTGAGTTGCGCGATTTGTGGCCACATCGGAAAGACACGCCTATGGCAATTGAGCGTTTTGAAGACCTGAAGTGCTGGCGGGCTGCCCGTGAGCTCTGCCGTAAGATCTACTCGGTATCACAAGAAGGTAACTTTTCCAGAGACTTCACCTTGTGCGAGCAGATGCGACGGGCCGCGATCTCGGCTGTCAGCAACATAGCGGATGGATTCGATTCGGGTAGCGAGCGTGAGTTCTTGCGATTTCTTCGCTATTCACAGCGTTCCTGTTCTGAAATCAGAGCGCAGTTGTATGTGGCACTCGACCAAGGCTACTTGGAGCCAAAAGAATCCGGCCTGAGCGCTCCCTCCTCAATCACTACGTACCACGTATTAAGCACTAAAGGCCCTTAGCACCCGAACCTTTCCCAAACATGACTACCGAACCTACCACCGACGGCTACCTCGACATGGACCTGCTGCGTTTCACTACCGCAGGCAGTGTCGACGACGGCAAAAGCACGCTCATTGGGCGGCTGCTGTACGACAGCAAAAACATTTTCGAGGATCAGCTCGATGCGGTGGAGCAGTCCAGCCGCCAGCGGGGCGATGAGCAGGTCAACCTCGCGCTGCTGACCGATGGACTGCGGGCCGAGCGCGAGCAGGGCATCACCATCGATGTCGCCTACCGCTACTTTGCCACGCCGCGGCGTAAGTTCATTATCGCCGACACACCGGGCCACATCCAGTACACGCGCAACATGGTGACGGGTGCCTCGACGGCCAACCTGGCCACCGTGCTGGTCGACGCGCGTAAAGGCGTGATCGAGCAGACCTGCCGCCACGCCTTCATCGCGAATTTGCTGCGCATTCAACACGTTGTCGTGGCCGTCAACAAGATGGACCTCGTCGATTACAAGGAGGAGGTCTTCCATAAGATCGTCGATGATTTCAAGGACTTCGCCTCGCGCCTGGACAGCATCGTCGACGTCACCTTCATTCCGATCAGCGCGCTCAACGGCGATAACGTGGTCGACAAATCCACCAACATGCCGTGGTACCAGGGCCCTACGTTCCTGTACCATCTGGAGACGGTGTACATCGGTCCGGATGCCAATCACGTCGACCCGCGTTTTCCGGTTCAGTGGGTGATTCGCCCGCATTCGAAGGAGTGGCACGATTTTCGGGGCTACGCTGGACGCGTTTGCGGCGGTGTCTTCAAGCCCGGCGACGAGGTGCAGGTGCTACCCTCGGGCTTCACCTCGAAGATTCAGGGTATTCACTCGATGGATGGTGAAGTCGCCGAGGCCTACCACCCGCTCTCGGTCGCCATCACCCTGGAGGATGAGATCGACATCAGCCGCGGCGACATGCTCGTAAAGCCCAACAACCAGCCAAAGGTGGGCCAGGACATCGAGGGGATGATCTGCTGGTTTTCCGAAAGCAAAAAGCTGACCGCCCGCAACCGCTACATGTTGCGCCATACGACCAAGGAGGTGAAGGCGGTCGTCAAGGAGGTGCGCTACAAGGTCAACATCAACACCCTCCACAAGATCGAGGATGACCTTACCTTTGGCCTGAACGACATCGGACGCATCGCTTTGCGCGTGTCCAATCCGCTCTTTTACGACTCCTACAGCCGCAACCGCCTCACCGGTTCCTTTGTCCTGATCGATGAGTTTACCAACGAAACCGTGGCGGCAGGGATGATTATACAGTAATGGTGTTTGCTTTCGTGTTTACACACACTGTGCGACTGAATTGGGTGTGAGGGTATTCACCCCCCGCCTCCCTTCGCTTTCCTCAGATGTTTCGGGATTTCGCCCCGGCGAACTCCGCTTGGCTGCGCATTTTCGCCCCGACGGTGGCGCCGCCAGCGTGCCGCCTACGCCCTGGTGCTCGGTTTGTTGTGCATGGGCTTTGTGGCCTCCATCGCGATTTTTTCCACGGTCTACCTGCGTAACGAGGTAACCTCCGCCAACGCCGATAATTACAAAATGCTGGCCCGGCAACAGGCCCGCTTCGCCTTTGAGCAGGCCTTGGGCGAGCTCCAGCGCCTGGCCGGTCCCGACACACGCAGTATCGCCAGCGGCGCTTTCTTTTTCGATGAAGCGGCGTATCCGTCGCAGTGGACCGGTGTCTGGGACAGCGGGCGGTGGGACCCGCGTGAGCCGCAGGAACGCTTCTTTCTGGGCTGGCTTGTTTCAGGCCAACGCCTCAGCCGCACAACCGATCCCCTGGCGGCAAAAGCTCCGGGTGGGCCGCTGGCGCGCTTTGCAGAAGGCGCCCGCACATACTGGGCCCCGATGGAGGCCATCGCTTTGGAGCAACCAGGAGTTGCGAACCCTGCGCCGCAGGGCCGCATTGCCTGGCTGGTGCACGACGAAAGCCAGAAAGTGCGTATCAATCTCCCGGATACAAGCGAAGATCGCGTGCCCACGGCCTACGGGCTGAGTACCCTGGTTTCCTGCGACGCCACCTTTGCAAGCGAGCAACTGCCAGCGATTGTGGAAGCCGGCCAGCTTGAACTGCTCCTGCCTCCCGAGACGCTGTTTCCTGAGCACCTGCTGACCACGCATGCCCAAGGCGTCCTTTGTGATACGCGCCGGGGCGGTCTGCGCCGGGCGCTGCTGCCCATTCTCTACGGTGAGAGCGACCCTGGGTTCGACCTCATTGAGTTGCCGGGGGCGGCACCGGACATCCCACTGCCCAGTTGGGATTTGTGGCGAAGCCAACTCAGCAGCGATACAACGGTTTCTGCCAGCTCCGCTGAAGCTGCCCTGCAACCACGCGGCTGGAATCTGACCTGGCGCCCGGGTGCGCAGGAGTGGAACAGCGTGGATGCCCAGGAGGCGCAACGTGCCGGTTTCGGGCCGGTGCTGCTGCGTGCGCTTGTGCGTCTGGACGCCCATCGTGACTCGCTGGGCAACCTCTGGATCGGCTATCAGCTCGTGGTGGCGCTATGGAACCCGTACGACACGGCCTTGGCGGATCACCGTTACAGTTTGCACTTGAACGAGCCGCTGGAGGGGATCCCTAAAGTGCTCGGCCTCAATGCGGAGGGGGCCGGTGTTGGCGCGATGCCTGAGAACAATTTTGCTCCCTTGTCTATGTCCGGCCACGACCCAGAGCAACCTTTGGCACTGCTAACCGCCACGTTGCAGGCTGATTTTGCCCCCGGTGAGGTGCGCCTCTTCTCGACACGTGCGGAACAAATCCCGCTGGAGGCCCCGCTTCGCTTCAGTCTGGATCCGGGTCTGGACCTGAACAGTGCGGTTTGGCGACAGACCGACCGCGCGCTCCCGCTGGGGGCCTGCACGCTTACCTTCAAGCGCGCGGTCAACATTGGCGGCATGGCCCAGGCGCTTGGCTGGCGTGACCTCGAATGGGAACTAGCCGATGCCCAGGGAACGCCGATTCAGATCGTCGCCGGCTTGGGGCACAGCGCCTTTGTCGGCGATGATGGCACCTTTGTGCCGCGTGACGTCGAAAGCCGGACCAAGGTCTTTGCCGACGCCTCCGGAACGAAGGGCGACGCTGTGGACTCCCTAGAAGATGCGCTGTTTGACCCCCAAATGTCGGCCTTCTATGTGCGCAAGTGCGCGTTGCCTTCGGCAGCGGATCCCCTGCACGAAACCGGTCCCTGGCTTGCCTGGCAGGACCCGACCGCGCCAATCTCCGTACCCGGGCGTTACCAATACTGGTCGAACTGGCCCGAGAGCGACGGGACAAAGCCGATACCCGGCAACTGGGCCTGGCGCGGCCACTGGATGGACCCCGCCGAGGAAGCGCTCTTCAACGCCGAGAAGTTCCTTCTGCCTGCTAACGGAGAGTACTTCGGTTCGGGTTTTCACGACTCCCTTGCGCTTTGCTCTGTTGTCTCCGCGCGCGAGGATTGGTTCAGCCTGGGGCAACTGCGCCATTTGCGACTGGGTCTGCCCGATGGCCGGCCGGCGCGCTTCGGCGACTCTGACGCAAATCCGCGTATTCCTATCATGGATACATGGCACGTGCACACGCCGCGTGGAACGGGCTGGCGGAAGCAACCCGAACAGGAGCGCCTTGTGGACGCCACCTGGCAGGTGAACGAAGCCCTTTGGGATCGCCTCTATTGCTTTGGCGAGGTTTCCAGTGATGAAGCCGGAAACTGGCAGGCGGCGTCGCCGCGCTTGACCGCCCGCAAATTGGCGCAAACAGACACGTGGCCAGCGGAAGTTTTCACGGTGGCGGGCCCCTTCAACGTCAACACAGCCGACGCCCAGGCGTGGCTGGCTCTGCTGGCAAGCGGCTTGTCCTTAAACGCTCCTGAGGCGGCGGTTCCTTTTGCGCGCTTCGTCGAAAAGCCGGAGACGGCTGCCATGACCTGGGCGGAACCTTCCATGCTGGACGTTCAGGACCATCTGCGCCCGCTTGCCGAGGCCCTCGCCGAGGAGGTGCG
The DNA here is from genome assembly GCA_050331815.1 of Opitutales bacterium. Classification (GTDB taxonomy): domain Bacteria; phylum Verrucomicrobiota; class Verrucomicrobiia; order Opitutales; family JBHJGM01; genus JBHJGM01. The sequence continues at coordinate 6,670 of JBHJGM010000009.1, read as the reverse complement.
TGCACGGGGACCCTTCATGGGGCTGGCGGATTTCGTCAACCGCCGGCTGACAGCGGACGCGCAGGAAGGGCTGCGCGGAACCTTGGCCGCAGCGTTGCGCACATCCAAGATTAACGGCACGCCTCCGCACGTTTTGGAGCGTAACCTGGCGTGGCTTGAGGATGCCGCGCTCGCCGAAGACGCCGGCTACGGACTGCCCGGTCGGCTGAGCCAGGGCGACCTCCTGGAGAAGCTCGGGCCCATCTTGACCGCCCGCGGCGACACCTTCACGATACATGCCTACGCCGAAGCACTGAACCCGCTCACGGGCGCGGTCGAAGCCACCGCCCGTTGCCGCGCCGTGGTGCAGCGCGGTCCAGTCTGGCTGGATGCTTCGGACCGGCCCGGTGCCGCTCTCGACGAAGCCCTGGCCCCGGTCAACCAACACCTTGGGAGACGTTTCGTCTTGGTCAGCTTCGCCTGGGTGCAGTAGACCTGCCGGGTGTCCACGGTTGCCCTTATCCAGCACGATGCCAGTCTCCACCACGACACCGGACTGTATCACCCGGAATGCGCGGATCGTATTCGTGCCATCCGGGCAGTTCTGGAGCGCTCCGGCCTGGACCAGAGACTGAAGCACCTGCGCCCCGACCCAGCTGCGTTGAGCGATTTGGAAGCCGTTCACACGCGTGCACACATTCGGCGCGTCGAGGAGGCCTGCCTGCGCGCCGCTGGAGCGATCGACGGCGCGGACACCGTGGTCTGCCACGAGAGCTTTGAAGCCGCGCGGTTGGCCGCGGGGGCCGCTGCACTAGCCGTTGACGCCGTGCTAGCAGGTGAAGCCGATGCCGCCTTTGCTTGCGTGCGACCGCCGGGCCACCATGCCACGGCCAGCCAAGCCATGGGTTTTTGCCTCTTCAACAACGTCGCTCATGCCGCGCGGCATGCCCAGCGCGTGCACGGGCTTGAGCGCGTGGCGATTTTCGATTGGGACGTGCACCATGGCAACGGCACCCAGGATATCTTTTCAGCTGACGCCACCGTTCTCTTTGCGAGCATCCATCAGTGGCCGTTGTATCCCGGCACCGGCGCAAAAGATGAAACGGGCAGCGGCTCGGCCCAAGGTTTGACGCTGAACTTTCCGGTGCCCGCCGGCAGTGGCCTAGCAACTTTCCGGGCCGCCATCCGCGAAGGCTTTGCGCCCGCCGTCCGTAATTTTAAACCCGCGCTCCTTTTGATTTCAGCTGGCTTTGACGCGCACAAGGAGGATCCCCTGGGCGGACTGGCGCTGACATCCGAGGACTTCGGCACGCTCACGTGCGAACTCCAGGCCCTTGCCGCGGAGGTGTGCCAGGGACGCCTGGTCTCGGTCCTCGAAGGCGGTTACCACCTCAACGCGCTCGGCGAAAGTGTCGTCGCCCATCTCGAGGCGCTGCTGGAAACCTAGGAAATCTCTGCTATGTCAGCGCCTTCGAACGAACCTTCGCGTGTACCGCAGGCCCGCGTTTACGAGCGCAACCTCATCGCCTTTGCCAAGGACTTCGCCATCGCGTGCGGAGGTGGCGTCATCACAGACGATCCCGGTGCGCGTCTGTGCTATTGCCCGGGGATGGAGTTCTGCAATGGCGTCGTTTCGCCGAAGTGGACAAGTGAAACCGCCTCGGATCGCTTGCGGGCGGCCATTCATCGCTTTAAGGACGCCAACAACGGCATGCTTTTCCTGTTGGGGCCTTCAACGCGTCCGGCCAATCTACGTGAGCATCTGCTGGGTGTCGGCGCGCACTGCACCTATCATGTGCCCCTGATGCATCTGGACCGAGCGAACTTTGTCGCGCGTGTGCCCCAGCCCAAGGGGATTGTCCTGCGCTGGTTGAAAGGCATGTCCGCCTTCAAGCAGCAGCCGCACCCCTGGTTTGGTCGCGGGCGCACGGTGAATAGTCGCAGCCGCTTTCAGGGGCTGGATACGCTGACGACTGCCCGCAGGCCGCGTGCCTGGCAGATTGTTGCCTATGCGCGAGAAATACCCGTGGGCACCGTCACCCTGTACAAGCACCAGAAATCATTTGGGGTCTATTTTGTCTGCGTGGAACGCGCTCAGCGTCGCCGGGGTATCGGTACCGCGCTGATGCATGCAGCGTGTGCCTTCGCCTTCGATCAGGGGGCCAGTGCCATCGGCCTGGGGGCCTCAGGAAAGGGCGTGGGGATGTACCGCAAGGTCGGTTTCGCGGTGGTTTGGCATGGCAGCGAATTTTTTCTCAGCCGTACCAAAGTCCACGCCTTCACCAACAGCTGACGCCCGGCTAAAAACTAGGCGTCGTAGCCAGGGATATGGCGCACCCAGATGTTGCGAAAACGCACCTTGTCGCCGTGGTCCTGCAGTTCCACGGGGCCGGTAGCGGGGTGGGGTGTGTACTGCGTCAGCTCCTTGTGCTGTGTGGGCCCTTGCAGTGTTTTGGCGTGGTGCAGCACCACGTTGTTCAGAAGCACCGTGACGACCGCCGGTTGCTTCAGTGTCTCGCCTTCAAACACCGGAGCCTGCCATAAAATATCATAGGTGTTCCATTCTCCCGGCTGGCGGATCGCGTTCGCCAGCGGCGGATATTGCCCGTAAATCGCGCCTACCGTGCCGTCGGGGTAGGTGGGGTTTTCGTACGAATCGAGGACTTGAATCTCGTACAGCCCCATCAGAAAGACGCCACTGTTTCCCCGGCCCTGGCTTTGCTTCAACACCTCGGCTGGCGAAGCAAATTCAAGGTGCAGGTGCATGTCGCCAAAGGTGGCCTTGGTGCAGATCGACTTGGATTGTGGCACCACTTCCATGTAGCCGTTTTCGACCTTCCAGGGCGCGGCACCGCCTTCAACGCTCTCCCAATTCTCCAGGTTCGTCCCATCGAAAAGTATGGTGGCATCCGAAGGCGGCTGGGTACCTGTGCCGGGGGTCACCACCGCTGGTTGCGGGCGTGTACCATCGTGTACGTGGTAGCCCGAGTCGGGTAACACAGGCGTGTCGGAGTAACCAAGATGGGCGTTTTCAGGCTGGGTTTTCATAAGCGAGGGGATGGGATTTCGGGAAAGCCAAATGCAGCAGACGATTTTGCCTAGGCGCTGACGACTTCCTCGCGCAATAAAAAAGCTCTGCGAAGCCTACCTTTCATCCAAAAGGCACAAGCCCTACTTCAGCCTAACTACCTTCAGGTCGGGCAGCCGCTTGAAATGGGCTTCGTCCACGGCACCCGCAGTACGGCAAATCCCAGAGCCCGCGCCGTCGCGTCAACGCCCGGATCGTTTAGCGGGATGAGTTTACCTTTCTTATGCAGTTCTGCGAAAATGTCTGCGTTAGGCTCGGCTATTTCCGCTGAGAAGGCTTCCACGCCAACGACGCTAGGAATCGTCTCCAGCCGCGGCGTTGGGCAGCTTGCTTGGCCGTTCTGGCCAGGCGCACCCCGGCAAGCGCCTCAGCCTGGACTATCGCAGGAATCACAAGCGCTTCGTTCGCATGTCCTGCGGGCTCAAGTGCTTGCCAGCCCGAACGCGCCCACTCGATTAGCGCCGACGTGTCGATAACGAGCCCCACGTAGTTTCTTCAATGGCGTACAACTGATTCACTGTATCCAAGTCTTCCGCAAATGCGGCCTCATGTGGTAAGTGCCTGAGCGCCTCACGAACCTGCGAAAGGTTGCCGCTCCGGGCCTCGGGCGCGGCTCGTTATTCGGCGATCGGCAGTTGATTACGGGTCACGATGAAGCGGTCTCCACGATTCTTGATCCTGGCAAGCAAGTCACCAAGGTGGCGCGCGGCTTCGGTGCCTGAGACTCGCTCCTAGGTGCGATATTCTGTATTTCACAGAATTGTGTAATCAATGGCTGAAGTCGCTTGGAGACCGCTGCTTTTACATAAGATCCTCTTTAAGCAAACAGGCTTTACCCTCATAAATCCAAACCTTGCCGACAGTCCGCCGCCGGGTTTTTCTGGATGGGTCATGAAAAGATTCCTGCTGCGCTACGGAAGCCTGGCCTTGCTCGGGCTGCTGCCCTTTTTTTCCGGTTGCCAGACCAACCCCGTCACCGGGCGCTCGGGCCTGGCCCTTGTATCGGATGAGTCGCTCCAGGGCGTCGCCGTCCAGCAGTTCGACCAGATGAAGGCCGAACTGCCGGTCAGCCGCGACCCGCAACGCAACGCAACCACCGTGCGCGTGAGCCACCGCATCATCAAAGCGGCGCGGGATGCCGGCTACCCGCTCGACCCGCCCGAGGCCTGGGAGATCGTCGTCTTCGATCAGCCCGACACCCTCAACGCCTTCGCCATGCCCGGCAACAAAATCGGTGTGTACACGGGCATGTGGCGCGTCTTTGAGCAGGAGGACGACATGGCGGTGGTGCTTGCGCACGAGGTCGCCCACGTGGTGTCGCGCCATGCCGTCGAACGCGTCTCCACGCAGGTCTTCACCGGTCTGGGGGCCGCGGCCATCGGCGTGGCAATTCCCGACGAAGACATCCGTCTGGCCACGCTGGGGTTGTACAGCATCGGCAGCAACGTGGCCGGCCTCAGTTACAGCCGCACGCATGAGTCCGAAGCAGACGAAATCGGCCTGGAGTTCATGGCTCGTGCCGGGTACGACCCGCGCCGCGCCGTCAATTTCTGGGAAGCCATGCAACGCGAAAGCGGTGGCGGTGCCCGCCCCCCCGAATTCCTCTCCACGCATCCGCACCCCGAGACCCGCATCAACGACATCAAGGTCCAACTCCCCCGTGTCCTCCCCCTCTACGAGGCCTCCCAAGCGCGCCGCTAAACGCGTGCGCATTTTTGGGCGGGGTTTGGCGAACTGCGGGATCTTTCTGCAAACTCTGTACCAACGAGAATTCGTTATCGAGCAGTTCTGGGTGAAAGGTATTGCGTAGCTGCAAGGTATCTGGACAGAGTGTCACGTCACTTCAATCCAATGTTACTTGTACTACTTAAACCTATAAGAGCCCTTTACGCACTCATCCCCCTGTTTAGCCTGCTTCCCTACATCGCACATGCCATCGTAGACGCCGATGGGGATGGCATGAGCGATTTCTGGGAGATGCGTCATGGCTTTAGCCCAACGGACGACGGCACCTTCTTTCCCGATCAGTCACCTTTGGCAAATCCCGATGGGGATCAGCATACCAACCTTGAAGAGGCAAAATTTCGAACGGATCCATTAAACGGCAGTCACCCGCAGTTATTTCCGCTGCCGCCTGAAGGTATCTCCGCGCCGGGCCAGTTCTACTTACAAGTCGTCATTGTTTATCACCCGCAATTTGATGAACCAGCAATCGGTGTTTTCCACTCATTTGTAGAGGACGTTCGCTATCAACTATGGCAGACCGAAGACCTCACGCAGAATTTCACGCGCAGCCAGCTGCTTTCCTTTAACTTTCCAGACGATACAGAGCCGCGCTCCAAAGTGTTTGTTGTTTTCACCCCGTCCATTAGCGATGGGGATGATATCTTTGATGAATACGACCAAAATGCATTCGGTTTTGGCGCCAGTGCGCCTGTGGTACCTCCAGTTGCTCAATCGGGGAGTCTTTCGTTGCCAGCTTCCAACAACGCACGCCCCACACGCAGCTACCTTGTCCATATTCAAGATGTCGCAGCCGGCTCACAAATCTCATGGCTGGAAGATGGCCAGGAGCAAAGGGTTCAGAGCACAAGGCAATTTTCTGGCCTGGGAGGTTTCTGGGAAGCCAAGGGTTCCCACGCCAACTACGCTCATTTTCTCATCGGCAACTTGAGTGCGGCTGCTCCAAAACTGGCGGCCGAAGCTCAGACCGCCAGCCTCTATCCCCAGCCTGCCGCCACTGCCACACACAATTACCAAAGTCTGACGGGGCCGCTCTCGGCAGAGTCGCTCGAATGGCTGGATCGGCTCCATGCTGAGCCAAGGGCTCCTCTGCAGGTGCCGCCGCTCGCCCAGCTTACAGCTACACAGCCTGGCTTTGGCGCAAATGCAGCGACCGGCCACAGCTCGTCCGCCTTTCCCCCGCAGCAGTTTTTCCGCGTGGAGTTGCTGGACCCTGATAGCGACGGTGATGGGATGACCGACTACGAGGAAGCAGTCTTTGGCTCGAACCGGATTACACCGGACAGCGACTTCGATGCATTTTCAGACCTGCAGGAATACTTCGACGGTACCGACCCGAACGAGGTTGACATCATCCCGGGAAGCCTCGCCGAGCACATCATCCAGCAGGTGAATTCCCGGCTCAGTGCGGCCGCCCCGCCCGAGCAGTCCAAGCCTGTCTTCACCAGCTACACCGATGCCGACCATGCAGCGGTACCGCTTGTCTATACACGCAATCCCGACTGCTGGGCCGCCGACCTCGATCTGACTGGTATCTCTCCGTGGAACAGCCATGTGGGAGGGGTTCCTTATCGGCGTGGCGGTACTCTCATCAGCCCGCGGCACATCATCTTTGCGAATCACTTTCCCATCGCAAACGACACCCAGTTGGCCTTCGTGACCGCTAACAATCAGACCATATTTCGCACTCTGACCGCCAGCCGGCAGGTTTTGGACACGGACATCCAAATCGGTCTGCTTGATTCGGACGTGCCGAGTTCCATCACCTACTATAAAGTCCTGCCGCCTGATTTCGCCCAAAAGTTATGGGCGTTTACAGACATTCCAATTATAGGCTTTGACCAAGAAGAAAAAGCTCTG
>JBHJGM010000008.1:0-246653 GCA_050331815.1 Opitutales bacterium | reverse complement strand
TGCCCGAGAGGATGGAGCGGATCGGCTGGGCGATGTCGGGCGCGGACAAGCCGGCGGTCGCCACCTGGTACAATAGCGGCTGAAACAGGTGGTGGTTGCGGCGGTCCACCAGCGTCAGCTCGATGTTGCGCGTGTCGAGATGCCGCGCGAAGGATAGCCCGCCGAAGCCACCACCCAGCACCACGACGCGGGTGCGTGAGCCAGCGTTACGGTTGGCCGGCAGGCGCACGGGCGCGGCTTCGGGGTCTTTTGTGTCAACCGGGTGCGTGGGGGAGGCCATAAGCTCAAGCATGGTTCAAGCCCCCGCCGAACTCAAACAGTCGTGGCCAAAATGCGGGATACGCGACGTCTACCGGCGCTTGCGGAAGGAGGCGAAGCTGTCGGGGGCGGTGTAGCCGCGGTTGCGCTTGCGGCGGACGGGGACCGGACTGTTGGCGAGCACTGGCTCGTTGCGGTAGTTGAAGCCCTCGAGCTTGCGGCGCTCGACCGGACGCTCGATGTAGCGCTCGATCTCGGAAACAAAATTGGACTCCTCGGAGGAGAAGAGGGTGTAGGCCTCGCCCTCGGTCAGGGCGCGTCCGGTGCGTCCGATGCGGTGCACGTAGTCCTCGGGATGCTGCGGCACGTTGTAATTGATCACGTGGGTGATTCCGCTGATGTCGAGCCCGCGCGAGGCGATGTCTGTGGCCACAAGCACCTTGTACGTACCCTCCTTGAAGCCCTTGAGCGCCTTGGCCCGATCGCCCTGGGAACGGTCGGCGTGCATGATGGCCACCGGGTGCTCGTGGTCGATCAACCACTGGGCGATGCGCTCGGCGTCGCGCTTGGTACGGGTGAAGACGAGCACGCTCTCGTAGTCGAGTTTTTCGAGCAGGGCCAGCAACAGGTCGTATTTCTGGATGCCGTCAACGGGATAAATAGCGTGATCAACGGTGTCCGCCGGGCTCTTGCGCGCACCGATGTTGACATCGACGGGGTCGGTCAGGACCCAGCCGGCCAGGTTGCGGATTTTGTCCGGCACGGTGGCCGAGAACAGCAGGGTCTGGCGCTCCTTGGCGCAGCGGTTGACGATGCGTGTGACGTCGTCGATGAAACCCATGTCGAGCATGCGGTCGACCTCGTCGAGGACGAGAATCTCGAGCTTTTCCAGGGAAAGGTTTTTCTGGCCAAGGTGATCGAGCAGCCGCCCCGGCGTGGCCACCACAATGTCGGCACCGTCGCTGAGCGATTCCAGCTGCTTGCCGTAGCGGACGCCGCCGTACAGCAGCGCACGCTTGAGCCCGCTGTAGACCCCGTAGGTCTGGAAGTTCTCCTCAACCTGCACGGCGAGTTCGCGCGTGGGCACGAGCACCAGGCAGCGCGGGAAGCCCTTGGGCTCATCGAGCAGAGTAAGCACCGGCAGCGCGTATGCAGCCGTCTTGCCGGTGCCGGTTTGCGCGGAGCCCACCACGTCCCGACCGTTTAAAATAACCGGGATGGCGTGCTCTTGAATGGGTGTTGGCTTCTCGTATCCGCAATCGGCGACCGCACGGCTGACCGCCTCGGAGAGGCCCAATTCGTCAAATGTCATTACGTCCAATAGAAAGGCGAAACCATACGCCGGTTCTTGCTCTCAACAAGGTTAAAACACTAATGGATGCCGAGATGCCCGCGCCGACCCCCTATCGTGGACGCCTCGCACCGACCCCCACCGGGTATCTCCACCTGGGCCACGCGCGGACGTTTCACACCGCCTGGAAGCGGGCGCGGCAGGCCCAAGGGAAGCTGATCGTGCGGATCGAAGACCTCGACCCGCGCCGGTGCCGAGCCGAGTTCGCCGAGGCGGCCGTCGCGGATTTGCGCTGGCTGGGCCTGGACTGGGACGCGAGCCCCGAACTCGGCGGACCGCACGCACCCTACATCCAAAGCCAGCGCCGGGCCATCTATGCGGCAGCCTGGGAGCAGTTGCGGGCGGGCGGCTGGATTTACCCCTGCTGGCGCTCGCGCAAGGATCTGCGGGAGGCCCCCACCGCGCCCCACGAACACGACGCAACCGCCGAGGCACTCTACCTCAGCAAATGGCGACCGGAGCCGGGCCTGGAAAAAGAATTTGAGGCTCCGGGTATCGCGCGAGTTCCCGAAGAAGGCATCCCCAACTGGCGTTTTCGGGTGCCAGCGGGTACGCCTGTGCGGTTTGAGGACGGGCGTTGCGGCGCTCAGACCCTCACCGCCGGTGAGGACTTTGGCGATTTCGTGATTTGGAACCGCGAGGATGTGCCCGCCTATGAGCTGGCTGTGGTGGTGGACGATGCCGCGATGGCCATCAGCGAAGTCGTGCGGGGCGAAGATCTGCTCAAATCGACCGCGCGCCAGCTTCTAGTCTATGAGGCGTTAGGGCTGGAGCCGCCCCTTTGGTGGCATACCCCGCTGCTGCGCGACGGAGACGGTCAACGCCTGGCTAAGCGGCACGCCTCGCTGAGCCTGCGAGAGCTGCGCGCGCGCGGTGAAGACCCCCAGAAGCTGCTCGAGGCGAGCGACGCGGAACTACAGGCGCTTATGAGTTAATTTACGGCATGAGCCTGTTTGCTCATGCATTATGCATCGATTTTGACCCAAGCTTGAACACGCTCAAACGTTTGCGCATAACTGACCACTATGACCACCGTACAGACTACAGATACTGAGAAACAGATTCGCGATGGACTGCGCCAAATCATCGCCGACAGCTACGCGCTGATGGGCCAGACGCACCACTGCCACTGGAATGTGGAAGGCCCCGGATTTTTCGCGCTGCACAACGCCTTTGAAGAGCAATACACCGAGCTTTTTCAGGCAGTCGACGACATTGCCGAGCGCGTGCGCGCCCTGGGCGGCTATGCGCCCGGCGGCCTGCAGCGGCTTGCAGCGATGGCCGGCTTCAACGAAATTGAGGAGCAGACCACCGCAACAGACATGATTTCGAGCCTGCTCGAGCAGCACGCTCAGACCGTAAAGCACCTCAAGGAGACGCGTGATCTGGCCGGGGACAACGGCGACGACGAGACCGAGGATATGATGATTGCGCGTATCCAGGTTCACGAAAAAACCATGTGGATGCTGCGCAGCTACTTGAAGTAGTTCGCATACCTGCTGTTAGAATTTTCCACGCACAAGCCGCGGGCATCTCAGGATGCTCGCGGTTTTTCTTTGCCCCTTGGCAAGTACAGTGGCGGCACCGGGCAGCCGAGCGAAACCGCGAAAGCACGCAACAGTTCGGTTTCGTCGACGGTGATTTCTCCATCGGCGGTTATCAGGTAGGCGGCGAACTGAATGGCGTTGCGCCGCACGGCAAAAGAGGCTTCAGCCAGGCAATCCAGGGCGTGGTTCAGGCTGTCCGGATCGAGTTGTTCGTACGGTACGAACACCACGTGGTCGCGGATAAACGGGATGGTCGTCTTCAATTGCCGGGCAAAAGCAGCGGCGGCTGTTTCCGAAGTTTTCGCACCCGCGTGCGCGACCCAGGAAAGGGCCATTGAAAGCTCGGGGCCCACCTCGCGCGGACCGATGGGACGGCGGCGGCCCCGCTTGACCAAGCCCGTCACCCGGGGCTCGACAGAGTGCTTTATGAACCGCAGCAGGGCGAATTCAAAAATGGTCACCTGTTCGTCGAAGCGGGCCAGATGCTCACAGCGGTGCAAGAAGGTTTCAAGCTGCTCGGGAGACATGTGCGCCAACGCCGGCACGCAAACGCTGACCAGCGGCAGGCGCGCAGCCGCGCCCAAAGCCTGGATAAGCGGCAGCAGTTTTTCGATGGACTGCCGAAGGCCCGGCTCGGCTTGGGTGTTGAGCCAGGCCAATTGCTTTTGGCGGGCCTGAGGCAAGGCATCCAGCAACAGGCACAGCACGACCGCGCGGGCGCTGAGGGTTTCGTGCACCGCGCGCAGCAAGTCGTCGGGGATGGCTTCGCGGGCGTTTTGCGCGGCTTCGATCTGGTCGGCTTCAAGGGTGCCGATGAGATTCATGGCCGAACCGACGGACAGCGCAAAAGCCTGCGGCGAGCCGCGTTGGGTGGGCGGGAGCGGCGACGGTTCTTTGGGGGCACTCTTGCGCGTATCGAGTACAAACTTGCCGTCCCAGGAAGGCAAAATAGCGCGGATGCGTTCCCTGAGCGGCGGGTGCGTCTCAAAAAAGCCGCTCAGGCTGCTGAGCCCACCCACCCCACGGGAAAAAAACATGTGGGCCACCTCCTCAGCGTGCGCGCTCTTGAGATGAGAACCGTGGTGAATGCCGCCGATGCGCATCAGCGCGCCCGCGATGCCGTCGGGGTTTCGGGTGAACTGGACGGCGGCGCTGTCGGCGAGGAATTCGCGCTGTCGGGAGATGGCGCTCTGGATGAGTCGCCCGAAGAAGACACCGATGTAGCCGATGACGGTCAGGCCCAGAGCCACCAGCGCGATGACCAGGATTAGGGCCCCGCCGTTATCTTTGCCGCGGCGACTGCCACCGCGAAAGGCCCGGCCGTAGAAAAGCCCGCGCAGGAACCCCTGCCCGATAATCGCGAGCACCATGATGCCGAAGAGCGCGCCGATCAGCCGGATATTCAGGCGCATGTCGCCGTTGAGGATGTGGCTGAACTCATGCGCGATGACACCCTGCAATTCATCGCGGTTCAGGCTCTCGAGCAGGCCCTTGGTCACGGCGACTGCGGCATCGTCCGGAGAGTAGCCAGCGGCGAAGGCGTTCAACCCTGGCTCATGGTGCAGCACATAGACCTCGGGCACGGGCGTGCCCGAGGCGATGGCCATCTCTTCGACGACATTGAGCAGGCGGCGCTCGTCGGCGTTGGTGGTGGCCGGGTCGACGCGTGTACCGCCAATCGAGCGCGCCACGGCACCGCCACCCGAACGCAGTTCCATGACCTTAAACGCGAGCGCGATGCCAACGATACCCAGAGTCGCCAAGACCGTGTAGGTAAACAGATCCCAGTGCCAGAAAGCGTTGGAGGCGCGGTAGGGATTTTCGTAGGGAACCAGTACCAGAGCCCAGAAAACGAGCACGTACATCGCCGCAATGATCAGCACCACGGCCAGGATGAAGTACAGCAGCAGCCACTGCGTACGCTTGCGGGCCCGTTCCTGGCGCTCGAAAAAGTCCATGGCAGACAGCGCTCCGCGCGTGGTCTGAGACTAAAACTGGACCTGCGGGGCTTCGCGCTGGGTGGCGTCCTCGATCTCCCACATGCGCGCTTCGCTGAAATTAAACATGCCCGCGAAGAGCACGTTGGGAAAGGTCTCGCGGGCGGTGTTGAAGGTCATGACGGAGTCGTTGTAGGCCTGACGGCTAAAAGCGATCTTGTTCTCGGTGGAGGTGAGTTCCTCCTGCACCTGCAGCATGTTTTGGTTGGCCTTGAGATCGGGGTAGGCCTCCATGACGGCAAAAAGTCGGCCCATGGCCCCGGTCAGCGCGGCTTCGGCACCGATCAAGCCCTGCATGGCCGAGGGATCTCCGGGGGCGTCCGAGGCCTTCTGCCCGGCGCTGACGGCGGTGTTGCGCGCGGCGATGACGGCCTCCAGGGTCTCCCGCTCGTGCGCCATGTAGCCCTTGGCCGTTTCAACCAGATTGGGGATGAGGTCGTAGCGGCGCTTGAGCTGAACATCGATTTGCGAAAACGCGTTTTTGTAGCGGTTTCGCAACTGGACGAGCCGGTTGTAGATGGAGATCGCCCAAATCGCGAGGAAGACCGCCAGCACGACCAGAACAATCAGGAGGATCCAACCCGTTTGCATGACGCGAGTGTGAGTCGCGCAACCCGAGAAAGCAAGACCGCCGCGAAGGCGGGACCCGCATCCTTGAGGATCCAGCGGTTATTTTCCGGAGGAGCTGCCCCAGATCACAAAGATGATAACACCAATAACGAGCACCGCCGCACCGATGGCAAGAAGGCCAACTGACATAGGACAGATGCTAAGAGGCGCGCACGCTTCCGGCAAGGCTGCTTCTTTCTGTCAGCCGGCGGGGGACCAGACCGAGCCGTGGACCATCGTCCATTGGAACTTGCGCGGGGTCTCGGCGATGAGCATGGGCAGGTCACGCTCACGCTGGAGTTGAAAGCCGAGCCCACCGAGAACCTCCGCCACGGCTTCGACCGGCGTCGACCCGCCCGGCAAGCCGCCCAGCCAGTGGTCCAACGGAGTGTACTCCTCGAGGTAGGTGTAGGGCGTGGTCAGGATGAACTGGCCGCCCGGCTTGAGGAGCGTCGGCAGGCGCTCGAAGAAGCGCAGGGGCTCTGGCAGGCGGCAGATAAGGTTGGCCGCGAGCACCACGTCAAAGGTGCCGAAGTCTTCGCGCAGGTGGCAGGCGTCGCCCACTTCAAAGGAAACGCGTTCACGCGCGATACCCGACGGGACGACCGCCTGGGAGGGGACGCTCTGCTTGCCGTGAAGCGGGCGGTAATACTTCAGCTTGCCGCTTTGCTGCAGGCTGGAGGCGGCCTCGATAAAGCGGGCCGAAAAATCGATGCCGATAACTTCGGTGCAGTGTCGGGCAAGCTCAAAGGCGGCCCGACCCACCGCGCAGCCCACGTCCAGGGCGCGTGCGTTTTCGGCAAGCGCGCTGGCGTCGAGGGTTTCAGTGACGCTGCGCACGGCAAAGTCGAGGGCATCCTGCGGTCCCTCCGGCCAGGGCAGCACTTCTTCGGCGGTGCCGTAGTGGAAAAGCAAATACTCCGCCAGGAGCTTATCGGTTTCGTAAGGGTTGGTCATCGGATTGTCTGGATTGAATTTTGTAAAGGGAAGCGCTGGTTCTCCGGTAGGGATTGCGCAGGTCAAGGACCGCCACTGGCGGTTTTTCTCGGGGTCAAGCCAGACCCACTCAGGCGGTACGTGCACCTGCGGTTTAGCGGCAAGCATATCTCGCAGCTAGGCCATCTCTTTTTCACCCCACTTCCGGATGAAATCCTCGAGCGGACCGGCAGCTACACAGGCCAATTCTTTGGCGGAAACACACTGTTCCAAAATACAGGCGATGAGTTCCGCACCCAGTTTCCAATCGTGTCGCACCAACTCGATGATTGCGTTCCAGGTGTACAAACAACGCATCCTCTTCGCGGTTTCGATAGTGATGCAGGTAGTTAGCCACGAGTGCTTCGAGCGAGGCTTGAAGCTAGTTACCAGCACCCAGGCCGCCAAAAGAAACAGGGCGGGAAACTGCATCCCGCCCTGGTTGAAATGTTTTGATGAGTGCCTAGGCGACGGTGGCCGGTTCTTCCTGTTCCACCAGACCGACAAAGTAAGCCGACGGCTTGTAATTTTGGATGAGGATCTCGGTCTGGCCGTCTTTGATCATGCGCACCTCGGGGAGACGAATCTCCGGGGTCTTATGCGGCGCGTAGAGCACATCGTCGTGGGAGGCGTTCAGGCGCTCCTTGAAGAGGTCGGGCGTCAGCTTGCCGCCCAGATGGTCGTCACGACCGGTGGCAATATGGACCGTGCCGAAGATTTTCTCGTCCTGAATGTCACGGCCCGAGAAGGGCAGGATCTGCGTGCCGAAGCCCAACTCGCCGAGGGCACCGGTCATCGGGTCGTCGATGAGCTTTTCGTTGTGTGCCTTGATTTTTTCGTAGTCGCCGTACAGCAGGCGCGACTTTTTGATAAAGCCGTCCTCGACGGTAAGCATGCCAAGGGTTTCGTCGTCGTACTTGAAGGGGAACATGCCTTCGCCGCCTTCGGGAACGAAGTAGACCTCGCCAGCAGGGAGATTTGCCACGTCGGGCTTTCCGGGGGGGCAAAGTCCGTGGCTTTTCTGTGCTTCCTGGCCGTTGCAGTGCAAAACCAGCGTTGTGCGCTGACCCTCAACCTCGAAATCGAGTTCAAAGCGGTCGGCCTGGGTCAGCCCGAGGCGCAGTTTTTCAGCGTCGGCGCTGACCAGGTCGTAATCGACTGACAGCCCTGAATCCACGATGATCTGATTGAGACCGTGCAGGGTGGCCCCGCGGAACCCAAATTCCTTGCACTTGGCCGTGAGCGGTGCGGTGGCTGAGAAGGTCGAGACAGTCAGAATGATGTCGTAATTCGGATAAATGTCGCGGTCGAGCGAATGGTGCTTGCCGGTCGGATCGTAGGCATCGTCCTCCATGTCGAGGTTGGAACCGCCGGTCTCTTTGTAGGCAAAAATCTCGCCGCCAGTGTAATTGAGTTCCTGGAGCGAGGCGTTTTTGAAATCCTTGTAGAAGACTTCGTAACCGTAGTTTTGAATCGAGAGTGACTCGTCCTGCAGGAAGCGGAAGTCCTGAATATCCCGGGGGTCGGGCAAATCGATCAGGATGCACAGACGTTCTCCGTTGCCCTCGCCGAAGCAGGTGCGCATCAGGCGATTAAGGGAGAACGGCTCAAATTCACGTTCGTTGGCGTTCAGTATCATGACTTGGCTTGGTAGTGTGTGTTAAAGAGCGACAATGGGGGTGAGGGCCAATGCATGTGGTCTCATGCACTTACGAGAAGGTGTGTGTGTAAGTACGAAGTCAAGCTTAGGACCGGCTTAACGCAAATGCTTTTGCGTTTTGTTGCACCGCGCCGCAGGGACCGCCTGCCCAAATCGAGCCTTCAAGATATGCTGAGAGCGCAGATTCAGGCGGGGGCGGTAAAAATTGCCGGAAAAGTCTGTAGGCGGGTTGCGCAAAGCCTGTAGAGCGGCTATTGTCACCATGTAGTTTCAATCGAAACATTCCCCCACCCATAGCCCCCATGTTTTTTTCCCGCCTGTGCCTGCTGCTCGTTCTGAGCGCGCTGCCAACTGCCGCCACACAGGCGGCAAACGTTGAATCCACCTCGAAGACGCAGCAGTCGGTTGCGACGTTCATCCCGGAAAAGGCGCAATTTTGGAACGTGCTTGGGGAGTTGGGCTTTCCGGTGCCGTTTTCAAGCTGGTTCGAGTCGGATCTGATTCCTTTCCCCACAAAATTTCTCGCTGAGACCGGTAACGCTGCTCCGTCGAAGCGCTCCCTGCACCAATCATCCAGCTCAAAATCGGACCTGGCCTGTGATGCCCTGACTCCTGAGGTGCCCCTGACGCTAGCGAACGCCGTCTGCGACGCGCTACCGACGGCTGCTGAAAACCTCTCGGCCCCGTGTATCCGGCAGCAGCGTATGGCCTTGGCGTGCTGAGGCCGCTGCGGCGACTCCGGCCCATCCGGCGTTTCGCCTGAATACGTTTCCGGTCCGGAGTTCAAACGGCCGGCGCTTCCCGTGGGGGGTGGCGCCGGCTGTTTCTTTGAAGGATTTGGGATCTGCTATAGATGGCGAATCCGGGCCTTCGTTATTCAGCGTCTCAACGGGCCCACCGGTAGTCCCGCACCGTCTCCCAGGCTATCTGGCGATACAGGCGGTCCTGTTCGGGTGTCAGGTCCACGCGCTCGGCGGGCAAGTTTACCGCGTCGGGAGGTGTTCCGTAGAGCGTGCTGAAAAAAACAAGGTTCACGAAGTACGCGCCCCGGTCGTTGACGTGGATGTTGGCCCCGTCGTTGGGGTAGTGCAGCACGTGAAAATCCTGGCCCTCGAAGCCTGGGATTCGATTGGCATCGATGGCTTGCTTGAGGTTTTTAAGCGCCTGGCCGACCGGGATGATGCCCACCGGCGGGCCAGAGTGAGCGCTGTCGAGTGTGTCACGCAAGCGCTCGAAATAGGCCGTGTGATTGTCGACCGCCTCGAGCCAGGAAGTCGCCGGGGTTCGATTTTGAGCCTTCAGCTCGGGATCTGAAAATTTGGCCTGCGCCCAGCGTCCGGAAAAATCCTGTTTGGGCCACTGCTGGTAGACCCACAGGCGCACGTCGGGCGAACTCTGCCGGGCCAGTTGCCAAAAACGCCCACCGTACTCCGCTTCGTTGGCAATAGACCGCCCGTGCCCAGCGAATGGCTGAAGCACAACGGCGTCCAGCGGGGCCAGACGCGGAAACGCCTCGCTGACGACATTATCCCCAAAGCCGCTGCCCGGATGATCCCAGAGCCATGCGGTCGGCGCGCCCGGGATGGTGAATCGGTGGTACTGATGGTCGAAACCCGCACTTTGCGCCATGGATTCGAGCCAGCTGTTAGAGGTATCGGTCAGGCTGTTACCAATGTGGAAAGTTTTCAGCCCGCGACTCTCTTCGGCATCGCCGACGGTCAGGATTTCACCGGCAAGATCGCTGGGGAAAAGGTTGTTGCGAAAGGCGATCGCACGGATGCGGTGCACGCCTTCGCCGACCTGGACCGTGCGCTGGAACCGCTCACCGTGCGTCAACGTAGGCAGCGTGCCATCGAGGGTGTAGCGAATTTCGGTGCCAGGCGTCTGGGTGGACAGGCGAAGCGCGCCGCGTTGGCCCGCCGGATCCAGGGCGGTTTCGATCAGGACTTCGGCGACCTGATTCGATTCATCGGCGAGATCCAGACCGACGTAGGCACCGTCCTTAAGCGGGGAGTCGAAAAAGGTCTGCGGGTCGCCATCGAGCGCGGCGGAAAAGTCGCGGCCCTTCGCACGCGAGCCGGAAATGCCAAAGGGCTTGCCGGTTAGCGGGCGTCCGTCGGCGTCGAAAAAGGCGACCTCGGCCACCTGACCGTGCGAGCCGTCGGGCGCGGCATACTTTACCCAGCGGTACAGCTCTGCGTTTCGCAGCGGCAGGACGAGCCAGTCGCCCTCGGCGGGCACTTCGTCGACGGTGGCCAGCGTCTGAAAACCGATAGTTTCACCCTGATTGGAGCCGACAATCTCGCCACCCAGTAGCGCATCTGCCTGACCTGGCGCGGGGTACAGACGTGCCTCGGCGACGACCGGCGCGGTTTGGGCATGCAGCAGATTCATCGGGGCCAGCAGGGCACCCAGGAGCAGGAGGTTTACGCGCATAATCATTGTACAACCACAGGCTGCAAAGGTTTCAGGGGGCCAGCATCGTTTGCAAGCGGGCGGCGTCCTGGGCGGTCCAGTCGGCCAGGGCGCTGACGCTCAACCAGGCGAGGGGCACGTCCTCGCGTACCACCCGCCGCAGGCAGAGCGCGATTTGCAGATCGCCGGTGGCGCGGTCGATCAGTTCGAGGCGTTGCAGGCCCTGGTAGACGCGCCCGCCGCCTACCGCGTAATCGTAGCTGAAGCGCAGGGTCCGCGTTTTGATGCCCTGGCGATTGTAGGCGTCGACCTGGATGGGGCGGTAATCGTCGCGCGCGGCCCAGACCTCGCGGCGGCTGTAGGCGGAGTGCGCCTTGACGTCGGGGTTGGAGGCGACCGTCATCAGGTGCCCGCTGCGGATACCGTCGACGCGCTGCTCGATCGACTCGGTCACGTGGTAGGCGTGCGGCAGGCAGAGCAGTTCTTCAAAGGTCCAGAGGGTGTCGGCGAAAGCTTCGGGCAGGTGGATCGGCAGCAACTCGCGCACGTAGCGGGTGCCGGCGTCGCGGTAGTGCATGCGTGGCAAGGCGCTCTCACCCGGAACCGCCAGAAAGGTGCTGCCTGAATCGGGGCTTGGACCGATGATGCGCAAAAGCTGGCGTGTGCGCAGTCCGCCTTCGCGCCGGGCCAGTCCGATGGCCTCGCTCTCGCGCACAGTTCCATCGGCATCAATGCGGACCAGCTTCCAGTGCGTGATTTCGGTTTGCCCGGCGGGAATCAGGGGCAGCTCGGAGATAAGCCCCTGGCGATCGGCGGGCAGCAGGCGCGCCGTTTGAAAGGCCTGCATGGGCAGACAGGCCCCTGCCACGAACAGCACAAAGCTGAGACCAATCTGCCAGCGCGTCGATTTCATGGTTGCCCCCAGCCCCGGAAGGCAGGCGTCATCGAGCCCAGCACCCATGCCCCCGCAGCGCCAGCCAAAACCGTGACCCGTTCCGACGATGTGGATCGATACACACTGTCATCTGGAGTCCTTCAGCAAGAGCGGCGAGTTCCCCGCGGTACTGGAGCGCGCACAGGCAGCGGGCGTCGCGCGTTGCATCACCATCGGGACCAGCCCGCAAGACTGGCCTATCTATCGGGCCATGAGCGCCGACCATCCCGGCCGCATTGACTGGACGGTGGGCCTGCACCCATCGGACGTCGACGAGAACTGGGAGACCGCGGTCGCAGAGATTCCCGGCTATTTCTCGCAAGTGCCAAAGCCGGTCGGCCTCGGTGAAATCGGCCTGGATTACTTTCGGCTGCCCAAGGATGCCGAAGCCCGGACGCGCCTCGTGACGGCACAAAAGGCTGCCTTTGCAGCGCAACTGCAACTGGCCAAAGCACGCGATTGCCCGGTGGTCGTGCATTCGCGTGCCGCCTTTGAGGATTGCGTGGCGTGGATCGATGCCTCCGGGGTCGATTGGGCGCGCGTCGTGTTTCACTGTTTTACCGAAGACGCGGCAACCTTGCAGACGTTGCTCGAACGTGGTGGGCGCGCCTCCTTCACGGGGATTGCCACTTACGCCAAAGCCGCCAGCGTGCGCGAGGCGGTCAAATTGCAAGGCCTGGAGCGGTTGATGATCGAAACCGATGCGCCGTACCTGGCTCCCGAACCCAAACGGGGGAAGACCAACGAGCCCGCCTTCCTGGTTCACACCGGTGAGCGCCTGGCCAAGGTGCTGGAGGTCCCGCCCGAAACGCTGGCCGAACGGACCACGGCCAATGCGCTTGCATTCTTTGGACTGAAAACGTGAATCCGATCGCACGTTTCCCAAAAAGTGCTGTCGGTTTCAGTCAGTAGTTGAAAAGCATTCGCTCCAGCTGAAAAGTTCTGCTAGTTTTCGATCATCGTCCGGTTCGGTCTGTCTCCCCCCTTCGGACCGCTACTGGCTCCCTCCCCCGGCATGAGCAACGACGAAACCATTCTCGACAGCGGTAACGGCTTGCCCCAAGAGGCCACGCTCGACGCGGGCGCGCGCATCGGCGAGTACGCGGTTAATCGCCTGCTTGGCCGCGGTGCCATGGGCGAAGTCTATGAGGCCGAACACGCGCGGCTGGGCCGTCGCTACGCGCTTAAGGTCCTGCCCGCCTCGCTGGCCTCGGATCAGGAATTTCGGGCGCGCTTCGAGCGGGAGGCGCGCACGCTGGCGGCACTGGAGCACCCAAACATCGTCAACGTGGCTTACGCGGGCGAGGACAAAGGGCGCTTTTACCTCGTGATGGAATTGCTCGAGCCGTTCTTCACCGAGGCGAAGTCCTTTCCCCTGCCTGAAGACGACGCGCAGCGTGTACTGGCCGGTATTTTGAGCGCACTTGATTACGCGCACGGCAAGGGCATCGTTCACCGCGACTTAAAACCCGCCAACCTGCTGCGCGCCGCCGACGGCTCGGCCAAGGTGGCAGACTTTGGCGTGGCCCTGGTGGTCGGCAATGATTTCGTGCAGGCCAAGCTGGAGGAGACGATCGCAAAAAGCCGGGTTGGCGAAGCAGCCACCATCGCCGGCACCCCGCAACCGGGGCAAACCGACCTGGCCGGTACGCTCTATTACATGGCACCCGAAGTAGTGGAAGGGCGTCAGGCGGATGCGCGTAGCGATCTGTACGCGGTCGGCTTCATGGGCTACGAGATGTTGACCGGACGCAAGCCCATCGGGATGTTCCGCCCGCCGTCCCATTACCAGCCGCAGTTGGCACCCGGTTGGGACGGCCTGATCGGTAGCCTGCTGGAAGCCGATCCGGAAGATCGACCGCAATCAGCGGCGCTCGCGTTGGAGCAGTTGAACCATCCGAATTTTGCGCAACCGGTACCGGAAGCGCCGCAAGTGCTGGCGAATGCAGTCACCGGCGCAGGCCAGACGGTGCCGCCCATCGCCCCCGTTGGCTCCACAACGCCACTGCTGAACCCGGCCGATGAATCAGTCAGCACACCTCAAAAGAAGCGCTCTGCCTTGCCGCTGGTGCTGGTCGGGTTGGTGCTGCTGGCAGGCTTGGCCACCGGCGCCTACTTTGCGCTGCCGCTGATTCAAGGTGCTGACGACACGCCAACCGACACGGCTCAGAACGAAGCACCGGCGAATGATGCCGCGGCGATGGAAGGTGCCACAACGGAGCCGGATACTGGCGGGGGCGAAGGTTCGTCGGGGGAGGTTCTTCCGACAGATGCGGATGCGCCCGAAGTCGCCACCGTCGAAACGCCTGAAACCGCCTTGGCCCCGCCGGAGGGCAGCGGCACCGAAACCCCGGGCACTGCCGAAGCACCCGAAGGTGCCGCAGATGATCTTGCAGGTGTCGCGGACACGGAGACGGACGACGGGGCAATCGCCGAGGGCGCGCAAACAGCAGACAACGGCCTGCCGTTGGTACCGGGGCCGTCGACCCAAATCGGCCCGATGCCGGAGACTATTGAGATCGTGCAAAGCAATCCCGACACCCGCATGGTGCTACTCAATTATGGTTCGCAAAACGGCGCGCAGCCCAGGGATGTGTTGACGCTTTACGACAACGAAGGGGCCTCGCAAGCGGACCTGGAATTGATCGAGGTCCGCCAGGATCGCTCCGTGGCGCAGGTCGGCGAAGATCAGCGCGTGCCGCCCGAGGGCGCAGTGTACCAGTTCAATCCGGAAGGGCCGACGCCTACCGGTGCCGCCAGTGTGGGCCTGGCCGGCGTTGCCGCGCGAACGCCAGCCGCAAGCGCACCTGAAACATCCACCCCAGCGCGCGTGCCCGAAATCGCTGAAGGCACAGGCGAGATCGCCGAAGCACCGGATGTCGAGCCAAGCCGCGAGGAGACAGTCGCCACGCCAGAGGATACTGTCACGACGCCGGAGCGGACGATCACGACGCCCGAGGAGACGCTCTCAACGCCCTCGGAGATCGCTCCCACGGAAACGGGCCGCGTGCTCATTGGCAGCAACACATTTTATCAGGTCGAGATTGGCGGGGCACAGACCGAGTTGATTCTGGCCACCTCGCGCGCGGAAAAAGCCAGCGGGATGAGCGGCATCACCTCGCTGGCGCAAAACCGCGGCCTGTTGTACCTGTTTGAAGACCCGGGGCGCTGGACCTTTTCGGCGGCCAACACCGATGTGAATCTCGACATCGGCTTTTTCGACGAGCGGGGGCGCTTGCTGGAACGCCGTCGCATGCCGGCGCGCGTGCCCAACCCAATCTCCCCCAGCACCTCGAACGTGCGCTACGTGCTGACCATCGACAGTGGCTGGTTTGAGCGCGAGGGCATCTCCAACGGCGCACGGATCGACTTTGCCTCACTTTCGCGGGCGCTGCGGGCCAAGGGCGTGGACCCAGCTCCGTATCTGCCGACCGAACGCGCGGCCGGGGCCGAGCGGGCCAACGCGTTTTATCCGGTCAGCCTCGGCGGTCGGGAAATTCGTGTGCGGCTGGCGGTGACCGAGGAGGAGCAGCGCTCAGGCTTGATTGGCGTCGACTCGCTCCCGACCGATGGCGGCATGCTCTACGTTTTTAGTGAGTTGAGGCGGTGGACGTTTTCGGCGGCAGGCACCGATCTGGCCATCGACATCGGCTTTTTCGATTCGACGGGCACGTTGCTAGAGATTCGCGGGATGCGCCCGCGCGACGCCACGCCCATCGCCCCGGCCAGTGACCGCGTGCGCTTTGTGCTGGAGATGAACAGCGGCTGGTTCTCCCGAAACCGGGTCTTCCGCGGGGCGCGGCTGGACCTGCGGGAGGTGCAGCAAGCCCTGCAGACCCGCGGCTTCGACCCGAGTGACTTCCGCCTGGGTAATTGACGAATTGCCGCCACCAACCTTTCTGCGGTAGTTTACCTGACTTTTAGGATACTGTTGCGATGGATGGCGAAGAAACATGGGTAGCTCAGGGTGCCTCGGCGGGCGGACAGGCCGGTCCTGATGATCTCGCCGACGGTAACCGCGTTGGCGAATACCAGGTGCTGGGTGCTCTCGGTCGCGGAGCAATGGGGCAGGTCTACGAGGTCGAGCACGCCCGCCTGAAACGCCACTACGCTCTGAAGCTGCTGCCCTCGGCCATCGCGCACGACCGGGGCTTCCGCGAACGCTTCGAGCGCGAGGGGGCGACGCTGGCCTCTTTGGAGCACCCCGGCATCGTCCAGGTACATTACGCGGGCGAAGACTCCGGACGTTTTTATCTGGTGATGGAGCGGCTGCAGCCGTTGTTCGCGCCCGACGCCATCGGCCAGCAGCACCCGCCCGAGCACGTGGCCTCAATGATCGCGCAGGTGCTCGACGCCCTTGGATTTGCGCACGAGCGTGGAGTCATCCACCGCGACCTCAAGCCGGCCAACCTGCTGGCAACGCCGGAAGGGCGGGTCAAGATTGCGGACTTCGGCGTGGCGCGCGTGCTGGGCGATCAGTACCTCAACACGATGGTGCAGGAGACGATTTCGCGCAGCCGGCTGGGCGCGACGGCCACGGTGGCCGATTCGAGCGGCACCGACATGGCGGGTACGTTGTATTACATTGCCCCGGAAATTCTGAACGGCCAAGAGGCGGATACCCGCAGCGATCTGTACGCGGTGGGGGTTATCGCCTACGAGCTGCTGACCGGCAAAAAGCCGATGGGGCGTTACCGCGATGCCACCAAGATTGTCGACGGGCTCGACCCGCGCTGGGACGATTTCATCAACTGCCTGCTGGAGCCGGACCCCGAAGACCGCTACGCGAACGCCACCGCCGCGGGCGAGGCCCTGCAGGACATCGGCAAGGCTCCCGAAACCGCGGTGGCCGATGCGTTCAATCCCGATGCCGTCGGTGCGGTGAGTCCGCCGCTGGTGCCAGCGGATTCAGCGAAGCCTGCACAGGCGCCGACTTCCGCAGAATTGGACCGCGTATTTGGCGACGCGATGAAAGGCACCGCCTCCGCACCGCCGCCGTTGCAATCGCCTACCCCGCCACGGCCCGCTGCCCCGCCGGTTTCTCAGCCACCGCCTTCGGTACCTCCGCAAGCGCCGCAGCCCACGCAAGCGGGACCACCGCCCGTGGCCACAGCCCCCAAGAAAAGCCGCAAAAAACGCCGGGGCGTTCCGTTGCTCATTCTCCTGATGATTCTGGCCGGGGGCACGGCCGCCGCGGTTTACTACGGCGAGGGCATCTGGACAGCCCTGACGGAGCCCGGCGCAGCGCCGGTCGATAATCGCGGGCCCGAGGATCGCTCGGCAATTGAGCCTGCTGACGAAGTCACCACCACCGCATCCAACGCACCCACGCCAGAAACGATCGAGTCGACCGAGCCCGAAACCGTCGCGGCGGCAGCCCAGCCGGAACCTGTTGAGACAGCGCCCTCTCAAAACAATTTGACGCAGCCGGCAACAACTCCCGAGCCCGCGCAAACGACTCCGGAAGCAGCCGATGTTGTCGCCGCCAGCCCGGAAAGCCGTCCAGCCCCCATGACCGACCCGTTGACCATCGAGCCGGAAGCGGTGGCCCCCGCGCCGACTCCGGAGCCCGTCATCGCCTTAGCGCCCGAACCGGAAGCCGCAGCCGCAACGCCACCGGCCAACGAAAATCGGTTGGGCCAGGACCCGGGGGGTGTCGACCCAGTAGAAGCCCCTGTAGCCGTGGTGCCCACGCCCGCACCTCAACCGCGATTTCCTGCCCAAACAACCGCGCCGAGTCCGGAGCCAACGCAATCGGTGCCCACCGCCGCCCCCGCCAACCGGATGGCGGCAGCCATGGAGCAACAAGGCCAGCGCGTGCAGGCCCTGCAAGCCGAGGTTGAAAAACTGCGCACTGAGCAGGCCCAGCTGCGACAGCAATTGGCTGCTGCCGAAGCCGAGGAGCCGCAGACCATCCGGCGTCCACTGGTGACCGGCGGCACGCGTACGGTGACGGTGCGCAACAACGATGACGAGATTGAGCAGTACAAAGCGGAGATTGCCCGCATGCAGGCGCAACTGGCCACTGCCGAAAACCAACTGGCCGCGCAGATCAACGAGATGAGTCAGCTCGCGGCGCGCTTTGCTCAGCCAACGGCCACAACACCGGCCCCGCCTGTCCGCGAGACGCCCGCTGCCAATGCCGCCAACACAAATACGAACCGGGCCGGGCAGAATCAGGATGTCCGGCTGCTTGAAAATCTGGCGCGCGAGGGCGACGCCAGTGCGCAGTCGGCTCTGGCTGATTTGTACCGCGAGGGACGCCTGGTCAATCGTGACTACGCGCAAGCCGCGCAATGGTATGCACAGGCGGCGGATTCGGGCGATGCTCACGCACAGTATCAGCTGGGCGCATTTTACGTACGCGGCCTCGGCGTCTCGCGCAATTACAATCAGGCGCTGGACTTATTCAGCCAAGCCTCCGCCAGCGGCAACGCGGATGCGCAGCACAGCCTGGGCATGCTCTACGAAAACGGCATGGGTGTGGACCCCAACCCTGAGCTGGCCCTTGCCTGGTACAAGACCGCCGCGGCCAACGGTCACGAGCGAGCGCAGCGTAAAGTCGATGCCCTTTCCGACAACGACAGATAAACCCACGGGCGCGACGCTGAATCCGGAAGAGCGTCTGCGCTACGCGCGCCACCTCGCCCTGCCCGAGTTTGGCGAAGCCGGGCAACTGCGCCTAACGCAGGGCTCCGTCCTGATCGTCGGGGCCGGGGGCCTGGGCTCGCCCGTGGCCCTGTACCTGGCGGCCGCTGGGGTGGGACGCATGGGTCTGGTCGACGACGATCGCGTGGACTTTACCAACCTGCAGCGCCAGGTGCTGCACGCTACGGCTGCGGTCGGCACGATGAAAGTCGCCTCCGCTGCCGAACGTTTGCGCGAGCTCAATCCGGCAGTGAAACTGGAGACTTACCCTGAGCGACTGGACGCGCACAACGCCCAAGCCATCGTGCGCGGATACAGTGTCGTTGTGGATGGCTCGGATAATCTGCCAACGCGTTATGTGCTCAACGATGCCTGCGTGCGCGAAAGACGACCGCTGGTCTACGGAGCAGTCGAGCGGTTCGAGGGTCAGGTGAGCGTTTTCGAACCGCCCAAGGGGCCCTGCTACCGCTGCCTGTTTCCGGAGCCGCCACCTTTGGACAGCGTGCCTTCCTGCGCGGAGGCGGGCATTTTGGGCGTGGTGACTGCGGTCATCGGCTCGCTGCAGGCCAACGAGGCGATCAAGCTGCTGACAGGCGTCGGGGAACCGCTGCACGGGCGGCTGCTGGCCTTTGACGCGGCGCAAGGCAGTTTTCGCACCCTGACCCTGAAACGCGACCGCACCTGCCCCGTCTGCGGTGAAGCTTCGCGTATCCAAAGGTCAACTACGGAGCACGTCACAAACGCACGCAGCCCCGAGCGGGCCCAGATACGCCGATTGTCCCCGCAGGATTTGCAGGCGCTGGAAGCTGCGGGCAAGCCCGTGCTCTTTTTGGATGTCGAAGCGGATAGACCAGCGGACGGGGTTCAGTCCGCCGCCTGGGCAACCCACGCGCACATCCCACTGGCCTGCCTGCACGAGCGGCTGGATGAACTCGCGCCTTGGCGTGAACGCGCGGTCATCGCGACCTGCCAGGTAGGGGCGCAGGCGATCAAGGCGGCGGAGCTATTGATCGAAGGCGGCTTCACAAACGTGGCGGCACTCCCGCGCGCGTGAAGCTTTTGCGGGGCTAGCCTTTCAAGTCGATGCTGACCGGGCAGTGGTCCGAGCCAAAAACCTTGGGGTGAATCCGGGCGTCCTTCAGTTTGGGTATCAGCTTTTTGGATACTAAAAAGTAGTCGATGCGCCACCCGATGTTGCGTTCGCGGACATCACCGCGGTAGGTCCACCAGCTGTAGGCACCTTCGGTGTCCGGGTAAAAATGGCGGAAGCTGTCGACCAGCCCGGCGGACTTCAGCAGCTTGGAAAAGCCCGCGCGCTCCTCCTCGGTAAAGCCGGCGTTGCGCTTATTCTGCTTGGGGTTGGCCAGATCGATCGGCTCGTGGGCGACGTTGAAATCCCCGCAGATAACGACAGGCTTGACCCGCCCAAAACGCTTGCAGGCGGCGACGAGCGCCGGGTCCCAATCGTTTTGGCGGTAGCTGAGGCGGGGTAAACCGCGTCCAGAGTTGGGCACGTAGACGTTGAGCAGGTAAAAGGTCGGGAACTCCGCCGCGATGAGGCGGCCTTCCGGCGGATGCGTGGGGTCGGGCTGATGGGAACGCACGCGTGGGGTCGGCAGGTCGTAGTCGACACGCAGGGGCGCCTCGCGCGTCAAAACGGCCGTTCCCGAATAGCCCAGGCGTGTGCCCAGATGCCAATACTGGTGCGGGAACAGCAGCTCCACCGGCTCGCGGGTGCCCAGATCGACTGTGCGCGCGGTGTCGGGATCAATCTTGGTCTCTTGCAGGCAGACGATATCCGGCGCGGTCTGCTTGAGGAACTCCCCGAACACCTCCTGACGCGCGATGGAGCGCAAGCCGTTGATATTCCAGGAAACCAGACGCATGAGCCGAAGATGCCCGGCTGCGTGCGGCGGGCAAACGAAAAGCCGCCTTTGCGGTTCAGGGGGTTTCGGTGGCCTCCACGTAAGCCCCTCGATAGGAGCCGATGGCGACGGTGGAGCTGCCATCGGCGGAGCGAATGCGGCACATCGCGTAGTTGAGATCCGCGCCCCAGGATTGCGCCTGGTCGACGAAGTAGCGAGCAATCTGCCGCGCCAGATAGGTCAGGTCGCCCGCCTCCGCGTACGCCTCGCTCTGTAGCCGTACCTCGAGAATCCCGTTTTCCATTTTCAAGGTGGTGACGCCCAGCGTATTTTGCCCCCAGCTGCGCGTCAGATCGATGGCGTGATCCAGGATCGCCTGACGAGCGATTGCCTCGCGCTGATGCGCGGCGTCGGGCGCGTCCGGATTGGCCAGCAGTACGGCCACGTGATCCTGCGGCCGCGAACGCGCAAGCGCAGCGCTGTCCTCCACCTTGCCTGCATCGCCTTCCGGATCGGGAATGAAGTCGAGGTTGGTCTTGAAGACCGGGACGACGAACTGATGCGCCTCCGCGCGCACCATCAGGTAGCCTTGCGGCAGGATTTTGACCACGCGCAGTTCGGTACCTTCGGGCAGGGCGGCTTCGCCCACTTTTTGGCCCGCTGTGCGAATGGGTACAGAGTGCGGTTCGGTCAGGAGCAATACCTCTGGCCAGAGCCGCTGATCGGCCAGGATCTGCGCATAGGAGGGCCCTGCGGTGGGGCTTGTGGAGGCGGGTGCCGTCGCTTCAAGCCGTGGTAAGTCCCCGATGTCACCGAAGACCGCGTCCAGCCGGGCATTTTCCTGGGCCAGCACCTCCGGGTTGATCGCTTGGGCACGGCTGCCGTTCCCCTCGGTGATGAATGCATCCAGATTTTGAGCTACGTCGTCCGTTTCGGCAGCTGCGTCAGAATCCGGTAGGCTCGCAGCAGTCTCGGGGTCTTCGCCGGTCGCTTCGCCCTGCTTCATGGACTCCAGAGCGAAGTAGGTGCCGGCGGCCACGAGCGCAAAAACAGGCAACCCGATCAGCAACGTGAGCCAGCCACTTGAGTTTTGGCGGCGGCGATGGTGCGGCGAAGGCAGGGGGGCTTCACTCATGAGGATTCTCCTTGCGTAGCAGCCTAGCGGTTCAACGTGAAGGGGTTAAGCCAAAAGCGCGAAAACCTAGGGCAGATAATGATAGCTACACGCATTATGAGAAATACTTCTCTTGCCTTTGTGGGCGCGAATTCCTATACCTCATCAGGAATCACCTGATATATTCCCATCCAGACAACACCTTATCATCCAAACACCATGCGTCTTCCCACCTACCTGGCAGGAGCAGGCCTGTGTCTGTTCGCCCCCTTCGCGACGGCTAACGTCGCTACCGAATTGGTCATCGCTTTCGACGATTCCGGCTCGATTAGCGAGGGCGGCACCGATGGTCCCGAAATTGAGACCATTTTGTCCTCCATCAGTAACTTTTTCACCAGTTCCAGCGGTCAGCAGGCCATCATCGATAATGGGGGTCTGGCAGTCGGCCTGATTCGTTTTGGCGATGCGTTCGCGGGTGGCTTTGTGCCGCAGGTAAATACCTTCATCGGTGACGATGCCTTCGACCTGACCGATGGCGACGACCTCTTTGAGGTGACCGACGCCGCCAGCGCGAACGCCTTTGCCGCCATGGTGCCGGCGGGTCGCCCCTTCACCCCCAGCTACCAGACGCTGACCTCGCCGCAGCTGGGAATCGAAGGCGGCAACGATATCTTGAACGCTTCCACGCGCACGGGCACCGAGCGCTTCATCCTGGTCATCGGCGACGGTCCGCAGGCCGCTCCCGACGCCGACGGCAGCGAGACCGAAGATGCGCGCATCGACGCCGTCAACGATGGCATCACAGTGGCCGGCCTGGAAATCAACGACAATGACGATTTTTACGAATCCTTCGTGGTGAGCTCGAACATCTTTGCCGAAGTTGACTTGGAAGGCGCACCCGGCGACCCAGCCACCGATGCAGCCGTTGCCGAGTATCAGGCAGCCTTCGACGAATTGATGTTCGAAATTCTGGGTGCCAACATTCCCGAGCCCGGCACCTACGCCGCGATCTTTGGCGGGCTGGCCGGACTGCTGGTCTTGGCGCGCCGGCGTTTT
This sequence comes from Opitutales bacterium, assembly GCA_050331815.1. GTDB lineage: Bacteria > Verrucomicrobiota > Verrucomicrobiia > Opitutales > JBHJGM01 > JBHJGM01. The sequence continues at coordinate 224,224 of JBHJGM010000008.1, read as the reverse complement.
TGTAAAAGTTAAGGCTCACCCACATCGCGCAAAAGCGTGCGGATAGGTGCATCGGGCAAGTTTTGGCTTTGCCCGGAGCCCAAGGTCGGTAAAGTCAGCCGAGCATGGGCCTATGCCTGCTTTTCTTTCTGAAGGCGCCAATCGCCGGATCGGTGAAAACGCGCCTTGCTGCCGATATTGGCGACGCACGCGCGTTGGGTGCCTACAAGCGCATGACGGAGCACCTGTTGCGCTCGCTGGCCCCCTTCGACGCGTTGGAAATCCATTTTACGCCCGCTTCGGGCGAGCGTAACGCCGAGGCCGAGCTCTTGATCCGCGAGTGGCTGGAGCCAGTTCTCGGCCAGTCTTGGACCGAGACCGCGGCCTTCGCGCAAACTGAGGGTGACCTGGGTCAACGGCAGTCCTTTGCCGTGGAACAGGCGTTTCGCCGTCAGGACAGTCCCCTCTGCCTGCTGGGAGGCGATTGTCCGTACGTCACCCGGGACCACCTCGAACGCGCCTACCGCGGGCTGGAGCACAACGATCTGGTGATTGGACCCGCACGCGACGGCGGCTACTACCTGCTGGCCATCAACGAGCCGCAGCCCGGGCTGTTTGACGGCATCGAATGGAGTACCGAGCGCGTCTGTGCGCAGTTGCAGCGTAACGCTCGGCAACTGGGCCTGGGTATTCAATCGCTTGAAACCCTTGAGGATGTGGATGATGCGCCCGCCTGGCAGCGCGCCCAGGAAACGCTTCCGCTGAACTGAGCCAGAGTTTTTTATTTTACACCGGTGGGAATGAACGGCCTGCGTCAGTTCTCCAAGTATCTCCTGTACAACCTCCGCTACCGATGAATCAGCGTATCCGCTCTCTCTTTGCAAAAACCAGTCTGGCTGTCCTTTGCGGTCTGCTGCCGAGTTGGGTCCTCTCAGGACAGACACCCACCAACGAAGCGGTCATCGCGCGCGCCTACGAAGCGCACGGGGCTGCGCACTGGTGGAAAACCCAGGCCTTTCAGTCCGAGATCACGGTTACCTTTGGAGGCTCGGTCGGCGTGGACGGCACCATGACCTATCAGACCAACGGACCCCGCGCGCGGTTGGATTTGAAGGACGGAAGCACCGTCGTCTTCGATGGCACCACGGCCTGGCTTGCCCCGGAGGGCTTTGAGTTTGCACCACCCGGGGCGCGCTTTCACGTGCTGACTTGGCCGTGGTTTTCCTACGCGCCGTTCAAGCTCGATGGGCCCGGCGTGATTTTGAGCGAATTCGAAACCGTCACCACACAGCAGGGCACGCACTGGCTCAGCCGCCAGAGCTTTGAAGCGGGTACCGGCGACGCGCCGGACGACTGGTACGACCTGTTCATCAATCCGGAAACCGGACGCCTCGATGCGATGGGGTACATCGTCACCTACTACAAGAGCGTGGAAGTGGCCGAGGAAAAGCCGCACGCCATTCTCTATCACGATTACGTGCGGGTCGGTGGCGCGCTCGTTTCCACCCGCTGGACCTTCACGCTTTACGATGCGCAGACGCACGAGTTTTCCGGCGATCTGGGCGAAGTCGTCCTGCGCAACCCACGCTTGATAGATGTCGGGGACGACTTCTTCACCCGTCCGGGGAACGCCACAGAAGAGAAACTGCCCGGCAACTAGCAGGCCAAAGTCCGCCTAGAAGCCGGACTTCTGCATTTCACGCTGCAGCGCGGTCTGGAAATCGCGCAGGTCCGCCTCGCTCGGGCGATAACCGCTTTTGCTTTCAGGTGGGATGACGCCCAGCTGGCCAAACTGGTCGACCTGCCACTGGGCGGTCACGCCGTCGGAGAAGGTCACCGAGCCGCTGAGCACCGCGCCGGGACGCTGCACGCGGTCGATGTAGACGGAAACCGCACCTCCAGCCAGTCCTGGTTCGTCGAGCAGCTCGGGCTCTTCGATGGCAGTGCTGCCGTCGGAGGCAGGCGCGTCCGCGGCCGGTCCGGCGTCCGCTTCGGTGACGTCGGGTGTGGGTGCGGGATCGGGGCTGGCCAGGCTGAGGTCCAGGTCATCCACCAGAAAGCGCACGTCCATGTAGGTCATGGAGATTTGAAATTCCTCGCTGAGCCGCTTCTGCACTTCCGACAGGCTTGCGCCCTCGTTAACCCAACGAGCGACCGCGGCCTGTTGATCCTGTGATAAATCCATAGCCGGGTACTGAATGCATCCCCGAGGCGGGAATCAAGTCCCTACCCTAGTCTCAGCGCGGACTGGATAGCTGCTTTTCGAGGTATTCGACGCTACGGCGCACGCCGTCGTCCTGCTCCATCATGTTTTCGACCATCTTGCAGGCGTGAATGACGGTTCCGTGGTCGCGCCCACCAAAAGCATCGCCGATTTCCTGCAGCGAGTGGTTGGTGAGCATGCGGCTCAGGTACATTGCGATCTGGCGCGGGAAGGCGATGTTGGCGGGGCGGCGCTTGCTGACCATGTCGGCCAAGCGCAGATCGAAGTACTCCACGGCCTTTTTCTGGATCTTCTCGATGGTAACCTGGTTCTGGGCCTCTTCCTGGAGGATGTCCTGCAGCAGCTTTTCCAACGTACCGACGTCCACCTGCCCTTTCATCAGGGCGACGTAGCCGGCCACGCGAGTGAGCGCGCCCTCCATCCGGCGGACGTTGCGGGAAACCTTCGCCGCGAGCCATTCGATCAGCTGGTGGCTGAGGTTGAGGTTCAGGCCGGCGGCCTTTTTCTCCAGGATGGCCACGCGGGTTTCGAGATCCGGTGGCTGGATATCGGTGACCAGGCCCCATTGGAAGCGCGAGACCAGGCGGCTTTCCAGCTTGGCGATTTCTCCGGCGGGCCGGTCGCTGGAGAGGAAAATCTGCTTCTGCGACTCGAAGAGGTCGTTGAAGGTGTGAAAAAATTCTTCCTGAATGCGCTCTTTGCCCGAGAGGAAGTGGATGTCGTCGATCAGGAGCACATCGACGCCGCGGTAGCGCTTGCGGAAGCGAGCCACCGTGTTCTCCGTGATGGCCTTGATGAATTCGTTCATGAACTTCTCCGTGGAGATGTAAGCCACGTTCGCATCGGGCTTCTCGCGGAGAATGTGCAACGCCACGGCGTGCATGAGATGGGTTTTGCCCAGGCCCGTCTCCCCGTATAGGAAAAGCGGATTGTAGGCGCGGGCGGGCGCGTTGGCCACCGCGATGGAGGCGGCATGGGCGAGTTGATTGCCCGGACCCACAATGAAATTATCGAAGGTGTTACGCGGGTTGATGATGTACGGACCGGTGCCCGGGCCGTCCGCGCGGCGATCCTTGGTCTGGCCGTTACGCTGGGCCGGCGGCGCAGCGGGCGTGGCCACTTCGGAGGGTTCCAGAACGACCTCGCGGCGTGCGTTTTTGGAAACCTCCAGACTGACGCCAATCGTGCGTCCAGCAGCCTCGCGCAGACGCCCGGAGATGAGGTCGAAATAGTTATCCTGGACCCAGAAGGCGGCAAAGTCACTGGGGACGCCGAGCACAACCTGGTCGTCATCCTCGAGGATGCAGCACATTGGCTCGAACCAGGTCTTGTAGACGTCGTGTGGGAAGAGGTGTTGAAAATCGCTCTTTACAGTGTCCCAAAGCGAGTTCTCAGGAGCGGCAGATTCCATGAAATGTTACAGCAAGGCGGGCGTTCTTATTCACAGGTGACAGGCAATGGCGGGGGAGCCAGGTAGCATGCACCTGGCGGGGAGATAGAACGGGCCTAGCGCGGCGCGTTTGAACGGTCAGGGAGGATCGGATGGAGGCACAGTTTTGTCTGTGGTTCCAAGCGTTTGCTGATAATCAACGACTTACGGTTTCGCAAATGGTGCATGATGTTTGTATAGAAATTGTAAAATTTCGTTTTCCGGGAGGAAGCGAACCCGGGAGCCGCAGTGATGCGAATAATTCACATCGGGCAGGATGCAGGCAAGCCGATCTTTCTCACATGTTGTCCACAGGGCTTGGCCGCGATTCGCTGTAACCTGACTGTTGCATTTGCGTCACGGCGAGAGCGGATTCTCAAGTTGCCCATACAGAGCGACTTGCAACGTCTTTAAACCCGGAGACCCAAACGTGTAAAAAGCCAGTCCGAAGCAAGCGTAAAAAACGTCCGGCATCGCTCAGGATCGCGCAAGTCGCCACGTAACTGAAACTTGGGCTTCAAACGCCTGAAACTTATTTTTCATTGGTAAAGAATTTTTAAAAAACGGAAGAGCCAGCAGCAGGCTGCGCAAAAGGCGTTTCGTCAACGCTCCGTAGCGGCGGACATGAAAGCGATCAGGCGCTCGTTGAATTCGGCGGCCGAGTCGTGGCCCATCAGCTTGGTGGCCTGGACCATGGCAGCCACTTCAACCAGACGCGCCATGTCGCGGCCTGGGCGTACGGGTATCTCCATGTGGGGCACGCGGATACCCAGCACTTCCTGAAAACTCTCCTCCAGGCCGGTGCGCTCTTCTTCCATGCCGGGCACCCACTCGACAAAGGTGATGATGAGGTCGAGGCGTTTTTCGAGACGGACGTTTCGGATGCCGAACAGCTCGGCGATATTGATGATGCCGATGCCCCGACATTCCATGTAGCCGCGGTTCAGCTCACTGCTGCGCCCGAGCACCTCTTTTTCACCGACTAGACGCAGATACGTAATATCATCGGCCACTAGGCTATGGCCTCTCTCGATGAGAGCCAGGGCGCACTCGCTTTTGCCGACCCCGCTGCGACCGCGGATGAGGGTGCCGATGCCTCGAATGTCCAGCAAGGTGCCGTGCAGACTGGTTTTGGGCGCGAAATGCTGGTCGAGGAAGAGCGTCGCCTCGGCTGAAAAGTCCTTACTGGTGAGCGTGGAACGCAGCAGGGGTATGCGGTGCCGGGCCGCCGCCTCGACCATCGCCTTGACCGGAGCGAGGTTGCGCGAAATCGCCATGCAGCAGATGTGCTTTTTGCAGATGGCTTCGACGACGGATTTTTGCTCACGCACGGGCAGGTCGCGCAAGTAAGCCATTTCGCCAGCCCCGAAGAGTTGGATGCGGCGCGTAGCGAAGAACTTGAAATAGCCCACCAACGCCAAGGCAGGTCGATTGATCGCTTTTTCGCGGATGGTTTTGTCGAGCCCCTCCTCGCCAGCGACGAGGGTCAGTTGCAACTGCTCCTGGTAGGTGTCGAAAAACTCGCGGACGGTGAGGCTGGTTTCAGCGCGGACGATCGGCGGCTTGGTCATTGCGCCGCAGTGTAGGCCCTGGTCGACAGCCGGGACGAGGCTTTTTCGGATGCCCGCTCTACAGCGCAAAACTTTCGCCGAGGTAGAGCCGGCGGGATTGTTCGTCGTTGACGAGGAATTCGCTCGTGCCCTCGGCCAGGATTTTGCCTTCGTGCAGGAGGTAGGCGCGGTCGACGATGCGGAGGGTTTCGCGCACGTTGTGATCGGTGATGATGATGCCGATGCCGCGTTCGGCCAGGGCGACGATGATCTTTTGCACCTCTGAAACGCTGATCGGATCGACGCCGCTGAAGGGCTCATCCATGAGCAGGAACTTTGGCTTGGTGACCAGCGCGCGGGTGATTTCGAGGCGGCGGCGCTCACCGCCTGAAAGCGTGAAGGCCTTTTGGCGGGCCAAGGGCGTCAGCTCGAGTTCGGCGAGGAGGCGGTCGACTTCCAGGCGGCGCTGTTTGCGCTTGAGTGGAAGGGTTTCGACAATCGCCTCGATATTCTGGCGTACGCTCAGCTTACGAAAAACGCTGGGCTCCTGCGGCAGGTAGCCGATGCCCAGGCGCGCACGGCGATACATCGGCAGATGCGTGATCGGCTGATCGTCAAGAAAAACTTCGCCGTCAGTAGCCGGGACGAGGCCGACCACCATGTAAAAGGTGGTGGTTTTGCCCGCGCCGTTGGGTCCCAAAAGCCCAACGATCTCACCCGCACTGACGTTGATATCCACGCCGCGCACGACCTGGCGCTGCCCATAAACCTTGACCAGGCCACGCGTCTGGATGGTCGGGCGCAGCGCGGTTTCCGCAACAGGCGGCTCGACTTCGGCTTGGGGCACGGGTTCAGACATCGGGAACGGGGCGAGGGCCTTACGGGCCTGTTTGTTCGGGAGCGTCCTCGGCACCCGGCAGCGCGCCGGTGCGAACGGCTTCGGGGATCTCCACCTCGGCACCGCCGCCCTCGGGCCGCGGCAGAATGCGCACCGTCTCGGCGTTGCGGTCGAGCACCATTTCGTAGCCGGTGATGCGCGTGTCACCATCGAGCACCACCGGGTTTTCCTTGAGGTAGGCGAGCCCTTTGTCCGGGTAAATCTCGGCGCGCTGGCAGGTGGCGATACGTCCGGCCTGGGTGATGCGCACGTCGCCGGTGGCGATAATGGACTCGATCTGGCCGATCTGGCCGATGGCCGCGTCCTCGTCACGTATCCGTCGATTGGATACGACCTCCATCCTTTCGCAGCGCGCGTAAAAATCGCCCGCGCGGATCTCGACATTGTCGAAGAAAACGAAGCGGTTTTGCTCCGGGGAGGAGTAGACTTCGAAACCGCCGTCGGAGGTGATCACGGTTTTTTCGTCGAGCGACGTGGCCTGTCGCGGGGAAGCCGGTGTCGACGCGCGGGTGGCGTTTGTCGCAGAAGGAGCCGCCACTGTCGGGGGCGTGACGGGCTCAGAAGCTGCGGGTGCGGGCGTAATCTGGATGCGGCGTGGACGCGGATTGGAATCCGCGCGCGATGAGGCGGCAGAAATGCCCGAAAAGGACCGTCGAGGTGCGGCAGGCTCCGAAGCTTCCGTGGTGGCGTCGGGGGTCGGATCGGGCTGGGGAGCCTGGGTCGCTTCAGCCTCGTTCTCCTGGGCCATCAGCTGGACAGGCACCCAGAGCACGGCCAGCGCCATGCCAAAAAGTAACGCGCGAAAATTCATCGAAGAATGCCCATGATTGGCTGGTCGAAAATAACGCGTACGTTGCGCCGCACGCGCACCACGCCGGTGTCGCCCTCCCAGACCCATTCGCTGCCCGTGGCCTGGTAGTCATCGCCCAGCAACGTAATGGCCCCGGGGCCGCGGGCCTGGTTGCTGCGTGGGGCAAAGATGGCATTGTTACTAAGAATGGTGAGGTTGAGCGCGTTGGCGGCGTCGCCGGAGAACGCGCGCAAGTCCATGCCGTCGACCTCGATGCGGTCGGCATGCACGTAGCGGCCACGGCGACCGGTCAGCAGCCACTCGCGGTAGCCCTCGCGGTTGAACATGGGCAGTCGGAAGGCCACCACATCGCCCTCGGGCAGGAGCCGGTCCAGCGGGGTCTGGCCCGGGGCGTACGGCACAAGGCGCGTCGCAAAGAGCAGGGCACCGGCGAGCAGGCACCTGTTGATCAACCGGCGTTTCACCGGTGTGGATCCTCAGCCCGCGCCCGGGCTCGAGCAAGAATCTTTTGCCCGAGGCAAGGCCGGCTTGAAAGCGTCCTCGGGCAGAGGTCCCCCCTGATTGCGCCAGGCATGGACCTCGCGCAGCAGCTTGTCCACGCGCGCCATTTCAACCGGCTTGGTCAGGTAGGCGTCGATGCCGCATTCCTGGCAGCGAGCGGCATGGCCACGGGCGGCGTCTGCTGAAAGCGCCGCGATGAAAGGCGCTGGCTTGCCGGGCAACAGCTCGAGCTGCCGAAGCTGGCTCGAGGCTTCGAAACCATCCATGCCCGGCATGCGAATATCCATGAAGATGACGTCGAAGGCTGCCTCCCCGGCTTTCGAGACCGCCTCCGCGCCGCCCTCGGCTTCTTCAGCTTCGTAGCCCATCTCCTCAAGGTTGGCCACGAGCACCTGCCGGTTGATCAGGGAGTCGTCCACCACCAGTATGCGTAAGGGAGCGCGGGCACCGAGTTGGGTGTCGAGCGCCTCAGCAGTCTCTTCGGAAGGCGTGGAAAAGGCGGTTTGTTGCACCTGCACGGGCAGGCTGAAGCGAAAGGTCGCGCCTTGGCCGAGTTCGGAGGTGAGCGTGATTTCGCCCTCCATCAGGTTCAGCAGCTTGCGGCAGATGCAAAGGCCCAGCCCGGTGCCTTCGTGGGCTTTGGAAAGGGTACTGGCCCCTTGCTGAAAGGGCTCGAAAAGGCGCGCATGGTCCTCCCTGGCGATCCCAGGGCCGGAGTCGATGACTTCGATTTCGAGCGTGCGCCGCGTTTCGTTTTCAAGGGGGCGCGTATGGGCCCGGATGCGCACGCTGCCGCGGTCGGTAAACTTCACCGCGTTGCCCAGCAGATTGTAGAGGACCTGACTGAGCCGGCGCTGGTCGCCCAGGAGCGAAGCATGAAAGTCGACGCCGAACTCGCAGGTAATTTCAAGGCCCTTGTCCCGGGCGATTGCCTGAAAGGCCGCGGCGGCTTCATCGATGCAGTTGCGCGCGTTGAAAGGTGCCACGTTGAGCGTCAGCTGCCCGGCCTCGATTTTGGAGAGGTCCAGCAGGTCGTTGATGAGGTCGCGCAGGATGCTGGCGCTTTCGTTGATCGACTTGACGTAGCGGGCTTCCTTTTGCCCCTTCAGCGCTTTGCTCAAAAGCGGCAGAAATCCGATGATGCCGTTAAGCGGCGTGCGGATGTCGTGGCTGACATTTGCGAGAAACTCGGTCTTGGCGCGATTGGCCAGCTGGGCTTCCTTGGCCAGTTCGTTGGCGCGCTCAATGGCTTCTTCCAGATCGCGGTTGGCCACGGCAAGTTGGTCGTTGAGGCGTTTGTCGCGCTGGCTGGATTTGCGCAGGTCCGCTTCCATGCGCTTGCGTTCGGAAATATCACGGGCGAGCGCGAAATACCGCTCCTCGCCGCCCTCGGTAGCCAGCAGCTGCAGGTTGACCTCCACGGGCAGCGAGTGCCCGTCGCGACACATGAAAATCGCTTCGTAACCGATACGATCCTTCTCGCCGCTGTGCAGTTGGGCCACGCGGTCGCGAAAGTGCTCCAGCGTCAGGCCGCATTCCACGTCGAGGAGGGAGCGCTGCAGCAGGCGCTCGCGCGGATGGCCCAGGGTTTCGGCCGCGCCACGGTTGACGTAATAAAAATCCAGGCCTTCCGTCTTAAAAATAAAGATGCTGTCCTGGGCACTATCGAGCATGTTGCGGAATTGGTCGACGGCGTTACCCGCATCCCATTCCGGGGTCACGTCTTCGGCCATGCAGACGATCAGGTTGGGCTGCTCGCGCGCGTCAAAGACCGGCAGACGTACCAGCGAGAGGCGGCGCTCCTGACCATCCTGGCGCTTGAAGAAAAACTGACGATCACGTTGCGCCTGGCGGGTTTCCACCGCGTTGCGGTCCAGGGTCTCGAATCCATCGGCACAAGCCGCCTCAAACAAGTCCTTCGCCTTGTGCCCAAGGGTTTCCCTGGCCATGACGCCAAAAATGGTTTCGCAGGCCGGGTTCCAGGAGAGGATTTCGCCGAAGTTTTCCGGGCGGGCCGATTTCGCGTAAATACCTACGGGCAGATGGCTGAAGAGCAGCTCCAGAAAATGTTGCTGCCGGACGAGTTCGGCCTCGGCTTCCTTGCGCGCGGTGATGTCGGTCAGGGTACCGGCCATACGAAAGGCCTCGCGGCGGTCATTGAAGTCGGCGGTCGCCCGCAGCTGAAACCAGCCAAATTCACCATCGCCCAGCCGCAGTCGGCACTCGCAACTGAAGGGCTCATCCCGGGCCCGGGCAAAGTAGCCATTGATGGCCTCCATCACGCCGACGGCGTCCACCGGATGCAGGCGGGCTTTAAGCTCTCGAAAATGCGGCTGAAAGGAATCCGCCGGACATTTTAACAGGCGATAAAACGCCTTGGAATAAAAGCAGGCACCCGTGACGACGTTCCAGTCCCAAAGCCCGTCGTTGAGTCCCTGCAAAATCATGAACGAGCGGTCGGAGCCGTTATCGGCTGAGCGTTTGTCGTCCAGCAGACGCTTCAACTCTTTCTTCAGGGTCTCGTTTTGACGCAGAATGTGGTCGAATTGTCTCGCGTTAGGGGAAGCGGTCGCGGGATCAAAACCGTTCGCGGGTGCGGCAGCATGGGCGGTGGTTGCCGCTGGGCGCGCAGGGGCGTTTTCTACCGAATTGGACGCCGCCGTGGCCTGGCCGGGCCGATTGCGCCGCCGGAGTGCATGCAGGCAAATCCAGCCGCAAAGAGTGAGCAGCGGAAACCAGGCCACCAGCTTGGTCGGGCCCTCGAGTACGAGCGCTCCCAGCCCGAGCAATCCCGCCACCGCCAGGAACCCACGTTCCAAACGATTGAACGCGTCCACGGATACAGAGACGGACGGCAATGACATGAGAAAGCGGGCTGACCCCGGGGCAACATCGTCCGTAACGCACACAAACTTAGGCCGTAGCCACACTTGCTCACCGATGCCTTCAAAATTCCATCGCAGCGTTAAATCCCGTCCAACCCGGTCGATGAAATTCCCTGCCCCCAGCCGCTTTCCAGCCGCCACACCCATGGATACTGAAACCCTGCCAGTCCTTGACGAAGCCGCCATCGCCCAACTCCGCAGCCGGGAAATCCGTGGACGCAACATGCTCGCGCAAATGCTGCTGGTCTTTGAACAGGAAGCTCCGGAACTGGTCGATGGCATGCGGCACGCCATCGAGGGCGGCAATCTGGACAGCCTCTACCAATATTGCCACAAGCTGAAGGGCATCTCGGCGGTCATGGGTGCCAAACGTGTTTGGGGCTACTGCAACGAAGTGATCGAGATTCACGACCGCGGCGCGTTGCCCTCGGAAGCACAGCTGGAGACGATTCAGGCGGCGGTGACGGATTATTTGGCGGCGGTTGCTCCGCATCACGCTCACTGAGCCGGCTTTTTGGATTCGCACCATGAAGCGGGTTTTGCTCACAGAAAACGACCCGGCCACCAGCGCGATCCTTCGCCTGCTGCTGGACCAGGATGCCGCCGAGCTGCGTTTTCTGCAGGCCAGCGACGAGGTGCTTTCGATCGCGCGCGGATGGAGCCCCGATCTGCTGGTGCTGGGTTCGCGGGCCGGCGAGTGCGATTCGACGCAAATCGTACGGGACCTGCGCAACGACCCCGTGCTGGCCAACGTCCCGGTGCTGATGATCTCGGCCGCCGATGATTCGGACCTGCGCCTGAAGGCCTTTCGCGCGGGTGTCGACGAGTTCATCCGCAAGCCCTTTGACATCGCAGAGCTCGAGGCTCGGCTGGGGACGATCTTTCGCCTGGACCGCTACCGCGCGCTGGTGGAGCAGCGGGAGCGCTTCGAATGGGTGGCCCGCGCGACGCCCAACGGTATTCTCATCCTCGATGCGCAGCGCCGGGTGCTGTACCTGAATCCGGCGGCGCAAGCCGTTGTCGGGCAACTTGACGTCGGTCAGACACGGTTTTTTGCCTATTGCCTCAAAACCCTGGCCTGCCGCCCCCTGCCCTGCTGGGAAGCTCATGCCAACGGAGACCCACCAGAAGCAGCGGACGACCTGCTGCTGGAAGACAACCGCGGACGCACCTGGCAAGTGCAACTGCACCCCGGAGACGATGCCCACCTGGAGCAATCCTTCGTAACGCTGCAGGACGTGACCGAGGCGGAAAACAGCCGCAAGCTGGTCTGGAACCTACGCGACGCGGTGGCCCACAAGCTGCGGACTCCACTCAACGGCGTGGTGGCGAATCTGGCCATTTTAAAGCAGTTGCGCGAGACCCTGAGTCAGGAGGAATTCGAGGACATTCTCGACACCGCCGTTGAGAGTGCCGAACGACTCTCCAACCGCCTGACGCGCACCAGTGAATACTTCGAAAACGTGCAGCGCCGCCCGGAAGAAGGACAGTGCACGCTCTCAACGCTGCGCATGGTTTTTGAGCTGCGCGCAGCCGAGCGCGGTGTGGCGGTTTCGCAGCTCGAACTACCAGCCCTGGACACCATCGTTGCCATCTCCCACGAGGGTATCGAACGCGTCCTTTGCGAGGCCCTGACCAACGCCCAGAAATTTCACCCCGAAGGCAAACCCCACGTCGAGCTGTGCGGCGAGTTGAATGAAGCTCAATGCGTCTTGACCGTGCGAGACGACGGACGGCATGTGCCCGAGGCGCAGTTGAAACAACTCGGGGCAGCGTTTTTCCAGGCCGAAGAGGACTTCACCGGCGAGGTCAACGGCTGCGGCCTGGGACTGGCATCCGTAGTGTGGCGCGTGCGCATGTGCGGGGGCTCGCTACGTTTTGCCAATCGCGCCGACAAACCGGGCTTCGAATTGCGGCTGACCCTTCCGGTGGTCCTCCAAAAAGAATTGGAAGCCTCCGGCACCGCGGTTGCGAAGCACGTGCGCGGTTAGACCAGGTGCATCTTAACCGCGAGGCGGACCATCTCAGTGGCCCCGCGCAGGTTGCATTTCTTCATGATGTTGCGCCGATGCGCGTCGACCGTGCGGACACTGATGTGCAGGCGGTCGGCGACTTCCTTTGAACTGAAGCCCTCGGCTACGAGTTGCAGGACATCGACCTCGCGCTGCGACAGTGCCTTGGTGCCGCCGTCCGCCTCCTCGCTGGAAAATTCGCGCAGCAGGCGGCTGGACTCCGGGCAGAGAAAGACCGAGCCCTGCATGACCTGTTTGAGGCCCTCGCGCAGCCGGTCGAGCGGGAAGTCCTTCGTAAAAAGACCTTCCGCTCCGGCATCGATGATGGATTTCGCGGTACCCGGGCGCAGTTCGGAGGACAAAACCGCGACCCTGGTATCGGCGTTGCGCTGCTTGATCTGACGCAGAATGGTCATGCCGCTGACCTTGGGCAGGTTCAAATCCAGTAGAACGAGGTCCCAGGGCTGCATCTTGAGGGCCTCGAGAGCGGCCTCGCCGTCGTACACCTCCAGCACCTGCTCGAAACGGAGCTCCTCCTTCAGCACGTGGCCGAGGAGATTACACATAAGGTGTTGGTCTTCAACAATCAAGCCACGCATCACGTTAGCTTAATCGACGCGATCGAGACTGCGTTAAGATCGGTAGAAATGCTTAGGCAAGGCGGCCACTAGGTACTTTTACCGAGGCAGAATCGGTAGGGGAGGCCATGAAAAACCCCTACCCGGGAGCCGTTTTATACCGCAACAAGCCAAACAGAACGCACCCCACCCCTTGAAAAGCCTCCCCATGCAATCGCCCCTCTACATTCAACTGAGCATCGGTACCTGGATCATCAATCGAAAGCCTGCCGGCGACATCACCCCTGCTGAAGAAGCCATCCTGCGCGACACCCTCGCCTGCAACCCCGGCGACATCTCGGTCAACATACGCGGACGTGTGTTTGAGCTGTTACGTATCAACAGCGATGCCGAAGCCCCCGCCGACGCACCGAAAGCCTCCGCCCAAAAGGAGGGGGAGAATCCCGCGCGCGGATTTTGCAAGGTGGAACCTGAGGCCTTGCCCGCCGCACAGGATGTCTCGGCCATCCCCTTTGAATTGGAAATTGCGAAAACCCGGGCCGCCACCGAGGCGCTGCTGGACCGCGTAACCGAAGCCCTCAAACAGGAAGCCACGGAAGGCGCGGTGAATCCCGTTCTCGCCAAGAAGCGGCGCATGGTGCTGCAGAGCCTGATCCTGGACCTGCGCAGCACTATCGAAGCTCTCGAGGCCTACCTCGGCGGTCCCGACTGGCTCAAGTAAGCCCGCCAAACAACTTTTCATAGCGCAGCCTCACCCTGATTCGATTCGAACCGTTAAACTTATGCAAATGACCAGGCTTGGGCTTGGTCCAGCGGCATCGGGGCCCGGGGAGGTCACCCCGGTGCCGTGTTTTTTGGGTCCAGTGGGCAGCGCAGAACAGCTGACTGCAGACTGTGTCATGAAAGAGGATAGCCGGGGGTTCGCGCCCTGCCAGCCCACGGCGCTGCCTGATGGCGCAGTGATCCGACGACCCGCCTCCGGCTGTTTTTTCACTCGCCTGCAAGGATGGAGGCTGACAATACCAAAGCTTTTGTGGCTCGGCACCCATGATCTTCTGCCTCCCCAAAGCATCCCAAGGCCCGACGCGCAGCACCGTGCTATTCGGTGCGTATCTGGCGTTCGGGTGCGCGCCACAATTGATGGCGCAACCCACCGCCTTGGTGGATCGGGCTACCTCGCAGGTAGATATTTCCGAGTTGCTGCAAGAGGACGCGGAAATCAAAACGATCACCGTCGGCGAGATCTCCGACCGCGTGCCGGGTTTCCTCCAAAGCGAAACCGAAGACCTCGGGCTCCAGTTTCTGGTGCAGCTGCGCGAGCGGCGCTGGCACATCGACGCGGCCTACGATTTTCAGTATTACTTCACCAATAACTTTTTTCTGGTGGAGCCGGATACACCGCTGGGTGAGGCCTCAACGACGGTGATGACGCACACCTTCGACGCTGGCATCGACTACGGGCCGTTCCGGGTGGCCGGCGGCGAATTGAACTGGTACTCCGGCGTCCAGTATCAGCGTTATCTGCACGGCATCGGTGCCGACGAGGATTTCGATGACTTTGATTTCGATTCGCAGCTGCTTTTCACCGAGTTGGAATACCGCTTCTGGAAGCGTTGGGTGGCGCGCGCGGGTGTGCAGTATCAGCGGCTGGTCGCCTTTCGCGACGACTTTGACGAGTTTTATTATGACCTCGGGCCCTACGTACGCCTGCGCGGCACGTACCGCCTCGGGCGCTCACACGTGCTGGTGCCATCCGCCGGCGTGCACTGGCGCTTCACCAACGTGAACTCGCTGGGCCTGCAGCCGATCAACGTGAACGACCGCTGGGAGAGCGACCTGTCACTGAACTATTTTTATATCTGGCGGCAGCTTACGGTCGGGGCCTTTGGGCGCTTCGAATGGTCGCAGTACGCCCAGCCGCCCTTTGCCGACCGCGATGATTACGTTGGCACCGCGGGCGGCAGCATCAATTACAGCATCACCAACTGGCTTTCGGCGCGGGTTTACGGGCTGTACGAGGCCCGCGAGTCCGACGAGCCCACCACCACCGACTACCGCCGCTGGGATGTGGGATTCGCCCTGAACGCCAGTTACCGCTATTAGATAGGCTACGTGGCAGTGCACTTTCAGGGGCGGACATTGTTCGCCGGGAAGTGGGCCACGTATTTTCCGACCAACTCGGGATCGTCGATGAATTCAGTCAGCTGCCAGATTTTCGCGGGACTACGGTTTTGCTCGGCCAGGGCCGGTTCGAGTTCGCCGCCCTTCCAGTAAAGCACCCCGTTGGCGAGGGAGTGGGCACTCTTGTCGGGCTTGATGCGCGGGAGGGTCCAGTCCAGGAAATCCGGGAGCTTGGTCACGGCCCGGCCCACCACAAAATCGAAGCCTTTGCGCAGACGCTGCACGCGGAGCTTATCGGTCTGCAAATTGGTCAGGCCCAGGGCATCGGCCATTTCCTGGACGGCCGCTACCTTTTTTCCAACCGCGTCGACCAGGAGAAAATCCACCTCCGGATAGGCGATGGCGAGGGGGATTCCCGGCAGCCCGCCGCCGGTGCCCACGTCCAGAATCCGTGCCCCGGAGGCGATTTGCAGGAAAGCCACCGGCAGGAGGCTGGGCGCGATGTGACGGGCCTCCACGTTCTCGATGTCCTTGCGGGAGACGAGGTTGATGCGTTCGTTCCATTCACGCAGGAGCCCGGCATAGGCATCGAGGCGCTCGATCTGCGCCGGTTGCAGTTGCGGGAAAAAGCGCGCCATGGCAGACTCTGTCATTTGCGGCAATCTGGCCGATAAGCTCAGGTGGCGAAAGCGCGAAAGTTTCGACTTCGCCCTGCGAGCGAACACGATTGACGTATCATCGTATCCGTATATGTTGATAGGTTCACATTATGGTCTCCTCTAACGATTTTATTCGCCACGATCTCCCTCTCACCGAGAAGGGGCAACGCCTACTCACGCTTCTGGAAGAGCGCATCGTCTTTCTGGACGGGGCGATGGGCACCATGATCCAGCAGTTCAAGCTGGAAGAAGCCGACTTTCGCGGCGATCGCTTCGACAACCCACGCGAAGACCTCAAGGGCAACAATGACCTGCTTGTGCTGACACGTCCGGAAATCATTGCGGGCATTCACCGCGATTTTCTGGCCGCCGGTTCGGACATCATTGAAACCAACACTTTCTCGGGTACACGCATCGCCCAGTCCGACTACGGGCTGGAGGACATCGTTACCGAATTGAACGTGGAAGCCGCGCGCCTGGCCAAGCAAACCGCCCTGGATTTTGAAAAGGAAAATGCCGGGCGCGAGTGCTTCGTGGCTGGAGCCATCGGTCCGATGAACCGCACGCTCTCGATGTCGCGCGATGTGAATGACCCAGGCAAACGCGAGGTTACCTTCGAACAGGTCAAAGACAGTTACCTCGAGCAGATTCGTGCGCTGGTCGAGGGCGGCGTGGATATTCTGCTGCCAGAGACCGTGTTCGATACGCTCAACCTCAAGGCGGCGCTCTTCGCCATTGAAACGTTTTTTCAGGAGGTGGGCTACCGATTGCCGGTCATGATATCGGGCACGATCACAGACCAGTCCGGGCGCACCCTTTCCGGACAAACGACGGAAGCCTTTTGGTATTCGGTGGCACACGCGGCACCGGTATCGGTGGGGATGAATTGTGCGCTGGGGGCCGAGGCGATGCGACCGTACATCGAGGAGCTTTCACGCCGGGCGCCCTGCTACGTGAGCTGTTATCCAAACGCCGGGCTGCCCGACCCGCTCTCGCCCACTGGCTTCCCGGAGGGCCCCGCCGACACCGCCGGACAACTCGAGTCTTTCGCCGAGGACGGTTTACTTAATGTGGTGGGCGGCTGCTGCGGCACGACACCGGACCACCTGCGCGAGATTCACAACCGCCTTAGCCAGTTCCCGCCGCGCCGCGTCCCATCGCGGGAAACCGGCGTCAGCATGTACAGCGGCATGGAAGGGCTTCGCATCAACGGACCGCGCGACCAGTTTCTCAACGTCGGTGAACGCACCAACGTGACCGGTTCGCCGCGCTTCAAGAAACTAATCAAAGCAGGGGACTTTACCTCCGCCCTCGAGGTGGCGCGGCAGCAGGTTGAGAACGGTGCCAACGTCATCGACGTGAACTTTGACGAAGCGCTACTCGACGGGGAGGAATGCATGCGCACTTTCCTCAATCTGGTGGCGGCCGAACCGGACATTTCCCGCGTGCCACTTATGATCGACTCGTCCAAGTGGTCGGTGATCGAAGCCGGGCTGCAGTGCGCTCAGGGTAAGTGCATCGTCAACTCGATCAGCCTCAAGGAGGGCGAAGAAAAGTTTCTGGAGCAGGCCCGTCTGCTGCGTCGGTACGGCGCGGCGACCGTGGTCATGGCCTTTGATGAGGAAGGGCAGGCGGCCACGCGCGACGATAAGGTCCGCATCTGCCAGCGCGCATACAAGCTGCTAACCGAGGAAACCGGGTTTCCCGCCGAGGACATCATCTTTGACCCAAACATCCTGACCGTTGCCACCGGCATCGAGGAGCATAACAACTACGCGGTCGATTTCATCGAGGCTACGCGGATCATCAAGGAGACCTGCCCGGGAGCACGGGTCAGCGGGGGCTTGAGTAACATTTCTTTTTCCTTCCGCGGCAACAACGTCGTGCGCGAAGCGATGCACAGCGCGTTTCTGTATCACGCCATTCAGGCAGGTATGGACATGGCCATCGTCAATGCCGGGATGCTCGCCGTATACGACGACATCGACAAAGAACTGCTGGAGCGCGTCGAAGATGTGCTGCTCAACCGCCGCCCCGACGCCACCGAACGCCTGATTGAACTGGCCGAAAAGGTAAAGGGCACCGGCGAGAAGAAAGACGATGCCGAAAAGTACAAGTGGCGCGAAAGTGACGTGCGCGAGCGTCTCAAGCACGCCTTGCGTCACGGCACCACCGAGTTTATCGAAGCCGACACCGAGGAAGCACGCCAGCAGTTTGAGCGGCCCCTGGAGGTCATCGAAGGGCCGCTGATGGACGGTATGCAGGTAGTTGGCGACCTATTTGGCGAGGGCAAAATGTTTCTGCCGCAAGTCGTGAAAAGTGCGCGGGTGATGAAAGCTGCCGTGGCCTACCTCACGCCCTTCATGGAGAAGGAGAAAGCGGAGATGGAAAAGGCCGGCAAGCTGACCCGCTCCAATGGCAAAATCCTCATCGCCACGGTCAAGGGCGACGTGCACGACATCGGCAAAAACATCGTAGCGGTCGTACTTGCCTGTAACAATTTTGAGGTGACTGACCTGGGGGTCATGCAATCCTGCGACAAGATTTTGGCCAAGGCCAAGGAGATAGGCGCGGACATTATCGGGATGAGCGGGCTGATCACGCCCTCGCTTGACGAGATGCAGCACAACGCCCGAGAGATGCAGCGTCAGGGCTTTACGGTGCCCCTGCTTGTCGGCGGCGCGACGACCAGCAAAGCGCACACGGCGATCAAGCTTGCCCCGCACTACGAGCACGGGGTCTTCCACGTCACGGACGCCTCGCGGGTGGTGGGTGTCTGCAATCAATTGCTGAGCGAGAAAAATCGCGTCGCCTACAAGGCGAAGCTGCAATCCGATTACGAGCGCATCCGAGTACGTCACGCCGAAGGTGGCGACCAGGGGCCCGCGTTGCTCAGCCTTGCGGAAGCCCGCGAGAATGCCCCCAAATTCGATTGGTCACCCAACGCGTTCACGCCGCCGCAGCCCTTCGAGGTCGAGGTGTTTGACGATTATCCGCTGGAGGAAATCGCTCAGTATATCGACTGGAGCCCATTCTTTTGGACCTGGGAACTCAAGGGGGTATATCCGAAGATTCTTGAGCATAAAAAATACGGTCCACAGGCCACCGAGCTTTTTGGCGACGCCAAAAACATGCTCGAACGCGTCATCGCGGAAAAGCGCTTCCGCTGCCGGGCGGTCATCGGTTCATTCCCGGCGCAGAGCGAGGGCGACAGTGTCATCCTCTACCGTGATGCTGAAGCGACCGACGCAATGCACCGTTTTCATTTTCTGCGTCAGCAAAACGACAAGGATGGCGACAGCGCGAATTTCTGCCTGGCCGATTACATCGCGCCGCGCGGTAGTGGCGTGGTCGACCAGATCGGCGCCTTCGTGGTGACCGCCGGCATTGAGGTGGAGGACTTCGCTAACGAGTTTAAGGCGGCCAATGACGATTACCACGCCATCATGGTGCAGGCTTTGGGTGACCGTTTTGCCGAAGCCTATACGGAGCTGCTGCACAAGAAGGTGCGCGAACGTTGGGGCTTTGGCCTGGACGAGAAGCTGGGCGTCGACGATCTGATCAAGGAGCGTTATCGCGGAATTCGACCGGC
Organism: Opitutales bacterium; assembly: GCA_050331815.1. Classification (GTDB taxonomy): domain Bacteria; phylum Verrucomicrobiota; class Verrucomicrobiia; order Opitutales; family JBHJGM01; genus JBHJGM01. Next base: position 204,985 of record JBHJGM010000008.1, on the reverse strand, counting down.
GGCAGGCTATCCGGCATGCCCTGACCACACCGAAAAAGCCACGCTCTGGAATCTGCTCGAGGCCGAAACGGCCACGACTACCTCGCTGACGGAAAATTTTGCGATGAATCCGCCCAGTTCGGTATCCGGACTGTACTTCGCGCATCCTGAATCGAAGTACTTTTCCGTGGGCAAAATCAGTCGGGAGCAGGTCGAGGATTATGCCGCACGCAAGGGCCTCTCGATTGAGGAGTGCGAACGCTGGCTGGCGCCCAATCTGGCCTACGACCCCGCACCCGCGCCAAGTCCCGCGAAACCGGTTGCCCCGGTCACGGCGGCGGTCTAAGCGTATGGCCAGATGTTGCGGCGTATTGAACCGATGAATACGGGCTTGCCGGAGATTCGTCAGGCGCTCGACAAAAAGAACGATTCGGCCGCCTGGGAGGCAATCCTGCCGACCATCCGCGAGCGCCTGGCCATCGCACGGCTAACCCCGGCGGACTTAGGGTTGCTGATCGACGGTTGTGACACCACTGACGAGCTGGCGGAGATAGCGCGGCTGTTATCGAGGCATCCCCTGCGCCACCCCAGCGACACCGGCCCGATGATGCGCATACGTACTTTGGCCGAAGCGCACAGTTATCCGGTGACGGGCTGGCTGGGCGGGCTAGCTGTATTGCAAAGTTGGATACAGGCTCAGGAGCGCGAATCCGACTTCGACAAAATGCTGGGCTTTGTCTCGTGTTGCGCGGAGGCCGGGGACCAAAAACCGGCGCGGCCTGAGTTGCGTGATGAAGTTATGGATATGCTCGAAACATTTGGCTTCGAAGGCTGATTAAGATTCGCCTGCGGTGTCTTTGGACGTCGCCTCCGCCAAGAAGTCGACCAGCTGCGTCGCCAGCTTAGGCCCGATGCCCTCGACCTGCTGAAGGTCTTGTGGCGTCGCTTTTTTCAGCCGCTCCAGCGACTTGAATTCGCCCATGAGGGCCTGGCGACGCACTTTGCCCAGGCCGGGGAAATCGTCGAGGATGCTCTCGCGAATTTTTTTCGAGCGCAGCTCCGCGTTGAAAGTATTGGCAAAGCGGTGCGCCTCGTCGCGCAGCCGCTGCAGGAGAAAACGCGCGCGATTATCGCGGCCCAGTTGCAGGGGATCGCGGTCGTCGGAAAAGATGATGGTCTCTTCTCGCTTGGCCAGGCCGATCAGCGGCGGCGGCTCCAGCCCCAGCACCATAAACGCTTTCATGGCGGCGTGCACCTGTCCCTGCCCGCCATCGATCACCACCAGTTCGGGGAACGGTTTTTTTTCCTCGTGCAGACGCTGGTAACGCCGCCCGACCACTTCCTCCATCGCCCGAAAGTCGTCGTTGCCCACGAAGCTGCGGATACGGTAGCGGCGGTACAGGCTCTTGTCCGGGAAGCCGTCGGCAAAGTGCACCATGGAGGCGACAACGAACGTCCCGGAAATGTGCGAGATGTCGAAGCACTCCATGTGACGTGGGAGTTCTGGCAGCTCGAGCCGGCCCTGCAACTCGGAGAGCACTTCGTGCGTGTTCTGATTACGGCGTTCGACCAGACGGGTGAAGCGACGCTGCGGCTTGACAGTTTTTTCCAGTGCCTGGATGCGATCGCGCAGGTCGGCGGCACGCTCGTACTCGCGCTTCTCGGCGGCCTCGGCCATGGCGGTCTTCAACTCACCCAGCCACTCGCGGGCTTTGCCTTCCAAAAACACGCAGGCCTCATCGACCCGCCCGGAGTATTCGGCCTGGCTGACCACGTTGGTGTGGCCGTAAATCTCGGCGCGGGCGTCATCGTACAAACGCCAACGCTGCAGCTGCGGGTCGCCCTCGCCCGCCTCGCCGCCGTCGTCCACGAGCTGCGGGTTCGAATCGCCCAGGAGGATGCCGAATTTTTTGCGCATCTCCGCGAGCGTTTTGCGCAGCAGTCCCGAATGCGCGAAAGGCCCGAAGTACCGCGAGCCGTCGTCGAGCCGGTTACGGGTCAGGCGAAAGCGCGGGAGCGGGCTGTTCAGTTCCACGCGGACCAGCAGGAACTGCTTGTTGTCGGTAAAGTCGGTGTTGTACTTCGGCTTGAACTGTTTGATCAGCCGCCCTTCCAGCAGGAGCGACTCGGCTTCGGAACGCACCTCGATCACCTCCAGGTCCCGCACGAGGTCAACCATGGCGACGATCTTCGGCTGGGCGATGGTGAACTTGCGCGAGGGCTGAAAGTAGGTCGACACCCGCTTTTTGAGGTCCTTGGCCTTGCCCACATACAGCACCTGACCGAGGCGATCCTTCATCAGGTAGACCCCCGGCTTGTGGGGCAGCTGGCGGACCTTTTCCTTCAGGTTGGCGGTGTCGGTGGCGGGCATTTTCTGGATCCGATTTTACAATCTGGCGGAGTCGGGGCAAAGTGCAAGGATAGCTGCCGCACCATTCAATCGGTCGGCTTGTGTGCTCTTTGCTACTTCTGTGTACCACATGCGTCCGTCTCCGAAACTCGAACTGGTCACACTCGGCGATGAACTGCTGCTGGGCATTCGCGAAAACGGACACCTCGCCTGGCTGGGTGAACAGTTTGCGCGGCATGGGCTGACCCTCAACCGCAACATCACCCTGCGTGACGAGGCCTCCGAAATCTCGAGGTACTTCCCGCGCATCTGGGAGGAAGCCGACATTGTGCTAACCACCGGCGGGCTGGGGCCGACCAGCGACGACAACACACGGGAAGCCATCGCCGAGGCGCTGGGACTGGAGCTGGTTTTCGAGCCGGCGGCCGAGGAGGCCATCCGCGAGCGTTTTCAGCGGATGGGACGCCAGGTTTCCAAAATCGACCGTAAGCAATGTTTCAAACCGGCGGGGGCGGACATTTTGCCCAACAGCCACGGCACCGCCCCGGGCATTCGGCTGCAGCACGGCGGAAAGATCCTCATCATGCTGCCCGGGCCCACGCAGGAACTGCACCCGATGTTTTTGGAGCAGGTGCTGCCTTGGCTTGTCGGTGAGGGCATCCTCCAGCAGGAGGAAGCCTTCGTGCAGTTACGCGTGTGTGGCACCGGCGAGAGCCTGGTCAACGAGACCCTTGAGCCGCTCAAGGAAACATACCCGTGTCTCGGGATTGCTTTTTGTGTGCACGAGGGCGTCATCGACGTGCGCCTCAGCTCGGAGGACAAGCGTTACGATTCGGACACGCTGGACTCCATCGCCCGCGAAAGCGCCGAGATCCTTGGGGAGGATTTTGTCTGCTACGGCCACAAGACGCTGGCCAAGGTTGTTTTCGATGAGCTGCGGGCCATGGAAAAGACGCTGGCGGTGGCCGAGTCCTGTACGGGCGGACTGCTGGCCAACGCCTTTACGGACATCCCCGGTGCCTCGAAGGTTTTTTCCGGCGGGGTGGTCTGCTACAAGAACGAAGCCAAAGTGGAGCTGCTGGGCGTACCCGAGGCGATTATCGAGCAGCATGGGGCCGTCAGCGCAGAAACCGCCGTGGCCATGGCAATGGGCGTCGCTGAGCGTCTGGATACCGACTACGCAATCAGCGTGACCGGATTTGCCGGCCCCGGTGGCGGCACCCGCGAAGCGCCTGTTGGCACGATTTTTATCGGCTACTACGCGCCCTGCGGGGTTTGGTCGCGTAAATTTGTCTACCCCGGGGAGCGCCTGGCGGTGAAAGCCCGGGCGGTCAATTATGCGCTGGATTGGGCGCGGCGAAAACTCCGTAAGTATAAGATGGAGGATATGCTCGCGACCATGGGCGATGCCCGCGAAGTCGCCGAAGGTGACCCCTGATTCGGAGCTTTTCGTTCTGGGGCCCGTCGTCTAAGGTTAATTGATAGTAACCCCGACCATCATGTCCCACCCGTCCGCTTTGTTTCGCCGATTTTCGATTATTCTGGCGCTCCTGTTCGCCGTTGGCTCGCTCAGTGCGCAGCCCCGCTCCGGCGGTAGCTCACTGCGCGCCGACAATCCCGAAGAAGCCAACCCTACGAGCGCAACGATCCCCGGGCAGAACGCCGCGCTCAGCACGCGCCGACCCGACTTTGTGGTGGGTTGGTCCGCCTGGGCGCCCAACGACCAAGCCTCCATGCAAAACATGAAGGTCACCGTGAACGGGGAGGACTGGGGGCACCCCAGCCGCGCCTTTGAGCGCCTCAAGCAGATGCCTTTTAAAGAGGGCGTGCTGATCCGCATGGAGATGCCGCTCTGGCCTTCGGTGAACCGAACCTTTTTGCCCCCGCAGAATTGGGCTCACGGCTTTTTGAAGCGCTGCCTGTTGGAAGATCTGCAGGTCGAGTGGTACTGCTACGGCTATCCGCTGCCGGTCAACGTGATGGTCTGGCTCGATTGCTTCGACAAGGGCCGTTACCGACAGAACATGCTCGAGTGCGAAATTTATCTCAACGGTTTTGCGGTCGGGCGGGTGCCAGTTGCGTTGAGCAACGTGGGCAACATGCCCTGGGAATCCGAGAGTGGCTTGCTGATGTTTGCTCCGGACAGCAGCCAGACGCCCCCGCAGTTTCTGCAGATCGCGCAAAGCTACGGCGAGATGTTCAGCTTCCTCCAAAACGAGCGGAGTGTCAGCCCGGTGGTGATCGAACTGACCCTCCAGGAACACCTGCTTTTGCAGAAGCGGTTGCTGGAGAATGCAAACTAGCTAGCGCACACTCATGCCGCCGTCGACCGGAAGTGAAGTACCGGTGATGTAGCTGCCGGCTTCCGCGCAAAACAGAAGCGCCGGGGCGACAAATTCCTCGGGGACGGCCACCCGTCTCATGGGCGACATCGCCCGCGCCTTTTCGGGCGCTTCGCTCATCAGAGATTCGTTGCGTGGGGTGTCCACGACGCCTGGAGCAATGCTGTTAAAGGTGATGCCATCATGGGCGTGGAATCGCGCGAGCGTGCGGATCAGCGTCAGCTGGGCACCCTTGGTCGCAGCGTAAATCGGCATGCGGTTGGAGCCGCGGTACTCCTGAATGCTCCCGATGGCGAGCACCCGTCCCCAGCCGCGTTCTTTCATGGGCGGTAGGAGCTCGCGCAGCAGCTGGGCCGTGGCGCGCAGATTGACCGCCAGCTGCAGGTCAATCTCGGCGTCGGCTTGCTCGAAGATGGTTTTTTCGACCTGCGCGGAGGCGTTGAGGACCAAGATGTCGACCCCGCCAAGCAGCCGCTGGGCGTCTTTGGCCAACCGCTTGACGTCCTCGCTGCGCGCCAGATCCGCGCTGGAGAAGGCGATCTTGACCCCTTCCTTTTGCAGGGCCTGGCGTTCGCGTTCGAGGTTGAGCCCACCCCCAAGCCCGTGCAGGCAAACAGAGGCGCCCGCGCGGGCAAAGCCCCTGGCCAAGGCCAGCCCGATGCCCTGCGTCGAGCCGGTGATCAAGGCGCGCTTGCCGTCGAGGCGAAGCTCTGTCGGTGCCGCAGACATGTTCAACCGAGGCAGCGGCAAGCCAGTTCGCGCAGCACGCCTTCCTGATCGTCGGGACGATCGTGGATGGCCCGGAAAGCGCCCAGCAGCGCATCCTCGACCTGAAGCAGGCGGCGCAGGTTGAAGTGATCCAGGGCAGGCGCGAGCCGGTTGCCCACGTACCACGCGTTTTGGGAAAAGATGTTGTAGCTGCTCTTCGGCGCGTCCTCGCCAAAGGCCTGAGACCAGCGGCTGCCGGCAGCTTCCAGCGCGCCCTTACCCAAGCCACGCGGGCCCAGGCGTATCTCCCCGGCGTCCACGAGCGCCTGCAACTGAATCAGGATGCGCACGCGATTTTGCATGGTGGAGATCAGGCCGCGCGCTTCCTTCTGGACATAGAAATGCCGCCGCAGGGCATCCAGGGTCCATTCCAGATTGCCGGAGAAGAAGGCCTCGGCAGCTTCAAAAAAATCGCCCTCGCCAAAAGAGGGCACCAACTCGACCACCATCTGCCGGGTCAGGGTGCCGCCTTCCGTGCCCAGGTAGGTGACCAGTTTCTGCGTCTCGGCGACGGCCAGCCGGGCGTTGCCGCCGACCTGCCCGATCAGGTCCTCCTCCACGCCCGGGGCAAACGTTACGCCGGATTCCTGGCACATGCGTTCCAGTTCCGGAGCGATGGACTCAAGCGCATCGCCGCCTTTCAGGTCGCTGGTCTGGCCGTTTTTCTGGAACCACTTGAACTCCTTGCGGCGGCGGTCGACCGGAAACGCCGTGATGACGACCGCTACCAGCTCAGGGTCGATGGCTACCAGGGCTTGCTGGAGTTGTTCCACCTGAACCTTGGTCCCCTCCGCGCGTCCGGTCACCGAATCGGCTAGAAAATTAACCCCGCGCAACCAGATGATTTTACGCCCGCCAAACAGCGGCAGGGTGTTCGCCGCGGCTCGAAATTCGTTCACCGCGCTTTCGACTTCGGCGACGTTGCCAGCTGCCCCCTCAATGACTTCCGGCCCAAAGCCATCGCCATCGGAGCCCTCCGCCAGGCGCTCAAAAATCTCCCGCCCGCGCCGCGAGACGAGAAAATCATCGTCGCCGCAGACGAATTGGAAACTGGCGGTTTTCGCAGGCACTCGCGCAGGATAGGCTTGCCGGGCCTGAGCGCAAGCGAGGGAATGCATCCTTCGCCCAGCCACGGTATCTGCTGCCGGCGCCAACCAACCTGCTTTGCCTGCCCTGCCCGATGAAAACCGTCCCGATTGAACCCCCTTACATACACGGCGCGGTTAGCCTGGAGCCCAAGGCCGGAGGCTTGAAACCGTGGCGCATCCCCTATCAGGAAAAGACGCTTTTCGCACCTGACGAGGGCGTGCCCGACCGCGCGATGAAGCCCGCCGGCGTGCGCCTGCGCTTTCGCACCAATAGCCCGACGATTCAGCTGAAGTGCGTGCTGGAGCCCATCGCCGACTACGAGATGGATTTCGATTTTCTGGTAGAGGGCGAACGCATCGCCCGCGCGCGTCACCACGCGCCTGGTGAAGCCTTTTTGAGCTTCGAGCGTCCCGATGCCGAAGCGGCCATCTGCGAGATCTGGCTGCCGATTTTCATGCCGCTTCAACTGACCAGTCTGTCGGTGGAAGACGATGCACTGCTGGAACCCGCACCCGACACCCGACCGAAATGGGTGACCTACGGGAGCTCCATCACGATGTGCCGCGCGGCCGAAAGTCCTTCGCTGACCTGGCCGGCGGTTGCTGCGCGCAAATGCGATCTGCACCTGACCTGCCTCGGCTACGGCGGCCAGTGTCACGTCGATTCGATGGTGGCACGTATGATGCGGGATCTGCCGGCGGACCTGATCACGCTCAAGCTTGGCATCAATGTGCAGGGTCAGGGCACACTGGATGCACGCAGCTACATCGCCGCGGTGATTGGTTTTATTCAAATCATCCGGGAAAAGCACCCGCGCACGCCCATCGGGTTGATCACGCCGATCGTGAGCCCGCACCGGGAAACTCAAGCCAATGTGGTCGGGATGAGCCTGGAAGCTTACCGGGAGCAGAACCGCGAGGCCTTTGAGCGGCTGCGCGCGCACGGTGACACGCAGCTGTTTTTGTTCGAAGGGCCGGACGTCCTGCTGGGCCTGGAAGATGCGCACCTGCTGCCCGACGATCTGCATCCCAATGGCGAGGGCTACCAACGCATGGGCGAGCGCGCCGCCGCGCACATTCTGCCACCGTTGCTAGCCGCGCGGAAGGCTAGCGACGGGTAATCGGCCTGGCTTCAGCCGTCGGGGGCTCGGTTCGGAAGTCGCTGGAAAAAGTCCAAAGTCGCAAACGCGTGATTAGGCAATACTGCGCATGGGCATACATGCGGCGGTGTCGATTCTACAGCCAACGACGCAAAGCAGCGTCGGAACGCAGTCCCCCAAAAAAGAATCCGAATCGCACCCCCATGTCTCCCAGAAACCGCACCCGCATCAATCTCGTGGCGCACCAGCGCATCCTCTTCGCCCTGCAGCAGAACGCAGCCACCGAACGCGTAGCCGCCGCGCCCACACAGCCTCAGCGCAAGCGTGAAACGCAGTCCCCGTTTCCCGCCGCCCACTGCGACGCCTTCACCAAGGCCTGAGCGAACGCCTTTTTCAACCAAACGACGCGATACATATCCAAAGCCGCCAGCGACCTGCGGGTTCTGGCGGTTTTTGTGTCGCCCTTGTGCTTAATCCTTCGTCATGTCCGGACGCAGCCAGGTGACGGCATCAAGCTCGGTCGCGGCCTCGACAATGCGTTGACCGCCATGAGACGGCTGAGCCGGCTCGATGCGTGGCACCGCTTCGCCGGCGGCTTCCATGCGCTGCAGCAGACGCGCCTGCAACTGATCGGAAATCTCACGATGGGGCCGACAGCCAGCCAGGTTTTTCAACTCATAGGGGTCGGAGTACAGATCGTACAGGTACTGCTCGTGGTAGACGTCGGAGGCCGCACCGGTCTCGGGCTTATCAGGGCCTTCATTGGGTGCGCGCACGGCGTACTTCCAGCGATGGGTGCGGATGGCGCGCCCCACCTCCGCCTCGCTGATCTGCACGAATACCTCCTCGGGCCAGTCTTGGGTGTCTCCGCGCAACAGCGGCAGCACGCTGCGCCCGGCGAATGTATCCGGAATCTCGATACCGGCGGCGTCGAGCAGGGTCGGCGGCAGGTCGAGCAGGCTGACCAGCTGTCGCACATCGCCGCCGCCTTCAAAACCGGGTCCGCAGACCGCCCCCGGCAGCCGGATGGAGGCTTCGTGGCAAGAGCGCTTGTACTCGCTGTTGCGGGTTTTGAAGTGGCAGCCGTGATCGGTGGTAAAAAGGATGATGGTATCGCGGTCGAGGGCGAGGCTCTTCAGGGAGTCGCGGATGCGCCCGAGGGCCTCATCCAGGCGCTTAATCATACCCCAATAACCGGCGAGGTGCTGCTGGCTGCTGCCGCCAAGTGCCAATAAGTCGGGCGGCGTCCAGCGTCCCTGATAACGCTCAGCGTAGCCGTCGGGTGCGGGGTAGTCGTCGCGGTGGTTCTGGTGGTGCGGCTCGATGTAGGAAAGAAACAGGAAGAAGGGATTTTCCTTCTGGTCGTCGATGTAGCGGATGGCCGCATCGGTGAGGGCGTCGACGCGGTAGCCCGGCAGTTGCACCGGCTCGTTAGCGTTGTTGTAAAGGGTGGTCTGGTACGCGTCAGAGGTGAACTCGAGCGTGTTCGAGCCGAGCCAGTACTGGTAGCCGCCGCGGTCGGCTTCGGGCACCGCACCGCGTCCGGCCACCGAGAGGTGCCACTTGCCGATGTATCCCGTGTGGTAGCCCGCGCCGTTGAAGGACTTGGCCAGCGTGGGGATCTCGTGAGGCAACGGGATGTAGTTGCGCCAGCAACCGGTTTGCGTGGCCCATTGCCCGCTTTGGAAACAGCTGCGCGCCGGACCACAGACCGGCTGACTGGTGAACAGGTGCGAGAGGTGCGTGCCCTCGCGCGCCATGCGGTCGTAGTTGGGCGTGAGATCCAGCGGACAACCGTGCAATCCGGTACTGTCCCAGCGCTGCTGGTCGGTGAAAAAAACAATGACGTTGGGTGGGCGTTTTTGAGATGGCATCACTCAATAAAGCTGTGGTGCTGCAGCCACCAAGACAAGGTACAATCAAACGAATCGCTTGATAGACATATCGCGAAACAAGCACCGAATGGTGGCTCCGTAGCTACTGTTAATTTCGAGGTAACGCATTTGCTCGAAGCCTTTCCAGTCCGTGATCCATTTTAAATTTGAATGAGATCTGGCGGTTACAACCTCTGGTAATTCTTCGTGCAGCCGAGTATGTTCCGGGATAAGCAAGGACAGCTTTTCGGGTGGCAGTGAAGTAGGTTCGCAGACGCGGATTTCAAAAATGATGGTTCCACACACCCACTCGTGAACATTGAAAAAGCGTATTTCGGCAAGCGTGAGCTCAAACTCTTGTTTTAGGTAAACGCATTCCAGCCTCAGATGGGCCCGAGACTGCGCCTGCAATTCAAGCGAATGCAGCACTCCGTCGTGAAAGCCTGTCGGACGTAGCAGTATGCCCGATTCGTTAAAGCCCGGTTGCATGGCTCAAGCCAGCCGCTTTTGGGCGAAGGCAGCGCTGACCTGCATGCGGCGGATGGCTTCGTCGGCATCTTCGATGGGGTCGTGCTCGACGACCACATGACGCAGATTGGGTAGCAGCGGCAGGACGGCAAAGACGACCTCCTGCGGCATAGTACCCTCGCCCAGCGCGCAGGCCTGGCGCTCGCCGGCCGTTCCGGAAAAGTCACGCAGGTGCACGTAACCAATCCGGCGGGCGTGCTGGCGCATCCAAGGCTCCGGTTCCAAGCCCGTCGACCACAGCCAGCCCACGTCCAGGCAGAGCGAAACCGCATCCGGGTCGAGCGCGTCCAGCAGCAGATCCATGCCGTTGTGCGCGCCTTCCACCAGCGTATCGAACTCGAAGGCGTGGTTGTGGTAATGCAGAAAAATGCCTTCTTCTTGCAGCGTGCGGCCCGCCACGTTGAGGTGTTCGGCACTACGGCGGTAATCGTCAGCGGCGCGCTCATTCCACTCCAACAGGCCGGAGGCGCAGACGTCCTGACAGTCGATGGATTTCAGGTACTCGATCAACGTATCGAGGTTTTCCGGGTCCAACTCTCCTTGCGAAGGCACCGCGTGTAGCCCCATCGCCTTGAGGCCCGAGGCGCGCAGCGATTCGCCGGTCAGGTCGCGGTTGCCCGGCGGGGTCTCGATGCCATTGAAGCCGGCGTCCACCATTGGTTGCAGGTAGCTGTCGATCGCGGCGCCTGCTTTCAGGAGCTTGCTAAAGATGTAGAGTTGGACACCGAATGGCATGGAGGCAGCGCTTTTTGAAAGTTCGTGTCCTTGAAGTGTGCGACCCACCTCAGGCGGGTGGCAAGCCCTGTCAGGAGGTGAGCGTGCGGGGTGCCACCTGAGGGTGTCTGCCCTGCGAGTCGTTGGCTCTGGCAAAGCCCGGATTCAACCGATACGCGCCGCCTTGGCATCAAGGTACGCAAAATTGTGCCCGAGAGCGAATGATCTGTCTCTACAAACGGTTGCCTGGCAGGTATATAAATAACTTTGACCGGATCGGCCGAAGCGTCTCAATCAACCCGCGCAGCCGCCGATTATAGAAGACGACGCCTTGTGTGCACGGGCGCAAACACGCGCGTGCCCCACAACGTCACGCTTCGCTACGCTCACTTGTGGCCTTTACCGGGCCCCACCTATCATTCCATGCCGATCTACACCTACCAAGTCATTCGCGCCGATGGCGGCGAAGGCGAATTGTTTGAAATTCAGCAGTCAATGAAAGACGAGGCGCTGAGCCGTCATCCCGTCACCGGCGAATCGATTCGTCGCGTCTACTCACCTCCGAACGTGGTGCGCCGCTACTCCGACCGCGCCATGCAGGCACGCACGACCCAGGAAAAAATCGCCGAGGCCGGCTTTACGCGCTACGAGCGCGACAAGCTCACCGGCACCTTCCACAAGACCAACCGCAACCGCGGACCTGAAACGCTGCTCGCGGACTGAGGCACGTCCCGAGCGGCGAACCTCATGCTTACGACCCCCGGATCCCTGAAAAAAGATGGCTGTGCCCCCCAACGCTGAGACACCTCCCCCGGAGACCGCCCCTGCCCACGACGCCAGTGCGGAGGCGCACGAGCGCCGTTCGCGCGATATCCGGACCAATCACCCCTTTGGACAGCCCCCGCCCGGCCGCGCCTACGAGGTACTGACCGCGGGTGAACGCTTTGGCAACTACCAGATCTCGCGCTGCATCGCCTACGATTTGCTGGGCTCGCTTTATCAGATCGAGCCGCTACGCGCTCGCGAGGAAAGTCCCCCGAGCCTCTTCGTGCTGCCGCCCATGGTCGAGCACGACAACGCCTTCCGTAAACGCTTTAAAACCGATGCCCGTCGCCTCTGCGAACTGGAGCACGAAAACATCCTTTCGTACAAGGAAGCCGCCGAGATCGACGGACGCCTCTGCTTCAAACTCGGGCATTTCGACGGGCTGAACCTGATCGACTACCTCGAGAGCGTCTCCGCCGCGCGCGACAACAACGTTATGCCGGCCGCCGGAGGCAACGCGCTGCCCGAGTTGATGGCCGACCGCACCACCGGCCTGCCCCCGGAGGAAGTCCGCTCGATCCTCAAGCAGCTTGCCACCGCGGTGGACTTTGCGCACCGGCGCGGCTTCCGCCACCTGAGCCTGAATCCAACCAACATGATGCGCGACGCCGAAGGCCGCGTGAAGGTGCTCGGCTTTGGTCTGCTCGACATCACCGGTACCAAGCTCTTCGACGAGCTGGCTTCGGCCGGGATTCCGCCCATTTCGATCGGCAAGGTGCGCATGCGTGTCAACACGGTGGACATTCTGTCGCCGGAGGTGCGCCTGGGCCGCCAGGGAGACAACCGCTCCGACATCTACGCGCTGGGCATCACGACATATTGGCTGCTGACCGGGCGCAAGCCCTCCTCCAACTACGTGCCGCCTTCCCAGGTCAACGCAGCCATCCCGGAACAGTGGGACGCCCTGGTGGCCAAATGCCTGGAGCGCGACCCGGACAAGCGCTACCAGTCCGCCGCCGCGCTGCTGCGCGACTTGGACAAGCTCGAGCAGCTGGGCAAGCACGATGCGCTGGACCCCGGCACCGCGGAAACTCGCTCGGTCTTTCGCCACATCGATTTCATCCCGTTGCCCAAGGCGTTGGAAAGACGCTCGCGTACGGCGGCCCGCCTGATCCGGTTGACCGTATTGGGCCTGCTCGGAGCGGGCATCGTCGGGGCCGCGCAGTTTTTCACGGTGACGCTCTTTGAAAAACCACCGGAGACGCCGCCCGAGGTGGTCAGCCGGCCCTCGCCCACGCTGCTGGCCAACGTTGTTTTTGAGCCGGGCATCGAGACGGCCCAGCTGGTCTTTCCGGACACCGGCGACAGCTTCCTGATTCGCAACGGGCGGCTGCCGCTGTACGTAGCTCCCGGTAGCCACAAGGTGAAGCTCTCGGCCACCGGCTACCAGGACGTCGAGCAGACGATCCGCGTGGGCGAGTCGCGCAGCACGGTGAAGTTCGAGCTGCAACAAAAATGGGGCCGACTCGTCGTCAACGGGCTGCCGGGCACCAAAGTGACGGCGATTCCCAAGGAAGGCCCGGCGGTCGAGTTGGGCGTGGTCGGCCCAGAAGGTATTCTGGTCGCCGAGAAAGTGCTGCCCATCGGCGAGTACACCATCGATCTTTCCAAGGCCGACTACGGCGCGGCCTCAATCCCCGGTGTGGAACTGCTGCAGGACGACACCACCACCCTCGAACCTCGGCTCATGCCAATGGCGGCCACCGTGCGCGTGCTGACCCAGCCCACCGGCGCAGCCGTGACCAGCGAGGGAAAAGTCCTTGGCATAACCCCCCTGACCCTTTCCGACCTGCCAGCCAACCAATCGATCGCGCTGACCATCGCCAAGCCCGGTTATCGCCCGGCCTCCCTGACGGTCCGCCCGCAGCCGAACTCCTACGATACGCTGCAGTTACCGCCGCTGGAGCCGTTGCTCGGTGCCGTGCAAACGCAGGTGCGACTGGCCGGCCAACAGCCCACGCCCCAGCAACGCGCGTCGCTGGAGGTCAGCCTAAAGGGGGTCGAGGACGCCGCCGATGCAAACGGTCGCTTCGCGGGCCTGCGTTATGGTGCCTACATCGTGACCGCCCAGCACCCGGATTACTTTCCAGCGCAAAAACAGGTGCGCATCCAAAGTGAAACCGAAGACGCGCCCGCGCCCTTCAACCTCAACCCGCGCCCCGCCCGCATCGAGGTCAAGCCGGAGCAGGATCTGCCCTTTGAACTGCACATCGACGGTAAACCGCAGAAACCGCAAAAGGACGGCAGCTTCCGCCTCAATCCGCTGGAGGAACAAACCCTGCAGGTCCATGTGCGCGATTACTTTCCGCAAACGCACACCGTCTCGCCCGGTCCCAACGAGAGCCTCTCCTGGCCGATCAAACTGACCATGCTGCCCGGGCCGGAGATCAGCCAGCCGTACACCATCCCGTACCTGGATTTGGACATCGTCTGGATTTCGCCCGGCAAAGGCACCATCGGCACGCCACTCAAGGAGCATGCCCGCCTGCCCACCGAAGGGCCCGAGACCAAAGTCGCTTTCGCGCAAGGCTTCTGGATTGGAAAAACCGAGGTGACCCAGCAGGCCTGGACCGAGTTGATGGACGACAATCCCTCCGGCTACCCCGGCCCGCAAAAACCCATCGCCAACATTTCCTGGAACGATGCGCAGGCCTTTTTGAGCAAACTCAATGCGGCGGAAAAAGCCGCGGGCCGCCTCCCCGAAAGTTATGTCTACCGCCTGCCGACCGAAGCCGAGTGGGAGTACACCGCACGCGGTCGCCTGGACGGCAGCAACGCCGAGCCCTTTCACTTTGGCAGCAACGCCTCCAGCGAGGTGGGCCGTTTCATGGGCCTGTACCCGCGTGACTACACCCGCCACATCGAGGCTCCGGAAGACGCCGGCCCCTACCCGGTCGGCTCCTACGCGGCCAACGGCTTCGGGCTGTTCGACATTCACGGCAACGTGGCCGAATGGTGCCACGATTTTTACGGCTCGCGTCTGCCGGGCGGGGAAGTCGAGAACTACGCCGGACCATCATCGGGCACACGCCGCGTGGTGCGTGGCGGAGGCTGGCGCGACGACGCGGCGGAGTGTCGCCTGGGCTTTCGCGGAGACGGCACGGGGCCCTCGACCACCGATGAAAACATCGGCTTCCGACTCGTCCTGGGACCAGCCCTGCCGTAAGCCGCACTCGGCGGGCAAATTTGTCCAGCGCATGGATTCGGCCTCGCACTTGCTCAAGTCGGAGTCTTGGTTGTGGCCATTGGGTCACGCCTTCACCTCCGTGCACCATGGATGGACCGTATCGTCACACTAAGATCATTTTCACTGTAGGTCCGGCCACGGCCCAGCCGGATGTGCTCGACCAACTGGTCGCCGAAGGGGTCGACATCTGCCGCCTGAACATGGCCCACGCTTCCCACGAGTGGACGCGCGAGGTCATCGGTCTCTTGCGCGCGGCCTGCAAACGGCAAAATCGTCAGGTCGCCACGCTGATGGACGTGAAAGGCCCGGAGATTCGGACCGGCGACGTTGGCGAGCCCTACGAATTGGCCGAGGGCGAGATCTTTGATTTTGTCTCGAAGTTTGACCGCCGCGCCGACCCACCGCCCGAGCCGCAAAGCCTGGAAAAGGACGGCATCCGTTGCGTCACGGTCAATTATCCGGACATGGCCAGCGACGTACAGGTGGGCGGTACCCTGCTGGTCGATTCAGGTCTGGTGCGGCTGGAGATTCTGGAAATCCTCGAGGATCGCATCCGCTGCAAGGTGATCATCCCGGGCCCGCTGGGCAATCGGCGTCACGTCAATCTACCCGGGATCAAAGTCAATCTCCCCGCGCTGACCCGCAAGGACCGCGCGGATGTCGATCTGGGCATCGAACTGCAGCTGGATTACTACGCGCTGTCCTTCGTGCGCGAGGCCGACGATCTGGATATCCTGCGCGCCTATCTGCACGAAAAGGGCGACGAAAAGGCCCGCATCATCGCTAAGATCGAGGATCAATCGGGCATCAGCAATCTGGGCGATATCATCAAGGCATCCGACGGGTTGATGGTCGCGCGGGGCGACCTCGGCATCGAGTGCCCCTTTGAGCAGTTGCCATTGATTCAACGGCGCGCGGTCAACGACTGCATCAATGAGAACAAGCCGGTCATCATCGCCACGCATATGCTCGAATCGATGATCGAGCAGCCGCTGCCCACCCGCGCCGAGGTGACTGACATCGCCAACGCCGTTTTTGAACAGGCCGATGCGGTGATGCTCTCAGGCGAAACCACCACCGGGAAGTACCCGGTCGAATGCGTGCGGGTGATGAAACGGATTATCCGCTCGGTGGAAAACGTCGCCGAAAAACACGCCCGGCACCAGTTCGCCTTTCGCACCGCCAAGGCCAAGATGCTCAACGCATCGGTGGTGCTCTCGCAGGAACTGGAAAATTCCGCCATCGTTGTCTTCACGCGCTCGGGTTACCTGGCACATATTCTCTCTTCGATCCGCCCCTCGCGCTGCCCGATTTTCGCTTTCACCGACCGCGAGCAGCTGTTTCGGCAACTGCTGCTGTTTTGGGGCGTGGAGCCGTTTCTGATGGATTTTTACGCCGATCCGGAAGTCACCATCCGCGAGGCTTTTCGCTACCTCTTGCGGCAGGGCTGGGTTGCCGAAGGGCAGTGGATGGTGGTGATTACCAACGTGATCGCTTCAGAGACCGTCATCGATTCGATCCAGATGCGCCAGGTAGAAACTTGAGTGCGCCATGATTAAGCCCGCTGCCGACGCGTCGAAGTAGGGCGCAGGCAGCACCTCCAGATGATCGAGAAAATTTACGAACACGTACGGTGGCGGATTCGGCAAGGTCGCGATCAACGCATCCACCGCCAGGTTTACCGCCCCACCCTGGTCGCCGACCTGCCCGAAGTCACCTTCACGGAAGTTTTTCCCGCGCAAGTCTGCAACTGGCCGCCGGTGCGCAACTACGGCCCCGAACCCGTGGACTTCGGAGAGAAGCTGACCCAGGCGTTTCCCTCAATCGGCGTGATCTCGTTGAAGGAGGCTGTGGTCAACCTGGCGCGCGGCTACGTATTCGACACACAGGGACATTTCCTGATCGAAGCCGCCTGGGGGCCCTGGGACGAAACGTTTTTCCGCCAGGATTCTCTGGAACGGCCCATCGAGTACACGCTCCAGGGGCGTACGCTCTCACTCCTGACGGAGTTCGGAGATATCAACTACGGTCATTTTCTGATGGATTCGCTGGGGCGGCTGGCCATTTTGAATGAAGCAGGCATTCGCCCCGAGAGCTTCGACCACATTTTGCTCCCGGCTTTCGAAAGTGCGGAAACCCGCAGGCTGGTGGAAGCCGCCGGCATCCCTGCCGAACGAATCATCCGACCCGGCAAGGAACTGCGTTATGCCGCTATCGAGGATCTCACGCTGACCTCGTTTCCCGGGGTCGCGCGCTGCTATCCCGATTGGATGCCGCAGTATTTGCGTAGTCTGGTACCCGCCGCCGCGCCGCAACAGCCGCAGCGCAAGCTTTACCTCATCCGCAAAAGCCGCGGGGGCAACGCGGTCAACGAGCTGGAGATTCAAGCGCTGGTCAAGCGTTATGGCTTCGAATGTGTCGACCCGATGGATCTGCAGCCGGATACCTACCGACACTTCCAAGAGGCCAGCCATGTCATCGGGCTGCATGGGGCCGCGCTCGCAGCCGTTATCTACTGCCAGCCTGGCGCAGCCCGCATGCTGGAGATTCTGCCCTCGCTGCATCAGGTGTGTTATTATTTTACGCTGGCCGCCGCTTCGGGTGTAGAACCGTTTCACTTTGGCGCGACTTCCGTTGTCCCCCCCGAAGCACGCAAGACCGCCCAGAAGAACCGCGCGTCCGAACGCTTTGACGTGCAGGTCGATATCCCCAGTCTCGAGCAGGCGCTGGAAGTCTTCACCGCGTAACCATCGATACGGTCAGGATGTTTTGCTGAACTCCCTGGCTTCAGTCAAAAACGTGACTCCGCATTCACGAATCCAATCACATGCTACGTAGATCGCATGTGAATGCATTAATTTAGTTAATTTCGGTGAACAGCATGCCTTCTATATGCTTAGATACACAGCCGCGTTACGTGATGCAGGCCCTTGCAACGTCTTTTTCAATTGCGGCTTCTCGTCTGCAGGCTTAGAAAAATTCCGTGAGATTTCACCTTCCTCGTTTCACCTCAGGACGACTTTTCAGCGCAGTTTGCTGCTTCTTCTGTGCAGGCTGGCTACAGGCCGACTCCGGCACTCAACCGAGCGCCGAAACGCCAGTCCCTGCGCCCGAGCATCGCGTGAAATGGACTGATGTGCAGGGGCGCACTGCCACCATGCGCCTGCTCGAAGTTCACGTGGAAAACGACGTGGAGATCGGGCAGTTTCTGCTGGCGGGCCACAGCGAGCCAATTGCGCTGCCACTAACCCGTCTATGCCTGGAGGACCGCGCTTACATCGAGGCGCATCGCGAAGCCTACGAACCCCCCAACCCCCTCTTCACCACTCCGTTGGACGAGCGTAGCCTGACCGATTTTGAATACGGCCTGCGCGCGGGACTGACCATGCCTGTAATCCACAAATCAGAGGTGAGACTGGAGCGAGTAAGCCCCCTGGATCTGCCACCTAAGCATTTTTATATCCTGTACTACGCCAGCCGCGACAACCCGGCCGCCTTATCCTATACCGCGAATCTCAAGCGCCGGTATCTGGAAGCCAAGGTATACAGGGATGATTTCGAACTGATTTTCATGGCTTTGGATGACAGAGAAGCCACGATGATTGAACATATCCGCCTGCGTAAAATGCCGTGGTACGTGGTCGCGCATCGTCGTGTCAATCCATCACATGAAGCCATGAAAATCAGCGCTGTGGAAGACCCGCAAGTGTTTGTCGTGGATGCGAACGGTCAGATTCTCTTCAAAAACTCCACAAACAAAAAAGTCAGCGACGAAGTAAAGCGCGTGTTTGCGACCATGGAGGAAATCGTCCCGATGGCAGCGATCGAGTAAGCTGTTTAGGCTCTATCGCCGACCATGCCACCTGGTGTCCCGTTCGTACTGGAATCGAAGCTCCTGATTCAGCCTAAACGACACAGGTCGCGTTAAATCAGTTCCTGCAGCCCGGCTTCATCCAGAATCGAGATGCCTAGTTTTTCGGCTTTGGCGAGCTTGGAGCCCGCCGCCTCGCCCGCCACCACGTAGTCGGTTTTTTTGCTGACGCTGGAGGTTACCCGACCGCCCGCTTGTTCAATCAGCGCGGTCGCTTCGTCGCGAGTCAGATTGGGGAGCGTCCCGGTCAGCACGAACGTCTTGCCCTCCAAAGCGTCCGAGACCGGTCCGGACCCGGCGTCGCCCGACGCCTGCTCCGTGTTCAAGCCAGCCGCCGCCAGCCGATCGGCCAAATCTGCATTTTCCTCCACGGTAAACCACGACTGAATGCTTTCAGCCATAATCGCGCCGATGCCCTCAATCGCCTCCAATTGTTCGGCATCAGCTGCGCGCAGAGTCTGCAACGATCTCAACTCCCGCGCCAGATCCTTGGCCGCCTGCGCCCCCACGTGCGGAATTCCAAGCCCATGCAAGAGCCGCCACAGCTCGTTGGATTTGCTCTGGTCCAGAGCGGCGATCAGATTTGCTGCGGACTTTTGCGCGAAACGTTCCAGAGGTAGCAGGTCCTCCACGCTCAGCTTGTACAGATCGGCGGCATCCTTGACAAGTTCGACATCCAATAGCTGTTCCACCACTGCGGTGCCCAGGCCCTCAATATCCATGCATTGACGTCCGGCAAAATGTACCAGGGAGCGCCGCCGCATTTGCGGATCGTCGCGTCCTTTCAAGCGCCAGGCCGCCTGCCCCGGAATCCGTTCGGCCTCGATGCCCTGCGCTTTAAGATACTCCGAGAAATCAAAGGGCACAGCCTCGTCCGGGCGCTTGTCCAGATCGACGCCCAGCACCTGGGGAATGATCTCGCCAGCCTTTTGCACCTGCACAAGGTCGCCCACGCGGATGTCCTTGCGCTTGATTTCATCTTCATTGTGCAGGGTGGCGCGCGAGACGGTGGTCCCGGCCAACTCGACCGGTTCCAACTCGGCAACCGGGGTTAACGTGCCGGTGCGTCCGACCTGAATGGTGATCGCCTTGAGACGCGTGGTCGCCTGTTCGGGGGCGAACTTATAGGCGATGGCCCAGCGTGGGGCTTTCGAGGTCGTGCCCAATTCCTCGTGCAGCGCATAGGTGTCGACCTTCACCACCGCGCCATCGGTCGGGTACTCAAAATTCTTACGAAGCGTATCCAATTCATGGATGCATTCCAACGCTTCGTCGATGCTTGCGGCCGTCCAGTGTTTCTCGACGGCGGGCAGGCCCCAAGATTCGATCTGTGCGTGAAAATCGCTCTGGGTTTCGGTCGGTCGCTTGGGCTCGCAGTGACCCAGCCCGTGCAGCACGACCTCCAGCGGACGCTTGGCCGACAGGCTGGGGTCGAGTAACTTGACCGTACCGGCGGCCAGATTGCGGGGGTTTTTGAACACTTCCAGCCCGCCTTCCTCGCGCTCCTGATTGACCTTCCGAAACGCCTCCAGGGTCATGTAAATCTCGCCGCGAATCTCCATGATTTGTGGAAAATCCTTGCCCTTCAATTTCCGGGGGAGGCTGGCAATGTTTCGTGTGTTGTGGGTGATGACGTCGCCGGTCACGCCATCGCCCCGGGTCACCGCCCGCACCAACTCCCCCTGTTCAAAGGTCAGGCTGACGGCTACCCCGTCGATCTTCGGCTCGATAATGTAGCGATACGCGACGTCCCCCAGCAGGCGTTGCAGGCGGGCGTCGAACTCGCGCAGTTCGTCCTCGTTGTAGGTGTTGTCGAGGCTGCGCATCTGCTGGCGGTGGCGATACGTTTCAAACCCCTCGATGCGATCGCTGCCGACCGACTGCGCGGGCGAGGCTTCGCCCAGAGCCTCCACGGCCTCCGGATGCTTGGCTTCCAGGTCCCGAAGTTTGCGTTCCAGCGCATCGTACGCGCTGTCGGAAATCTCCGGCTCATTTTCCTTGTAGTAAAGGTCGCGGTGATGCTGCACCTCCTCGCGCAGCTCGCGGATCTGTTCGATGGCGGCTTCCGTCTTCATGACGCCTTGTGGGCGGGCTGGGAGGTTTTGAACAACTTACCGACCGGGCATTCCAGCAGGCGTCGGTAACGCGCCCAGCGCAAGTACAGCGCTACGAAAAAGGCGGACCCGAGCGCATCGGCGATCCAGTCGTAGACGTCGGCGTGGCGTCCAGTGGTGCTCTGGTAAAGTTCGTCGAAGACGCCGTAGCCCGTGGCCACCGCCACCGCCGCCCAAAACGCGCCCGCCCGCAACCGCCGCACCCTGGGTAGACGCACGACCAGCGTGCCCAGCAGGCCGTAAGCAAAAAAATGAATGACCTTGTCGAAGCCGACGACCGGCGGCATCGGCACGGCAATACTGGAGCGGCTCGAGGCGATGAAGAACGTCAGCATAAGGGCAAGCGGCCAGAGAATCCGCCAGTTTGCCCGTGGCGTCAATGTACCGGCTGTGGAGAAATCCTGCTTCATGAAACTTGCGATGCGCGCGGGTGCGCGGTTGTTTGCCCGAGTGAGTCGCGAAAAAACCATCGCCTGTCTGAAACACGTTCCCTACGAGGGTCCAGCTCTCTTTAGCGATTGGGCGCACGCCAACGGCTGGTCCATCGAGTGCTTCAACGCCTGGGAGCGCAGCCTGCCCGCCAGCCTCGACGATTACGGTATTCTGCTCGTGATGGGCGGTCCGCAGGGCGTTAAAGAACGCACCGAGATCGACTGGCTATACCCCGAGTTGGAACTCATTCGGGCCAACCTAGCGGCAGAGAAACCAACGCTTGGAATCTGCCTGGGCGCGCAATTCATCGCCTATGTGCTCGGCGGTGACGTGGTCTCTTCACCTGAGCGCGAGCACGGCTGGTTCCCGGTTCAGTTCGCCGATGGTCCGCAAACCGTCTTCCACTTCCACCAGGATGCCTACGAATTGCCTGATGGGGCGCGTTCGATTGCCTCCAGCGAGGGTTGTCCGAATCAGGGCTTTGTGTACGGCGACCGCGTTCTCGGGTTGCAATTTCATCTGGAGATGGATGTGGAGACAGTAGAAGGCCTCATGGAGCACAGCGGCTACAAGCTCGAGCGTTTCGGCACGCAGCGTTTCGTGCAGACCCCGGAGCAGATCCGCGAGGGTTACAAACACATCGACCCTTGCCGTGCGCGCATGGAGCGACTGCTGGCAGACCTCAAGCTGCCGTAGTTTGCCCATTCTCAGCGAGCCATGCCCGCCAGCGGTTGCATCGATTGCCATGCGCACCACTACAGCGCGGAAGTGCTCGCCGATCCGCTGGACTGGGGAAAGGCAAACCACGAGCACCTGTGGCTGGCCTGCGTTGCGCCGACGGATCGTCCCTCGCTTCAGGACTGGGTCCGTACGGATCAGTTGCTCGCGGCCATGGACGCCGACGGCATCGAGCGCACCGTCCTACAAAGCTGGTACTGGGAGCAGGCCGCCACCGTTCGCGCGCAAAACGATTTTTTAAGCGACTGCCTGCGCTCCCACTCGGACCGTCTCTCGGCGTTTGCCGCCCTGCCCTTTGCCGAGGGAACCGCAGCCGTGCTGGCCGAAGCCCAGCGCGCCCTCAAGGCTGGCTTCAACGGCTTTGGTGAATTGCACCCAGGCGTCAACGCCCTGCATGAACAACCCGCAACCTGGGATGCTTTGGCCGAATTTGCCGCCAAGGCGCAGGTGCCGCTGCTCGTGCACGTTACCGAGCCGGTGGGTGCGCGCTATCCCGGGCGCGTGGAAACGCCGCTGGACCTGTTGCTCAACCACACCTGTGCCCATCCAGAGACTACCTATATCCTGGCCCATCTGGGTGGGCTGCTGCCGATCTTTGCCCTCAACCGGCGGCTGGCCGCCTCCTTTGAAAATTTGTACTTCGACCTGGCGGCGGCTCCGCTCCTGTACGAACCGCGCATCTGCCGGACGATGGTCGACTGCGTGGGTGCCGAGCGTCTGCTCTTTGGCACGGATTATCCCCTGCGCGTGGCTCCGAGCAAACGAACCCACGCCGACTTTGCCACCACTCACGCATGGCTGCATCGCGCCGGACTGGACGCTACCACACTCATAGCCATCACCCAAGACAACGCCCGTCGCCTGCTGCACCTGCCCGAATAAACAGGCTGCAGCCAGTCTTCCCTGCTTTTTGCCTGAGTCGAAGCCACGCATGCGGTCGCGTACCTGTAATTGTCGAATTCCAACTGATTTGGGCTGAAGAATCCTTGCCACCGCACGCCTTCTGACTGGGAATGAGCGTCTTCCCACCATGCCTCTTTCCCTCCGCAGTCTCTGCCTGCCACCTCTTTTTGGCAGTCGATGCTCCTGGCTGTTGCTCGTTGTACTTGGGCTGTTGCCCACGAGCGTCTTTGCCCAGGACCTTTTTCTTTTCGACCTCGATGGACGCTACCCGCTCGAGGGAAAAATTGTGACCCGGCGCATGGTTTCGGAGCGTCCGAACCACCTCTTCACTTACGACTTCCCCGACCGCAGCGAGCGCCTCACCATCAGCACGACGCAGGTGCTCACCCGGCATGGGCAAACGCTCAAGGAAGACCCGCGGACCGGCGAACCGCTCGATTTCACGGTGCGCTTTACCGAAGGCGAGGAGCGCAAAATCCTCAGCCGCCTGGGGCAACGCGTCAACGACGGCCTGGAGCAACATCCCCTGCTGGGCCACACCGTGCGGGTGCGCAAGATCGGAGACCTCTGGGTGCCCTCGCTGGTGGATGCCGACCCCACGCCCGAACAGGTCACCGCCATGCAGGAACTCAAGCTCGACGACGATGCACCCAAGGTTTACCCCGAGCAACCGGTGCCTATCGGCTTCACCTGGAATCCGCCTGCTTCGGTTTTTCTGGGCAAGCGCTCGGCCAACTCCTTCAACGCCACCGCCGAACTGACCCTGAAGGATGTGGAGCGGAGCAACGGCGAGCCCATAGCCGTGATCGACGTCAAGCTGACCGGCAACGCGCTGCAGCAGATCGATCGCGAGCTGAGCACCGGCATGCGCGGCTCCTTCGAGATGACCGGGCAGATTCGCCGCAACCTGCGCACTTACATGGACGAGTCGGTCCGCCTGGAAGGCCAGATGTCCGTGAGCGGGCTCTTCAAGTCACCCGGCGAAGGGCCTATTCCGGTTTCTGCCGAAGGGCCGTGGATTCTGACCGTTACCGAAACCCTCCGCTGAACCGATGCCGACGCTTCAACCCCTGAGCGAGCGCGGCCTGAAAATCGGTCAAAAAGCGGAACTGACCTGGGTCGCCAAACCCACGCATGCGATCACCCTGGGGCGTCGCGACCAAGCCACCGTCTTTTCCACGCCCTCCATGATTCACTTGATGGAGCAGGCCGCGCGCAAACTCCTGGCACCGCACCTTGATGCACAGGAGGAATCCGTGGGCGTGGACGTCAACATTGCCCACTTGGCGGCGACGCCCATTGGCGGCCCGGTCCGCGCCACCGCTGAACTCATCGGGCTGAACCGGCGTGCCGCGGAATTTGCGGTTTCCGCTTACGATGCGAAGCAGCAGATCGGCCAGGGCAGCCACACCCGGGCGGTCGTTGATATCGAGCGCTTCACCCAGCACCTCTATGACGAAGCCGCGCCTGCCAAATCTGAACGGGACCCTGCAATTTCTGCAAATTCGGACGCGCCGACCAAGACCACGGAACCCGTTGGCAAGGTCGCGCCCGGGAGCGATCTGCAGCCTCGATCCGGTCCGCTGCCGACGTTGAAAAACCTGCAGTTGCGCGCGGAAGGGCCCATCGGCATCCTGGTCAACCACCGGCCCCACGCCCTCAACGCACTGCATCCGGACACCCTGGAGGACTTCGATAAGCTGCTGCCCTGGCTGGCGGATCAGGCGGGCAGCCTTCGCGTCTTGATCGTGACCGGGGCGGGCAAGAGCTTCTGCGCGGGCTCAGACCTGCACGCGGTTCAGGCGATGAGCCTGGCCCAGGCCAGCGATTTCGGACAACGTCAGGGGCGTCTTGCGAATCACCTTGCCGCGTTGCCGCAGCCAGTCATCGCAGCTATCAACGGTTACGCCTTTGGCGGCGGCTGCACACTGGCGGCCGCCTGTGATTTTCGCTTGGCCAGCACCACCGCCACTTTCTCCATGCCAGAGATCAAGCTGGGCTGGCCCGGGGGCTGGGGCATGAGCCAGTTGTACCGCTACCTCGGCCACGCGCGCATGACAGAGCTGTGCCTGACCGGCCAAACCATCAACGCGCGCACCGCCAGCGAGTGGGGCCTGCTCCATCGGGTTGTGCCCGCCGGTCGACTTCTGGGCGAGGCCCGCAGACTTGCCGCTGAGCTAGCCGCGCAACCACCGTTGGCCCTGCGCGAAAACAAATGGCTGATGCACCACCTGGCCGGGGTCGACGCCCGCGAATCCTTTCTCGCCGAGGACGCCGCCTACCTGCGCTGCCTCAACACGAGCGATGCGCGGGAAGGTCTGGCCGCCTTTCTAGAAAAACGTCCGCCAAATTTTACCGGCAAGTAGCCCGTCGCCGCCATGTCCGCTATCGTCCACACTGCCGAACTTCCCTGGCTGCCGAAAACCAAGCCAGGCGTCGAAGAACCCTTGGGCGAATTCAAAGCGCTTTGGCAGGCACATGGGTGCGATCAATTCGAGGTGCGCCTGACGCGCATCCCGCCGCACGGTGGCACCAGCACACGCTATCACACGCACACTCTCGAGGAAGAGTGGTTCTTCGTCCTCCAAGGCACTTGCCACATCTGCCTCGAAGGCACCTGGCACGCCCTCCAACCGCGGGACTCTATTTTCAAGCGCTGCGGCGCGTTCCACACCTTTCGCAATTTCGGCGATAAACCCTGCGAATTGCTCATGTTGGGCTCCAACGTCGACGGCAGCGAGACACGCGTCGCCGACGAGCCACCGCCGCCCGAGCGTGCCTAAAACACATCACAAGCTGCTGCCCCATGCCTCACTCCATTCTCGATTACGGTGCCAATACCGATGAGCTCTGCACCGCTGAAATCCAGCAGGCGATCGACGCCTGCCACGAAGCCGGCGGCGGCACAGTCCTGGTGCCCGCGGGCACCTACTCCTGCGGCACGCTCGTCCTCAAAAGCCACGTCAACCTGCACCTGGAGCCGGGCTCCGTGCTGTTGGGGAGCCCCAACCGCGACCACTACCTCAAGACCTTTCGGCGTCACGGGATTCTGTACGCGGAGGATGCCGAACATGTCAGCGTCACGGGAACCGGCGTGGTCGACGGCAACTCGCCCGGCAACTACGACCCCACGCGCAACCACGACAGCGCCGACTGGGACACCTCGTTCACGCGCCAGGGCGACGACTATCTGCCCCCCGACACCTTCCACGTGGACGGTCCAATCTACCGGAAGTTCAACCTCGGAATGACCGTCACCTTCTACTTTTGTAGCCACGTCGTGCTGCGCGATTTCACGCTAAAAAATGCACCGACCTGGGCCGTCCGCTTCGGCACCTGCGAAAACATACTCGCGGACAACGTCACCATTCTCAACGACTTGTGCGTACCCAACAGTGATGGTATTCATTGCACCGCCTCGCGTAACGTCCGTATTGTCAATTGCGATATCCGTGCCGGCGACGACGCCATCATCGTCTCCGGCTTCGAGCCAAACGAACGGCTCGACCGCGTGATCGCCCCGGTCGAAGAACGCCCCTTTGGCAACAAGGCACCCGTCTCTGAGCATGTCTGCGTGTCGAATTGCCACCTGGTTTCACGTTCCTCGGGTATCCGCATCGGCTACGGCCCGTACCCGATTCGTCGCCTCAGCTTCAGCAACCTTCAAATCTACGACTCCAATCGCGGCATCGGCATCTACGCCCGCGAGGAAGCACCCATCGAGGATGTTTTCTTCGACAACATCACCATCGAAACACGCCTGCTTGATGGAACCTGGTGGGGTCACGGCGAGCCCATCCACCTGTCCACGGTGCCGCGCTTTGAGGGCCGTCCCAGCGCGCCCATCCGCCGCGTGCGTTTCAGCAACATTCTCGCCGAGGCCGAGCAGGGCGTCCTGCTTTGGGGACGCGAGGGTGCATGCCTGGAAGACATTCGCTTTCAACAGCTGCGGCTGCGGATCAAGAACGGCCCAATGGTGACCGCGACCGGCGGCAACTTCGACCTGCGCCCCGCCGCCGACCCCGCCCACTCGCTCTTTGCCCACGATTGTCCCGGCCTTTACGCGCGACACATCGACGGCCTCCAACTTATGGATGTCGAAGTGCTCTGGGACGAGGACCTGCCCGAGTTTTACACCCACGGGCTGCACGCGGTTTGCGTGCAGGCGCTTGAACAAGTTCGCTGCAAGTTTGCTGCGAATCCAGCGGCAACGCGCGCGGAGGCTGTGAAAATCGAAGCCTAGGAACCTGCTGTATCCATTTTCTCATGACTATCCAGACCAATCCCTCCATCCATCAATACGGACGCTTCCTTCCCGACGAGCACTGCTTCCTGCTCGAGAACGAGCCGCCCAAAAAATGGGTCAACCTGCACTTCAATCAGCCCGGCGATGACGAAGCCTACTTCGAGGCCACGAATATCGGCGACGGGCACATGAAGTGGCGTGACCACGATGGCAACGGCGTCGACCTGGTCAGCTACGACAGCAAGTACCTCTTCATCCGCGACGATGCCGATAACACGACCTTCTCGCCCTGGGGCTGCCCGGCGCCGGCCGCCGTTGCTGACCGTTCCTGCCGCTACTATCCCTGGCAGACCGTCACCACCGGCACCGCGGTGGGCATCCGCGCCACGCAGCGTGTGTTCGTGCCCAAGCACCGCGTGCAGGAAATCTGGACCGTCACACTCGAAAACACCTCCGACCAGCCCAAGGATGTATCCGTTTTTGGATACGCTCTCTTCCAGCTAAACGGCAACACAGCCACCGGCGGCGGCGTCTGGAAGGACAACCATTCGCGGGTCGAGCCGGATATCAACGGCGTGATCGTTTACAACCGCGACCGCCACGCCCCGCACGATCGCTATAAGGGCTATCTCGTCTGCCTGAAGGATTTCCACGCGGCCAGCGGCTACCGCGACTACTTCACCCGCACCGACTTTTCCATCGCCACTCCCAAAATCCTCTGGGGCTGGAACGCCGACAACCGCCACGGCGTAGGCCCGGACTGCGCAGCAACCGTCCAGGCCAAGGTCAAGATCGCGCCCGGGGCCACCGCCCGCGTTGATTTTCTCCTGGGGCCCTGCGCGTCCAAGGAGGCGGTCACCAGCCTGCTCGACGAGACATCGCCTGAAGCCATCGAGGGCTGGGTCGAGGAGCAAAAGCAGCAGGAGTTGGCATGGGCTGGCCAATACACGGTATCCATTGGACAGCCGCACACCGAGGCGCTGATCAACCAGTGGTCCAAGCACCAGATGGTCTCCTACCTGATCAACAAGAGCGGCTTCCGCGACAACCTGCAAAACGACATGGGCGTCGCGCTCTTCGACTACCCGATGGCTCGCGCCAATCTCCTGCGCGCGCTCAGCTCGCAGTACGCCGACGGCAGCGTCCCGCATGGCTTCCGTCCGCTGAACGACAAGACCTATTCCGACAAGCCTGCCTGGATTTTGCAGAGCGTGCCCGCACTCATCCGCGAGTCGGGCGAGTTTTCCCTGCTCGACGAAGAGGTTCCTTACTATCGCTCCAATGAGAAAGGCAGCATTTGGGATCACATGCTGCGCGCCATGCGCTACCTGGCCAACGACACCGGCGAAAACGGCCTCTGCGACCAGCACTTTGCCGACTGGAACGACGGGCTGGAACCCTCGGAGGAAACCGGCGCGCGCGAGTCCGTCATGGTCACGCAACAACTCGCCTTTGGCCTGCTGGAGGTCCAGGAACTGGCACGCCGTCGCGGCGACGCCGCTATTGAAAAGGAAGCCGCCGAGTGGCACGCGCATTTTTCCAAAGTACTCAACGACGTTGCCTGGGATGGCCGCTGGTACCGACGCACCCTCTGCGGCAGCGGCTTTGTGGTCGGCTCGGACGCGAACGAAGAGGCCAAGATTTTTGTCAACCCGCAGTCCTGGGCCGTGCTCTCGCAAACCGCTATCAATGGGCGCGCCGCACAGTGCATGGAGGCTGTCGATGAACGGATCGAGTGCGACGTGGGCTTTTCCATCTGCGCGCCCCCCTTCACGCAGTTTGACCAACGCATCGGCAAGTTTTCAGCCAGCCGACCCGGCTGGGCCGAAAACGGTGGCTGCTACAACCACGCCGCTGGCTTCAAGGGCGTGGCCGATTGCATGCTAGGGCGGGCCGCGCAGGCCTGGCGCACCTTCGTAAAAGTCGCGCCCGACAGCCTGGAGAATCCGGTCTCCCAATCCGGCACCGAGCCCTTTTCCTTCACCAATTGCTACATGACGCTGGAGGAAACCTACGGCAAGGCTCACTACCCCTGGCGCACCGGCACCTGCTCCTGGTTCAACCTTCTGTTGGTCGAATGGATTTTGGGCGCTCGGCGGCATTACGACGGCCTGCTGATCGATCCTTGCCTCAGTCGCGAGGTGCCGACCGCCGGCATCGTGCGCACCTTTCGCGGGGCGCGCTACGAGATCGAAATCGACAACACCGCCGGCAACGAAAAAGGCGTGCGCGAACTCACGCTCAACGGCTCCAAAGTCGAGGGCCCGCCGATCCTCAAGGAGAGCTCCGGCACCCACCAGGTGAAGGTCGTGCTCTAAGCGGACACGCACTGAGCTGCCTTACTTGCGAAGGCAGACTCATTGCTTTGCAGATTGACGCCCAAAGGCACGACGGTCATTATCACAAGGTAACACTTGCAATCCCGTGGTCCCTCAAAATGTCTCTCGTCCCCTCCCAGCGTCTCATTGGTCGTAGTCTCGCAGTAGCCGCCTGCTTTGCTCACAGCCTTAGCCTAAACGCGTCGACCCACTTCTTCGCACCCGAGCAACTGCCTGAAGGCGAGACCCTCGTTTCGCTCGGCTTGGGCGCGGTCCCGGTGGGTCCGCCGTCACAGGGCGTGCGCCTGGTCGAATGGGCTTCGCTCCCGGGCGAGGGGCTCTGCCAACAAATCGTACCCTGGAACGACCATCTGTACTTTGTACTCAAGGAGGGCCGTATCTGGCGCTATGGTCTGGACGGCGAACACTCCGAGGAGCTTTTCCTCGACGTCGATGCGCTTCGGCCCGGCTTTTTGGATTCAAACGGGTGGGCACCTTCCACGGGTCTGCGTGGCCTGGCTTTTCATCCAGATTACGATTCAAACGGACTCGTCTACACCATTCAAAAGGAAAGCGACGACGGCAACGGCATCGAGTTTGGCTCCGACTTCGTACTGACCCTGTATGTCTTGGGAGAATGGAATTTTAACCAGCTCGTGGACGGCCAGCCCACGTTTCGGGAAATTTTTCGCATCAGCTTTGAGCATGATTATCACACGGCCAGCCACATCGGCTTCAATCCCCAAGCCGCGCCGGGTGACCCGGATTATGGCCTGCTGTATTGCACCTTTGGCGACAATGGCTGGCGAACCAATGGTGGACCGCTGGTCAACACACGCGAAGAGTCCGACATCTCGCGCGTCGGCCAGGATTTCAGCACGATCCAGTCATCGGTTATCCGTATCGACCCGCGCGATTTGTCCATCCTGACCGAGGCGGAACTGGCACTCATCGGCCGCAAGCCAGGCATCAACGCCGCCTACACCATTCCGCTGGATAATCCTTTTGTCGGAGTCGAAGGCTCCAAAGAGGAGATTTTTGCGAAAGGTTTCCGGCATCCGCTGACGCTTTCGTTCGGTCCGAACGGAGAGGTGATCGTTGGCGAAGCCGGCGACCAGGCCGTCGAAGAAATCAACGTAGCTGTCGCAGGCGGCAATTACGGATGGCCCATCCGCGAAGGCACCTTCATCGCCTGCTTTGCCGATCAGGACACAGGCGAGCCACTGGGAGCCGATGCTTCCATGCGCTGGGTGCCCGATGGCGACTCCGAAGAACCCGCGGTCACCTACTGGGTCCGCGATCCGGATCGCTCCAACCCCCGACAGGAAACGGTCGCCCGCAGCGGACCCCACGATGACGGCTACATTTACCCGGTCTTTCAGTTCACGCACGAGGGTAACGCCTCTGTGAATGCCTCGTTTGGACGCGCCGCCGTGGTCGGTGGTGAATACTACTCAGGATTTTGGGCCGAAGAGATCGAAGGGCTTTACCTCTTCGGAAACCTCTCCACCGACCAGATTTTTTACGGCAGTCTCGCCGCCCTCCAAGACATCGATACTGTCAGTGAAGCGCAGGAGTTGCCCATCATCGACGACGCGGGCGAGTTGACGACGTTTACGGACGTCGTCGGTGACGCGCGGGCAAACATGCGCTTTGGACGCGACCGATTTGGCAACATCTACGTCTCCAGCAAAGCCGACCAAAAAGTCTACCGATTGCAGGGGACGCCCGAGATGGACGCACGCATGACACTGCAAACCGAGCCGCAGCCGGCGGTTGAGCTAGAACTCGTGCGCCCGCCGGACGACCCGCACACCCATTACTTGCTGACCTACAGCCTCGATCCGGCCGACGGCTTTGAAGCAGTGCCGGCGGAGGATGTTGAAATCGCCGAGGCCATCCCTCTGGAAAACGGCAGGGTGCAGCAAGTCTTCATCTACACGGGTCCAGGCTTAAACGAGCCGCATCTGTTTTTCCAGTTTGAGACCCGCCTGGCGACCCCGGAAGATTGAGCATCGACAGCGCGGCGGCGTTGTCAGAATTTTCAGGTTTCGAGCCCGGTACCTCCTTCAACGGGCTCAACCTTTCAATCCCTTCGTTGCGCATGTTTTTCTCCACGGCTCATCCATCCTCCCCGCCGCATTTTACGGCAGAAAAAGTCTTCCTCGACGACCTCCAGCCCATGGACGCCGGCATCGTGCCGCGCTATGCGATCGAAAACGGCGCCTGGCTGTGGCATCCCGACTTGCAAGCCGACCACAAGGCCTTCGTCTGCTTCCGCCTGGATTTTGAAACCACCGCCGAGGACGGACCGCTGTTGCTGCACCTTTCCGCCGACCAGCGATTCGAGCTGGCCATCGATGGGCGGCGCATCGGTGCCGGTCCCGAGGCCGCCGGCATCGAGGCCTATGCCTTTTCGAGTTTTCGTATCGAAAATCTCGATACAAGCAGCCACACGCTGGAGGTCTTCGTCTGGTGGCTGGGTGAAAAGGCTCCGCTGGCTCGGGAGACGCTGGCCCCTGGCTTTGTCCTCGCCGCCGAAGACAAGGGCTGGCACGCGCACATCAGCACCGGCACCGCACCTTGGCAGGTCTGCGAGCTGAGCGGGCTGGCCATGGAGGTGGAGCGCAACTTCCAGCCCTCTTTTGGCGTCGGCATGTGCCTGCGTTTCGATGCCCGCGCCTTCCCCTGGACCGATGGCGACCGCCCCTGGAAGGCGCCCGCCGTTGTGCGCGGACCCTACACCGGCAATCCGTATGGGGTCGTCCATCCACGCTGGCGGCTGGCCCCTGCACGCCTGCCCGAGATGCACTACCGCCCGGTACGCCCGGGCCGGGTGGTGGCCGTGGTCGATGACTTCGTCAACGCCAACGGCTGGGACTCCCCCCTGTATGTCTTTCAGCCCGAAGACGCCGCCCACGAAGCGATCGCCGAGGTGGAAGCTTTTTGGAAAAACCCGCTCGAACACGATCTGCACCTTGAGCCCAACAGCCAGCTGAGCGTGCTGATCGACCTCGACGACTATTTTTGTGGCTACGCCGAAGTTTTGGTCGCCGGCGGGCGCGATGCCGAAATCACCGTCGACTGGTCCGAGGGGTTGATCGAAGCCGAAAACGGCATGACCCAGGGTCGCCAGCACCAGAAGGGCAATCGAAACACTTTCATTGGCAAAGTTTTTCGCGGGCTCAACGACACATTCATATGCGACGGTGGCGACCAGCGTGTGATGCGGCCCCACTGGTGGCGCGCCGGGCGGTACCTGCTGTTGCGCGTGCGCACCGCCAGCGAAGCGCTGACCCTTCACCGTATCCAAATTCTGGAGACGCACTATCCGTACGAATACGCCGACGCGTTTACCTGCGATCAGGATGACTGGATTCAGCCCATCCGAAAAATCTCCCGGCGCGGCCTGGAGATGTGCAGCCACGAGACTTACATGGACTGCCCGTTTTACGAGCAGCTGATGTACGTCTTCGACACGCGCCTAGAAGTGCTGACCACCTACGCGCTCACCCGCGATGACCGCCTCCCCCGCCGCGCCATCGAGATCTTCGCGCATTCACGCCGGCGCTTTGCCGGGGTCAGCTGCTCGCGTTTTCCCAGCCGCGAGGACCAGCTCATCCCCATGTTCTGCCTGGCCTGGACCTGGATGCTCGGCGACTATCTTGACTGGCGCGATGATCCCGACTGGCTGCGGCAGTTCATCCCGGGCGCGCGCACCACGCATGACTGGTTCGAGCGCTTTGAAAACAGTGACGGGCTGCTGGAAAACCTGCCCGGCTGGCCCTATGGCGACTGGGTGGCCGGCTGGAGGCTCGGCACGCCCGCCTCGGGCAAAATCGGCATCTCCGCCATCATGAACCTGCTGTATACCTACAGCCTGCAGCAGATGGCCCGGCTCGAAAAACACCTGGGCGACCCCGCTCGCGTCGACGTCTGGCAGGCCAAGGCCGACCGCCTAGCCGAGACCCTCCGACAGCGCTTCTTCGATAAGCAACGCCACCTCTTCGCCGACGACGACCAACGCGAGTCGTGGTCGCAGCAGGCGCAAATCTGGGCCGCACTGGCGCACCTGTTGCCGCAAGCCCAGACCCAAACCCTCATCGAGAACGCCCTGAGCGACGAAACGCTCTGGCCCGCCTCCTTTTTCTTTCGCAGCCTGCTTTTCGATGTGCTGGCCGAACTCGGTAAAGGCGAGGCGATCATTGATCGCCTCAGCGCCTGGCGCGAGATGGTCGCCACGGGCGCGCGCACCGGCTTCGAACACCAGGAGCCCACGCGCTCGGACTGCCACGCGTGGTCCAGCCACCCGCTGTTTCACCTGCCCGCCTCGATCGCCGGCATTCGGCCCGCTTCCCCCGGTTTCAAAACCGTGCGTATTCAACCACAGCCTGGGTCGCTGAAAAAAATTGCCGCGACCCTGCCGCACCCGCGCGGTACCATCGGCGTGAACTTTGCCTTCGAGGGCGCGGTCTTGCGAGGGTCGGTCGAACTCCCGGAAGACACTTCCGGCGAACTTATCTGGCAGGGCAGCCAGCAGAAGCTCACCCCGGGTTCTAATCCGATTGGGTAACGCAGCTAATTTCTGCGTACAAACTTTCTGCACACGCAGATATGTTTTGCTTGCATGGGCACATCATGCACCTATGCACGTACCGCAACTTGCGTTGTTATGTCGCCTGCTGATTCGCCTCCCTCGCCCTCCGAAATCCCCGAACTGTACACCGATACGCACTACGCGCTGCGGCGTAAGGTGATGACCGTTCTCGGCAACGCCCTGACAGTCCACAACAGCGAGGAGCGTCTGGTCGCCTACACCCGGCAAAAAGCCTTGAAGCTGCGTGAGGACATCCGGATCTACGCGGACGAGGCACAGCAACAGCCGTTGCTGCAGATTCAGGCCCGCAACATCATCGATTTCTCAGCGATGTATGATGTTGTCGACGTCACGACGGATCAGCGCATCGGTGCCTTGCGGCGCAAAGGGGCCAAGTCGCTTTTTCGCGATGAATGGAGTGTGCTCGACATCAACGACCGCGACATCGCCCTGATCCGTGAGGACAGTATGGGCAAGGCCTTGCTGCGGCGCTTCGCCACCAACCTCATCCCGCAGGCGTTTCTCGGCACAAGTCCGGCAGGCGAGCGGCTCTTCAGCTTCAAGCAGCACTTCAACCCGCTCGTGCTCAAGATGAAGCTCGACTTCTCACCCGACGAAAACCTCGTCCTCGACCGCCGCCTAGGCATTGCCGCCGCCGTCCTGCTGGCCCTCATCGAGGGCCGTCAGGACTGAGCAGGTTTCAAAAGTTTGCGCGGCGCAGACGTACCACGCACGCCTGTCAGAATGGCAGGAGGCCCAGGGCTAAGCCTGTCGACGCAGCCGCCGCGACCGGCAGATCACAAACACGCCAGCCATCAGGCCAAAGGGCAGCGCCACCATGGAAGGCTCGGGGATGGCCAATTCCAGATCGCCGCCATCGTTGAGGGTCACAAATGGACCGGTCAGACTGTAACCGACAGTGGTGCTGTATTCACCGACTTCCGCGCCTTCATCCGTGGTGAATCCAAACGAGGTCACCCCGACGATGCCCAACGGCTCACCACTGTCGTCCTGCAGCCACAAGCCACTGCCGCTGTCGCCGGGCAGGGGCGTGTACTCATCGGCCAGCGAGGGCACATCCACCGACGGGTCGGGGTTGTCCGCGGGGTCGTCGTGCACGGCAAAAAGAAAGTTATCGAAGCCCGGAACCTCAAAGGCCAGGTTGCGCCCACCACGCTTGACGCCAAAGCCGCCGGTCACGCCGTTCACACCATCGCCAAACTGGCCGAAGCCGACGTTTTGAGTGACAAACGCACTGCCCGCAGGCAGTGAGGGCAGCGTGCCAAAAATGAGGGGCGCCGGATCGATCCCGAAGACCGGCTCCGCCAGCGTGATGATGGCCAAATCAACCGCCACCCGGCTGCCCGCTCCCAGCGGCACCGCTTCGAAAAGCAGATCCACCGCACTGACGAAACGGCTGAAGGCGCCGGAAAAGTCGTTCACATTGTCGACGCCGAAGGTCACCTGGGCTGCGCTGGCCTGGCCGATTATTTCAAAGTCATCATTGAGCGTCAAAAACGGGTGCGCGGCCGTCAGCACCTGGGTCGGCGAGATCAGCGTGGCCGTCGAGGCGAAGTTCCCGTCCGGACGCGAAGTCTCCAGAATTGCGATCGCGTCGCTGAAGGGATGATTTTGGCCGAAGTCGATGTAGGTCTGCTCGGGAACATCGTCACGGATGGTCCCGGCGAAAAGTGAGGAGACACTGGCCAGACCCGTGCAGGCTGCCAGCGCTCGATAGCAAAACGAACGCAACATGGATGTATGAGGATAAGAGGTGAATCGAGGGGCGCCGCCTGATCGGCGAACAGGAAAACCCCTATGAATATACAAGGGTTTCTGTCAATTGCCGTGCCCTGTTGCAACGCGATCGTTACGCACGCGGTGTGCTGCCCGGCCTAAAAATCCGCCGAGCCATCGACGCCCTACACCTTCCAGCCGTTTTCGAGCTGCGCCCGCGTCCAGCGGTTGAGCAGGCGGTCATCGGTCTCCTCCAGCCAGCGGATCAACCGGCGGCGCATCTGGGCCAGCAACTCCTGGCAAGCCGGGTCAGTAGCCCGGTTGTGCAATTCGTTGGGGTCGCGTTCCAGATCGTAAAATTCATCCTCCGCGGTGGGATTCCAAATGTACTTGTAGCGGCGGTCGGCCACCATCCGCTGCGAGTACGGCCCAAACTGATTGCCATGGTACGTCGAATAGACGCTCTGGCGAAACTCCCCGCCTTCGCCCCGCATCAGCGGTAGCAGGCTCTTGCCTGAGAAACTCGCCGGAGGCTGCACGCCGAAGACGTCGCAAAACGTGGGCGGCAGGTCGATGCTGTTGATCACAAACGCCTCCGTCTGGCTGCCGGGGGCGATCTGCCGCGGCCAGCGCATTAACAGGGGCACGCGCACCACATCATCGTACATGATGTTGTGCTTGTCGATCATGCGGTGTCCCCCGCACATATCGCCGTGGTCGGCGGTGTAGATCACCAGCGTGTCCTCGACCAGGCCCGCTTCATCCAGGTAATCCAGCAGCCGGCCAATCTGCAGATCGATGTTCGCGATTTCCGCCAGATACCGGGCCACCACCGGTGCCCAGTCGTCCCAGGTCCAGCTTTCTATATTCCAGGTGCGCAGTTGCTGCGCCTGCGCATAGGGCTTGCCCTCAAACGTATCGTAGAAGCTGCCCCACGGCGGAATGTCCTTCACCGGAAAAGCTTCCATCAACGACGCAGGCGGGCGACAGGGCAGGTGCGGCTCAATCGTTTCCGCACGAATGCAAAAGTGCTCTCCCTGTTCGGTGCGTTCCTTCACGGCTTCGATGATTCGGTCCACCGTCCAGGCTACCTTACTTTGCGCCGGGGTAATGTGCGGGTCGACCTCCCCCCACAGGCCGTTTGCTTTGGGGACGGGCGGAATCCCTTCAGCTTCGCGCCACTTGCCGTATTTCCAGTCGGGCAAATCCGTCGTGAAGCCGAAATCCGTTGCGCCCAGATCCGGGCGCACATGCCAGCGGCCAATGTAATCCGTCGACTGGCCGTAGTTGCCCAGCGTACGCGCCCAGGTCGGGCGCTGCGGGTCCAGAAAAACCGGCGACTCGCTGTCCCAGTTGTTCAACACGCCGTGCTGCATCGGCCATTGCCCGCAGAGATAGGTCGCGCGCGTGGGCACACACATCGGCGTCGGGCAGTAGGCGCGCGAAAATTGCATGCCTTCGGCAGCCAGTCGGTCGAGGTTGGGCGTCTGAACGTACACATGCCCGTTGTGCCCGGTGTGACCGAGGCAATCGCGTCGATGCTGGTCGACCTGAAAAAAGATAACGCCTTTAGGTTTCATACGGGATATTCAGAGGGGGGAACGAAGTCATCAGCGCCATAGAGTCGGCTCGTAGAGCAAATCACGCCCAATCTCGGGACGAAAGCCGATTTCGACAAATTTTGCTTCCGCCCCCATAGCAGGATAGCCCACCCTATACGTATGAAATCCTCGCTGCACCCGGCCAACTTTTCCGCCTTCGCCAAGTTTCACGACGAAACATTCGAATACGACCGCCTGTTCAAAGCCGCGCACGATATCGGCTATCACGGCGTCGAAATCGGCGGCGGGGTCGACAAACTCGGCACTCCCGAAGCACTCAAGGAAAAGCTCGCTGGCCTCGGCCTGGAAGTGCACGGCTACAGCGGCAACGTCACGGTCATCACCCACCAGCAATCCACCGAAAAATATAAGCAGCAGGCCCAGGAAGCCCGCGAATACGGCGCGAAAGTCTTGGC
Organism: Opitutales bacterium; assembly: GCA_050331815.1. Classification (GTDB taxonomy): domain Bacteria; phylum Verrucomicrobiota; class Verrucomicrobiia; order Opitutales; family JBHJGM01; genus JBHJGM01. Next base: position 167,257 of record JBHJGM010000008.1, on the reverse strand, counting down.
CGTCTGCGGCGGCTTTTTGCCCAATAACCGCCGCAACACCTACGAAGAAGACTACGACGGCTTCGCTGAAAATCTCAAGCTGAGTGTCGCCATCGCCGAGGACGCCGGCGTGCCTTTTGCATTTCACCCGCACCGCGGCTGCATCGTCGAGACCATCGCCGAAACCGAGAAAATCCTCGACCGCGTGCCCAGCCTGCAGCTGATGGTCGACACGGCGCACCTTCAATCGTGCGGTGCCGACCCCGTGCAGTTCATCAAGCTCTTTGGTGACCGCATCATCCACACCCACATCAAGGACTACAACCCCGACAACCACCGCTTTTGCGAGCTGGGCCTGGGCTGTGTGGACCTGAAGGGCTGCCTCGACGGGCTCGTCGAAGCGGGCTACCAGGGTGTGCTCTGCGTCGAGCGCGACGCCCCGCCCGAACGCACGCCCGAGGAATCTTCCAAAATCAGCCTCGAATACCTCCGCCCCTGGCTGGGCTGAGCCGGTTTTGGCTTCAGTCCTGATGAAACACCTCGGTGAGCGGGCGCGCCACCGGTGAATGATCCTCGTTGGATTCCATCAGGTCTTTCATTTCGGCCCACCATTTTTGGCAGATTTCCGTTTGGGCCACCGCCGCCCAGCGCGCCTCGCTTTCGATTTCCACGTAGGCAAAAAGCTGCCTGCTGCACCGGTGCAGAAAAATCGAGTAGTTGCGCGCGCCGTGCTCGGAAAGCGTGCGCGCCAGCTCCGGCCAAATCGGGTTGTGGCGTTTGATGTACTCCGCCTCACAACCGGGATACAGCGTGAAAATGTGTGCCTTGCGAATCATGCCGACGATTCTGCCGCGAAAGCCCGTGCAGCCGCAAACCCTTCGCACACATCCGCGCAGACGGCGCAGCCCTGGTGTCGTGCGGCCTAATGTGATTGCGCCGGCGCGCCGCGAAGCGTCCACTATCAGGCGTCATGCTTCGAAATATCTGCACACCCCTCCTCGGCTTGCTCATGGCTTACCCTGTTTCCCTCAGCGCCTACGAAATACAATTGCGCCCTGGCGGTATCGACCGCGGCTTCACGCTCAGCCACAACTCCCTCGAGCTCATCACCACTCAATACGTTGCCTGGTCCCACAACTGGGGCTGGGCCGGCGCGCGCATCCAGCATCAGGACACCGCCCCGGGAGCCCTGCAAACCTTTGACATCGAGATGCGACGCCTTGGTGTCGAAGGGCAGGGTACGGTGGTCGAGTCCAGTACCGACACGCTCGTCTGGACCTATGATCTGAACTTTACAGAGGATCATGCGGGCGTCATCGGCGGCGGTCTGCGCTTTAACCTGAACCTTACTTCCGAGGGCCGGGAAGGGCACCGCGCCGAACCCGAAATTCTTCAGGACAACACCGGCTTTATTTGGGAAATCGCTCCCGGAAAAACATCCCGGCTGCGCTTCGAGCCTGCGCCGCTGTCGATCTTTTTCGAGCAGGGCAACCGAAACCAGCTACGTGCTTTCTTCGTTCCGAGCGATCTGGAGGCAGGCACTTCAAAAAAGGTCTCCATGACCGTCGAGCTGCCCAAAGGCACCCGAATCGCCCAATCCCTGGCCGAACGTTACGGGCCCGCCGACACCGAAAACTGGTACCGCAACGCCCTCGATCCCCACCTCCCCTACATCGATCTTTCGTACCTGAACGAGCCCCACACACCCGCCGGACGTCATGGCTTTCTCAAACAGGACGGCGACCGCCTCGTCTTCGACGACGGTACCGAAGCGCGCTTCTGGGGCACCAACCTTCAGGCCTACACACTTTTCATCAACAACAAGGCACGCATCCGCCAGCACGCCAAGCGCCTCGCCGCGCTGGGCTACAATCTCGTCCGGCTGCACCACCACGACTCAGCAACCTGGGTGCGCAACAGCCTGATCGCCGATGGTCCCACCAGCCAGCAGCTCAATGAGGAGGCCCTCGATAGCTATCACTACTGGATTTACTGCCTGAAGGAGGAGGGTATTCACATCTGGCTCGACCTGCACGTCGGGCGGCCCTGGCGTGAGGGCGACGAAATCCCGGGCTGGGCCGATCTCGCCGACAAGGTTCGCGAAGACCGCGGGGCCAGCACCAAGGGCTACTTTTACTACAACCAGCGCCTCACTGAGTTGATGCGAAAGTTCTACAGCGATCTGCTCAACAGCGCCAATCCCTACACCGGCCTCCAACTTAAGAACGAGCCCGCCATCGCCTTCATGCTGTTGGTCAACGAAAACGACCTCACGCATCACTTCGGCAACAACTTCCTGCCGGACAAGGGCAACGCCTGGCACCACCGCAAGTTTTGGGAAGCGACCGCCGAATGGGCCGGCGCAAAACAGGTTGATGTCAATGAGGTGCACCGAACTTGGCTGCCCGGCCTCTCCAAGGTCTATTTGAATGATCGCCAGCATGAGTGGGCCGCTGAAATGTTGCGTTACCTGCGCGAGGACCTCGGCATCACGGTGCCCATCGCCACCGACCACATGTGGGGGGGCACGCCATGGTCCTCGCTTCCAGCACTGACCGCTGGCGATCTGATCGACGTGCACATGTACGACGGCGGTGAGTGGCTCAACAACAACCCGCGCTTCAAAGGCTCGTTCTTTTCCTACATCGCCGGGAGTCAGCTCAGCGGCTACCCGCTAACCATCACCGAATACAACTTCTCCGACGGCGCCTCCGGACTGGACCCGTGGTCGGTTCCGTTAATGGTCGCCGTGCAGGGTGCCTTTCAAGGCTGGGACGGGCCGATGCTCTACGGCTACTCCCAGGACGGCCTACGGGGCGACTCCACCTCGATGTGGTCCAGCTACACGCATCCCGGCGTTGTTGGACTGAGCCCCGCCTGTGCGCTGCTCTATCGCCAGCAGCATGTGCAACCTGCGCGCCAGACCGCATTGCTCAAACTTGATGAGGAAACGCTCTTCCACACCCGCAACGACCCCAACGGCTTTCGCGCGCTACGCACCCTGGCCGAGCAGCACCGCATCGCCATCGCTCTTCCCGAAAGCGACCTGCTCCCCTGGCTGGAGGCCACCACTTACAAAGAAGCTGACGTGCGCCTCGTAGAAGATCTGCGCGAGGATTTCATTCCGACCGGACAGCCCTTTGTCGAAAGCGACACCGGCGAAATCCGTCGCGACTGGGTCAAGGGCATCGTAACGGTCGACACACCTAAAAGCCAGGGTGCCATGGGCTGGATTGGCGGCGAAACCGTCAAGCTGGGCGACATTACCCTGAATATCGACACGCCCAAGGCAGCAGTCTTTTTGACCAGTCTCGATGAGCAGCCCCTGGCGGAGTCCGCACGAATTTTAATCTCCACCGCCGCGCGCGTGGCTAAATCACGGGACGGCTACCTTTCCGAACCCGTGACCGGCACGCTGACGCTGCCGGGCGGCTTCAACTGCGTCCCGTTGATGGCGGATGGCTCGACAGGCACGCCCCTCGCACTCACCGGCGACGGCCGCGCACTGCAACTACCCGCTGACGTAGGCACGCACTGGTTCCTCTTGACGCGAGAGTAAGCCTAGCCCACTGCCCGGGCTAACCACAGGCGTCCTCCATGGTGCCTGCGCGCAAGTGGTAGATTTTGATTAAATCCCTGCCTGAGAAGGGCTTGGATTCGCGGATTCAAGCTCAAGGCCGGTGAAATCGTTGAGCCTACCTGTTAGTGGCTAGTACACCCGCTGGTCGCTGGCAGAATAGACCGGCCTTTCTTGCGCTCGGATTCGTATAATTGTATAATTCACCACTTTTATCTCGGATAAACCATAACCCTGTAGCGCCGCGCCATTTGCAGACGGTGCTCGCGACTCTCTATTTCCCGCTACCCATGAATTTTCGCCTGCTCGCGTTCGCCACCTTGGCGTTGCCATTCACTTTTAGCGCACTCCACGCCGCGCCTTCCGGCTCCTACGCCGACTGGCGCATTCAGGTCTGGGGACCGGTCGACGGCCTGATCGATGCCATCAGCGGACCGGAAGCAGACTTCGATGGCGATGGCCTGAAGAACAGCCTGGAATACACCCTGGGAACCGACCCAACCACCCCCAACGCCTCGGCCTTCGACTCCATGGACATGGGTCCGGGTGCCAGCCTAAGCTTTCGCTACAGCCAGTTTGACAATGCCGTGGGCGCCGCCGTCTGGCCCGAATACGCCACCGACCTGTCCCTGCCCAACCCCTGGACAACCGCTGACGGTATTAATCTCGATGTCACCGGTGATGGTGTTGCCGCCGTCGCCTCCTCATTTGCAAGCTCCAGCTTTGTGGGCACGCTCAGCGGCCCGGCCACCGCCTATATACGTCTGAACTCCTCCGTTGACGCTGATGCCGATGGCGACACCGCCTCTCAAAACTGGGTCTGGGTGGAAGCCGAAAACGGCGGCACCAACAGCAGCTGGCCCGGCCTTTCAAGCGACAACATGCGCTGGACCCAAGCCCCGCAAATTTTCAGCCGCCCCTTTAACATCCCCGCCGATTCCACTTACACGGTTTGGGCACGCAAGCGCTGGGAGCAGCGCGACTGGCAGTGGCGTGTGGATGGCGGACCTTGGAATTTCGTCGCCTCGGCTCCCTTGGAAGACGTGCAGATTTACCACGTCACCAATTCGGGCGACCGCATCGGCTGGCAAATCGCTGGGGAAATCACGCTGAGCGCCGGCAACCATACTCTTGAAGTTCAAAATCTCGCACCCAACAACGGCTTCCACGGGTGGGATTGCTTCCTGTTTATCGATTATCCCTTCACACCCTCCGGAGAAGCGCAGCCGGACGAACTGGCCGCCACCCCTGAGCCCGGCAAATTTCTTTTCGAGCCGGAAGTCGACCCGTACACCTACTCGCCAATCGATCTGCGCTTCCTCAACGAACCGTTCGCAGGCAGCAAAGGCTACATTTCTACGCAGGGCGAAGATTTCATCCACAACGACACCGGGGAAAAGGTTCGCTTCTGGGCCGCCAACGCCAGCTCCGGCATTGCGGCGCTCAACCGCGAATCCGTCGACGAGATGGCCCGGCACCTCTCCAAGCGCGGGGTCAATCTGATTCGCTACCACAGTCCCTTCTGGATTCAAAGCGGCAGCAACTTTGGCAACATCAACGAATCCAAGCTCGACGACATTTTTTACTTTGTCGCCTCCCTTAAGCAGGAGGGGATTTACACGGGCTTCTCCATCTACTTCCCGCTCTGGGCGGACTACTGGGACTCCGTCGGCTATTTCCCGCCCAGCGGCACCGATAACACCTTTGCCGCGCTGTACCACGACCCGGCCTTGCAAGCCATTTACCGCAACTTCTGGACACAGTTGCTCACCCGCGTGAATCCCTATACCGGCCTCGCGCTCAAGGATGATCCCGCGGTCGCCTACCTGGAGATGGTCAACGAAGACTCCTACCTCTTTTGGACCTTCACTCCGCGCGGCAACATCCCGCAGGAGCAAATCGACATTCTGGAACCGCTCTTTGGCACCTGGGCCACCGACAAATACGGCTCGCTGCAGACTGCGTTCAACACCTGGAACCAGTCGGAGCCCGGCGACGACGTTGCGACCGGTCAGGCCGGCTTTGACAACAGCGTGATCTTTCGCGCCACCAGCGACGGTCCGCAATCCCAGCGCGACGCTGACGCGGTCACCTTCCTGGCTCAGCTGCAAAAGCAATTCTACGACGACACGTATGATTTTCTGAAGAATACCATCGGCTTTAAGGCGCCCATCACCGGCTCTAACTGGAAAACAGCCGATCCGCAGTACCTCGACCCGCTGGACAAGTGGTCGAACACCGGTGCGGATTTCATGGACCGTCACGGCTACTATGGCTCCAGCACAGAGGGTCCTAGCAACAGCTTCGACGTGCTCGACACGCAGGTCTACTACGACCGGGCGGCGGTGAAGTTTCAGAATAACGAGGGCGTGGACGAAGGTTCGTTTGGGCATGTGGTGTACGATCTGCGGCACAACAACCTGCCCTCCATTATCTCGGAAACGGATTACCCGGAGCCCAACCGGTATCGTGCCGACCAGCCCTTCGTACACGCGGCCTACGCCAGCCTGCAGGGCAGCGACGGCATCGTATTCTTTTCCATCACCGGGCCTCGCTTCCTGAACGCCATCGAAAAGTGGCCGCTGCAAAGCCCCATGACGCTCGGGCAGTTTCCGGCCTTTGCCTATATTTATCGCCAGGGTCTGGTGCAGGAGGCGCCCTCGGTTGCCGAATTCGATCTGTTGCTCGATGACCTCTTTGCCCTCGAGGGTGCTCCGGTCAGCGCCCCGCAAAACTTCGACGACCTACGTGACGCGGACATTCCTCCCGGCGGCCAAATCCCGGGGGCCAGCACCATCGACCCGCTGGCCTATCTCGTGGGCAAGGTGGGCCTGAACTACGTCGAAAGCGACCCAACCTCTGACGTCATCAGCCTCGAGCCCTTTATCGATCGCACGGACAAAGTGGTCGACAGTTTCACCGGCGAACTCGAATGGGACTGGGGCAACGGCTTGATCACGATGGACACGCCCCAGGCTCAAGGGGTCACTGGATTTTTGCTGGATACCATTATCGCCAAGGCCGGCCCGCTCGACCTGACCGATGTCTCCATCGTTTCCGGCATGCACTATGGTACGATCATTCTGGTTTCACTGGACGGAAAGCCCATCACCGAAAGCGGCAAGATGTTGCTGCAAATCGGTACCGAAGAGCGGCCCACCGGCTGGGACGAAACCGGCACCTCCCCGGGACCGAAGACCATCAACAGCATCGGCAACGGGCCCTTCCAACTGACCGAGGTTGACGGCACCGTCACCATCAACCGCCCCGACGCCGCTTCGCTCACGGTCACACCGCTGGACTTCAACGGCTACCGCACGGACACCCCGCCGACCACCGGTGCCAATCCCATCACGCTCCAGAGCGACGTCATCTACTACCTCATCGAGGACTAGCTTAAACTGACTCTGCCTTAGCTTTCCAAACAGCCACTCTGATCATCGGGGTGGCTGTTTGCTTTGCACTTGAAGCCGGAGAAGCGGCCCGGAAAACTCATAGTCTGATCGCTTTGCTGCCATGAGTTCTCCGAAAACCCGCCCCAACGTCCTCTTCCTCATCTCCGACGATACCGCGCTCGAGTACATCGGCTTTTCCGGAGGCGGCCCGCGCGCACTGACCCCCAATCTCGACCGCATCGCCCGCGAAGGCATGGTTTTCGAGCAAGCGTACGTGTCGTCGGCGGTCTGTACGCCAAGCCGCTACAGCTGGTTTACCGGGCGGCACGCCGGGCGCTGCGATAGCGAACCCTTTCTGAGCGAAAACCCGACCGAGACGCCCTACTGCATCAAATGGAACGTGCACGCGCACGATCCACGCATGACCGCCGGGGCGCTGCTGCAGTCGGCGGGCTATGCGACCGGTTACGTTGGCAAGATGCACTGCGGCCTGCCCGCAGGTCAGATCGGCGCGAAAAGATTGCCCGAAAAAGCCAATGCGGACGATCCCACGCTCAATCAGCTGCTCAAGGAAAATCAGCAGGCCTTCATCAGGGAGTTGCAGCGCATCGGCCATGATTTCGCCGGTGGCGTGCACTGGGGCAACCTCGACGACGGTGCCTCGTGCCCGTCGATTCAGGTGCACAATATCGAGTGGGCTACCGCCAATGCGCTGGAGTTCCTGCAGCAGCAGGAAAACAGTGACAAGCCCTTCTTCCTGACCTTTGCCACCAGCGTCATCCACGGCCCGGGACACGTTGAGGAAGGCATCGAGGCCGATCCCCGCATCACCCGCGGCGGCTATCTCGATGCGCCGCCACAGGTGCAGGCACCGCGCGAAACCATCCGCCCGCGCCTCGAAGCCGCGGGCCTTGACTACAACCACCGCACCGCCGGCGCGCTCTGGCTCGACGATGCCGTGGGTGCGCTGCTCGCGCAGCTCGAAACCATGGGCGAACTCGACAACACCGTCATCATTTACAGTTCGGACCACAATGTGGACGGCAAAGGCACCTGCTACGAACGCGGCAGCCGCGTCCCCCTCTGCGTGCGCTGGCCCGGAAAAGTTACCGCGGGCACCCGCACCGCCGCGCTGGTCCAGAACGTCGATCTGATCCCCACGCTCATGGAGATCACCGGCGCCCATGCACCCGAGGCGATGCCGCTGGATGGTCAAAGCTGGCTTCCCCTGCTGACGCAGCGAACCGACACCACCCACGAAGACCTCTACCTGGACAATGGCTGGACCCGCGGCCTGCGCCACGGCCGTTATAAGTACTTCGCCTTTCGCTATCCCGAAGCCGCTCTGGCCGAACTTCAATCGGGCAAGACCGATGAGGCGATGGACTATTTTGGCAGCACCGGTCAGCAACGAGAGATCCGTAACTATCCGAATTTCTGGGACCCCGACCAGCTGTACGACGTCAAGGCGGACCCCGAGGAGCGCAACAACCTGGCGGGCGACCCCCAATATGCCAAGGTTCTGGCGGACATGCGCGCACGCCTGCGAAAGCACCTGGATACCTTCGCCCACCCGTTCGACTTGAGCGACCAGCCCTTCATGCATACGGAGCGCTACCGGGAAATGGCCGCCAAGACCGCCTCCATCGGCCCCGAAATCTATGACTGGTATCGACGCGGGATTTACTAGGGAGTCAGCGCCCTAATACGCGAAGCTGAGTACGTCGCCATCGGAGAATGTGAAGAAGGTCGACGGATCGGCCACTTCGACGCCGGGCACCAGATCGGCCTTGTTGAAGCCAGCCGCGGCCAGACTTTCCGGAGACACCTGCAGCAGCGCACCGCCTTTGATCAGGCGTTCGCGGTACGCGGCAACCGAGTCAAAGGGCTTCATCGAAAACTCCGGACCATCAGCAATCATCAGCTCCACGCCTTTGATGTCGAAGTACAGCAGCACCGGGCGTTCGCGGTTTTCGATTAGCCGCTCGCCCATCTGCAGCGCCATCAGAGCGCGCTGAGGGTTGTCGCTACCAGAAGAAACGTGGATGAAGACTCCGCGCGGCTGTTCGGCTGGTGTCGCGTCGGTGGCCAATGCGGGCAGGCCGTCGCGCATGGAGGCGATGAGCAAAAAGCATCCCATGACCAGAAGCAGCAACGCCACCAGCGAGGCCGCTGACTTGAGGGCGGATCCCATCATGATAATCACAGTATCGGTCGAATACCGTCCGGGGGCAACGCCGAATCAGACGCGCGAAACACGCGCCAGTCAGGCCTTGTTCACCGCCTTGGGCTTCTTCCGGCGAGGATAGCACGCCTGACAAATAGCGCATAGCGCCCGCGGGCGCGCCGGGCAGCGTTCACGTCCGTAAAAAATAATCTGCAGGTGCCGTCGGTACCAGGTTTCGGGCGGATAGAGCTTCTTGAGATCCGCCTCGGTCTGGGCCACGTTTTTCCCGCGGGTCAGTCCCCAGCATTGGGCCAGACGATGAATGTGCGTATCCACGGGGAAGGCGGGCACCCCAAAAGCCTGCACCAGCACCACCGAGGCCGTCTTGTGACCGACGCCGGGCAGCGCCTCCAACGCCTCAAGCGTTTGCGGCACTTCGCCGCCGTGACGTTCGACCAGCAGACGGCCCAGAGCGGCCAGGTGCTTCGCTTTTTGGGGAGCCAGACCCAACGGTCGGATGATTTTCAAGATAGCCTCGGGCGGCTGCCGGGCCAGGGCCTGCGGCGTCCCGGCCATCCGAAACAGCGCTGGGGTCACCTCGTTGACTTTTTTGTCCGTGGTCTGCGCCGACAACAGCACGGCCACCAACAGGGTGAAAGCATCTGTGTGATCCAGAGGAATCGGCGTTTCCGGGTAGAGCCGATCGAGGGTTTTTCCGATATACTGAGCACGCTCGGCCTTGATCATGATTCAAAGCCTGTGGGTTCAGCCCGCCGAGACAAGCTCCCGGCGCAGGCGCTCTTTCAACGCTGAAAATAGATACTCAAATCGCGCACGGAGGCTTGCGGCGGCTCTATGCCTACTTTACATATCAACGTATCAGGATGTTTTGATATGTTGCCTTAACATCCGCCCGACTTCAGAATAACCTGAAGGCCATCTAGTTACAGACTGCTTACATGAGCCAGCCATCCCTCGGATACCAGCCAGCGGACTTTCCCCGTGAAACCGCACGGCATTACATCTCCGCCACCGACGCGGACATCGCCGATATGCTCAAAGCCGTCGGCTCGAAAGATTTGGCCGACCTTTACCGCGATCTCGACCCTGCCATCCGCTTTCAGGAACCGCCCGCCGTTGACGAAGAACGCAGCTACGATGCGGTTGCCGCGCGCATGGCCGAACTGGCTGGGAACAACCGCACCGCGCGCTCCTTTCTTGGCGATGGGCTGCCCGACTTCGCGGTCGACCCGATCGTCGAGAAAGTGGCCGGCATCCGCAATTTGACCACGGCGTACACGCCCTACCAGCCGGAACGCAGCCAGGGGACCCTGGTCACCCATTGGATTTACCAGTGCCTGCTCTCAAAGCTGACCGGCTTCGAGGCCATCAACTCATCGCTCTACGACCGCTCGACGGCCCTCTTCGAAGCGATCTGCACGGCCATCCGCCTCGCCCGCAAAGCCGACACGGTCATTGTCTCCGAAGGCTTTTATCCGGGCGATTTGGAAGTCATCCGCACGCTGGCGGCAGACACCCAGATTCAGCTCAAATTTGTACCACTGGACCCGCAAACCGGCCTGCTCAACCCAAAGCAGGTGCGCGAAGTGGCGGCGGAAACCGGCGACAAACTGGCCGCCATCGCCTTCACGCAGGTCAACTGCCTCGGGCTGTTGAGCGAAGTCGATGCGTTGACCGATCTGGCGGCGGAACTCGGCGTGCGTTCGATCGTCAGCGTCGATCCGATGCTGCTGGCCACCGGCGGGCTGAAGCCCCCGAGCGCGTTTGGCACCCACGGGGCCGATATCCTGATCGGCGAGGCGCAGCACCTGGCCATCGCACCCAATTTTGGCGGTCCGGGTCTCGGCCTCTTCGGCGTGCGCCAGAATGAGACACACCGCAACGATGTGCGCGCAACCCCGGGACGCTACGTCGGCAAAGCCAAAGACGCCGCCGGGCGCAACTGCTTCGCCATGGTGCTCTCCACTCGCGAGCAGCACATCCGCAAGGAAAAGGCCACGTCGAACATCTGCTCCAACCAGGCGTTTCTGGCAACCATCGCCGGGGCGGCCCTGCTCGCCCGCGGGGAGTCCGGTCTCGCTGCCAGCGTCCGCACTGCGTTTGAAAACGCTGCCAAAGCCGCCGCTGAACTCGCCCAACTGCCGGGCCTGAAACTAGCGTTTCCAGAGGCTGCCTTCTTTAACGAGTTGGTGCTCGAAATTCCTGCGGCCCCAGCGGAGCTGATCGAGCAGGCACGGGTACAGGGCCTGCATGTGGGTGTGGACGTAAGCGCACGCCTGCACGGCTCCGCACGCAGGCTGCTGAAGATCTCCTTCTCCGATAAGCAAGGCCCGGAGGATCTTCAGCGACTCATCGCTTTCTTCCAAGGGGTCTCCGCCAACGCTGGCGCGCCTGGCTCCGACGCATCCCCGTTGCAGATCAAGCCCCGCTCTGACCTGCTCCGCGCTGAACCGCTGGGTCTGCCCGAGTTTGGTCGGGCGGAAGTCGAGCGTTACTACCAGCGACTGGGCGAGCTCAACGTCAGCCCCGACGACAGCTGTTATCCGCTCGGCTCCTGCACGATGAAGTACAACCCGCGGATCAACGACTGGGCGGCCAATCTGCCGGGCTTTACGGACCTGCACCCGCAGGCACCCATCGCCGATGCGCAAGGCGCGCTAGAGGTTCTTTACGAGATTCAGGAATGGTTCAAGGCCATCACCGGACTGCCTGGCGTGACTACGCAACCGGTCGCTGGCGCTCAGGGCGAGCTCGTTGGCATCAAGCTCTTTCAGGCCTATCACCGCGACCGCGGGGACACCGGACGCGATGTCATTTTCATCCCGCGCTCGGCGCACGGCACCAACTTCGCCACGGCGGTGATGGCGGGCTTTGCCAACGCGGGCAAGGACACGGGCATCATCTACCTTGAATCCGGTCCCGACGGCCGCATCGACCGCGCGGACTTCGACGCCAAGCTCGCGAAGTTCGGCGAGCGTCTAGCCGGGGTGATGATCACCAATCCCAACACCGCTGGCATTTTCGAAAAGGAGTTTCGCGCCATCGCCGACAAGGTGCACGAAGCCGGCGGGCTGGTGTACATGGACGGAGCAAACATGAACGCCATCGCCGGCTGGGTGAACCTCGACTCCCTCGGGGTGGACGCCGTGCACAACAACCTGCACAAAACCTGGACCATCCCACACGGAGGCGGCGGACCGGGTGATGCGATTGTGGCCGTCAGCCATCGACTGGTCGACTACCTGCCAGGCTGCCAGATCGTTCAAGATGCTGACGGCTTTCGCCCGGTGCGTGCGCCCAAAAGCATCGGTGCTTTCCACCGCCACTGGGGCAATTTCGCGCACAAGGTACGCGCCTTGACCTATCTGTACCGGCTCGGCAGCGAGGGCATTCAGCGTATGTCGGCAGTCGCGGTGCTGTCATCGCGCTACCTGTTCGAAAAGCTGCGCCAGCACTACCCCAGCCTGCCCGCCGGGGCGGACACCACCCCGCGCATGCACGAGTTTATCCTCACACTGGAGCCTGCCGACTTCGAACGGCTGGAGGCCGCGGGCGTGGCCAAGGCCAGCGCCATCCCCTCCGTCGGCAAGCTCTTTTTGGACTTTGGCTACCACGCCCCGACGGTGGCATTTCCGGAGATTTTCGGCCTGATGATCGAGCCGACGGAAAGTTACACACGCAGCGAACTCGATCACTTTGCCGCGGGCGTGGCCACGCTCCTGCAGGTGATTCGCGAGACGCCGGAGGCCCTGCGTGACGCCCCGCATTTCACTCCGGTGGACCGCATCGACGAAGTCGGGGCCAACCGGAACCTGCAGCTTTTCGAGTCACTCGAGGCGCTGCCCGGGCTGCACGAAAACCGCGTCGCCCCCTCCGAGCTGCGGCAAACGCCGCACGCACGCATTGCCGAACGCCTCGCCGAGTTGGCTCAGGCCCAACAGACCATCGAAGCCGCCAGCTAGGGACTACAAGTCGCTGTAGCGAATCAGCATGACATCGTTGGTTTGCACCCAGGACACGACGTCCTCACGCATGAACTCCAGGCGCTGACCCTCGCGGTCGCGTGCATGATCATCGCCGTTTGCGTACACCCCTTCAAAGGTGCGTAACTCGGCATCGTCATAGACGGGGTGGCCCACATTCAGGTAGGTGCCTCCGGCATCCGCCGCCTGGAATTGCGCCAGCAGTCGGCTCGGGTGGTCGAAGCGCTCAAAAGTGCCCTCCACCTTGGGCAGGGTGGCCACCTCCGGACGGTAAACAATGTCGTTGCGCCGGGCCAACTCACGCACGGCTTCATCGTAATCGTACATCCAGGTCACGCCCATATGCGCGTCGCAATAATCGATACGAAAGTTCAGCGACCGGAGCTTGTCCAGCTGCGCCTGTAGCTCGATGACCACCTGCTCGGTTGGCACCTGCGCCCTGTGCAGCTTTTCGTTGTCCTGGTAAAAAGCGCCGCGCTCGTCGATAAGGGCGGGCACCTGTTCAACGGAGGCCACGGGGCGAAAGAGCGGGTGGTTCCACTCACTGGTCAGGCAGCAGTGCAGGCCGAAGTTGATGCTCTCGAGTGATTGGAGGTGCTCGGCGGCGTGGGCAATTTCCGGCCCGGGGGCCAGCAGGGAGATGTTGCGGAGGATGCCCTGTTCGACGGCGTCGCGTATGGCTCGGTTGGCCGTGCGCGAGTTCCCGGCGTCGTCTCCGCGGGTCAGCAAACGAAACATGACCGGATCCACCCAGCCCGCCGGCCCAAACGCAACGCAAATTCGCGTCTGGATGCATGCTTTGCGTTTGCCAGACGTCGCCAATGCGCCTTTGGCTGCCGTTTCCAATCGAAATTCTTCCGGGATTTCGAATGACCAAACGCCACGCACCCATTCTCTACGCCATGCCCGCTTCCCCACTTCGCGCTGTTGTTATCGGCTGCGGCCACGTTGCCAAAGCCTACGGAGACCAGATTGCCACCTATGACTCGCTGACGATCGTCGGCGCGTACGATCTCGACGCCGCGCGCGCCAAGGAGTTCACCGACAAGTACGGCGGCAAAGTTTACGAAAGCCTGGAGGCCATCGCGGACGATCCGGACATCGATCTGGTGGTCAACCTGACCATCCACCATGCGCACCACGCGGTCATCTCGCAGATGCTCAACGCGGGCAAACCCGTGCATACGGAAAAGCCGCTGGCGCTGACCTACGCCGAAGCCAAGGAACTCGTTGAGTTGGCCGACGCCAAGGGGGTGCGGCTCAGTTCGGCGCCGATCACTTACATGGGTGAAGCCCAGCAACTGGCCTGGAAGCTCATTCGCGACGGCGTCACCGGCAAGCTGCGCCTGATTTACTCGGAGGTGAACCACGGGCGCATCGAGTCCTGGCACCCCAACCCCGTGCCGTTTTACGACGTGGGCATCATGTTCGACGTGGGCGTCTATCCGCTGACCATGGTCACCGCGCTGCTGGGCCCGGCCAAGAGCGTGAAGTGCTCGGGCAAAATCATCTATCCGGATCGCAAGACGCAGGACGGCACACCGTTCACCCCGGGGGCCGAGGATTTCATGGTGGCCATCATCGAGTTTGGCGGCGGCGAAACCCTGCGCCTGACCGCGAATTTTTACGTCAAAAACAGCATGCAGGGCAGCTCGATGGAGTTTCACGGCGACGCGGGCTCGGTTTACCTGGGCAGTTTCCAGGGCTTTGGCTCGCCGGTAAAGTCCGCCAAGTTTGGCGACAAGGACTGGACCGACCACGATCACTTGAAAGAGCCGTTTCAGGGTATCGAGTTCGGTCGCGGCGTGCAGGATTTGGCGGAATCCATTCTGGCCGACAAGCCGCACCGGGCGAGCGGCGCGCAGGCGGCCCACGTGGTCGAGATCATCGAGGGCATGTTCACCTCGATGCGTGAGGACCGCACCGTGGAGCTTACGGGCACCTTCCCGAAACCGGCGCCGATGGACTGGGCGATGTAAGCGTTCCGGCGGCTAGCCGGGCAACGTCCGGAAGGCCTCCGGCACCTGCCCGCCCGAAAAGTACAGGTAGTAAACCGCGTTGATGACCAAGGGCACGACACCGCCCATGATCTCCCCGGCGATGAGGCCGATCATCAGTGGCTTGAGGCGCGTGTAGAGGCTCTCGCCGCCGTATTTCAGCACGACGGTTTTGATGAACCAGCCGATCAAAAACGGCACGGCGAAGACGCGGATCGCGTAACCTGTCCAGGTGGCGAACATGACCGGATGAATCGGCCACCAGCGAAAACGCAGACGCCCCCAAGAGAAGAGCAGCACCAAAAAGAGCCCGGCCAGGAAACCGGTTAGCGCAGGCGTTTGGGGCGAAATTTCCAGAAAACGCTCCAGGCCGGAAATCGCTTCGGCAGACTCCAGACGCCCCTGCGCGTTGAGGCGCTCGGAAACGTCGATGGTCGCATCGTAGGCCCGGCGCACCGGCGTGTTCGAGCCCCACTCGTTCACGTTGCGAATGCCTCCGCTGTAGATGAAGTACAGCGCCGCGGGGATCCCCGTGAACAGCCCCACCGCGAGCGCAACCAGCGTCCAGGGCGCCACCTTGGCCTGGGAAACACCCTTGTGCTCGAGCACCTTGAAGCCGTTGACGATGTACGGCATGAACGCCTGACGCGGGTCATACACCCAGATGACCGCCGAAACCAAGAGCATCAGCAGCACCGACTGCGGCCCCAGGGCCTGGGCACCCATCAAGCCGGTCAACAAAATGGCCGGGTAAATCACCGGCTGCACAAAGAAGAAGCCCGTTTCGGCCAGGATGCGCGACATCACCACGTGAATGATGAAAACCATGGCGGTGTAGATGAGCACCAGAGGCCAGTCCAGCCCGATGCTCATTAACCAGATACACCACGCTGTAATCCCCACAAGAAACAGACGCGCGCCGAAAACCGCCTCCCTTTCTTCCGGCTGCGTTTTTCGAAGCAGCAGCGCGGCCCGCAACACCCCCTGGTAAAAATGTCGCCCGGTGTACAGAAGCATCAGAAACAGCCCGAGGTACGAACCCAGTTGCATGAAGTTCACGACGGAGCCGCCATGACGTCCGGTCAGATCGAAGCCGTACAGAGTCAGCGTGCCCACGATAAAGGCCAGCACCGCCGGCCCGATGCCGATCGAAAAGGAAATGTCGCGCGGCAGAAAATACGCCACGCCAACCACCGCAAAATACACGTTGAACTGCAGAAAGCCCAGGTGCGGCTCGTAGTAAGAAGGCAGATTCTCCGTAAACGGCTTCAGATCAAAGAATCGCGACACACGCACGCTGAGGTCGAACTGCGCGTGCAGGTAGTTGTTAAAGTGCAGCAAAAAGACCGCGAGAAAAGCGTACAGAAACAGACGGTCGCGATAGAGGCTGCTTTGCTTGCCCTGATCGTCGGGCAGAAAGGACTGGATAACCTCGGCCAGCGGATAGGGCAGGTGCTCATTGTGTGACCATTGGCGATGCAGCACCAGCGCCAGGCCCACGCCGGCCAGACACAGCATCAACAGAGCCGGCAACCAGGCCGCCAGCGTTTGGTCAAAGCCATCCCAGGGGATGTCGCCCAGGCCGAACGCCTCGCCGCTCTGCTGCCCCTGCAAAAACTGGGTCAGCACGCGCCCGTCCGTCTCCTCGTAATCAGCCACCAGTTGGTCCGGTGCCTGGTTGACGATATCCCATTTTTTCCAGGCCAGTTCCTTCTGGGCGAACGAGTGCGGGAGTACCAACTTCGAGATGAAGTCACGCTGCAAGCCCGCGCTGGGCACCCCGCAAGCGGCCACCAGCAGCACCAGGATGACGGCCAGCTCGCGCCCATTGAAAGCCCAGCCCGGTCGCAACCAGGCCAGCAGTGGATTTACCCCAAACAGAAAGACCGCCAAAACCGCGAACACGCCCGGGGCCAGGTGGTTGCCAGCAAAATGGCTCTGCCGCAGCACGTGGTCGTTGAAATAACTCGCCGAGCAAAACAAGGCCACGCAGACCAGACCCACTACGATCGAACGTGGACTCATAACCGGACAGCAAACGGCATGAACATGGGGTCAGGCAGGGGTGTGCAGGAGAAAATTCTCGTCGATCGTCCCTACCGTGGACAGCAAACGCAATTCATTTGTGCCCGGCGAATGCGTCCTGGGGATTGTGCCGGGGTTCATTTCGCGATTTAGTCTTCGCAGATGACCACCGTGGCCAGCAACGCGCTCGACCCCATATTGCAGACGGCACAGGACCCGTCCGCCTGGTCGCTGCTGGTGCTCGGCGGTGGTCCCGACGAGTTGCCCAAGCTGCGCGGACGCCCCCTGCAACTGCGCGGCGAATCTCATGTTCAGTTGACCTGGCAAGAAGGCCCGCAGGGGAAAACCCGCAACCATCCGGCGACTGACTGGCCGGAGGCCCTGGGGACATTGCTGCAGCAGGGCTACACCCGGCTGCACCTGACCACGCCCGCGGGTGATTGGCACGCGCGCCGCAGCCGCAAGGGCAAATGGCTGGTCTCCAAGGGCAAAACCGCCCACGCGCAGCCTGCGCAAACACCCGCACACGATCGCGAACGCACCTACCCCCTACCCGGCGAGGTACCCGATGCGCTGCTGCAGGCACTGGAGATTCAAGACGCCGCCGGAAAACTCCGGGCCAACCGCCGGGACAAGTTCAGACAGATCAATCACTTCCTGCGCATCCTGCTCGACGCGCTGGAGACCGACTCGCCGCGCCCGGGCCCACTGTCGCTGATCGACGCCGGTTGCGGCCACGCTTACCTGACCTGTGCGGCCTGGCATTGCCTGAATCAGCGCCTGGATGCAGGCGTACAGATGATCGGCGTGGACGTGAGCGCGGATCGCATCGAACACTGCAATCAGCTACGTCGGCAGTTGGACGATCCGGAGAGTCTTTCGTTCGTCGAAAAACCCATCCGCGCGTTCACGCCCCCGTCGCCACCAGATGCGGTGATCAGCTTGCACGCCTGCGACACCGCCACCGACGAAGCGCTCGCGCTTGCCGTTCGGTGGGAAGCCCGGCACATCTTCTGCGCCCCCTGCTGTCAGCATGAGCTGCGCGAACAACTGCACACAGACGCCCTACGCCCGGTGCTGCGGCACGGCATCCTCAAACAACGCGTGGCCGAAATCCTCACAGACGCCTGCCGCGCGCAGCTGCTGCGCTTGTGTGGCTACCGGGTCGACCTGCTTGAATTTATCGACTCCAGGCACACGCCGAAAAACCTGCTGATTCGTGCCGTGCGTACCGCGCATTCTCCAGAAGCCGTGCTGGTCTTGGAATACCGGCAGTTGCGTGAACAGTTCGGGATACAGCCGGCGCTGGAGCGCTTGCTGGCGGATCGGCTCGACAGCCTGCTTGCCAGTTAAGATCGGTTGCCTACAATCTCGCAGCCATGGGGGAGCCGAGGGAGGACGACGTAAACGGAGCCAGCGCGCTGCAGGAACGTTTCAACCAGAAACCCGGCGAGTCGGCAAGTAGCCAGGTCGACGCGGCCCTGCGACCTTTGCGCTTCAGCGATTTTACCGGCCAGGAAAAAACGCTGGAACGGCTCGAAGTCATGGTGGGCGCCGCCCGTACGCGCGGGGAAGCGCTCAACCACATTCTGCTCAGCGGACCGCCCGGCCTGGGCAAGACGACCCTTGCCTGGATCCTCGGCCAGGAGCTCGGCACGCAGGTGCGCATCACCTCAGGGCCCGTGATCGAAAAAGCGGGCGACCTCGCCGGGCTGCTCACCGGCCTGGAAACCGGCGACATCCTCTTCATTGATGAGATCCACCGCCTGCCTAAAACCGTCGAAGAGTACCTGTATTCGGCGATGGAGGACTTCCGCATCGATATCATGATCGATCAGGGGCCCAACGCCCGGAGCGTCCGGCTCTCGCTGCCGCGCTTCACCCTGGTCGCCGCCACCACGCGTACAGGGTTGCTGACCGCGCCGTTGCGCAGCCGCTTTGCCCTGCAGACGCGCCTGGAGCATTACGACCGCCGCCAATTGCAGCGCATCGTCGAGCGCAGCTGCCGCCTACTCGAGGTCGCCATCGACACCGACGGGGCCGCCGAAATCGCCGGACGCGCCCGCGGCACACCGCGCATCGCCAACAACCTTATCTATTTTGTGCGCGACTACGCCCTGCAACGCGCCGACGGACGCATCAACCGCGCCGTGGCCGCCAGCGCCCTGGAACTGCTCGAAATCGACGAGCGCGGTCTCGACGACATGGACAAACGCATCCTGCGGCTGATGGCCGAAAACTACCGGGGCGGACCGGTTGGGCTGGGTACTATCGCCGTGGCCGTTGGTGAGGAGCCGCATACGCTGGAAGAAGTCCATGAGCCCTATCTGATTCAGGAAGGGTATCTCCAGCGTACAGCTCAGGGGCGCGTACTGACCGAAAAAGGCTGGCAGGTCTGCGGAATGGATTCGGTCAAAGGCGGGAGCCAGAGCGAATTGCTCTAGGCTCTTCCAGCAGACAAATGCGGCATCCGGGCAATCGCGCTTTGACACTTACCGTGCTTAAAGACCAACCTGCGGCACACGATTTCAGCACTCCATGAGCCAGTACACCATGCGCGGCGCCGACGGGCGCGAATACGGACCGGTCAGCCAGGATCAGCTTGAACAGTGGATTCGCGAGGGGCGGGCCAATGGACAAACCGAGATCCGCAAGGACGGCGGGACTTTTCTAACGCTGTCTGCCCTGCCCGAGTTTTCGGGGCCCCTGAGCGGCAATTTTGGCGGCCCGACCATGGCGGTACCGGCCACGAGCGGCAGCTTCCAGTCAGGCGGGTATAGCGGCATGGCGACCGCGGGCGCGGATGTCGTGCGCACGGCGGCCGCGCCTTTGGCCGATGCATCCTTTTGGATGAAACTGGTGGGAATCATCACCATCATACAGGGTGCCGTAACCTGCATCGGCATCATCACCGCAATCATCGGCGTGCCCCTTATTTTCATGGGCCTGGGTGCCTACAAAGCCGCCAACAACGCGAAGCTCGCCGCGAGCAATGGAGATGCCCTCGCGCTGACGGAGATGGGCCGCAACCTGAAGACCTACTTCCTCATCTGGGGTATCTTCACGCTGCTGATACTTATCTTCTACGCGATTTACTTCGTCGTTATCGTCATCGCCATCACCTCTGGTGGCTACGAATTCGCCGACCAATATTGATTCACAGCCTGGCAAAGCCTGCGCTCAGGCTTCCTGCTCAAGCCTACGCCGCTCGGCGGAGCTGCGCGCGTCCGCCTCACGATAGCGCGCCAGGCCCGGGTGCTGCGGCTCTTCGGTAGTGGCCGTTGACGCGGGTGCCCGGGCTTCGGCTCTTTCTGCGGACTTGGTTGGGGATCCTTCGGAAGGCGGCGACGCGCCTTCTTCAGCGCTGGCTTCGGATTTGCGCAGTTCGCGCAGCGCTTCTTTTTCAAGCCGGTCAATTTCGGCAACGACCTGCAGATCCTTGGGGCTTGGGTCGGGGCTCGACAGGATGGCTGCCCGCAATTCACGAGCGCGCTCGATGGTTTTTTCCGGCGAAAACGACGCCGCGACGTCGTGTTCCACCTGCCCGTCGACCGCGTAGCGATTGCCATCCGGGCCGGTGCGATAGATGAAGTGCACCTGCGCGGCCAGCCCCGAGCGCACCGCTTCGGCGATTTGCTCGGCGCGCACCTTGTGGTCACGCTCCTGCAGCACGTCGAGCTGCTTTTGCTCCTCGTCGGAAAGGCGCTCGGGGGCCTGTTTGGGCAGTTCGATGACATGCCCTCCGCGGTCGCGCTGGGCACGTTCACGCTCCCGCGCGGCCAGGTCCTGATCTCTCAGGGGCAGAGCAACAACTGAACTGGTGTCTAAATTGGCGGGCGAGATCATAACGCGCCTCCTTGTGCGATGATCCGGCCGGATAGTCCGTCTGAGCAAAAGTCAGCCACGGTGGATGTCCGCAATTGCCTGATTGCTCAATTCAGTAAGTCGCCAAGTGGTGATATGCCTTGAGCAAAAAGAGCCCTTCGTCTAGATTGTGGCGGCTAGCTTGCACAAAAACCCGAGATCAAAACCTCGGGTCGAAAACGCTTTTCAGCGAATTTATGCATTTTGCTGGCTAACTAAGACTTGGCCGGGTACGGCTCCGCACCTTCGCGCAGTTTCTGCGTCATCTCTTTGACCTGCGCCTCGCTCATTGGCTCGAAGCGCAGCGAAGCGGAGTTGATGCAGTAACGCAGGCCGGTCGGTGCGGGGCCATCTGGAAAGACGTGGCCCAGATGATGGCCAGTTGTGGCACAGACGGTTTCCGTGCGAACCATGCCGTGGCTGCGATCTTCCTTGTCCAGCACCGCCTCGGGCACAATCGGCTGCGTGAAGCTCGGCCAGCCGGTTCCAGAATCGAATTTGTCCAGCGAGCTGAACAGCGGCACGTCCGTACCGGCGGCATAGTAAACGCCCGGTTCCTTGTTGTTGTTGTACTCGTTGGCGAACGGGCGCTCGGTGCCGGCTTGGCGCGTCACGTAGTACTGCGAGTCAGTCAGGCGTTCTTTCCAGTCGTCGTTGGTCATTTTGCTAAAATCGGTTTCGGCGTATGGGAGCGGAGGCGGGTTTTTCGTGCGCTCGGACTGTTTGTGCTCGATGATGGCATCGCGCGCTTCCCGGCTGGTGTAGGCATTCACCACGGCAGCGGTGGCAACCAGAACGAGGGCACCCGCCAGCCAGCCGTTAAGCCGGGCACTGAAAAAACTCTGGGACTTTTGATCTTCAGCCATGTGACTAAGAGTAGGTCAGATTCCGATAAATTTCAGGGGCCACCTTATTGTTTTTGATATCCCCGAGGTCACCGTGTTCGAAGCGACCATTTTCGAGAATCGCAGCCCAAAATCCGCCCGGAGGCTCCTGAAATGTGGACAAAAAAAGCCCCGCCCGAAGGCGGGGCCCAATCACCTCATATTACCCCAATAAACAAGCCAAATTAAAGCGTATCGTACCGGCTCGTTTTGATAGACTGTTTTCGCTTATCGGTGTGACCGATAAAAATTAAGGGGTGTTCCGTAAAAAAAGTCTTATTGATTCTCTATTACTGTAAAGATTAAGAAACTTTTGTCTAGCGGAAAATTCACAATTCCGGTGATTTTGACACACGTTTACGCTCACTAACGCACCGTTCGTTGGTGCGGTACCTCTCTCCCCATGAACCGTTTGCGATTTTTGAGGATGTCTCTGTCCGGGGAAAACGTCGTCACAAAATCCGGAGGCCACGTGCTCCCGCCGACCCAGCGGCCGGTGCCCCTGCCACGCTTTTCGCATTTCAATAAATTTACGCCTCGGGCGTGTTAAACCGGACTGAGCGTGAGCTCTCGTTGCGGTTAACCTGAGAGTCGACACCACGGATTTGCGGCGTTCTTTCTGGAGGCCCAAGGGCTTTTCGTCCTACATGGGCTGTCTTTGATGAGCTCGAATCACCCAAAACCCATCGTGCTGAGCTGGGCGACCTGCGACGGCGTCCACATCGATCCGGCCACCGGCAAATTTTATCTGCTGGGCATCTTCTCGGGCATCCGTGCCCAGAATTTTCCCGCCGCGCACCCGCGCATGTTCTGGTTTTTGCTGCTGACGGAACTGACCGAGGGCGACCACCAGCTGAAAATTTCGATGGGCCTGCCGACCGAACCGCCGCAAACCGTGGTCGACCGGCCCTTCAAGGCGCAGGGCCCGCTGCAACGTGTCCACCTGGTCAACGAGGTGAAGAACCTACAGTTCCCCAAACCGGAAAACTACAGCCTCGTGATCGAGGTCGACAACGAGCTGCTGCTGGCGACGAATTTCCCGGTCGCCGGTTAAAGGCGCATTGGCCGTTGACCCCGCAGGCGGCCCGACCGCACACTCCGCGCTCTTTTTTCAAAAAACGCCATGAGTGAACGCTTTTCCCTAACCTCGCAGCCGCCGCAACCGGTTCTCGTCGTCGGTTCGGTCGCCTTCGACGACATCATTACGCCCTTCGCCTCGGGTGAACGCATCCTGGGCGGCTCCGCCTCCTACGCCAGCCTGGCCAGCAGCTTTTTTGCGCCGACGCAGTTGGTTGGCGTGGTGGGCAACGACTTCGACCCCCGCTACCGCGAGCGCCTGGAAGCCCGCGGCATCGACCTCGATGGCCTACAGGTGGACGACAGCGGCCCGACCTTTTTCTGGCGCGGCAAGTACCACGAGAATTTCAACAAGCGCGACACTCTCGATATTCAGCTCAACGTTTTCGAAAAGTTTCGCCCCGACCTCCCGGAAAGCTTCTCCAGCACCCCTTACGTAATGCTCGGCAACATTGGGCCGGGCCTGCAGATTCACGTGCTCGACCAGCTCAAGGGGCCGCGGCACTATGTGGTGGCGGACACGATCCACCTCTGGATCGAACTCGAGCGGGAAGGCCTGCTGGAGATGATTCAGCGCGTCGATCTGTTCACCATCAACGACGACGAGGCCGAGATGCTCACGGACAAAAGCAACCTCATCGAGGCCGGGCGTCAGCTGCTGACGATGGGTCCCAAGCGCGTCATCGTGAAAAAAGGTGAGCACGGGGCCTACCTTTTCTCGGAAGAAGGCCTGTTTGCGCTGCCGGCCTACCCGGTTACCGACTTGCGCGACCCGACCGGCGCCGGTGATTCGTTTGCAGGCGCGTTGCTGGGCTATCTGGCCGCCGTCGACAAAACTGATGTGGCCGCGCTGAAAGAGGCGATGGTCTACGCAACGGTCGCCGCCAGTTTGACGGTGGAAGCCTTTTCCTGCGACCGGCTCGAAAGCGCCGGCATCAGCGAGATCTCCCAACGGCGCGAGGCGCTGCTGAAAATGATTCAGGTCTGAGCGCGTGCGGTCCGTGGTTTGCCTTGCAGAGATTTTTCCGGCAAGCTGATTCACAATGACCACCACCGCCACCGCGATTGACCTCAAGGAACTCGTGACCGGGATTGCCCGGCAGGCTCGCGCGGCCTCCCTGGAGCTGACCTCGCTCGACACGGCCACGAAAAACGCCGTCCTCGAAACACTGGCCGAAAAGCTCGAAGCCGCCACCGAGTCCATCCTCCAGGCCAACGCGCGGGACCTCGCCGCCGGCGAGGCAAACGACCTGGCCAAACCGCTCCTGGAGCGCCTGACGCTCAACCCGGAGCGTATCGCCAAGATGGCCAAAGGCGTGTGGGAGGTCATCGCGCTGCCGGACCCGGTCGGTGAGGAGATCGAAAAAATCGAACGCCCCAACGGCCTCGACATTCGCAAAGTGCGCGTGCCGATGGGTGTGGTCGGCATCATCTACGAGTCGCGACCCAACGTGACCATCGACTGCGCGGTGCTCTGCTTCAAATCGGGCAACGCGGCCATTTTGCGCGGCGGCAAGGAAGCCCTCCACAGCAACCAAGCCCTGGCGGCGGTCATCGGCGAGGCACTGGAGGCCCATGGCGTAAACCGGGCGGCCGTCCAGTTGATTCCCGTGATTGATCGCGGCGCGCTGGAGCACCTGATCCGCCTCAACGAATACATCCACTGCATCATCCCACGCGGCGGCGAGGGGCTGATCCGCTACGTGGTCGAAAACGGCACCATCCCCGTCATCAAGCACTACGCGGGCGTCTGTAACGTCTATGTCGACGCGCAGGCGGACGCTACATTGGCGGAGAGCCTGGTCGTCAACACCAAGTGCCAGCGCCCGAGCGTTTGCAATGCGACCGAGAATTTCATCATTCACCGCGACGTTGCCGAGGCGATGCTGCCGCGCCTCGGCCAGGCCCTGTCGGAACGCGGCGTGGATTTGCGCGCCGACGAGCGCGCGACGGCGATCTTGAAGGACGCAGGCATCGCCAGCACACCCGCCACCGAGGACGATTATTACGCGGAGTTTCTGGATTTGATCCTGGCGGTCAAGGTGGTCGACAGCCTGGAAGCCGGAATCCAGTTTATCAATACGTACGGCAGTGCCCACTCCGACTTGATCGTGACGAGCGACGAAGCCTCAGCGCGCAAATTCATGCAGGGAGTCGATTCGGCAACGGTTTACTGGAACGCCTCGACGCGCTTCACCGATGGGTTTGAGTTTGGTCTAGGCGCGGAAATCGGCATTTCCACGGACCGTTTGCACGCGCGCGGACCGATGGGCCTGCGCGAGTTGTGCACCTACAAATTTCTCATCTTTGGGCAGGGACAGATTCGCGAGTAATCCATTCACCTGCAATTCTTTACACGATCCGGAGTTCCGCTGTTTGCGGGCTTCGGATTTTTCGTGTCAGTGCGGAATAGTTCGATCGCCGAAACGCTCAGACCAGCAACAAATCAACAGAAACTTTTAAAACAAACCAAACATACATAACAAAACAAAGGACACGACCATGACAGCCAAGACCATCGCCGCTCTCGCCGCCTTCGCGGCCCTGACCTCCGCCTCCACCGCCTTTGGTGGGTTGCGCGACCAAATCAATCTCGGGGCGGTCATTCAGCCTTCGCCGGAACGCACCGTTTTGCAGAGCGGCCCGGCATCGAAGCGCGTATCGCTGCATAAGGCCTACCGCAACGACGAGCCGCTGAGTATCATCGATGACAATGTCGACCAGGCGGGCAACCGGGTTGTCGATTTCTTCAAGAATATCGACCTGCCCTCCATCGCCAACAACGACACCGAGGCACCGCAGGCCAACAACTTCAATTACCGGCGCGCGGGCCGCGTCTAACCACGGTCGATCCGTAAATTTCGGCGGGGGCTTCCAGACGGGGGCCTCCGTTTTCTTTGCGCGGGTAAATTGTCAGGAAGCGCCGGTCGCCCGCTCGAGGGCCTCTCGGGTCAACGCGGTCACCTTGGCAAAGTCGCCCTCCTTGATCGCCGAGTTTGGGACAAACCAGGAGCCGCCCACCGCCACTACTTGTGGAATGGCCAGATAATCGCTCAGGGCTTCCGGCTGGATGCCGCCGGTGGGGACAAAGCGCACGCCGGTGTGCCCAAACGGGCCGATCAAGGCTTTGAGGTATTTGGCACCGCCCGCCGGCTCGGCCGGAAAAAATTTCAGCACCTGGGCTCCGGAACGAATGGCCTGAGTGACTTCGCTCGGCGTGACCACGCCCGGCAGCAGCATGAGCCCCTGTTCCTGCGCGGTTTTCAGCACCGCCGCGTCCAGCCCCGGGGCCACCGCGAAGTGCAGATCCGCTTCAGTAATGAAATGCACCTGAGCTTCGTCCAGAACGGTGCCCGCGCCCACGATCATGTCTGGAAAACGGCTGCGGATCGCGCGCAGGGCCTCGAGTGCCACCGGGGTGCGTAGCGTTACCTCGATCACGTTCAGATCTGCCTCCAAGAGCGCCTCGGCGAGGCGCGGACCGTCATCGACTTGGTGCAGCACGGCAACAGGCAGAACTCGCGCGGCTTCCAAGGCATTTAAAACATCGTTACTCATCAGGACGTTTCTGAAAAAAAATGAAAAGCAAAGGCGCGGAAGGGCGCAGGCCGCCATTTGATGCAGTGGCGAACGGACTACAGGCGCGCATCCACCAGTTTGGCGCAGGTGAGTTCAAGCAGACCATCGTCAGCCGTCAACAAAGCACAGTCGAGCACACGCGCGGTGGCCAGCAGCACGCGGTCGGCAATGTCGGGAGGCAGCGGCTCAGGCAATCGCGCTGTTTCCAGCGCAATCGTCTCATCCACCGGCACGGATTCGGCCTTCAGTTGCGCGAGCGCGCGCTCAAACCACAGATCGAGCGCGACTTTGACCCGCACCCGCCGCATTTCGTTCAGACGGGCCAGTTCCATAACTGACACGGTACTGACCAGAACCTCCGTTTTTGATTTCAGCAGGCGCTTGACTGTGCGCGGACCGAGGATGTCGGGCGTGGTTTGCGCCCAGATGAGCACGTGAGTGTCGAGCAAAATGCGCATGGTCCAATGACCAGGTCAGGTACAGATTCCGATTAAAAAAAGTCGCCGGAGGAAGGCCGCACGGGGAGCGTCGGCTGCAAGATATTACCCCGAATCAAGAGATCGTCGCTTTGACCGCCCAGGGCGCGCTCCTCGGTTACGTTGGAGACTGGCTCGACGCGGACCAGAGGTTTGCCGCGCAAGGTGACCGTCAGCGGACGCCCCGTGCTATGAACTTCCTTCATCAGGGCGATGCACTTAGCTTTAAATTCGGAAATGAGGACGGAATTTCCTTCCATAGCAGCAGAATACTAGGTCAACCAACTTGGTCAAATTTTTCCGGAAATAATTGTGAATAACCTTGGGATAACTTCAGATGCCCCTGGAGGCGTAATCGCGATATTTGCGTTTGAAACAGCGTCGGACGCGTATCGCGCCTACTCATGACCAGGTCAACTCACTTGGTCATGGGATGATATGCCATTCAGGAATAAGTTGAGCGATTTCGGGCGATAACGCGGTGCGGTCAAAGTAGATTTACGAATACTGATTCTGGCATTTTCTTGCGTACTGCCAATCCTCGCAAGCAGGCCACCAAGCTCCGCGACGGCTTGATTTCTCGGCAGCGCCCACTCAATGTGAAGTTGTGGGTTGGTTTTCAAGAAAATTGGCAGGTGCCCTATTGCTGTCGCTCGGCACGGTAGGCATTTCGGCACAATTGCTCGAACAGCTGCCATCGGTTGAGCAAGCGGATGCGCCAGCCCCGGCCACTCCCACCGAGATGGCCTCGCAGAACCAGGCGAAGGCGAACGCCGATCTTTCCGCAGACCAAACCGTAGTCGTGGAATTACGAGGCGACATCGGCCAGCGCTCGAAGCGTTTGCTGGAGCAGGCCTTGCGGGCAGCAGACGCCCAAGGCGCGACGCGGCTCATCGTGCAAGTGGACTCACGGACGGGCGATCTGGACGTGGCCATCGAGCTGATGCAGCTGCTCAGCGACAGCGCGGTCGAGGCGATTGTCTACGTGGCCGAGGATGCCGCGGGGCCTGCCGCGGTTCTGCCGCTGGCGGCAAGCGAGGTCTGGGTGCATCCCCGGGCGGTGATCGGTCCGATTGTCCTGGAAACCGACGCCTCCGATGATGCGGTCGCGCTCGACAGTTTCCGGGAAAGCAAAATTCTGACCTCAACAGCGCCCAAACCTAACCGCGAGCGACTGGTGCAGGCGATGTTCGACCCCACAATTTCTTTCGAATTTGCTGGCGAGACCTTGAGCGCCTCGGGACGTCTGCTCGCGCTGCGCGCCCGTCAGGCCCTGCTGACAGATGCGGCGGGCACATCCCTTTTGGCGACGGGCAGTGCGTCCAGTCTGGAGGAGTTGCTGGTCGAGGTTACGGGGGCCGCGGAGCCTGCCTACCTGGCTATCACATGGGATGCGCGTCGACGCAGCATCGTGGAGACTCAGATCGACCCCGGTCGAAGTGAGTCCGCGCCGCCTGCCGTAGCGGACGCCGCAGCCCCGAGTTCAGCGGAGGGCGAGACAGTCGCCGAGGCACTTCCCGAGGACGGTAAATACGATGTCTACGTGGTGCCCATCCAGGGGCAGATTGCCGATCCGCAGCTGTACATATTGCGGCGGGCGCTCAAGCAGGCCATCGAGAACGATGTGGAGGCGGTGTTGCTGGAAATGGACACCTTTGGCGGCGCGCTGAACACAACCATCGACATGATGGAAGCTCTGGCGCGTTTTGAGGGTCTGACCATGACCTTCGTGAATTCGAAGGCGATATCGGCAGGTTCGTACATCTCCATCGCCACCAAGGATATCTACATGGCACCGACGGGCACCATCGGCTCCTCGGACGTGGTCAGCGGCGGTGGACAGGAAGTCCCGCCGACGGCCAAGAAAAAGATTTATTCGCTGATCGATGGCATCTTGCGCAATTACACTGACGAATATCCGTTCCGCCTGCGCGTGATGCGGGCCATGTACGACGCCAGCAACGAATTGACCATCAACAACGAGCCAGTCGTTTCCGTCGAAGGCGAGCCGCTCGCGCCCCCCGGTGAACTGCTCACCCTGACCGCCAGCGAGGCCGTCCGGACCTACGTGCCCGAAGATGTGGAGCGTTTTGGCTATGAGCCGCGCCCGCTGCTGGCGTCCGGCATTGCCAACAGCGTGGAAGAGGTGCTTAACGCGCGTTTTGGCGCGGGCAACTACCGCATCACCACCTTTGAGGTCACGTGGTCGGAAAAGGTCGCCAAATGGCTGGTCACGGTCGCACCATTGCTCTTTCCGCTGGGGCTGATCCTGCTTTACCTAGAGGCGCAATCGCCGTCGTTCGGGTTGCTGGGCGGGCTGGGCATCTTGCTGCTGCTGACGTTTTTCGGCGGACACCTGGTGGCTGGTCTGGCCGGCTACGAGGATGTGCTCCTGTTTCTGATCGGCGTGATTCTGATCCTGGTCGAATTGTTTTTCTTTCCCGGGACCATTGTGATCGGGCTTAGCGGTGCGACGCTTGTTCTGGCCTCGTTGATCTGGGCGATGTCGGACAATTGGCCGGCCGAGGGCTTCGACTTCAGCGCGGAATTGCTGCTCATGCCCACTCTGCGGCTAATTTTCGGGCTTGTTTTCGGCATTGTGCTGCTCGCGCTGCTGGCGCGTTTCCTTCCGAAAAAAGGGGTGTGGAATCGGCTGATTTTGCAGGGCACGTTGCAACCGGCGGGGCATGCCCCGGTGGGGGACCTACTGATGGAAGAAACCACTTCCGGTGCGGATGCCAGCCAGAGCGACCGTCCGCAAATCGGCAGTACGGGCACCGCGATAACCAATCTATACCCGTCGGGAGAAATCGAGATCAACGGACGCCGCTACCAGGCGCGCACTTCGATGGGCATGATCCAGCGCGGGGCCGCGGTGAAGGTCGTCCGTTATCGGGACTTTACGCTGGTGGTCACGCAAGATGGGTGAAGCGCCCGGGACATCGGCGGCTAGCCGCCAATGCATGGATGGGTCGGCGCTTGCGCTTTGTGTGCTTTTTTGCGGCGATTGAAAAACGATGCTGCCTATAATCATCACGTTGCTCGTCGCGGGCATGATCCTGATCGGCCTCGAGATTTTTTTGCCCGGGGCCATTCTGGGCATTCTGGGTGGCTGCGCGTTTTTGGCCGCGAGCATCCTGGCCTTTCAAGAGTATGGCGTGCTCGTGGGCGGGCTGGTGGGCGCGCTTTCGCTTTTTCTGTCGGTCGGTATGCTGGTCTTCGAATTTACCGTGCTGCCGAAGACAAAGCTGGGGCGGGGACTGTTTCTAACCGCAAAGGTGGACGGCAACTCCAGCGACTCGCTGGCAACGCAAGCAGAGGTCGTCGGCAAGGAAGGCCGCAGCCTGACCACGCTGGCCCCGTCAGGTAAGGTAGAGGTCGACGGCCAGGAGTTTGAGGCCTTCAGCGAGGATGGGCTGCTGTCGAAGGGCACGGCGGTGGAAGTCGTCGGGCGCGATAACTTCCGGCTGATCGTGCGCAAAAAGCCTTTGTAGTTTCAACCAATTGCGCGGGCGTCAAAGGATTGCTAATCATTGGGCGATAAGGCCCTTTGGCCTTGCTGCGCGGGCAGTCTCGGTTGACGTTTTCGAGAACAGGCCGATGCTTTCGCAATCAGCGAGCGCCCTGAGGCGGACCTTGTACAAAATGCACAACGACTGAGGCACTATGGGAGACAACTTTATCTACATCGTTCTGGGAATCGTCGGGGTGATCATCGTCGTGGTGGCGGTCATCATCCTGTTCTCGTATTTTGGCACCTGGCTGAAGGCTTACCTGGCCGGAGCTCCCGTGGGCATCCCCACCTTGGTGGCCATGCGTTTGCGCGGCGTGCCGCACAGCCTGATTGTCGACGCGCGCATCACCGCGGTGAAAGCTGGCATCGAGCTGGACACACCCGATTTGGAATCGCATTACCTGGCCGACGGTAACGTGATACAAACCGTGCAGGCGCTGATCGCCGCCGAAAAAGCCGGCATCACGCTCAACTGGATCCGCGCCTGTGCGATCGACCTCGCCACGAAGGGCACCAACAAAAGCGTGCTCGAGGCCGTGCGTACCTCAGTTAATCCGAAGGTCATCGACTGCCCGAATCCGTCGAGCGGACGCAGCTCCATCGACGGTGTCGCCAAGGACGGCATCCAGGTAAAGGCGCGCGCGCGCGTCACCGTGCGCACCAATCTCGACCGCTTTGTGGGTGGCGCGCAGGAAGACACCATCATCGCTCGCGTTGGTGAGGGTATCGTGACGACGATCGGCTCGGCCGAGACTTACAAGTACGTTTTGGAAAACCCGGACACCATTTCGAAAACGGTGCTCAATCGCGGTTTGGACGTGGGGACGGCTTTTGAGATTTTGTCCATCGACATCGCCGACCTCGACGTGGGTGAAAACATCGGTGCGAAGCTTCAGGAGAGCCAGGCCGTTGCCAACAAGAACATGGCCCAGGCCCAGGCGGAAATTCGCCGTGCGGCCGCCGTTGCGCTGGAGCAGGAGATGAAGGCCCGCGTCGAAGAGATGCAGGCCAAGGTGGTCGAGGCGCAGGCCGAGGTGCCGCTGGCGCTCGCCGAAAGCCTGCGCACCGGCAAGATGGGCTTCATGGATTACTACCGGCTGCAAAACATCCAGTCGGACACCTCCATGCGCGAGTCGATTTCGAAGGCCGACGGCAGCGGCTCGGGCAGCACCACCGGCGCTGAGTAACCGAGCCACGCGCACGCGCCGGTTTTGTAATTTTGCCCGAATCATTCGATGGAACAGCTGATCGAACTGCTCATCCCGGCGATCGTCCTGATCCTGTTTATTCTCGGGAAATTTTTCGGCAGCAGCGACGAGGAGGAGCCATTGCCTTCGCGCCCGCCGCGCAGCGAGGATGCTTCGGATCCGCAGACCGACGATCGCACCCGGCAGATTCAGGAGGAGATTCGCCGCAAGATTGCCGAGCGCCGGGCGGCCCAGCAGGGCGAAACTTCGCTGGCGCCTCCACCACCGGTTCCGGTTCAGGAGGCATCGCCGCCGATGGCCCGCAACGTACCTCCGCCCGTTACCGAGCAGCCTGTGTTTGAGGAACCGGCCCCTCGCCGCGGTCTGAGCCGCTACGAGGACATCGGTGAAAATCGCTGGGATCAGTTTCCGCAAGAATCCACTACGATTTCTACGCCCGAGCCCGAGGCGATGTCCGACCCCGCGGCGCAGTTGATGACGCAGATCGCCGCGCAGCGCCAGCGCGCCGAAGAAGCGCGTCGGCGTTATGAAGAAGCCCGCCAGGCCCGCGTTTCCAGCGAAGCGAAGGCACGCTACGAGGAATCCGCGGCCACGTGGGGCCGCGTCGCCGCGCACACCGGAGAGAGCTTTGCGGAATCGATCCAGCGCATGTTGCTGCATCCAAATTCGACACGGCAGGCCTTTGTCCTGCACGAGATTTTGGGCACGCCGGTAGGGCTGCGCGGGGCGGATGGTTCGCAGCGTCCCAAGTGGGAAGAGTGACCGCTACCGCCCATTAACCACCGAGTGTATCTGGTTTGCGCCACAATTTGCCTTACGGCTTGCGGTCGCCCGACAAAACCCAGATCGTGCTGAACTCGTTTCATGGATCCCATCAAAACTCGTAACCTGGTCCTCCGTCCGCTGGAAGCCGCCCACGTCGACGCCTATCACAAAGGCAGCGCCGCGCTAGCGGAAGAATTGGGGGTGGCGGTGCCCGGTTCATGGCCCTGGACGGAGACCGCCGAAAATTTGGATTGGGCCAAGGAACAACTTGAGCAGGACTCCGCGCAGGATGGCTGGCTCATCTGGCTGATCCTGCACCGTGGCTCGCACACGCTGATCGGCGACGTCAGCCTGGGCGGCAAACCCGACAAAGAAGGCCGCATCACGCTGGAGTACAGTATCGTGCCGGAGTATCGGGTGCGTGGATACGGCTCGGAGGCCGCCGGCACCATGGTCGACTGGGCTTTCGAGCGACCAGCCGTTAAATTCATCGAGGCGCATACGCCGCACAACCACCACGCCTCGATGCGCATCCTTGAAAAGCTCGGCTTCAACCGTCTCCGCAACGAGGAGCATACCGTGCTGTGGTCACGCACCCGCCGCGACTAATACACCTCTTTAGGGCAGGGGCAAAATGACGTTGCCCGCGCGGTCGTGCAGGCCCTGGGCGGAAAAGTAAAGCGTGCCACGCCCGGTGTATTCAGCACCCACTTCAATCGGGGGCATCAGGCGTCCGTTGACCTCGAAAAGGGCCCCGTTGGGACTGCCGTCGATGATGACGCGGCGAACGCCTTCCAGTTCCACGGCTTCCATGGTCTGGCCCGGTTGCAACGGGCGTATCAGATTCAAATCCGGGATGCTGATACGCAGCGATTGGTTGGAGGGTGCCGTCACCCGGAAGGTGAAGGACTGCGCCGCGTCGACGGCGTCGGTTTGCTCCACGTTGTCCGTGGTCTGCGTGGCGTCGGCAGGCTCGGTGCGGATCAGTGCGTTGACCAGCAACACCACCAGGATGACCAAGATGATCGCACCCAAGGCAATGCCGGCAATTTTCCAGTAGCGCCCGGCACCGCCAAACTTACTGAGAATGGATTCAACCGGAATCTTCGAGCGGCGACTGGGCTGCTCAAAGCGGTCAGGCTCATCGGCGGTCGGACCCGGCGCTTTTGGAACGCTGCGCGTGGGCGCGGATTCGCTCGAGGCGCTCTCCGAGGCCTCTTCCGGGTTGTCGTTCAGGTCGATGCGGCCCAGGCCGGCCTTGGTGGTGCTGGCGGCGGAGCTGCCCACGGAAAACTGAGTGTGGCCGCTGCCCTCGCGTCGACTCGAGCGCGACGACGCGGGTTGCGCCTCCATGCGCACAGCACGAAAGTCCGTGGCCAGCTTCTCGTCGTCGAGATGCAGGTAACGCGCATACAGCTTCAGAAACCCGATCTTGTAAACATCAGGAAGATCGAAATCGAACTGGTCGTTTTCGAAGTAGTTCAGAAAGTCGCTGCGTACCTTGGTGGTCTCCGCCGCCTCCCGCAGTGAGATTCCTTGCCGTTTGCGCGCTTCCTCAAGTCGTTGTCCAATGCTCTGCATTGCCCTCTTTGCACTGTTGAAACGGTTTGGTTCAACCCATGCAATCCCGAAGCGCCGCAGAATCAATCCGTTGCGCACATCGGTCGAGGCCCAGGGGACGGCCCGGCACTCCGACTAGAGGGCGTCGATGTCCTGCAGGATCTCCCGGGGGCTCGAGCCGTTCTCGGGGCCGACGATGCCTTCGGCTTCGAGGATCTCCATGATGCGAGCCGCGCGGTTGTAGCCGATCTTGAGCCGCCGCTGCAACATGGAGGTGCTCGCCCGCTTGGAGACGCGCAGCACCTCGAGAGCGTCGGGCACCAGATCGTCCTCCCACTCGCGCTCGCTGCCGGGCTTGTCGAAGGCGTCTTCCTCGCCCTCGGCATCGACGTGGGCCTGCACGTCGTCAACATAGTGCGGCGGCCCGTTGGTGCTTTGGTGCTGGACGATTGCGTTGATCTCCTCGTCGGACACAAAGGCACCCTGAGCTCGCACCATGGAAGCGGTGCCGGGGGGCAAAAAGAGCATGTCGCCCTTGCCTATCAGCTTATCCGCGCCCTGACCGTCGAGGATGGTGCGGCTGTCGACCTTGGAAGCGACCTTGAAGGCGATCCGGCTGGGCAGGTTGGCCTTGATGACGCCGGTGATGACGTTCACCGACGGTCGCTGCGTGGCGATGATCAGGTGGATTCCGGCCGCGCGGGCAAGCTGGGCCAGGCGGGCGATGCCCTGCTCGATATCGGCGGGGGCGACCATCATCAAGTCAGCCAACTCGTCGATGATGCAAACAATGTACGGAAGCTTACGCTCGGGGATTTCGAATTCGACGTCGCGCGGAACCTCGATGCTGCCCAGCGCGGCCCGTTCCTCGGGCGACATGGAGGCGTCCATCTCGTCGGCCTTGGCCTTTTCTTCCTTGTCCTTGAGGATCTTGGCGTTGAAGCCCGCGATGTTGCGCACGCCCACCTGGGCAAAAATCTGGTAGCGCCGCTCCATTTCTCCGATCAGCCACTTAAGCGCACCGGGCACTTTTTTCGGCTGGGTAACGACCGGAATCAGCATGTGCGGCAGGCTGTTGAAGACCTGCATCTCCACGATTTTCGGGTCGACCATGATGAACCGCAGGTCCTCCGGGCTGGAGTGGTACAGCAGCGAAGCGACGATCGCGTTGATGCACACGGTTTTGCCCGCGCCGGTGGCACCAGCGATGAGCAGGTGGGGCATCTTGGTCAGATCGGCAACGACGGGGCGGCCCGTGACCTCCTTGCCCAGCACAATCGGGATTTCCGCCTTGGAGCTGGCCCAGGCCTTCGATTCGATGATCTCGCGGATGCAGACCTGCGACGGCTTCTGGTTGGGCACCTCAACCCCGACCGTACCCTTACCTGGCACCGGAGCTAGGATGCGCACCGCCGTGGCCTTCAGGCCCAGCGCGATGTTCTTGTCGAGGTTCTCGATTTTTTCGACGCGCACGCCAGCGGCGGGCTTGACCTCGTAACGAGTGATGACCGGGCCGGTCTGCACCTCGCTGGGCTCCACGCGGACGCCAAACTGATCGAGGATCTGCACGAGCAAATCGGCAGTCGCGCGGTGGTCTTCTTCGGTGGTGGGCGCTTCATCGGGCGGCTCCGCCAGCAGGTCAACCGAGGGAAACACATGGTCGCCCCGGCGCTCGGGCACGGAATTTTCGGCCTTCTCCACGCGTTCGCCCGAAATCACCTTCACATCGGGCTTTTCGGGCGGCGAAAGTGAGGGCTTCGATGGACCAGTCGAGGTGGCCATCGGGGGGGTGGTCATACCCCGTGCACGCGGTGCCGAAGGCAACTGCTTGTTCCCGCCCTCGCTGGCAGCCGCATCCCCGCCAGAGGTGGCGGCGGGCGAAGCCTCCGACCCCTGGGTCACCGGCGTGCGCTGCGAAGGCGGAATCGGGGCCAGGGTATCCTGACGGGCCTCGCCAAGCGAGAGACGACGGCGCGCCATTTCGCGGCGTTGTTCATCGCTAAAGCCGGGACGCGAAAGTTTGATGCCGGGAGGCGGGGGCGCCTGGATGGCCGGGCGCGTCAGCCCGGGTCGACGCAGCAGGGGCGGGTCCGCCTCGGCGTTGCCACCGCGTAACGCTTCGCTGGAAGCGGCGGCGGGCGCGGCACCGGGTGCGGCCTCCGCTTTTTCGGCTTTGCGCTGGGCTTTTTTCTCGGCGGCCATTTGGGCACGCTTGCGCAGGGCCGCAGTCAGGCTATCCCAGGCATGTCCGGGGCTTTCGATAAAGATGGCGGTCAGGGCGATCAGGCTGGCGGAAACCAGGATGAAACCGCTGCCAAAGGGCCCCAACACTGGCCCCAGCAGTTGACCATGAAGGCCATCGCCGATCAGCCCGCCCCACCCTTTCAGAAACAGGCCTGAGACGACCGAATTCGGGTCACCCTGGAAGATGCGCGCAACGCCGGCACACAGGCCCAGAGTGGGTATAAAGAGTCCCCACTTCCACCAGCGCAGAAACTGCGCCCGCTTGAAAAAGCACAGGAAGCTGGACCAGAGGAAAAAGACCGGAATCAGCCAGACAACCGCGCCCAGAAAATAGTAGCCCAGCGCCGCCAGGGTGGCTCCGGTGGGTCCAACCGGATTGCCGGTTTCGAGCACCTCGGTGGTGTTGGACAAAAAGCCCAGCACGCCACCCTCGCTGCCATCCGCGCTGACGCGCAGGAAGTAATCCTGACCGGGCGTGTACGTCAAAAAGCTGACGCCCAGCAAGATGGTCAACGTCAGCAGCACCAGTCCGAGCACGGGCTTGGAATGCGGGGTGCGCTGCCCGAACGAAGTTTTAACGGTCGGGTCGTCCTCCGATTTCAGGGTACCCTTGGGCGGGCGCCCCTTGCGAAACTCCTTGGGCGGCGGCGCGGTCTTGGCCTTCTTTTTTTCGGGGCGCTTCTTGGCGGCCGCCGGCTTTTTTGCCTTCGATTTCATAATGGGTGAGTTCGCCCGTTACAGGCGTTACAAACTGGGACTTCCGGATACCTGCGAACTGACAAAAACCGCTCGAAACAGCGGAAGCCCTTCCCTCATCGTCAAATTTCCCTCTTCGCTAACCGGACAGCCACTCCCGGGCATCGAGCGAACAGCTTAGCAGTGCATTCGTGGCAGACAAGCCCGAAGCCGCCCATGCCTTGACCCGCTCCCACGGTCCTGTATGCTGGACCGCTTTATGCCAGTTGTGCGCTTCGAGCCAATCTATCAGCAGCGTGTATGGGGTGGGCGTGCCCTGCAGACAACGCTGGGCCGCACGCTGCCCGATGCGGACGCGCCCTTTGGCGAGTCATGGGAAATTGTCGACCGCGCGGAGGCAAATTCAAGGATCGCGAATGGCTCACACGCCGGGAAAAGCCTGCGCGAAGCCCTCGAAACGGACGCCGCCAGCCTGCTTGGGCCCGCCTGGGACCCGGCCCAGCCGTTTCCCCTCCTGGTGAAATGGCTCGATTGTCGCGAGCGCCTGAGCCTGCAGGTACACCCACCGGCCAGAGTGGCTCCAACACTGGGCGGAGAGCCCAAAACCGAAAACTGGTACATCGCTGAAGCGACACCCGAGGCTGCTCTGATCGTGGGCCTGAAAGCAGGCGTCGACCGCACGCAATTTGAGAAAGCGCTCTCGGCAAACGAGTTGGAGACCTGCCTGCACCGCTTTCCCGTGCGGGCGGGCCAGTCCATTTTCGTACCCAGTGGACGTCTTCACGCCATTGACGGCGGCAATCTCATTCTGGAAATTCAGCAAAATTCCGACACGACCTACCGGGTCTACGATTGGGGACGCGTGGGTCTCGACGGCCAGCCGCGGGATCTCCACGTGGAGGAATCGCTTCAGAGCATCGACTGGAACGACGCCGAGCCCCAGCCCGTGACCACCGGCACCGGTCAAACTGTATTGGCCGAGTGCGAGCACTTTCGGCTGCGTTACCAACTGCTGGGCCCCAGCCAGAGCATCGAGTTTTCCGCCAACGAGGACGCACAACTGGTCTCCGTGGTCAAAGGCGCGGTGGCCGTCGACGGCGAGCGCGCGCTGCTGCATTACGGGGCCAACGTACTCGTGCCCTTCAGCGAAGGAGCCGTCTTCACCGCTGCGAAACCCGCCGCCGTCGTGATCACCGAACGCTTCACGAATTGATTTTTTCAGCCCCCGTACGCCATGACCCAAGCCGATTCATCCACTGAATCCGACAAGACGCCCGAACCGTCGACACCTGCGAACGAGCCCGCCCCCGCCGACGCCGCTGGTGCGGACAGTTCCGAACTGCTGCAACAGATCGACAACCTGCAGACTCAGGTGCAGCAGGAGAAGGATCGCTACCTGCGCTCCGTGGCCGACCTAGAAAACTTTCGCCGGCGCGTGGCCCGGGAGAAAGATGAGCTGCGCCAGTACGGCATCAGCGATTTCGTGCAGGCGCTGCTACCCGCACTGGACAATCTGAAATTGGGCCTGCAATCCGTCGATGCCCACGCGGGCGCGGAAGGCAACCAAAACCTGACCGAGGGATTCCGACTCGTCGGGCAACAGATTCAAGCGGTCTTTGCCGACCACGGCGTTGAGGAGCTCCATCCGGAGGGCGAGGCCTTCGACCCGAATCTGCACGATTGCGTGGCTCACGAAAGCAGCGAAACCGTGGCCGAAGACACCGTTATCCGGGTGATGCGCACCGGCTATCGCCTGAACGGGCGCCTGCTGCGTCCAGCTTCGGTAGTGGTTTCTTCTGGAGCCGCCAGCGCCAGCGAGTAAACGGCTGCATGTTTCGTATTCAAACTTTCCCTACAAATGGCCGACAAAAAGGACTACTACGAACTGCTGGGCGTTGAACGCAACGCCAGCGAGCAGGAGTTGAAGAAGGCCTATCGCCGCATGGCGGTGAAGTACCACCCGGACAAAAACAAGGGCGACCCCTCAGCCGAGGAAACCTTTAAGGAGATCGGCGAGGCCTACGAGGTGCTCAAGGATCCCGACAAGCGCGCGGCCTACGATCGCTACGGACACGCTGCCTTTCAGCAGGGCGGTGTTGGCGCGGGCCGAGGCGGAGCCGGTTTTGGCGACTTCCACGACCCGTTTGACATCTTCCGCGAGGTCTTTGGCGGCGGCGGAGGCGGAGGGGGCGGCGGCCTCTTCGACGATTTCTTTGGCGGGGGACGCGGCGGCGGGCAGCCTACCGGCAGCGACCTGCGCTTCGACCTGGAGATCTCGCTCGAAGAAGCAGCCAGCGGCGTCGAAAAGGAAATCGAATACCGTCGGCACGTGGTCTGTGAACACTGCGATGGCTCTGGCGCGGAGCCCGGCAGCAAGCCCGTCACCTGCATGACCTGCGGCGGCAGTGGCCAGGTCATCCGCCGCTTGGGCGGTTTTGCCACCGTACGGCAGACCTGCCCCACCTGTTCCGGCTCGGGCACGCAGATCGATGACCCCTGCCGCGAGTGCGGCGGTGAGGGCTTGCAGGTCAACCGGCACAATCTCAGCGTGCGCATCCCCGCAGGCGTGGACACGGGGTCTAAGCTGCGCTCCAGCGGCAGTGGCGACGCGGGCCCCCGAGGCGCGTCGGCGGGCGATCTCTACATCGTGATTCACGTTAAGGAGCACGAAATCTTCGAGCGCGACGGCGACGACCTCTACTGCGAGATACCGATTAAGTTTACGCTGGCCACCCTGGGCGGCACCATCGAGGTACCCACCTTGAGCGGCAAGGCCGCCCTGAAGATACCGCCCGCCACGCAGACCGGCACCACCTTTCGATTGCGCAAAAAAGGCATGCCCAATCTGCGCAACGGCGACCCCGGCGACCAACTGGTACGCGTGCACGTTGAAGTGCCCAGTAAATTGACCACCGAACAACGCGAAGCGCTGGAAGCCTTTGCCCTCGCCTGCGGCGACGCCGAGGAGCCCGTGGGTAAATCCTTTTTTGAAAAGGCCAAGCGCTGGTTCGACACCTGACCTGAGGCAACCCTCGCTGCCTATCGGCTAATCGCTTGCCTGCGCGGCACCTGAGCGCTACAGACCGAGCGATCACCGTGCAGCGCAACTACACCATCGACATTCTGCGGCTGGTCGCCGCCTACGGGGTCGTGCTAGCCCACCTGCAACCCTTCAAGGAAGGCGGCGAAGTGCCCCGCTTTCTGGGGGTGCTTGTCGTGGTCCCGTTCTTTTTGGTGGTGTCGCTGTACTTTTTGCAGGCGCGGGGCGCGAGCTTTGCGCGAATGAAGCCCTGGCGACTCATCGTACCGTACATCTGCTGGAGCGCGCTATACCTCGGCATGCGCTTCGCCAAAGCCCAAATGAGCGGCGAGGAACTACGCGTGGACTGGACCGCGGTCATTTTCAACGGTGCCGCGAGCGTGCAGCTGTATTTCATTCCGGCGCTGGTGTGCTTCCAAGCCGTGGCCTGCGCGCTGGACACCTTCTTCACCTCGGCCAAGACGAAATCCTGGCTGTGGGCGGTGAGCACGGCGATTCTTCTGGGGTTGGCATACGTCAGCGAATACCGAGGCTACAACGGCTATGTAATTGGGCCTCAGCAGGGCATGTTCACTCTGGCGATCTGGTATGTGCTGTCCGCCCAGATCGTTGTGCTGGCCTTTCGCGACACTCCGGGGGGTCGTGCGGCAAAGCTTCTCTCGGTCACTCTGGCCGCCTGTGCGCTGAGTGCCATCTACGTGCCTCCGGCCAGCGCGATGTCCTACGCGCTGCTGCCACCGGTGGTCGCGGCGCTCATTCTGGGTGCCGGCGTGGCCTGGCCGATCCGCACCCTGCCTCCCTGGCTGATTCGAATTCTGGGTACAGCCTACGGCATTTTTCTAATCCATCCGCTCTTTATTGAGGCCAGTGAACTGGTTGCTGGCCAAGTTGGGTTTGCCCTTACGCCGTATTCGGAAGCAAGTCGACTACTCGTTGGTGTGGGCATTTTTGTAGCCTCCCTGGTGGCCGTCCTGGTGATTCAACGTATTCCCGGCCTGTGTTACCTGCTTTTGGGCGAACGACGGCAAAAGGCTCTAGCACCCGCTCCGATGAAGGCCTGAAAATCGTATCGAACGACCCGTGCCACCATGAACGACTTCGACAACTCCACCCTATTTGAGTCCCTGGATGCCGCACAGGCCGCGCGTAAACAACTGCAAGCGGCGGAACAGAAGTTGGTGCTGACCAATGGCTGCTTCGATCTCTTGCACCCGGGGCATCTGTATTTTCTGCGCAACGCCCGCGCCGAAGGCGACCGGCTATGGGTGGCGCTCAACAGCGATGCCAGTGTGCGCGCCTTGAAGGGGCCGCTGCGTCCCGTGTTGGGCCAAACCGAGCGCGCCTACGCGCTGGCCGCGCTGGAATTCGTGGATGGTATCCTGATTTTCGATACGCCTAGGCTGGATGGCGAGATTCGCACCCTGGGGCCGGATGTTTACGTAAAGGCGGGCGACTACACCCTCGAGACCCTTAACGCACAGGAGCGCCAGGCGCTTGAGGCAGTCGGCGCGCGAATCGCCTTTCTTCCCTTTCTCGAGGGCTACAGCACCACCCGGCTGATCGAAAAGATTGCCGCTGCCGCCGACACATTCTAGCACAGCCTTGATGTTGCGGGTGGGTATATTGGGCTCCGGACGCGGAACCAACGCGCGGGCGATTCTGGAGGCCGAAGCCATCGGTGAGCTTGGACCGGCCGAGGTGGCGGGCATTCTCAGCGACCGGGCGGAGGCGCCCATTCTGGCTCTGAGCCAGCGCTTTCAAAAGCCCGCGCGCTTCATTGCGCCGGGGCGATTTCGCACCAAGCTCGAGCCGGAAGCCGAACAGGCTTTTGCCCTGCAGTTACAGGAGTGGTCGGTGGATTTAGTCGTGCTGGCCGGTTTCATGCGGGTGGTCAAAGCGCCCCTGCTGGATGCCTTTGGAGGCCGCATACTCAATCTGCACCCAAGCTTGCTGCCCAGTTTTCCAGGCCTCAATGCAATCGGGCAGGCCTTCGATTACGGGGTGCGTTTTACCGGTTGTACGGTCCACTGGGTCAGCGCGCAGGTGGACGCCGGGCGCATCATCGATCAGGCCGTCGTGCGTATCGAGCCCACGGATACGCTTGAATCACTTGAAGAAAAAGTTCACGAAGCCGAGCACCGCCTGTTGCCTCAGGTGATCGCGCGTCTGGCCATCGCGGAAACATGATCGCTCTTTCGACAAAGGTGGACGCCGAACTGGCGGAAAAACTGGAGGCGCACTTTTGCGAGTGGCTGCGCTCGCCTTGGAGTTTGTTGCAGGAGAAACCCGGCCAACCGTATCAGCTTTCCGGATACTTTGAAGACCTGCGAGAGGCCACCCACGCCTGGCAGGTTTTGCGCAAGGATTTTAGCGAGCTGCCGGAAGCACCAGAGTCCCGCGACATCGACGATGCCGACTGGCAAAATGCCTACAAAGCCTTCATTAAGCCCTGGCAGGAGCGGGACGTGCACTGGGTGCCGCTGTGGGAGCGCGGCAGCTACGCGGTTCCTAGCGGTCACACCGCGCTGTACCTGGACGCCGGCATGGCCTTTGGGACGGGCAGCCACGAGACCACGCGCATGTGCCTGAAAGGCATGCTCGATTTTCGGGAAAGCCACCCCGACAGTTTCGCCCGTGCTGCGCTGATCGACGCGGGCTGCGGCTCGGGCATCCTGGCGCTGACCGCGCGCAAGCTTGGCTGGCAAGACGTGGCTGGCTTTGATCGCGATCCAGAAGCCGTGCGCGTGGCCCAGGAAAATCTGCTGGAAAACGATCTGCCCGAGGGCGCGGTGCATTTCTTTCAGGCCAGCCTGGAGGACGGACTCTGCGGGCAGTCTGCGGGGCTGGTCGTCGCCAACATTCAGGCCGACGTGCTGATGCTGCACGTGGACGATCTGCTCACGAGCGTTCAACCTTGTGGCTGGCTAGTGCTTAGCGGCGTGCTTGCCGCCGAGTGGGCGGACACGGCAGCCTATTTTCACCAGCAGGCCAAGCTGGCCTGGGGCTCGGACACGCGTAAGCCGCAGGGCGAGACCCAGGGCGAGTGGGCCGCGATCCGCCTGGAACGTCCAGCCTAGCTGGCGAAGCAGGCGCGGATCGTACGGACGACGGACGCGGTATCCGCGGCTTCAAGCGCGTCCGAAACAACCACTACGCGAGGTGCACCGGCTTCAAGCACCGCGTGCATCGTCTCGCGGTTGATCCCGCCAATGGCAAACCAGGGAAGCTGCGGGCGCAGCGCCGCCACCTGCGCAATCAGGTCCAACCCGACCGCCGCATACTCGGGCTTGGTGGGGGTTGCAAACACCGGCCCGACGCAAAAGTAATCGAGCAAGCCCGTTTGCGCATCCGCCGCCCGTGCCTGCTCCAGCGAATGGGTCGACAGGCCCAAAATGCGCTCGCCGCCCAAAATCATCCGGGCAGCGTCGACTGCCAGATCGTCCTGGCCGATGTGCGCGCTGAGCCCTTCATACTCAGCGGCCAGATGCACGGCGTCATTCAGCGTCAACGGAATTTGCGCTTCAACAAACAGCGGCAGGACCGCTTCAATCCAGTCGCGCAGTTGGGCTTCGGACGCACCTTTGGCCCGCAGCTCGACGATATCGGCGCCCCCCTCGATCAGCGCTTGAGCCTTGGGCGCGAGCGCATTCGGCTCCAGATAACCGGAGTCTAGAATTCCGTAAAAACGCGCCTCTTTTAGCGACGGGCGCATCGCTCAGCGCTCCTCGGGAACGCTGGGGCGGATCGGTGCCGTTTCCTTGCCGGGGGGCGAGAGCACGGGCTTTTCCTTGATGGTGGGCTCCCGAAAAGCTGGCTTGGTAAAGGTGCGTTCACCCGGAGGGACGTGGCGACGTTCTTCCGCGCTGGTGCCGCCGGGCGGCTTGGGTGTGCTTTCGCCAGTGGCGGCTTTGAGCGGCTCGGATTCTTTCTTCGAGTCGGCCGGTTCGAGCTCGTTTTCCGCTTTGTCAGTCTTTTGCGGTTGGGCGGGTTTTTCCTGGGCCTGTGGCTTATCCGCATTTTCCGGGACGAGGGTGGTGGTGCCGTTTCGCGGTAGATCCGGGGAGAAGCCCACAGCCACCACATTAACGTGAACTTTTTCCAGGCCTAAGCTTTCGCGCAGCGTGCTCACCGTGCGATCCTGCAGGCGCGCCGACATCTCCGAGAGTTTCTGCCCCCCACGAAGGTGCACGTTCAGCTCGACGTAGAGCTGGCCGCGCTTGGAGCGAAATTTCACCTTTGGCCGCGAATCGCCCGAAACCGAGTGGGCCACCGAGCGCACCACCTCGCCGAGCGCTTTGCGCGAGACCAGGACCTTTCCTGCGCTGTTGGTGAACAGCTCCAGCGGACGCCGGCTTTTGCGATAGCGACGGTAGAAAAGCACCAGAATGACCAGCGCAACAATTCCGCCCACCACCGGCCAAAACCAAGGTTCGTGCGAAGCCGCCATGAGGCGTTCCCACTGAACCGTCAGCCAATCCAGGAAGCCCTCCCAGGCGGTGGGTCCGGAGGTGGCTTCTTCTGCGGATTCAGTCGTGGCCATGACCGCCGCAGCCCCTTCGGCTGGCGCGGCCTCCGCGATCTGCTCCGCCGTTTCAGACAGTTGGGCGTTCGCCTCG
Organism: Opitutales bacterium; assembly: GCA_050331815.1. Lineage (GTDB taxonomy): Bacteria > Verrucomicrobiota > Verrucomicrobiia > Opitutales > JBHJGM01 > JBHJGM01. The sequence goes on along the minus strand of JBHJGM010000008.1, from coordinate 122,590 downwards.
TCTTGGTTCACAATAAAAATTTAGTCTTCCTTGCGCAGCGACGCATCCTCGTCGGCTTCGCGGACGCCCTCGCGCGGCAATTTCACGCCGTCGATAATCACATCGACCCGCGAAACAGACTTCATCGTCATGCGCTCAACGCCTTCGCGCACAACGCGCTGGAGGTTCTGAGCGGTCCGGGCCAGTTCGACGCCGTAGGCCAGAATCACGCGCAGGCGAATCTGGTAGTCCTTGGCTTCGTCCTCGCTGATGGAGACGCCCGCGTCCTTACCCTTGATGTATTCCGAAAGGCCTTCGGCAATGCCGCCGGAGCCGATCGAAACCACCCCATCCACGTCCAGCGCCAGCTGGCGTACGATGCTGGCCACCACGGAATGGTTGATCAAAATATCCCCCATGCCCTGGCTGCCCTCTTCGTTGATAGCCGGGATACTGACGGTTTCGTCATGCTCCATCGGTACCGGCTCCATTTTTGTGATTTTTGCTTTTTCTGCTGTCATGCCCTCGTTCAGTTAAGTCGTAAAGCTACTATAGCGTGCCGACGTTCAATGTACCAGAGCTTTTTCAGTTGCCGGGGGCGGCGTCGAAGAGGTGGGCCGGATTGCGTTCGAGAAAGTCTTTGATGTAGGCCGTGCTGATGCCTCCAGTGCGAAAGGCCGGGTCCAGCATGATGGCGCGGCACAGAGGAATCGACGTTTTCACGCCGCGGATAAGGTATTCGCTCAGCGCGCGGTACATGCGATCGATGGCCTTGTGGCGCGATTCGGCATAAGTGATCAGCTTACCCACCATGCTGTCATAGTAAGGAGGAATGTGATACCCACCGTAGCAATGTGAATCCACGCGCACGCCATGGCCCCCGGGTGGGTAGTAGAGCGTGACCTCGCCGGGGCATGGCGCGAAGTTGCGCGCCGGGTCTTCGGCATTGATGCGGCACTCCAGGGCGTGGCCGCGCAGGCGAATGTTGCGCTGGTCGAACTGCAGTTTCTCTCCGGCAGCCACGCGAATCTGCTGGTTGATCAAGTCGATGCCGGTCACCTCTTCGGTGACTCCGTGCTCCACCTGGATGCGCGTGTTCATCTCGATGAAGTAGTGCTTGCCCTGCGCATCGACCAGAAATTCCACGGTACCCGCATTGTGATAGCCGCAGCTACGCGCAATCTTCACCGCGTCGGCTCCGATTTTCTTACGCAGGTCCGGGGTCAGGAAAGGCGAAGGGGCTTCCTCCACGAGCTTCTGGTAGCGGCGCTGCACGGAGCAGTCGCGCTCGAAGAGGTGGACCACGTGGCCGTGCTTGTCACCGAGCACCTGAATCTCGATGTGGCGCGGCTCCTCAACAAATTTTTCCACGTAGACGGCTCCATTGCCAAAGGCTTTCTCCGCTTCGGCACGGGCGGCCTCGAGTTCACGCGAGAAGGCCACGGCATTGTGCGCCAGACGCATGCCACGTCCGCCGCCACCGGCGACGGCCTTGATGATCACGGGGAAGCCGATTTTCTGCGCGACCTTGATCGCCTCAGACTCGGACTCGATCGGCCCCTCGCTGCCGGGCACCGTGGGCACACGCGCCTTCTTGGCGAGGGTACGAGCGATCGCTTTGTCGCCCATCTCACGGATGGTTTGCGAGCGTGGGCCGATGAAAGTGATGTTGCACGACTCGCACTGCTCGGCGAAGTCGGCGTTTTCGGCCAGGAAGCCGTAGCCGGGGTGAATCGCATCGACGTCGCTGATTTCCGCGGCGCTGATGAGACGGTCGGCTTTCAGGTAACTGTCGCTGGCCGCCGGCGGGCCGATACAAATGGCCTCGTCGGCCAGTTGCACGTGGAGGCTTTGTTCGTCGGCGGTCGAGTAGGCCGCGATCGTCTTGATGCCGAGTTCACGGCACGAGCGCACGATGCGCAGGGCAATCTCACCCCGGTTGGCGATCAAAATCTTGCTGAACATCGTATTGGGTTCGGGCGAGCGTGCCCAAGGGGGGCGGTTGGCCGCCCAACATGGATTCGCGCGGACGGATCAGCCGTCCAGCTTCACCTTGAAGAGCGGCTGGCCGTATTCGACGGTTTCGCCGTTTTCGACCAGCACCTCGGTGATGCTGCCGGCCAGTTCGGACTGGATTTCGTTCATCACCTTCATCGCTTCGACAATGCAGACCACGGTGTCTTTCTTGACGCGGTCACGTGTCTCGATGAACGGCGGGCTCTCGGGCGAGGGCGAGCGGTAGAACGTGCCCACCATCGGCGAGCGGATGAAGTCCACACCGGCTTCTGCGGTCGGGGCGGCCACGGCCGCAGTGGTACCCGGCGCAGCCGGAGCGGCGGCCGGGGGCAAAGGCGCGGGCGGGGCGTAGGCCGGCGGGGGCGGCGCAGGTAGCGCGCGCTTCAGGTGCAGGCGAACGCCTTCCTGCTCAAAGGAAAACTCCTGCAGCTCAGCCTCTTTCATCAGCTCCACAATCTCGCGCACACGGTCGAGGTTGATCTTGTCGCCGATCTCCAAAATTAGGTCCCTTTCGTTGGTGAGGTCACTGCGCGGCCCGGGGCGTTTTGTCTGGGTAATCAGTCCACCCTCAGTCCATGCAGCGATCGTTCAAAACGGCTATCCAAAAGGACTTAGCCCGCTTTTGGCAAAGCTTTTTCAAACCGCTCTGAGTCGACGGTTTGACTAGCTGCCTGCAGGTGCCGGGCCCTCACGTCCGGAGGCCACTTCCGCATCCGTGCCGGCGTCGGAAGCCGGTCCGGCCGGGGGCAGGTACGGATCGCTCGGCGGCTCGAAGAGCGGATGCGGCGGCTCGAGCGGCGCCAGCGGTCGAATATCGCGGATCGGCATACCCAGCGCGGCGCTGTCGGGCATGACCTCGTTGGCCACGTGGCCGGTGTCTTCGGGCGGGCGGACCACTCCCTTTTCGCGGACCACGCCAAAGGGATCAAACTTCACCCGCCAGACCGGCTCATCGACCGAGCCATACAGCCGCACTTCGAAGGTTTTGGTGAGCGGGCTAAAGAGGCTGAACACCTGCGAGACCACCGGGGTATCGACGCGTCCAAACGGATTGACCACCGCTTTGAAGCTCAGGCCGCTGTCGTTGAAGTTGTAGTTGCCGCTGCCGCGCAGGGTGGCGTTGTTGCCGCGCATGGCGATGTTGGGCAGGTGCAGCAACCCCCCTGACAGCTGGTAGGCGGTGTTGAAGTTGGTGAAGGTCAGGCGGGTCGGACTGTCGGCCTGCTCCGAAACGGCTTCCGTAAGGCCGGAGAAAAACGGAATGAGGCGGATGTCGGTGTCGTCGATGGTCATCAGGCCTTTGGCCCGAAACGTCGAAACATCGCCAGCCAGCCCCTCACCGTCAAAGCGGAAGTCCATGGTGCCGACGTTGGTGGGAAGCTCGGGCAGGCGCTCGTCACGGTTGCCGTCCACGTCGAGCTGCGGGACCTTGCGCAAGGCCTCGATCGCGCGGGCATCGTCCAACTGCAACGCAACAGCCATCTTGTCCGGGCCCGGATGGTAGTGCCACAACGTACGCGCCCGGCCCGTGCCGCCGGCGAAACCGAATTCGATCTGGGGCAACTCCAGCTGCCGGGGGTTGTGATCACCCTTCAGGCGCAGCCAGTCCAGGGGAAAGTCCCGCCAGACCACCGGCGCGTCCAGTTCGGCTTCGAACAGGACAAAGGACTCTTCGGCGCGCGGGGTGTGTTTGCTGAAGAGCGTTGCCTGAATGCCCAGCCGCGGCGTGGCGGAGGGCTCGAAATCGTCAAAAATGTCCTTCACCTCGTCGTCGACAAAAACGCTCAGGACCTCCAGCGGTAGTTCGGTTTCAAGGATGTAGTGCTGACGGTGCGAGATGTCCGCGCCATAGTGATAGACCAGTTGCACTTCGCCGCGCATGAACCCATCGGGCCGTCGGGCGTAAATGTCGAAGACGTCCAGAAAGCCTTTGTCGAACCAGACCTTGGCCTCCATTTCGGAGAGATCGACACCGCGAAAAGTGAGCTCGCGCATGCGCGTCCCCACAAAGACGGTGGTGCCGTCGGGCGTCCGGGTGTTGCCCTGCAAGTCGAGGTCGCCGTAGGGCAGCTTGCCATCAAACTGGTAATCCTCCCAGAAGCTCGCCCACCAGTCCGGCATGATGTCGGCGATCTCCTCGGGGCGCACGTTGCCTTGCGCCAGCAAGCGGTAGTGGCCGGTGTCCACGTTGTGCAGGAAGGAGCCCTCCACGCTCCATTCGCGCGTACTCACGTACAAGCTAGGCAGGCGCACCACTTCCGGATCGGCGTAAGCGCGCAGGGAAAGACTGTCCAGACGTGCCTGACAAAAGACGCCCCCGCCGGCGGTCAAATCCACGAAAAGGTCACGCAGGCGGAAGTCCGGGTCCAGCCGGATGAAGCCATCCCAGAGCGGGCGATCGTCAAAGACCAGGTAGGCCAGATCAGGGACCGCCGAAAAGCTGTCGATGCCGAAAAGCGCGCGCGGCTCGAAGCGCCCGTGCAAGCGTACCTCGCCTGACTTTTCAACCGGATTGAAAACCCCGCTGAGCTCAACCGCGTGCAGCCCTTCAGTCAGCACGAGCGTACCCTGAATGCGGTCCTCCTGAAATTCGTTGAGGCGTCCGCTGATGCTGGAAAAGGCGCGTTCGGGAGTCACCGCGCGCGCCGCGCCGAAGTGGAGGTTACCCAGGCTGGGCAACTGCCCCTCCTCGCCGAGGATCAGATCGGTCGAAAAGTGCAGCGAGCGACTGGTGAACACGTCCTGCCACCAGGCCGCGCTGACACGCCCGTGAAAGGGCTTCGTCACGCTGAGGGCGCCGCGCTCGTCCAGCACAACGCTGCCTTCGATGCGCACATCCTCCGCGCGCAGACCGTCAGCCGTCTCCACGGATTCCGCGCGAAAAACAGGACGCACCTGCAGGGTGCCGTCGCGATGCGCGGCGAACTGCACGTTCAGCCGGGGTTCTTCAAAAACATTCAGCCGGTCTTTCAGCGCACACAACTGCCGCGTTGCCTGATAGTACAGCTCCAGCGGTCGATCGATATCGATTTCAGCGGCGTCTTCATCGCCGACAGGGATGGCTCCGGTCACCCGCAAACGCAGCGCGCGTTCCTCAACTAGCTGCTCGTTACGGGGGATCAGCCAGGTGCGCAGGTTGTTAAAAATCCATTCGTCGCTATCACGCTGGATGCGGCCGTTGATTTCAGACAGAGCCACTTCGCGCTCGCCGGTCGGCGAATGCAGCGCCGGGCAATAAAGGTTCAAGTTGGACACGCGCACCTCGCTCAGGCCGTACATGGCCCCCAGGCGCAGTTGCAGAAACTCCGAAGTCGCGATCGGCTCCTCGATGCCAATGGCGAAGAGTTGTGCGTCCTTTACCAGCACCACGCCGCGCATCGAGATACGGATCTCAGACGCTTCCAACGAAAGGCCCTCAGCGGCAAGCTGCTGGTTGAGACGCTCGCTGAGCACTTCCGGCACCGGAAGCTGGCCCGTGCGTATCAGAAAAACCAATACATAGGCCTGGAAACACAGCGCCAGGAAAAGCCCCAGGCACAGCAACGTGTTGAGCCAGCGCCAGCATTCAAGCCAGCCGCCACAGCGTCGCCGATAGTAGGGGCTGTGCGGTTTCACGGGGTCATCAGGGAAGGTTCAGCCGCCGGTGGCGTGGCGGGCTCGCTGCGCGGAGCCATCACGGGAGGTTCGGGCAGGGGCTGGCGTCCGAAGGTCAGCACAAAGAGCGCCTCGATGAGTTCCTGCGGCAGGGTGAAGATCATGCCCGGGTCGGGTGAGCCGCCCACCTGCACCTGACCGCTGAGCCGCTTGCTGAAGTAGTAGCGGATGGTTTCGACCTGATCGGTGTCCCCGCCCGGCAGCAGCACCTCGGCTTCGAGCACGAAGGACCAAGGCAAAATCTGGCCGTCGGACATTTCAAAGCTGTCGCTGAAGCCATCGCGGAGGTACTCCTTCACGCGCAGTTCCTCGACGGTTTCCACCAACTCCAAGATGGAATCGCGCAGGCGCTTGGGCTCGTTCTCCAGGAGGGTGACCCAGGTCTGCGACTGCGGATCGATGGAGCGATCGATCAGCACAGCGTCGGTCGAAGCATCTTTCAATTGGATGGAGCGTACCTGCGCCGAAGCCGGCAATTGCTTCAGCGTGCGGTCGCGGTAATGCAGGTAAGAGACGGAGAGGCGGTTCAAAATTTCCGCCACAACCTCGTAGACAAAGGGTTCGGCCGCCAGCTTGGCGTAAAGGGGAAGCACCTGGCCCGCTGGACTGCTCAAAAGGAGTGTCTGGGTCTGATCCGCCTCCAGCGTGACTGACGCCCGGGGCTCATCCAGCCCAAAGCGTGCGACGTCTTCACCAGGTGTGTCGCTGGCAAAGGCCTGCGCCTCGAGCACCGCGAATGATCGGATCAAATCCCGCACGACTTCCATATCCGCGGGGACCGGACTGCCGCTTGAGTCGGAAGTGTTAATCAACACGACCCAGCGGCCGGTTTCCAATTTTTGCAACATGACTTCACCGTTGCCGCGCTTGACGGTAATCGCGTCGAGGGCGTCGGGACGAAAACGTAAAAAGGACCGCTCGCGCAGGTTTTCTCGCGGATTCGAAAGCAGAGCCGGAATGCGGCCATCCACTGTAAACACAGTATCGTTGCTGGAGAGTTTTGCAAAAAAGGCGGGCGCTTCTGAAGCGGTGTCCGGAGCCCCAATCAGCAGCGACTGAGCCAGGTCCCGCTCGGCCACCAGGCTCACGCGCATGAAGGGCTGGTCCAGACCCGTTTCAGAGGGCTGCGGATTGTCCACAAAGCGCTGCGCGCGCATGCCGGTCAGCTGGGTGACAATCGGGCCCAGTTGTAGTGAATCCGCCGGTGCGTCAAAGGGCGCCTTGAAGCGCCAATTTTCCTCATCTTTTTCAATACGAACACGTTGAGGCGCTTCGGTAACGCCTTCTCCCGAGGGATTGACCTCGATGGCCAGGCCCTGGGTCTGGAAGGGCTCGATGCGAAAGACCCGTTGCTCGCGCAGTTCGTTCAAATCGACGGTCAGGCTGTCCATGAGCCCCCGGTCGACCACGAGGATGCGTTCTCCATCCGGTGATAACAGGTGTACGTTATCACCCACGAAATTCTGGTTGCTCATACGAATCGTGCCGGATTTTTCGCCCCGCGCGTACGTGAGCTCAACGATTGGGTCGTCCAGTCCATACGAGCCCAGGCTCTTGCCAAAGTCCTCGATCTCGTCGACGCGATATGCCGCCCGCACATCCAGGCCGGTCAACTCGTTGAGGATCGAGTCGATCGCGAGGTCATTGGCCGGCCAGTTGACCGGCTGCGAGAGGTCCCAGCGCTCACCACTACGCTTGAAGACACGGTTTTGCTCTGGCTCACCAGGGATGCGCAGCGTTACCTCGAGCGTATCGAGGTCCTTAATGAAACTGCCCAGCACGACCGTCGGCTGATTCTCAAAGTTGCCTTCCTCACCGCCGCGCGAGTCGATCATGAAAATGATCGCGAAGACCGCGACGTTCAGAATGAGCAAGGCAATGGTAAAATGTAACCGCATGGATGGTTGTGATTAGAGACAGCAGATTGAGCACTGAGATCGGCGAAAGAGAAAAATTGCGGTGAAGACGGCACTACCGGCGGCGCAGGGCAAAGACAAACAGGCCCAGGAGCGCGCCGGCAGCGGGCAAGGCCAGCATGCGCATGCCCAGGGTGCTCCACTCGTCATCGGTCACCGACAGGTTAAAGCGCAGCGGCTCGCGCGGTTCGAGGTTGAGCGCCTCCTCGCGGTCGAGCATCCAGGCGAAGGATTTGCTGACCAGGATCTGGTTACCGGCGTTGATGTTGAAATAGCGGTTTTCGATCAGGCCAGGCGCGCCAAAAACCATCAGCCGCCCGCCGGGGATCTTCAAGGTACCGGCGTTTCGCTCGGAAAGCGCGGCCAGGCTGACCGGCCCGGGCAGGTCCACCCCTTCGTCGTAATTGATCCGCAGGTCGGGCGACTCCCGGCGGTAGCTCAGCTCGGCGTAGGCGTTGCGCGAGCTGCGCATCAGCGTGGTGACCGTCACCCGCGAATCCATCGCCTGGCCTTCCACCTTGCGCACGGGCCGGTAAAAACCCGAGTGCACCCGCAGCCTGTGCTCGTTCAAAAACTGGGTCGAAGGGTGCGGCGAAAAGTCCGCCACCAGAAACTCCTGGTCGTTGAAGATGGCGTTTTCCTCGAAGTCGAAGACCAGCATGTTGTCGACCTGGACGCCCCACTCGCGCAGGAGCTCGCGCAGGGGTCCGTCCGCGCGCTCGGTTTCCACGTTGCGCCAGGGCCCGAGAAAAACCATCAGCCGCCCGTTTTCCTCGTTGAGATAGCGGCGGAGCTTTTGCACCTCGTAATCACGCAGGTTGCTGCGCGGGCCGGGCAGGACCACCATGTCCGCGTCGGTCGGAATGGCCGGCGCGGTCAACAGGTCCAGGGGGCGCACATCGTAAAATCCTTTTTCCAGGTAACTGCGCAACACGCTGAGCCCTTCGGTACTCGTGCCGTTCAGCTGCGATTCCTGGTGATTCTGGATAAAATAAATCAGAAAACGCTTGGAGCCGCTCACATCGATCATCGACAAGGTGACCGCCTCCTCGCCGCGAAACGCGGTCATGACCAGTTCGCGGGAGGCCGGATCGGGCACCATGTTGTACATGTCGCCGACCAATAACAGGCGGTGCCCAAACTTGCCCACGACCAGCGCCGCCGGGCGCGCCTGGATACTGTCCAGCCGCTCGGGCGGATCGATGCCATACTGGCGAAAGAGCGTCTGTACCTGCGCGTACTGCTGGTAGTAATCCAGCAGCTGGTAACGGATCGTCTGTTCGCCCTCGGCGCGGGAGGCGAAGGCGTACTCGCGCAACAGATCTTCGACATCGTCGTAGGCTTGCTCCAGGCGCACATCATCCTTGGGGATGAGCCCGTAAATGATCACCTCGTCCTTGAGTTGCTGGATGTGTGCGCGTGTTTGCGGGGTCAGCGAGTAGCGGTTGTCCTGCGTCAGGTCGAAGCGGTCGAAGTGCGTTGCCGCCAGATAGTTGAGGCTCAGGAAGAGCGTCAGCGCCAGGACGATCTGCGCCAAGCGATTGAAGGCATCAAAGCGGCGCGAAAAGCTGAAGTCGTCAAAACGTGAAACCCCCGGTTCCCGCGCGGAGCGGCGCGCCTTGGGCGTTTCGATTTTCGAATCGTCAGCGGACTTGTCGATTTCTTGGGACACTTCGAACGAATTGGCGGAGCAAAATTTCGGCTCTAGCTGCGCGCCTCGACCACCAGCATGGTCACCCCGAGCGTGACGGCGGCGCCACTGAGATAAAAGAAGAAGGGCCGCGTGTCGATCACACCCCGGCTGAAGTCCTCCAGGTGCTCGTACGTCTGCAGGTAGTCCAGAAGCAGCTCGATGTGACCGAGCCAAGTGTAGTCAAAGTTATCAAGCGCGGGCAACAGCAACCAGCCGATCACGATCAGCACGAAAAGCAGCCCGAATGAGAGCATCCCCGCCACCAGTTGCGAACGCGTCAGGCTGCTGGTGAACAAACCCACCGCCACGTAAAACGCGCCGCTCAACGCGATAAAAGTCATGCCACCTCCCAAAATGGCCGGGTCGATCAGCAACTTCAGGGAGGGCTGCGGCGGCAGCCCGTAGAAAAAGATCAGCGGAAACCCCAGCGAGAGGGCCCACAGCGCCACGTAGAAAAAGTAGGCGCTGAAAAACTTGGCCAGCACCATCGACGTGACGGTGACCGGGGTCGTCCGCAGCGCTTCCAGGGTCCCCTGCCGCTTTTCGTCGGCGATGCTTTTCATGGTCAACAACGGGACCATGAAGAGGACCGGCAGGAAAAATACCTTGAAGTAGAGCTCGGTGGGCGTCTCGCGGTCGCTCTCGACCAGCAGGCCCATGCAGATGAAGTAAACCAGCCCCATCAACAGCAGAAACAGCACCGCCGCCACGTAGGTGGAGGGCGCGATCAGCAGCATCCGCAATTCATGGACCACCAGCGTCAGAAACTGTCGCATCTTCCCTTGATTTCCCCCTTCGACGTTCGCCTGTTAGGGCTTGTTGGCCACCGTGGCGTCTTCGGTTTCGGCGGACTCGGCTGTGGAAGCCGCCCCGTCCGTAACCGCAGCGGTCTCCGACTTTTTCTTTGGCTTGGGCGGCTCGGGAATTTTCCAGGGTCCGGGCGTGTCAGCGTACGCGCCGGTGCGACGCGGCACCCGCTTGCGGTCGCCGTTGGCGTCGGGCACGCCGTTGACTTCGTCCCAGCTGCGCCGGGTTGCCGCGAGAAAAATATCTTCGAGCGTGGGCTGCAGGTGGGCCACTTCGCGGAAGCGCCAGCCGTTGCGTCCGGGCAAGTCGTTGATGAAGCGCTCGCCAAGTGCCGCCGCGTTGGGCGCGGTGACGATCACGGTGCGGTAGCCGTCGGCATCCGGGTCGGTGATCGCGCACACTTTGATGGCAGCGTCCATCGAGTGCAGGGCCTTGCGCAATTCCTCGCAATCGCCGCTGACCACCAGCCGAAAATTGCAAGTGTTCACAAACTGCTCGCGCAGCTCGGTGGAGGTGCCCGAGGCGACAATCCGCCCGCGGTTAATGATGATGACCCGGTCGCAGGCCATTTCGATCTCGGGCAAAATATGCGATGAGAGGATGACCGTCATGCGTCCGCGCAGGCTGTCCAGGAGTTGGCGGATACCGAGGATCTGGTGTGGATCCAGGCCGATGGTCGGCTCGTCCATGAGCACTACTTCGGGCTCGGCGAGGACCGCATCGGCAATGCCCACGCGCTGGCGAAAGCCTTTGGAGAGCGTGCCGATGATGCGCCGCCGGGCCTTGCGATTGAGGTCGCAAAGCTCCATGGCCGTGTCGACGCGTTCCTTCAAGTGACGGCGAGGCACTTCCTTCAGGCGAGCGCGCATGCGCAGGTACTCCAGCACGCGCATGTCTTCGGGCAGGGGATTGTTTTCGGCCATGTAGCCGATGCGGCGTTTCACCTCGAAGGGCTCGCGCGAGACGGGCGCGCCGCAGATACGCGCCTTGCCAGAAGTGGCTTCCAGCAACCCGCAGAGGATGCGCATGGTGGTCGTTTTGCCCGCGCCGTTGGGGCCCAAAAAACCCACGACCTCGCCCCGGCTGACGGAGAACGAGACCTCATCAATCGCTCGAATTTTCCCGAAAACCCGGGTCAGGCTTTCAACTTCGATGGCCTTTGGCGGCACTGGCAATTGCAATGGCGTGAAATAATGGCGGGTGCGCCGTGAACGAGTCAGAGCGCAGCGGGTATCAGGTAGGTCACTGTCTTAGACCAGACAGCGCGCCCAGTGTTCAATACCGATGGTTTCGCGGCCCATGGGGTGTCCATCGACCAAATCCAAAGCTGGTTCAAGCCTGTCGGTATGGCAATCGAAATCCCGTACGGTCAACGGCTTGCCTGCCACCGTCGGAAGGCCTCCGCCAGCCCGCGCAGCAGCAGATCCCCGTCAAAGGTAACGCGCTTTGACCAATTTGCCGTCAGACTGCCCGCCGAACCGCCAGTCATGACCACATTTGCTGGTGGATCGCCTTCCTGGGTCAATTCCTGACGCACCCGCTCGAGCAAGGCGTTGAGCATCCCTTCAAAGCCGACCACGCAGCCCAGTTGCATGGCTTCCACGGTGGATTTTCCGATGCCGCACGTCACCGCCAATTCATCCGGATCCAACTCGGGCAGCAGCGCGGTCTGCTCGTGCAGGTAGCGCGTCATGATGGCCAGCCCGGGTGCGATCACCCCGCCCACGTAAGCACCGCGCTGGTCGAGGATGTCCAAAGTCACCGCCGTGCCCATGTCCACCACGATGGTCGGTGCGCCGTACCAGGCCTGGGCGCCGAGGGCCAGCGCGAGGCGATCCTGGCCGATCTCAGCGGGCTTGGGGTAATCGATTTCCAAGCCGGGGCACTGCCGGTGACTGATCTGAAAGATGGGCCGCGACTCAGACTCCAAAAACGGGCGCAGCTTTTCGGTGGCGTCGGGGACTACCGAGGCGATGGAGAAACCCTCCACCAGATGCCCGTCGAAGGCCAGCGAACGCAAAATGGCGGGCAGACCGGTGTGCGTGCCGGCGATGCTGGCGGTCGAGACCGCCCCCTCTTCCAGGACCGCGATTGACACCGGCGGTTCCAACGGTGGGCGGGACGCCGCCTGGCCTGCCGCCAGAGCCCGGACGGGCCGACTGGGGCCGCCGATTTCCGCCAAGCCGTAATGGGCCCGGGTGTTTCCGATATCCAGACAAAGAAGCTTCATGCGCGCGCCGGTGCCAAACGTGTCCAGCGGCCGTAAGCGCCCGCCGTCGTCGATGCATCAGGATGGGCAACGGTTTACGCCCGCGAAGCTTGGGCGGTCAATCCGTGCGTTGCAGGACCACATCGCCCGCCAGCACGGGGCGCACCCCGCCGCCGTTGAACTCGACCAGCAGGGCCCCGCTGGGATCGATGCCACGGGCGACACCCTGTAGGTGCTCGCGCTCGGCCCGCTCAACCTTGACCGGCCGGTCGTTGAGCATATCCAGACGCTGCCAGCGGTCGGCGATCTGTCGCTGCGCGCGGCCATCAAGCACTTCGTTGTAGCCTTCCACAACGGTTTCGATCACCGCGACGGCCAGGTCGTTGATCTCCTGCGCCTGACCGGTGACGCTTTTCAGCGAAGTCGCCACGTCCGCCAGGGCTTCGGGAAAAGCCGCCGGGTCGCTGTTCACATTGAGGCCGAGGCCAAAAACCAAATCACGCGTGCCGTCGGCGTCCACCCGCGCTTCGGTCAACATGCCGCCCAGTTTACGGCCCTGGCAAAAGAGGTCGTTGGGCCATTTGACCAGAACCGGGGCCGCGCAGTGCTCGCGCAAAAGCTCCGCCAAGCGTATGCCCATCCAGGGGGTAAAGCGCTGCAGCTTCGAGGGCTCCATGCGCGGGCGGAAAGCAAAGGACAGGTAAAGGTTGTCGCTGTCGGCGCTGTGCCAGGGCCGTCCGAGGCGTCCACGCCCCTTTTCCTGCTTGCGCGCCAGTACGACTAGCGGCGTGGGGCAACCCTGGGCCAACTGGCGCTCGGCCTCGTCGTTAGTGCTGTCGACCACCGGCAAGTAAAGCAGGTCGAGCGGGCGCTTGCGCAGCTGCAACAGCGCGCGCACCAAAGAAATGTGCAAACGCTCGGGACGCTGCGTCAGGCGGTAGCCGCGGTTGCGCACCGCCTCAAAGGTAAAGCCCGATTCTTTCAGCTTTTCGAGGCGGCCCCAGACGCTCACCCGCGTGATGCCCAGTTTTTGCGCAATCGAACTGCCCGACACGTAATTGGGCCAGGCATCGATCAGCTGGCTCAGGATCGTGGCATCCGCATCGTTGGTTCGTGAAACATCGAGCATGGGCCCGAAGCTAACGACGCCGGAATCTTCATGAAAGTCTTTAATGTTAAGCCTTTTTAGTATTAGGTTAACTACTCAATGTAATTAACTGTGTCCTGCGGGTTGCCAATCCAAACCGATATCACACCAGGCGCTGCGGTGCACCACCGCGCCGGTCGACACAAAGTCCAGGCCCAACGCGCCCAGGCGTTTGAGGCGTTCGCCATCGATGCTGCCGCTGGCCTCCGTCAGGGCGCGGCCCTCGGTTTGTTCAACGGCCTGAGCCAGGCTCGCATCATCGAAGTTATCCAGCAGAATGATTTCACAGCCGGTGGCCAGGGCGAGCGGGATCTGGTCCGGGCGGTCTACTTCGATTTCCACGGCGGCCTCCGGAAACTGTCGCCGCGCCCGCTCAACTGCCTGGGCCAAAGTCAACCGCTGGCCACTTTCAAGCAGAGCCAGGTGGTTGTCCTTGAGCATCACCCGGTCAAACAGGCCCAGGCGATGATTCCAGCCACCGCCCTGACCCACCGCGTACTTTTCGAGCATGCGAAAGCCAGGCGTGGTCTTGCGCGTGTCCAGCAGACGCGTGGGTGTCTCCCCAAGCGCCTCGACCAGGACGGCGGTCGTCGTGGCGATGCCGCTGAGACGCTGCAGAAAATTCAACAGCACGCGTTCGACGGTAAGGATCCATTCGGGTGGCCCTTCCAGAATAGCCAGAACCGCGCCCCGTTGCAGGCGGGCCCCGTCACCGGTTTCGAAATGCAGGCGCCAAGGCGCGCGACCGAGCCCGAGGGAACTGGCATAGTCCTCCACAATCAGCGGCAACAGCGGCAGACCCGCCAGGGTCATTTCGCCACGAGCCACCAACGCCGCCCGTGCGCTGGGCCGCCCCGCGCCGGCCTTGGAAGCATCGAGGGGTTCCGCGACCGCACGCGTTGTCAGGTCGCCGGTGTACAAAGGGGTTTCCTTCAGGCCCGCACCTTCAAGATCCTCCATGCGCGCCATGGCAACAAGTTGTTTCAGATAGACCGGATCGAGCGCCTCCCAGCGCAAGCGCTGACACAGCCGCGCCCGCAGCGAGTCCAATGATGCCGGTGAGGACATGCGCCCACCTTACTCGGCAGACGACTTCGGGAAAGCCAATACGCGCACCGGTGCCTCCCAGCGATCCAGCAGTTGCGACGGTGCTACCGAGGCCTCCAACGCGGACGCTGGCTCCGCCTCGCCGTCCAGGCCGACCGAACGAAGAAAGCCGGTTTCCGCGTCATACCCTAGCGGTGCACCCGCCGGCGCAAAAGGGTCAGCCACTACCAGCTCTGGAAATTGCGCGCTGAGTACGGCCAGCGTGTCGGGCATCGCGCCGGATGCGGAAGCCACGTACCCGTTGAGCGCCAACTGGATACGTGCACTGCGGACCCACCAAAGCGCCAGCCGCCGACGGGCTTCGAGAAATTCGGGCGAGGGCAGCAGTCCGCCAACACGCCGCATAAAGTAGGTACCGCCCGGATTGAAACTCAGCGCCAGGTCCATAAACGAGGGTGCTTCCGCCGGGATTCGATAAGGCGTATTGACCGCTTCCACTGGCAGCGAAGCGGCGGCGCCAAGGGCTTCCCAGCGCGCCAGCACATCGCGATAGGCGTTGGCGAGTAGCCCAAGCGCGGCGTTTTTTTTGAACAGCCCGGCTTTGCTGAGCGTGCGTAGCGCCTGCAATTCCTGTGGGTCCAGCCAGTCGATCGCGTCCCCCCGCAAGATCGCCAGCAGCAACAAACGCCGTTGGTGGTACTCCGCCAGAATGACCTGGCGAAAGGTATCACGGTCGCTCAGTAGCGTTTCCAGAGTTTGCAGGGGAAGCGGCTGCTCGGAAATCGTGGCAAATGTTTCCAAGGCGCGGAAATCCGTCGCCAACTCGACCGCAAAAATCGCCGCCGCCAGCCGCTTCAGATCGCCTTGGGCGTTCAGAATTTGCACGGCGAGCGCGGCTTGCGCGGAGGGACCGTCAGCAGATGGGTGAAGCGCTGGTTGACCATCTCGACCGGCGCGGGCGGTCACTTGTTGCAGGCCAATGAGACCGAACAGCGTCACCGAGGCGCGGGGGTCGAGCAGCGCTTCCTGCACCGGAAAACGGATGCGGGCTTCGCCCCGGGCCAACAGCGCGGCGGCGTCCAGACCCGCCGCATTGGCCTGAAGGTGGCGCTCAGCCAAGTCGGCATCCCAGTCGTTAAAATCACCGGCGTACCAGGCTTCGATGCGCACGCGTTCATCCGAGCTGAGGTCGGCTCCGGCATTCCGCAACTGGTCGCGAAGGAGCGCCAGGTCAAGCACCGTGACGTCTGTCGAGGCGTCGCCTGTCGAGGAAGGGAGTGCGAGGTCGGCAGTATCCGGCGGGGCAGCATCCGGCGCGAAGGCCACGATGAGGTACCAGAAAAACGGCAGTAGCGTCACGCTCATCGCCGCCAGCAGCCACCAGCGCCACCGCCACAGAGTTGCCCATATACCCATGCGCCTGCGAGCTAGCCGATTCGCCGATAGCGCGCAAGCTCTCGCCCATCACTCACCACTTCGGTAGCACAAGGGTGGGTTCTTGTAAGGCGTTATTAAACCCGGTAAAGTCGTTCGTGTTGTCGATCCCATAGTCAAGAAGTAAATCGACTTCATATTCGAAGTCGCTTCCGATACTCCAGAGCATCCGCCGCTTCGGGTCGTATTGAATGGGCTGGCTTTCATCAAAAGGATTGCGCGGCACCGCTCCGATATAATCGGGCACCAGCACGTTCAAAGTTTTCGGCAACTCTCCGTGCTCAAGCCAATACCGCTTAAGCGCAATGGCGGTGAGCAACAGCTGTTTTTGTGTGCCGTTATAATAAATACGACTAAAGTATAACTCGCTAAAAGGGTTTAAAAAATTCAACAACTCTTCACCAAATAAATTCCCCTCTCTCAAACCAGAAAGCACCGGATCGCCTGAAGTTAACATCAAAGAATCAGGGATCACCTCTTTAGTGTCGGTTGGAGCGCTGATAAATACTCTTTGAAATAATTGTCCCATACCTCATAGTTACATGCGGTTTATAGCTTAATTTAAATTTGAATTTAGTTTCGATATCTAATCCGCTTCTATGCCAGTCATCAAGTAATTCAAACTGTTTGGATTTTGATTTTCGAAGAAAATCTCTTATCACACTGTGCCTACCTTTTAAAGCAGCTATTAAAGCATCTGTGGGGGGAACGTTTGACAACAATCTGGCTTCAAGCACGGCCAACATTTCCAAATCCGAAGTATCCGAAAGCAGCCTTAAGCTTCCTTCATTGCTTTTAAAGCGCGCGGACATTCCAGTTAAAAAAGACATCAATGTCCCTGCGCTCGTTACGGTTTGCTCTATATCAAGCAAACAATCCAAGGTACGAATCTTTAGGCTCCCGTCCAATTCAACTGCGCCTAGTGTTTGATGCTTAAGTTCAATGATTGCATGAATTAAATCGATTTCAGGAGCTAAAGTTTCAAAACTCAATCCCTCAGGTTCGAAGTAATACGGTGCATTGAATGCGCTTTCGATCAACTCAATGGCAGGCTCATTGGCAGCGAGCCAAGCCTTCACCGTTTCCGGGGGAAGCCACTCAATTTCACCGTACCGATAAGCTTCCACCAAATCTGCATCGGCGACCTCTTCCAAATCGACGAAGACGTCATCATTGGCGACTGCCTCGCGTAGAATCAGCAAGCCATTCTCACTGGCAGGGACATCCGGTAAGTTCCTTTGCAAGGATGCCGGAATGGGCTGAGGCGGTATGTCCGCAGCAAACGAATGTAGCACATAGACATAAATCAGACCGCCAGCAGTAAAGATAAAGGTTAGATAGACATAAAAGCCTAACAGCGCGATCCACCAAAAAAGCGGCCCGTACTTACGAGACGACTTTTTAACTGCAGAGCTGGAAGTCTCAGCCACTTGATCAAGATTCACTCATTCCAGCCCCAGGACAGCAACTTCAATCCGCTCCCTAACCACACCCCCGGCCCTGAAACTGCTGCAAGGCGCCGCATGCAGCGGTTGTTTTGCTTCTTTCTGACGTGTCTGGGCCTGGCGGGTCTTTCGATGGCGTGGGCCGAGGATACACGCGTGTTCGCGTTTATCGAGCCGACCGAGCGCAACGTCATCTACGGGATGGACCACGGTGCCGCCCTGCTGATGGACGTGTATCGCCCGGAAAATCCGAACGGCCTGGGGCTCGTCTTCATCATGGGTACGGGCTTCACTGCGTATGGCGAGTACAGCGACGTGCCGCTGAAGGAGTTGGACCGCTGGCTGGTGGAAAACGGCATCTTTGGCGCGCTGTTTGGCGGCACGGGGCAGGTCTTTGAGCCGGCCCTCGAGGCGGGCTTCACGGTCTTTTCGATCAATCACCGGCTCGGGCCCGCACACCACTTTGCGACGCAACTGCGCGACTGCCAGCGCGCGGTGCAGTTCGTCCGCCACCACGCAGACCAGTACGGCATCGACCCGGAACGCCTCGGCGGCATGGGCCATTCCTCGGGTGCCACGCTCATCACTTTTCTGGCGGTAGCCGAAGATGCGGCCGACCCGGAAGCCTTCGACCCGGTTAGCCGCCACAGCACCCGCTTGCAGGCGGTGGTGCCGATGGCCGGGGTGCACGACCTGATGGCCTATCTGCAGGAGCGACCCGGCGGTGGCCCCATGCTGGTCAGCCTGACCGGGCGTGTCATCTCGTACCAACCGCCCGGGCACCCGATTTTCGACGCCTACCGCATGGCCTCCACCGTCTCGCACGTAACGCCGGACGATCCGCCCGTGCTGCTTTTTCATGGCACGGCCGACGAGGCGGTGGACCTCAAGCAGTCCCAGGCCCTGGCCGCAGCTCTAGATGCGGCCGAGGTCGCACACGAACTCATCGTTTTGGAGGGCGCCGACCACGGTCAACTCGGTAAGCCCATGGATCGGATTCCAGGCGAAATCGCTGCCGACTGGCTTCTGGAGCAACTACAGCCTTAAGGGCCGATTCTCGCTGGATCTGATTAAAATCGCCCATAGGTAGACGGTCCAGGCTGTATGGCTGCACAAGCCCGGCGGTGCGTGTCATTGTCGTTTTAGCTGGCAGGCGTTTCCGCATGGGTGCAGGCGTACGCATCGTCAACAGAACGTAAAGGCGGCCAGGCCTCAGCGCCCAATAACAGGGCCGCACCCCAGGGCGACTTCTTAAATCTTTGTAAAAAAGCGTATTAACGCCCCTACGCGTGTGCCGATGTTGCGCCCAGACACACCGCATCGGTGACCTGCCGCATGCCAGCACACGCCACACAAAGATTTCACGCCGGAGCCGCCCATGGTTCTGGCTTCACGACCCGACAGCGCCTACCCGGCGGCTGAACCGGTCCCAAAGTTTTTCGAAATGGAGTTCGAGCAACCCGACGTTTACTGGGAAGAGATCAAGCGGCATTTTCGCCGTGCGTGTCTCTTGCGCCAGGAGGAACGTCACGACGAAGCCGCGCAGATCATGCGCGAAACACTGCCGCCGATCATCGAGCAGTGGAACGTTCGTTGCCCGGATGCGCCGATCGAAAAACGCCACCGCCTGGAAGGCCTCTTTACCGAGGAAATGAAGCGCGTGGAGGACGCGTGCTTCATCCGTGAAACGCTGCTTTCCCACGTCAAAAGCGTGTTCTCCCAAGAAGTCGAAGTGGCCATGGACCACCTCGCCCAGCGCGTCGGCATGGATGGACGCGTTTCGCCCGCCGAGGCGCAGTCGCTGCTGGAGCCGGTGCGTAAGGAGTTGGAACGCGTCGCCGGCATGCTCAGCGAAGACCCGATGGGCCGCAGCGCGCCCGGGCCTGATCTGCAAGCGATCGTTGAGACGCTGCGCCAGGACATTCGCGCCGCCGCCCGCCCCGAGCCGATCGATCAGGAAGCGTTTATCAATCCGCTGCGCGAGGAAATGCACGGCATGCTCGGTCCCATCAAGGCCGATCTGCAATCGCTCCAGCGCAACCGCCAACCCGCCATCGATGCGCGCCTCGGGCCCATGCGCGAGGAGATCCGCGACATGCTGGAGGACTTCCGCGAGGAAATGCGCCGACGCGAGCGGACCCACGCCTCCGAGCTGCGCACCTTGATCAAGAGCCTCAAGCTCGACATCGCCAGCTTTACCGAAACGCCCGGGCGCGAGGTTTCAGCCCAGCTCGAAGCCTTCCGCGCGGAGCTTTCAGAAACCGTGGGACGCCCCCGCGAATCCTTGCAACGCGCCATCGAGCCGCTGCGGGAAGCCGTCGACGACCTCGCCCGTGAAAGCGCCGAAGCGAACACCGCTGAGCGCCTCGTTCGTCTGGAGGCCCAGGCCGAACGCACCCGCGAGGAAAATCGTGAGCAGCTGCGCCGCTACCTGGAGCCGATCCGCGACGACCTGGAGCGCCTGCGCGAGCTGCCCAACGCGCAGATTCAAAGCCTGCACAACGTTGTCATCTCGATCCTGAAAAACGTACGCGAGTTTCCGCACAAGCAACTGCGTCAAGACATCCAGCAGGTCCGCCACGAACTACGCGATCTCGGGGCAACGCCGATCAACGAGCTGCACGACCTCATCGATGCGCTCCAGCAGACCATCGTCCAAAACAGCCGTCCCGCCGCCGAGGAAATGCGCCAGGATCTCATCGCGCTGCGGGCTGATCTGGAAATGCTCTGGGCCAACCCGAATTCAGAATCCGACAAGCTGCTGGAAGCCATCCGCGAGGACCTCAAGCAGGTGGTGCGCTACCCCGCCGACAAACAACTGGCCGCTACCGTGCGCCCGCTGGCCGACGATCTGCAGAACCTGCGCCAGCGCGTCACCGAAATGGCCCGGCTGCTTTACGATGCCGCCGACAGCGTGCAGCAAAATACCTTCCGCGGGCGCAATCCCGCCGAACCGCCCCAGAAGACCACGCGCGCGCAGTCGGCCATCTCCGAGGCCCGCGAGCGTCGGCGCAAACTGCTGGAGAAGGTCATCCTGGAGGAGGCCACCCCGGTTACGAAGATCCCCTTCGAGGATCTCTCCAGCATCATTGACGCCGCTATCAGCGAAGGACAGGGCAAGCCCGAGCAGTAATTTCCCGCCCGCGAGCGATTGACGCTAATTTTTTGTAAAGAACAGCCGAGAAAAGGCTCAACGAAACAAATTCACCGCGAACGAAAATCTTCATCCGCCATTCATCATGACCGTAGCCAAAGCAAAGGCCGGGCCCGCGACACGGAAGTCCGCCAAGTCCACCTCCAACGCCGCGCAGTTGACCATCGCCGGCCTGGATCTGGGAACCAATAGCACCTGCCTGCTGGCCGGACCAGCCGGCAGTTCCAAGCCCGACTTCAACGAAGTGCTGCCCACCCTGTGCGGCTACGTGAAGGAAGGGATCGTTTCCGGCGTCCTGCCGGATGAGCGCGAGGTTTACTTCGGCGACGAGGCGCTGGCCCACCGCCTGCACCTGCGCCTGGTCCAGCCGCTCGAAGACGGCATCGTCGACGACCTGCCCTCCGGACGCGATTTTTGCGCCCACCTGCGCACGCTCCTCGACCCGGAACGCGACAACGAAGTGCGCGTCGTCATCGGGGTGCCCGCCAACGCCGACGCCGAAGCCCGCCGCAAAGTGGCCGAAGCCGCCACCGGTTCCTTCGAAGCCATCCTGCTGATCCCCGAACCCTTCCTCGCCGCCTTGGGCGTGCGCGAAGAGCAGAAGATCGGCAAGGGCAACTACATCGACCCGGTCAACAATTCGCTCTTTATCGACATCGGCGCCGGTACCACCGACCTCTGCCTGATTCAGGGTTACTACCCGACACAGAACGACCAAATCTCGGTGCCCTTCGCCGGCGACACCGTCGATGGCATGCTCAGCGAGTCCATCTTCAAGAGCTTTCCCGACACGCACCTGTCCATGCTTAAAATCCGCGAGATTAAGGAGCAAAACTCCTTCTGCGGCCAGCTCACCGGACCGGTTCACGTGAAGGTCATCGTGGGCGGCAAACCGCGCCAGCTCGAGGTCGCCGAACACATTCTCGACGCCTGCAATGCGCTCGTGGAAACCGTCCACACCAAGATTATCGAGATCATTAGCCGCATCTCCTCCGACTCGGTCGAGGAGACCCTGCAGAACATCATCATCACTGGGGGCGGCAGCCAGGTGCAGAACATCGACAAGGTGCTCGAGCAGATGCTCGCAGCCGATGGCTATGAGTCACCGAAGGTCCGCACGGTCGGCGCCAACTTCAAGGAACTGGTCGCACGCGGTGCCTTCAAGGCCGCTCAGCAGGCCCGGCCCAATCAGTGGCAGCATCTCGTCGGCTAATCGCCCGGTAAAAACGCCGTAAAATCGGCTGGAGTTTGATTCAATCCATCTTGCCAGCTACGCCAGACTCAACTAGGGTCGACCTATAACAAACAATACAAGCCGATAGCGACCTCCCACCTCTCGTGGTGCCGCGCGGTCCTCGGCCCTAAAACCCTCACGAAAAGAGTGAGGGTTTTATTTTTGCCTGACCCTTTTGATTTGATAAGCAAAGCCAGCTTTCATGCCGCCCGTCGATTACCACTACGGTAAATTTTCTCCCCGCAACCTTGCGTGAAATCGTTCCTGCTTCTGGTCGCCGACCTGCGTTGTACGCTTACGCCCAGTTGCTCAACATCGCCGAAGGACGTGATCTGTTTGATGTTAACGAAAACGCGTTTCAGTAACATTAAGTAGCTTTGTTGTCCGTCGATGCGCGTCAATTCCGGTACATCCTGATTTTCAGTTATTTGCGTACACCGCGCTCAGTACGGGCGGAAGCCCGGCGGGGCGCTGGTGGCCAGAGGAGGGGCTGCGTTGTCGGCGGTGACGTCGCCTGAGGACTCCGGCAAAGCTGTGACGGGTAGCGTGCGCTGACGGGATGTTTCGAAACGCAATAGCCCCAGAAACGCGCCGCGGCTGCGTTCGCCTTCAAAGGCGGACCAGCCAGCGGTGTGACGCAAGGGCAGCCGATCAGTCTGTGTCGTCCCTCCCAGGATCACGCCGTGCTGATTTAGGCCCAGGGCATGAAATTCGCAGGCCGGCCAGCGTTGCAGGTCGGCCTCCGCCGTTCCGCGGATCAACGAGGCAAAGCGCATCCGCTGGAGCGTGTTGTCGAGCACGACGAGCACCCCGTGTTCGGCACCTTTCTGCTCGCGAGGCCAGGACTGTAGCGCGCCCTTGGTCGTGACCGTGGCCGCGCCGCCCCCGCCGGTGAGATAAACCTGGCCTGCGTCATCGAGTTCCAAATCGGTCAGCGCATTGCTGGAGAGTTGCGGCCAGCCGTCGGGACTGTCCGGCCGGGGATTTTGAAAATACCAGCCATGGGTCAGTCCACCGCTACGCGCATCGACGCGGCCCACCCAGGAGAGCACGCTGTTGCCGGGGTTGCCTACGAGATCGCCCAGCAATTTGTACCGCGCGGTGCCATGCTGATGCGCCAGCACAAACAGCGCGCCGCTGGCCGGATCGTAAGCGAGGTCGACCAATCGCTGCTCCAGCCCGTGAATGCCGTCTCCGCGCCGGTACAGGTTTGTGGACCATTTAAGGCGCCCGTCCCGATCGTAGCGCGCCAGAAAGAGGTCGCGCCCGCCATGCCGACGGCCCCCAGTTTCGTGATAGCGATACTGAAAGGTGGCTCCGATGATGAGATCACCATCCGGCAACAGCAGCAGCGGTCCGCCCTGGCGCAGACCTTCCGGATCGATCACGGTTTCGGCAGCCGAACCCCGACGACCATCGTAGTCATAGGGCTGCGTCTGCGCCCTTCGATAAAAATGCCAGAACTGGCCGGTCTGGTTCAGATCCGGGGATGTGCCGTGAAGGTTCAACGCCCACTGTATGTCCGCATCCGGACGCCCCGCCCAGGGCAGCAAGCGTTGGCCATCCGGATCGACCCGGCAGACCAAGGCGGGCTGCTCCGGGCCCAGCGTCCCGCCACTCCAATAAATGACGCCTTGCGCATCCACGGCGAGGCCGGTGACGTCAATCTGGTTTGGGGCTCCGGGGTGGACCCAACGAATCTCTCGACCTTCCGGGGAAAGCTTGATCAACACCGCCTGATTGTCTTTCCAGCGTCCCTGTTGATCTTCGGGCACCCACTCCAGAAGCCGCTCCATTCGCCGCGCTCCCAGAACAAAGGTGCCATCCGGGCAACGCATGATTTTGCGCGGTACGATGCAATCAAAGGGAAAGAGCGAAAGCCACTCGGCCGTTTTCAGGTCGGCCGAAAATTGCGCCACGAAAGCCATGTTTGTTCCGACCGCTTCGTCCAGAAGCAGGTGAAACTGCTTAGCCTGCGGGAGCGCGTTGCGCGTGTTGGTCGAGCCGCAAACCACGATCTTGCCATTGGCCAGCACCACCAGATCGGTGATGGTCGACGGCAGCAGCTCCTGCCCGTTGACGCTCACGCCCCCTTGCGGATGCCCGAAAAAGCCGCCGTCGAGCACCGCCTGGACCGCGCCTTCAGCCGACAGCAGCCTCAGGCTGCACAACAAGCCACAGGCCAGGACGCTTCGACAAGCGCGTCGACCACGGTGTACACCCAACAATCCCATAGAAAATGCCTCTAATAGGTCGGCCTGCGAACCCCAGCACCCAAGCGTCACGGGCCATCAATTCGCAGAACGGCTTGGTAATACAGGATTTCTTTTTCGCCTCTACGGGTCTTGCCTCGCTAAATTGAAGGTGATTTCACGATATGTATGGGTAACATACTTGGTCCCGCAGAAGGCTCCCCGAATCCCAAAAAAAGTCACTCGCAGCAGTCGAAGGTCTCGAAACAGCCGGATAAGCGTCTGAACTCAGGGACGCTCAATGTATTTCCGGCTTTTATGAAGCTGCTGATCGTTTTCTGCATCATCGTCACGCTGGCTGTATCCGTAGCCCATATGCACCACAAGACTGACTTTCTGAGTCATTACCATTTACAAGCGGCCTTGGTGGTTTTCTTCGGCGCGGTTATCGCATGTCTGGGCGCGCTTTGGTTTCGTGGATTGCTTTTGCTTGCCCTGGTCGTGGTGCTTCTTTGGCCAACAGTTCAGCCTCCAAACGTAGTCGATGAAAATGAGGCGTCCAATGTCTATCAGGTAGCAACCGTTGAGGTCTTGGAGGATATGAAAGATTCGAGCCGCTTGGTTGAATGGGCCGGTAATCTCAAGCCTGAGCTATTGATTGTCTGTAAGCGTAACACGATGGCTTTGCCGTATCTGGAAAACGAGTTGCGCACGGCAGGGTTTCAAAGCGCGTTCGAAGCGGGTTACGGCATCTGTGTTTTCGGCAAACAACCTATGCGTGTGACTCCTGTCCCGGCTGAGGCTGCTTTTCGCGCCTTTGCCGTAAAACTGCAACCGGACGGTGCATACATCAACCTGGTGGCTGTTCACCTGCCTGAGCCAACGACTTCAGACCGATGGGACTTCCGCATCGCACAGCTGCAGCAGTTGGCCGACTTTCTCGTGACGCTTGATGGAGAAACCATCGTTGCGGGTTCTTTCAACTGCGCTACCGACAGCATGCATTTCCGTAACTTCGTTGAAGCGCAGCCGCTTCAACCCGTGCGCACGCATTGGACATCGTTCGACTACAGCCTTTCGCTGCTGACACCGCATGCACCGTTGCGCGAACCTTACCTTCTCACCAGCGGGCTCTCCGGGGTAGAGATTAAGCACGGGATTGACTTGGGCTTTGAAGGACAGCCACAAATACTACGCGTGGCAAAACTTCAGTGAACTTTTGTGCCTGGCTTTCTCAGTCCTTTATGAGTTGCCGCAAAGGGTAACTGCCCTCCTCTTTGACGGCTTGTGACGCTGGATAAATTCGCCGCCGGGCCCAATGAGTGCATTCGCAAGTCACCCCGCAAACGGCTCCGCCGAGCCGTCTGGTGGCTACCGTTAGGGCTGCTTTGGCTGGGGTTTACGGCACTGTTTGCGCTCTCGCTGATCCCGTATTTCGGCACCTTTGATTGGAAGCTGGACCTGCTGAGCAACTTCCGTATGCAGTACGCGCTGGCCGCCGTCTGCGGGCTGCTGGCCGCTGGACTTCTTCGTCAAAGGATTCTTGCAGCCTGTTTCATCCTGGGGTTGCTGATCAACCTCAGCGAAATCCTCCGCTGGCCGGACACCGTGACCGCCGCCAAAGAAGAGCGCGTGTTTAAGGTCATCGCCTTCAATCTCTACAGCGGAAACGAATCCCTGGAGGCGGTGCTGGACTGGGTGCAGGCACAGGAGCCAGACATCTTTATCGCCATCGAATACAATTCAATTTTGGCGCGACAGCTACACGCGCTGACCGACGAACTCGGCTACGAGCGGACCTTCCGTTTTGACCATAGCACGGCGATCTTCAGCCGGTTACCCCTGCAAGTGCGCGCCAACGAACCAGCCCGTGGTCTGGTGGCGGTCGAAATCGCCGACCCTGAAACCCGGCAAAATTTCCTGCTCACTGGGATTCACTTGATCTCGCCCCGGCAGCCGCGCTTCTGGGAACACCGCAACCGGCAACTCGAGGATCTGGCTCAAGCCTGCGCCAGTTCCGACAAGCCCCTGCTCGTGATGGGCGACCTGAATTGCTCCCCATATTCGCCG
Source organism: Opitutales bacterium (assembly GCA_050331815.1). Taxonomy (GTDB): domain Bacteria; phylum Verrucomicrobiota; class Verrucomicrobiia; order Opitutales; family JBHJGM01; genus JBHJGM01. The sequence continues at coordinate 96,593 of JBHJGM010000008.1, read as the reverse complement.
TTTTTTAAAAAATTTGTGGACGCCAGCGGGCTGCAGCCCGCACGCGGAACCTGGCTGCCGCTGGTGACCTGGACACGCTACTCACCGCTGCTTTTTTCGTCCATCGATCACGTCTTCATCTCCGAAGGCATCACCACGGTGCGCCAGGCAACCGGCCCTTCGCTCGGCTCGGATCACTGGCCCATCGTATACGAGTTCGTCCTGCGCTAAGCGATTCAACTGGAACAAACCAGCCCCTTGTAGGTTCAAGCGATTGCGGCTACCCCCGCTTGACGCCCGTGCGCTCAATCCTGAGACTTACGGTTTCCCAATTTGATGAAACGCCGAAAACCCCTTCTCTGCGCACTGGCGCTGAGCATCTGGATCAGTGCCTGTTCCAGCGATCAAAAGTCGCAACTGTGGATCAGCTACCTGCCCCCGCGCGATATTGCCACCGCTCTGCCCGCTCCGGCGGCCCGGTCGATCGCCATCGGCGATTTCGAAGACGAGCGGCGGCGCACCCGCGAAGATGTCCTTGTCGAACGCGTTCAGGACCGCAACCGCAGCGCCCAGCGCGAATACCGGCTGGTCACACCCTTCCCGCTGCTGGTCCAGGACCACATCCGCACCTCGCTGGAAGGTGCCCGCTACCGGGTGACCGCGTTCAGCGAAGCCGATTTCGTTATCACCGGCTCCATCATCGACTTTGAGGTAACCGAGCTCGCCGGCCCCATTTACTCGGATCTGACGGCCAATATCGTGATCGAGCTACGCCTGACCGACCGCCGTTCCGGCCAGCTGGTCTGGAGCGAACGTGTCGGCGGCTCTGGCAGCATCCGCAACTCCACCGACATCAAAAGCGTCTACACCGCGACTCTCGACGCCTTCACGCGCCAATTCGTCAGCGAACCCGGCCTGCAGGCCGCTGTACTGGCCAACTGATTTGGATAACTGGTGGCTCCAGCTATGCAGCAGGCGATATCAAAACTTGACAAATCGCTCCAAATAACGATACTTCAATAAGTTATGGAGCCCTCTGAGATCTTCGTGTTCAGCATCCCTGTTATGGCGATTTGCTCCGTGCTAATCGCCCGCTGGATAGTAGCCAAGGATGACGTAAGCACAGAGCCCGAAACTGAAGATCATTTGAAACACCAGGGCACTGGCAAAGACAAGGCCCAGCCGAGCACTTCGGTATAGCCAGGTCTCTATTGTCGGACGCCATTGCAGCCCGCTTGTGTTGCGCGCGTGCAAACGACGCCGATTTTGCTCATTCGCGAACACCCGTCGTGGCTGCGGCTGAAGCCCTTCGACGCCTGGATGATTCCGCTCCAACCAAAGCATTGCCTCCCGCACTTCTGCGAGTAGTGCCACGTGCCGCCGTTCGATCAGGAAAAACATGATGGCGATCAGCAAGTGGGCCACCGACAGCAGGAGAAAAAATTCGGGAGGCGGAGCCGTCTGCGGGGCCGAAAACACCCGCAAGAGGATGCCAATCGTACCTCCGTATAAACCGATGCCGATGATGATGTAGTACCAAAATGCCTTCATCCGCTGCTCGGCAAGCTGATGAAACTGCGTCAACACATGGGTGCGCTCTTCGTGGTAAGTCGGCTTGTCCATGGTAAACGAAACTCAGCAAACCACTGCATCTTTATTGTTTAGTTTTCAACTAAAGATATTGAGTTAAAATCGAAGTGTAAATTCTTCTTTTTCATAAATTATTCTTTCACAATATTTTAAGGAGGCTTTCTGTGAATCGTTAAAACCTTACACAATAGCCTCAAAATCGCCTACGAAAGAGCCGATGACATAAGAAAACCCGGGCACCGCGCGGGCGCACCGGGTCTTCTTGTGTGTGTCGCTTCCCTTTGTGCTGTCGTATATCCGTAGCCCCTGCGGGCTAAAGTCACTGGGCGGGATTACTGTGAACGCCGACGTTCGCCGCCACGCGGCCCGTTTTCCTCGCGAAAAGCCGCCGCCGCCGCACGTTCTTCCTCATTGAGCGTGCCGTCGCCATCGCTATCGAAGCGCTTGAGCGCTTCGGCTTTAACCAGCGCGCGCCGTTCGTTCTGGCTCAAAACGCCATCACCATCGCTGTCGAATTCGGCCTTGCGGGCTGAGGCCTGGGCGCGCGCGGAATCCCTTTCCGCATCGTCGATCACGCCATCGTTGTTCGTGTCGAAACGCTCCAGCTTCTTTGCGTGACGCTGCGCCGCCCGCGGATGATTTTCTAAAAAGGCCGCACGTGCTTCCCGGCGTTCTGACTCGTTGAGTTCACCATCACCGTCGGCGTCAAACCTGGCGATGCGCGCTTCGCGTTCGGCCTGGGCGGCTGCTTGTTCCTCGGCGTCAAGGACACCATTTCCGTTGGCATCAAACTTCTCCAGGGCCACGCGCTGGCGTATGGCCTGGCGGGCGTTCTGGCGTTCCTCGGAATCGAGGATGCCGTCGCCATTGGCGTCAAATTCTTCGCGCACCGCCTGAATATCAATTCGCGGACGCTCGCTGCGGGGACCGGGACGTTCAGCGCGGCGCTCGCGGCGCTCCTGCCGGGCCACTTCCTTTTCGGCGTCGTCGATCACGCCATCTTTGTTGGCGTCGTAGCGTTCGAGGAAGCGTTTCGCGTTGGACTGTATATCGGTCACTTCCGCCTGAAGTTGCATCGCGCTCAAAAGGCTCAGGCCGGTGAAGCTGATCAGGGTGGTAAAAAGTCTGCAGGTCTTCATGGGTTGTTTGAATTTCGTTGTTCAGTCAGCTGGGGGGTCCGTCGTGTTTTGCTGTTGAAGGCGGGTCGGGCCCCCTGTTGCTTGGATGTGAAGGTAAACCAAACCCTCTTGAAAAAGTTGCAGGCCCGCGCGCGGCGCCACCGGTCACCCTTGACAACCCGCTCACCGACAATGCCTTATCGCTCACTCCCATGTGGCAGCTAAACTTCAGCGACCAGGCCATCGCCGAGCTTAACAAACTCGACAAGCTTGAACAGCTGGAGCTCATGGAGGCCTTCAGCGCCATTACCGACGCCGAAATTCGCAAAGCCGGCAGCAACGAACTGGGCAAGTTTACGCGCGGCAAGATTACCTACTACCGGCTGCGCGCCGACCAGTTTCGCATCTACTTTGAGCAGGCGGACGCGGAGACCCTCTTCGCGCACTACATCCTGCACCAGCACACGCTCACCGACTTCGTTTTCCGCTTCAAGCTGCCCCTCACCGAAGAGCAGGTGGTTGAGAATCACGGCTCTTTTTGGAAGTACCTGGACACCCTCAAGAAACCGGAAAAAGACGCGGACGAGCCCACCTCGCTACCGCCTCCAGCGATCTGAAACGGCGTTGTGAGCCAGTTGGCGAATCGACGGTGAGCAACCGGTGAATGATTCGGCAGTTATTCACCAAGTGTAAAATCGGTGCGACCAACCGACACAGTACCGACTCAAAACAGGGGCGCTAACGCGTGCTTTTTCAAGACTTTGGGGAGTTGCTGCAGTTTTACCCCGAGCCTAATACGACTGCTTTACTTTTATTTCTTTACTCTATGAATATTAAGAAATTGCCAGTAATTCCCGCCTCCCGCAAAAATCTGCCCGCATGAAGTTCAAAATCAATCGCGACCACTTCGCGAACGGCCTGGCCCAGGTGCTCAATGTCGTGGGCACCCGCGCCACCATGCCCATTTTGAGCAACGTCTTGATGGAGGCCGAGGGCGAGCACATCTCCTTGACCACCACGAATTTGGACCTGGGCATCCGCTGTAAAATCACCGCCCAAATAGAGACTCCGGGCAAGATCACGCTGCCGGTTCGCAAGCTGGCGACAATCGTCCGGGCCCTGCCCAACATCGAGGTCGAGGTGGATGCCGCCTCCGGCAATCAGGCCAAGATCACCTCGGGCGGTTCGCTTTTCCGCATCATGGGCATCGACGCCGAGGAGTTTCCGCCTCTGCCCACTTTCACCAATCAGCACGTTTTTGAGCTCCCACAAACCGAGCTGGCCAACATGCTCAAGTGCGTCTCCTACGCCCAGAGCGCCGACGAAAACCGCTACATCATGAACGCGGTTTACTTCGCCTTCGAGGAGGGAAAACTGACTCTGGTCGCCACCGATGGACGCCGCCTGGCGGTGATTTCCCACGCTGTCGACATGGGTGACGACGATGCCGGAGAACTCATTTTGCCTTCCAAAACGGTTGGTGAGCTCGAGCGTCTGCTCGGCCAGGGCGAACGCGTCAAAATCGCCTTCAGCGATCGGCAGGTGGCCTTCGAGATCGGCATCGACGCCGAGGAAGACGCCAACGGCCTGGCTGAGAGCATCTACCTGGTTTCGAAGATCGTCGAAGGGAAGTACCCCAACTACAAGCAGGTCATTCCGAAGGAGATCGAGCACCGTATCAGCGTCGAGCGCGAGCTCATGCTCGACTGTGTGCAGCGGGCGGCCCTGGTCACCAGCGACAAGAATCATTCGGTCAAAATCAAGGTCACCAGCAACCTGCTCGAGCTGACCGGGCAAAGCCCCGAGTACGGCGAATCGCACGAAAGCATGGCCATCCGCTACGAAGGCCCCGATGTGCAGGTGGCCTTCAATCCAAGCTACCTCATGGAGCCGCTCAAGGCTCTTGGCAGTGACGAGGTCTATTTCGAGTTCAAGGACGAGCTGAGCCCGGGCATCTTCAAAACGCTCGAGAGTTTCCAGTGTGTGATCATGCCACTACGGCTGAATTGACCGCGGCATTGTCTCCGCGGCTGCCGCGCCGATAGTATCGATTGCGGGCGTGGTTCGCGAACGCGCCTCTTTGACCATGGACACATGGGTCTATTACCTCTTTCCGCTGTTCGTCCTTTCCGGTGCGCTGTCGTACTGCAATATCCGGTGGCCTCAGCCTGCCCTGGCGGTGTTCAACCGCTGGTTGCGCTGGGGGCTGTTTTCGGTAACGACCGGGCTTTTGCTGGCTCAGTACACCGAGATCGGCAAGTCCGCCTGGGTCTTGGGCCTGTGCGCGGCGGCGGTCTGGTTCATGGGCGAAACGCTCTACAACTGGTACTTTATCGGGGTGGTCAGTCGCAGCGACATCCCGCTGTTTCCACGCTACGAATCCAATCCGAAGGCAGAGGAATGGCCCAATCAGCGCCGTTTCATCCGCCTGCGTGAGCAGCTGCGCCAGTTGGGCTTTCGCCACCGCGAAGCCCTGCGCGTGAGTATCGGCCCGGGGCTGTACCTGCGCTCAAGTGTTTTTGAAAGCGAGGACGGGCTGATCTGGGTTCAGGTGCACCTTATCCCGCAGCGCCTGGGTAACTTCATGTTGTGCTTCATCCTGCATTCGCGCACGGATCAGGACCAGCTGGTCGTGACCGACAACGTCAGCGTGCCTTCGGGCTGCTTTTTTCCCGAAAGCTGGCAGGTGACGCGGCGACCGCTCCTGCGCTCATTGAAAGGGCTGCTCAAACAACATCGCAAGCGCCTGACCAAAGCGCCGGGCACCCCGCTGCCGTTCGACGCGAGCGAGGCGCCCTCTGATGAATTCAACCGCCAGCAGCGCGTGCTCGAGCGGCTGAACTACGATGCGGGGTTCCTCTTGCCCATCCACATGCACGAGGAATTTGGGCGCCTGACCCAGGACGGCCGCTACCGGCTCTGGAAGGAACTCTGGCTCATCCATTACCTGGGCCTGAGTTTGAAGCGCTAAACCTTGGGTATTCCACATAACTAACACCGGATAACAGCCCTCAACGTGTTGTAAGGAACTCCCTTAGACCCCGTAAAGCGACGTAACCCATCTGTGACTTTAAGATGTCCATAAGGATCCTAAGAACTGGTATAAGTTACCGCTGACGAATGAGTTACAGAGTTATGGCGAATGTGACTGAATTCTGACAGTCACGTGAAATTCCTAGGACGGCTTCGGACTATTCCCAATGACGAATCGGCCTCGGTGAATAAAAGGCATTTGCATAACAAGAGCCTTTTGACAATGTAAACGCGTTGCCGAACGACGATGGAGGGCTCAGCCTAAAAGCGTTCGCGCGGCAGCAAGTCGCTCAAACATCGCTCGTCTACTCATGCTTGCCAGCAAATGTCACTAGTTGCTGATATATTAGCCAGTGCTCGCCGTCAGTCTGCCTTTTCGGAGGTACGGGAGGGATCTTTTCAGCCATGACCGCTTCGTCGGAGATCAATGGTGTTGTCCTCGCGGGCGGGCACAGCAGCCGGATGGGACGCGACAAGGCTGCGCTGATCTTTCAGGGGCAGACCTTGCTGGGTCGAGCCAAGCGCGCGCTGCGCCCCATCTGTCAGGCGGTTTTTGTCTCCGTGCGCAAAGATCAGCGTATTCCGCGCGAATTTGAGCCGGATCGGGTGGTGCGCGATGCCTTTGGTCTGGCGGGTGCGCTGGGCGGTATCGCTTCGGTGCTGGCCACGCAACCCAATCACGCCTGGCTCGTCCTTGCCTGCGATCTGCCGCATGTCGAGCCGGAGTTGCTCCAGGAGCTATTGGCCAATCGCGACCCCGCGTCGGATGCCACCGCCTTTGTCTCGGACAACGGGCGGACCGAGGCACTCTGTACCCTTTATGAGCCGTCGGCGCTGGAAAAACTACAGCAGCGCATCGAGACGGGTCTGTTCGATCTGGGGCCAGCCATGGATTGCCTGCACGTGCGGCGTCTGCGGCTGCTCAACGCCGATTGGCTGCGTAGCGTGAAGAATCAGGAACAGTACGAGACCGCCTTCAACCAGCAGATGCAAACGCCCAACCCGTTCTTTGGTTCGGCGGCGCATGAGCAGCTGCGCGGACGTTTTCCGCAAGTGGGCTGAGCGGCTGAAGCGGCCGGGTCACGCGCGAGCTGGAATAGGCCCTGATCTGCAGACTTCCAACCGGGTGTGCCCAGCAACCAGGCAAGGTAATCGCTTGCGTTGGTTGGGCGCATTGCCGAGTCTGGCCGGAATTTCCTCCCAACTAACGTAGTATCGATCCATGTCTGAAGCTTCTTCCGAAATTGGCCTGATCGGTCTGGCCGTGATGGGCCAGAATCTGGCTCTGAATATCGCCGACCACGGTTTCAAAATCAGCGTTTACAACCGCACCACCGCCACGATGGAGAAGTTTGTGGCGGAGAATCCAGACACACCGGGTGGCCTGGTCGGCCATGCGGACTTGAAGGACTTCGTGCAGTCACTGAAGAAGCCGCGCAAGATCGTCATCATGGTCAAGGCGGGTGCGGGGACCGATGCTGTCATCAACAGCCTCATCCCCCTTTTGGATAAAGACGACATCATCGTCGACGGCGGCAATGCCAAGTGGACCGATACGATCCGACGCGAAAAGGAACTTTCGGAAAAAGGCCTGCGTTTTGTTGGTTCGGGCGTTTCCGGTGGCGAGGAAGGCGCGCGCTTTGGCCCGTCGTTGATGCCGGGTGGCGAACGTGACGCCTGCAACCAGCTGCTGACGGTTTGGGAAGCCATTGCGGCCAAAGTTGACCCGAAAACCGGCAAGCCGCTCGAAGGCGCGGTACCCGGCAAGCCGGTTCAAGGCGGCGTGCCCTGCACGGCTTACATCGGGGCCAACGGCGCGGGCCACTACGTCAAGATGGTGCACAACGGCATCGAGTACGGCGACATGCAGATGATCTGCGAAGCCTACGACCTCCTGCGGCACCTGCTCGGGATGACTCCGGCGGAGATCGGCAAGATTTTTGAAACCTGGAATGAGGGCGCGCTGGATTCCTTCCTGATGGAGATTTCCGCGGACATTCTCCAGCAGGCCGACCCGGAAACCGGCCAGCCCTTTGTGGATGTGGTTTTGGACACCGCCGGGCAGAAAGGCACGGGCCGCTGGACCAGCGTCAACGCGTTGGATATGGGTGTGCCCGCCGCGACGGTGGCCGAGGCGGTTTTCGCCCGCTGCCTCAGCGCGGTGAAAGAGGAACGCGTGGCGGCCTCGAAGATCCTCTCCGGTCCCGGCGGCACCTATCAGGGCGACCGCGAGGCCTTTGTCGATGCGGTCAAGGACGCCCTCTATTGCTCGAAAATCTGTTCTTACGCTCAGGGCTTTCAGCTGATGCGGGAGGCGCAGAAAGAGTACGACTGGACACTCAACTTCGGTGAGATCGCCCAAATCTGGCGGGGCGGCTGCATCATCCGCGCGGTCTTTCTGCAGAAGATTACCGAGGCTTTCGAGCGCGACGCCAACCTGGCCAATCTACTCTTAGACCCGCATTTCAAGGAAACCGTCGAAACGGTCCAGGGCAACTGGCGCAAGGCGGTGGCCACCGGCATCGAGTACGGCATCAGCCTGCCGACCTTTACGAGCGCCCTGGCCTACTTCGACGGCTATCGCACCGCCAGCCTCCCGCAAAACCTGCTGCAGGCGCAGCGCGACTTTTTCGGGGCGCACACCTATGAGCGTGTCGACAAGCCTCGGGGCGAGTTCTTCCACATCGACTGGCCCGACCCCAAGCGTCCGCAGACGGCGGTTTGACCGAACCAGTCCGCGCTGTCACTGTCGAATCCGGTATGAAGGACTCGGCGGATACGTCTGCGCAGCCAGGCTCGAGCCTCTGGATCGTCGCGGGACTCATCGGCGCGTGTGTTGGCGTGCTGCTCGGCGTGGCGGGATATGCCCTGCTCGCGGGTCCCCTCGGTGCGAGCGCGAGCGACCCCAGCCGCACTGCGCAAAACCCCACGGCTACGGACCCCAGCGCCGACGTCACCACCGACCCCGAGACGGGGCTGACCGCCGAGGAGATGGCCGGGGCGCTGGAAATTCAGTGGCGGTTGGAACTCGCCGAAGCACGTGAAGCGCTCAAGCAAAAGGACCGGAAAATCGACGAGCTGGAGGCACACCTTTCGCGGGGTGCGGCGTCGGGCCTGCTCTGGGGCGCGGAAACCGTTGCCACCGAGCCCGGTGCCTTTTTTCCCATGCGCATCGAGTGGCTGCCACAGCTGAACCTCAATCCGCAGATGTTTCGGCAGTCGGGCCAGGGCGGCGCGCGCTGGGCTACGCTCTCCGAATCCGACCGCGCTCTGGTTCTCATCGAGCAGCTCTTTCTGCTACAGCCCGAGGAGACACAGGCGGTGAAAGATGCGCTGGCGGCGACGCGCCGAAAAATTCAGGAGCTTGAAATCGAAAAAATGCAGGTCGTCGACCAGAAGGATACCCGGGTCATTATTAAGGTGGCTTCCTTCATTGACGAAGGGAAAATCCTCCGCGACGAACTGCATGCGGCTATCGTGGATGCCATTGGCGAGAGTCGCTTCCGCTTTGTCTGGCCCACTCTCGAAGCCAGCCTGCAGGAAGACTACGCGCGCTTCGGCGCGATGAGCCGCGAGATCATCATCCAAAACAGCGGCCGCTCACATGCGCGCTACCGCATCGACGAGATGAAAAATTTCCTCGGTCGTGGCACCGCGCGCAGCACTCGTTATCAGGACACGATCCCGGAGCAGTACGCCCACCTCTTCGAGCCTGACCCCAGCGCCGCGATCCCATGACCGGCTTCACTTCGGTTCCCGAAAAGCGCGAATTGCGCACGCTGCAGGTAGCTGTTTTCGCGGCTTTGCTGGCGGGGCTGATCGGCGTGATTTTCGGCTTTTACCTGGGTTACCGGCTGGCCCAAGAGCCCGCAGAGGGAGCGCCGGCACCGAAGTCGCTGGATGAATCCGCGCTGCACTCGCTCGCCCATCGCTAGCAGGCAAAACCCCGTAAAAAAAAGCGCGCCGACCCGTGAAAGGCCGACGCGCTGTGGCAAAAATTAAACGCGTGTTAGCGGAACCTAGAGGCCGATTTTGTCGGCGGCGTCCTTGATCATTTTGCCCGCATCGCCTGCCAGGGAAGACAGCACAGCCTTCTGCTCATCAGTCAACTGGTCGGCGATTTTTTGCAGGTTGGCAACTTCAGCCATGGCGGCTTCGGTGTTACCCTCCTTGAGCGCGGAGACGACCTTGTCGACGACGGACTTCACGTCATCGCCGGCACCTTCGAACGATGCGCCAATGGCCTTGGTCTGCACGTCGAGCTGCGCCGCGGCGATGTCGGACTTCATGGCCTCGGGCGCTTCCTTAACGGCTTCCTGAGCACTCTTGATGGCGGTGGCGTAGTCCTTGGACTCCAGGCTGGCAATGGCGGACTCGAGCTTTTCATGCGCCTTGGGCGCTTCGCTCTCGAGCTTGCTCAGCAGCTCCTCGTTTTCGGAGCGCACGTCGGCGCCGGCTTCTTCGGAATCTTGCGGGCAGCCCGCGAAAAAGGCGGTCGAGAGGCCCAGGACGGAAATCAGGCAGATATTCTTTAGCAGTTTCATGAGTCGTATCCAGTTTGGGTGAAAGTAGGCGACAACGCTCAGCGCGCCGCGATATCGATAAGTCAATCCTACTTGCAATCTTTTGAGGTGCAAAGCCTATTTGGAATTTGCCATGTCCGAAGCCTCGCCGACCCGCCCGAATTTTCTACTTATCTGCTGCGACCAACTCGCCGTCCAGGCCCTGCCCGCGATGGGCAACACCGACCCGGTGGCGACGCCCAATATCGACCGCATCCTGCGGCGCGGCGCGCGCTTCAACAAAGCCTACACGCCCTGTCCGCTTTGCCAGCCAGCGCGGGCGGCATTCTGGACGGGCCGCTTTCCGTGCCAGACAAATGTGCGCACCAACGACTTGAAAGCCCAGACTGACGCACCTGCGGAACGCGTGGCGGACACGCTCCCTCGCCTGGGCGAGCTTTTTACGAAAGCTGGCTACCGCGCCTGGCATGCGGGCAAGCAGCACGATGCTGGCGCCTTACGTGGTTTTGAACTCGCTCCCACCGAAGAGCTGGAGGTGCCTACCGATTGCCCGGACTGGCCCATCGATTATGATTCGCGGCGGGACCGCTTCACCACGCAAGCAGCAGTGAAATTTCTCGACGAACAAGCGACGGATCAGTCGTGGTTTGCCGCCGTGGACCTGCACAATCCGCACGAGATCTGCCAGTACGTGGGTGCACACGCCGGACCACACGAAAGCGATGCGTTGCCGCGCGAGCTGCCGCCGGTCTGGCCGAACCTGCGTATCGAAGATTGGGATACGCGGCCCGCACCTGTGCAGTTTATCGCCGCGGCCCATCGTCGGCAGCATCAGGCCGTCGGCTGGACCGACGCCAACTGGCAACACTACCGCGCCGCTTACTACTATTACGTCGAGATGGTCGACCGTGAGATTGGCCGCGTTTTGGATGCCTTCGAGAAGCGCGCCGATGCCTCCAACACGATCGTCATTTTCATGTCCGACCACGGCGATGCCATGGGTGCCCATGGTTTGGCGACGAAGCACACCTCGTTCTACGATCCGACCGTGCGCGTGCCCTTTGCTTTTGCCGGTCCCGGTATCGAAGGCGTGGATACGGCCCTCGACGAGCCGCTGGTATCCCTCCTGGATTTGCTGCCGACACTCTGTGATTTTGCAGGCATTGAGGCACCTGAAGACCTTTGGGGACGCTCGCTAAAACCGTGGCTCGAAAACAGCACCCACGTGACTTCGCCACACGACTGGGTGGTCAGCGAGTGGCACACCGAGTGGGGCCACACGGTGGAGCCGGGCCGCATGCTCTTTACCGGTCGCTACAAGTACATCGTCTACCGCGAGGCCGCCGCCGAGGAGCTTTACGATCTGCTGAACGACCCGTACGAAACCCGCAACTTGGTCGGTGACGCCGGTCACGCCATCACGTTGAACGCGCACCGGGCCATGTTGAAGCGCCACTGCCAGCGCACTGGCGATGATTTTTTCAGCCTACAGCCGGAGGTCGATCCAAAGTACCGGCAGGGCACACCGGGCAACTTCGCCTACAACGGTCCCTGCGCACCGCTGGAGAGCTGAAGCGGTTGCGGCATGAGGTTGTCTGCGATGAGCTCTATCTTGAGCGTCCTGCGTTTCAAGTGCGGACTAGAACACGTTGGTCGGCTCTTCGCTGACGTAGGGGCGGCTGAGGAAGTCGGCCCTTAGCTCGAGCACAGCGTCGCCCTGCCCCGGGGTCACTCCGCGTGCAGTGATCTCCAGGCGCAGGTCCTGCCCCGGCTCGAGCGGCACCTGCGGGAAGGTAACTACCTGGCCGTTGATCTGGCCGCCCTGACTGCCTTCGCCGACAAAGCTGATCGGCTGAATGTTCTGGGTGAAGGTGACCTCCAGGTCGGCGTTGACCGGCTGGAAATTACCCTGATTGGAGACGCGCACCACGTAGGTGGTCTGCCCGCCCACTTGAACCGGGTCGCGTGTATCATCGATTTCGATACGCACGGCGGGCACCGGCTTCCAGAGGGTCACGGTGCTGGCTTTGTCAGAGAGGTCGCGGCCCTCGGTCTCGGCGGAAATGGTGTTGGTGGTCGAGCCGGGGCGCGTTGCGAAAAAGCGCGCGTTGAAGAGGCGGCTCTCGCCCGGGCGCAGGCTCGGGATGTTCCACAAAATGCGGCGCTGTGGCTCGGAGTAGATGCCCCCACCGGCCTCGACCACGCGGATTCCGTCAGGCAGATCGTTGACGACGGTCACGTTGCGCAGCACGGTCTCGCCGCTGTTGGTCACGGTGTAGCCGTAGCGCGCGGGCTTGAGGACAAAGGTCTCGGCGGGGCCTTCGATGGCCACCCCGATGAGCGACTGCTTGACCTCGCCCGGAACTTTCTGGCTGGTGGTGGCCAGGCCGCCGTCGGGCCCGCCTTCCCAGGAGGCAACCACTTCGTTGACGAAGCTGCCAGTGCGGCGGGCCACGCCGGTCACGCGAAAGGTTTTGGTCACGCCCGGATACAATTCGGGAATCGTGATGGTGGTGGTAGAGGTAGGATCGAAGATGGGTGGCAAGCGGTCGGTGATGGTCAGATTTCTGGCCGGCGCGGTGCCGGTGTTGGCCACGGTGATGTCCCAGGCGACTTCTTCGCCCAGTTCCACCGAGGAGGGGCCGCGTTTTTCCAGCCCGATGGTCGGCGCCCCAGCATAGAAAGCTAGCACCAGCGGCGTCTCCGCCGAGAAGACGGTCTTGGCGTCAAAGGCACCCTCATCCTCGGGCACCACCCGGACCAGAATTGTCCGCTGCTCGCCCTTGCTCATCGTGGGAAAAATCCAAAACGGCTCGCCGCCGAGGGTGTCGGTGGGCGGCGGGCTGGAGCTCTCGAAGCGTACCCGGGGCGAAAGTTCCTCGCGCAGCTTGACATTGCGCACATCGTCGAGGGCCTCAATTTGCAGCTGGTAGGTGAATTCCTCGCCTGCCAGGAGGCCATCGCCATTGAGCTTGGTCACGCGCAGCGGGATGCCGAGAAAGGCCACGCTTTGATCACCACGCGGCACCACAACCTGCTCGCTGGAGACCTGTCGCAGCCCGGGAATGCGGCCATCGTCGGGCCTTTCTGAATACACCACCGGCTCACGCCCTTCGCGCGTGCGAATCGAATCCACGCGGCGCGAGCTCTGGCGTTGCTGCGTCTGGGCGGGAGGCGGCGTGATCGGCGCGACCGAGGAACGCTGCTGGGCCGAGGCATCGACGGCGGGCAGGGTGCTGGCCGCGTCCAGGGAGTCGTCCGCGTCGTTATTCGAGTTGCAGCCACTCAGCAGCGAGCCCAGCAAAACCGCCAGCAATGCGTAGCCCGCGCTGCGTTTGAAAGCCTGCATCCAACACGTTTTCGTCCAAAAAACCCCGTCCATCATCTGGCGAGGTTAAAGGGCCTGCTTCCGGAAAAGCAACCCCGCCATTACGATGGCAAGCGCCGACCGCCAGGATGTACGTCTCTGTGGCAGACGATCGTGCGGACGCGCGTTTAATCAAGGAACGCCCAGATGCGCTGAAAGGACTTTTTGTCGAGCGCCTGCGGGTCGCCGATGTGGTAGAGGTCGCCACTGAGGTCGCGTAGAACAATACCTTTGCTCGGCAGCCGGATAGGCCAGTCTTCCAGCTTCGTTTGGAAGCGGCGCGCGCCCTGCCGGGTCTGGACCTGCCAGGTGCGCAGCTCGAAATCGCGTTCGATCGCCTCGATGGCGGTGATCTCCAGCATGAAGCCAGCCTCGCCGAGCACCTGTTCGAGGGCCCGGCGCGATTCGCTGTCGAGGTCATCGAGCGAGGGCACGAGCGCGACCTCGGTGTCATCCTTTTCGCCGACCTTGCGCAGCGAGATGTATTCACGCGGACTGCTCCATGGGAAGCACGGGCGGACGGTTACGGCGATGTTTTCATCACCGCGAATCAGGCGCAGGCGGCCGGTTCCGTCCAGGCGCAGGGTATAGTCCTGCGCCGAGGCGGCAGACGTGTCGGAGGCGGCGGATTGGGAAGTGCTCATGGGTGGTAGCGATGGTCGATGAGCCCTTCCGGCTGGCTTGGCAACGCGTGACGTGGTAGTGCCTGCACGGGTCAGGCACCTGTAAGACAGCGGTGTTTACTCAACCGGTTGGGTACTGTTTGAAAAAAGCGGTTCGCCGCGCACAGCCTGAGCGTACTCGCGCACGATCTGGTTGCAGCGCTCGTTGATCTCGGCGACCGACAGGAAGATTTCCCGTTCGAGACCATCGATGTCGTTCTGCGCCTCGCGGTTGAACGAGCGCGTTGGACGGCGGAAAAGATTGGCGGGGCGCGTGACGACCAGTTCGCCTTCGAGCCGATCGATCGATTCGATCTTGGAGATCATCTGGGTCGACTCCGTGACCAGTGCTTCGATCTCTTCGAGCAGCTCGATGTTGATGCGGCGCGCCTCGACCAGCTGCGAGCGGGTGCGCTCCAGTTCGGCCTTGGTTTCCTTCAGGCTTTGGACCAGGCGCTGGTTCTCTTCGGAGAGCTCCTGGTTGGTCGTGTAGAGTTCCTTCAGCTCTTCGCGCAGCTTGTCGTTGGTTTTGCGCAACTCGCGCGTGTCGGAGTTGGGCGAGTCATCGCGCAAGCTCGGCGAGGGCTTGTAGGGCTCGGTTTCGGTCACACCGTAATCGTCGTGCGTGACGACCGGAGAATCGTCGGCCAAGGCGCGCACCGGGGCGGGCGCCTGCGTGGATGCGTCGTTGGGCTCGGCGGAAGTGCGTCCCTGCAGGGCGAGCAGACCCAGGCCAAGCGCCACGAGCGTGACCACCAAAGCGGTGGTCCAATCAAAAGAAGGTTGGGTGGCACGTTTCATCTCAGGGCATATCGGTCTTTTTGCCGACGGACCTAAATTGTTTTTTACATTCTCGAAGTCATTCAATGCGAATGGGTTTCTGCTTTTGTTTGGGTCGATTTTTCTGGTTTGGCCGGCATCGATGGGTCGTTACGATATGGGTGTGCATGCACATGGGAAGTCGGGGTTGGCTAGACGGCGTACATCTCATGCAGCTCGCGCTGAAGCTTCTCGAGGCCCGCGTAAACCCCCTCGGGTTTGTTGACGAGTTCCTCGTGCCTGCCCTGCTCAACGAGCCGTCCGCCCTTGATCACGAAGAGCCGACTGGCGCGCCGCAGCGTGGAGAGGCGGTGGGCGATGGCCAGCGTGGTCCGGCCCTGGGTCAGGCGCTCAATGGCCTCCTGGATGTTGCGTTCGGTCTGCGTGTCCACCGACGAGGTGGCCTCGTCCAGGATCAGAATGCGCGGGTCGTGCAGGACAGCCCGGGCGATCGAGATGCGCTGGCGTTCGCCGCCGGAGAGCGTGTGGCCGCGCTCGCCGACGATGGTGTCGTAGCCCATGGGCAGTCGTGCGATAAAGTCATGTGCGTTGGCGGCGCGGGCAGCCTCGATAGCGTCGGCGATGCTGGCGTCGCGGTGTCCGTAGCGGATGTTGTCCAGAATGCTGCCGTGAAACAGAAACGGATCCTGCATGACCATGCCCAACTGCCGACGGTAGGCCCCCGCGTCGAAGTCGCGCAGGTCCAGCCCATCGACCAGAATGCGTCCGCCAGTCGGATCGTAAAAGCGCGCCAGCAGGTTCATGATGGTCGACTTGCCCGCGCCGGAGGGCCCGACAAAGCCGATCATCTCGCCCGGCTCGATGTCGAACGAAATGCCCTTGAGGGTGAGCCTGACCGGGTCGTAGCCGAAGGTCACGTTTTCAAAGGCGATGCGTCCTTCGATGCGCTCGGGGGTCTTGGCATCGGGCTTGGAGATGATCTCGGGCTCGCTGTCGAGCACCTCAAAAACCCGGTGCGCCGAGCTGATCGAGCGGTTCACCGAGCGCGTCAGAAACCCGATGGCGTCGATCGGTCCGATGAACATCCCCATGTAAAGCATGAAGCTGACGAACGTGCCCAGTTCCATGGTGCGCACGCCGGTGGCGTCGCCCAGCAGACGCGGGATGGCCAAAAACCAGACCAGCAGCACCATCGCCTCGATCACAAAAAAGATGATCGGCCACCAGCCTGCCCAAATACGCGCAATGTCGATGCCCTCCTCGGTGTAGGTGTCGTTGCGCCCGGCGAAGCGTTCGCGCTCCTGCTGCTCCTGGTTGAACGCCTTGACCACGCGCATGCCCGGGATGGTGTCCGAAAGCACCGCGGTCAGGTTCGACCACTTTTGCCACACGCGCAGAAAGACGCGGTGCAGGCGCTTACCCATCAGGACGATGAGCAAAAAGACCAGCGGCAGCGGCGCGATTAGCACCAGCCCCAGTTGCCAATCCAGCCAGACGAGCACCACGCTCAGGCCGGCGATCATCGTCAGCGAAAACAGCAACTCGGTGACCCCGAAAGCGATGAAGTCCCAAATGCGATCGGTGTCCGAAGTCACCCGACTGATCAGCGAGCCGGTCTGGTGCTTGGAGAAGTAATTGACCGAGAGCGTCTGCAGGTGGTCGTAAACGTGCGTACGCAGGTCGCGGGCGACCTTCTCGCCCACGCCGGCCAGCAGGCGGATGCGCAGGTACAAAAAGCCCAGCCGCAGAAAGGCCACCAGCGTCAGAATGCCCAGCAGCCAGTAGCTGAGCTCAAAGGCGCGCTCGCGCAGCAGATCCCCCGCGATGGCCGGAGTGATCACTTCGTCGATCAGGTAACCGGTCAGCCAGGGGGGTAGCAGGGCCGCGACGGTCAGACCGGCTGCTCCCAAAAAGCCCGTGATGAACGCGGTCTTGTATGGCTTCAGATAAGTCAGCAACCGGGTCATCACCGAGAGTTTCGATGTCGTGACCGAGGCCTGCGCCTTGCGGATCGGTTCGGTGACGAGATCGGCGTACAGCTCATCGCCTTTTTCGGCCGGGCGGTGGTGCCCCTCTATTTGCTGACGGAGCAAAAAGAGGATCGTGCTCATGGTGCCGCGCTGCCGATGCGTGTAGCGGAGGGCCGCCAGCGCGGGTTCGTCCGGCTCGCCAAAAAGCGAGAGCACGGTGCAGGACAAGCCGGGCTCTTCGCGCAGATCCTTCACCCGGGTGCGCTCAATGGTCCGGATTTCAAACGCCTCCGCTGCCACCTCCAAGGGTACGCTCCCACCGTTCAACGAAGGTTCCGCATCCGGAGCGCGCGCCAGCACCACGTAATCAGGCGTCAGGCCGACCCAGGTGGCGTGTTGTTGCATCTGCGCGTTGAGGTCGCCCAGGGCATAGATTTGCACGGGCTGATCCGAGGCTGCCTGTTCCATGCGCTGACGCAGGGCGCGGGGCAGGGCCTCGGGTTGATCGGTGTAACGGCGCAGCAGTGAGCGATTGCGCTCATGCGTAGTCGAGGGGGACAGACTCATGACGGACAGGCGTTGGCCGAGAGGGCTTCAAAGGCGCTTCGGCGATTGGACGGATCAGCAAGTAACGGATTTCCCCGGAGGTATCCCGGGATGCTCAGGCAAGAGTTGGCGGTCAGGAGACCAGGCTTCGGGTGCGAAGCCATGAAAAAGCCAAACAAGCTTGGCCGGGGGGCGATTTTCGATCGCGGCGCTGCAAGACACGCGCAGACACCGATGAGACAGCCGAGGCTACAGGCGGGAGGCGCGTTCAACAGCACATCCCGGAGCCGGTCAGGCGCTGCTCAGTGTTCGTTCGAGAATAAAATCATGAAAACCTCCCAGTGGAATCACGTAGATAAAAACCAGCCCGGCAGAAAACTGGCAAGCCCCTTCTGCGATGCCTGCAGGTAACTTACGCCCCGGCTTTGCTTGTAACTGGCCACAAGCCAGAGCCTGCCCCGGGAAATCAGGTACGCCTCCCGTGCGCCCTGTTTGTGTAGGGAGTAATCCGCGCGCACACCGGACACGTGCACAAAAAACGCCCCGGCGCTCAAACCGGGGCGTTTTTTATTACCTCAATCACTCTACTTTTTCTCTGCTCTCTTACTCTGCTCCTGCTTGCAAAAAATGTGGTCCCCGCAGACTCAGCTATGATTGAGAATCGATTTGCAGTATGTATGCCAAGCTACGTCAATGGCAAAATTTTTACATCTCAATTAAGCTTAACCTTTCCGTACTTTCCTCTGTAACTGCATCAGCATCAAGCTTGCCACATGGCGGCGACCGTCAGGCGTTTCCAGAATTTCTATACGCGGGTCGTTGCATTGTGGCTGAAATTCATAAAATCGAAACGGGGTGACAAAGCGGGCACCGGGACCGCGTGTGACACCCTAACCCGCTTTGAGAGGGATGCACGCCGATAGGAATCTTCTCCGCCAGTCTCAGGGTTTCTGCCGAGGGTGGCCCCTCAGGATTTCGGACATAAGCCGTCTGGGGCCCGAGATCTCTGCGCCCGAAACCATGCCTCTTCCCTTTAAAGATAGCGGGTCGACGGGCGGGCAACCTGATACCGAAAGGACACGATAATGGCGTGCACCCGGGCTAGGTCTTCCTCCGGGGTGCCGCTCACCACGCAGTAGTCGTACTCATTCCAGCGCCGCATCTCCGCCTTGGCGGTGACCATCCGACGTTGAATCTCGGTCTTGTCGTCGCTGCCGCGTCCTTCCAGGCGTTGCTGCAGGGCCTTCAGGCTGGGCGGCAGAATGAAAATCGTGACCAGCCGCCGGGCCAGATCCGGATCTTTTTCGGCAGCTTCGCGAAACGACTGCGCCCCCTGCACGTCAATGTTCAGCAGCAGGTCGTGCCCGGCTTCCAGCCGCGAGTTAACCTCCTCCTTCAGGGTCCCGTAGTAGCGCCCCAACCCATGGACCTCGGCGGTTTCGTAAAAGGCATGGGTCCGTCGTTTTTTCAAAAAATCCTCAACGGATAGAAAATGGTAGTCGCGGCCATTGACTTCGCCTGGGCGCGGAGATCGGGTGGTCGCCGTGACGACCCGCGACAGGTTGGGGTCAAATTCGATCAGGCTGTAGCAAAGCGTTGTCTTGCCGCTGCCGGCGGGCCCTGAAAGCACGAACAGATGCGCGGGCGGCGTGCGTGGATAAACGATCGCGTCGCTGGATGCGGCGATGCCAGAACCGGTTGAATGCCGGGAATGTCCCTCCCTGGCCATAGCAACTTAATACGTGCAGGCGACCGCGCTCAGGAGCAAGCCGTATCCGGCGATGACGCCCCCGGCCAAACGCGCGCGCCCTTTTTTGAAAAGCCACTCGAAAAGGTCCCGCAGCCGAAAGGGCAACGCCCCCAGGTACAGCGCCGCACCGATGCCCAGGTAGACCAGCCCCACCATGAAGAGCCGCTGCGGGACGTCGTACTGCATATAGGCGGCGTCCAGCAGCTCGCGCGCGCTCAGGAGCATCAGCACCGCCAGCCCTCGCACCACCAGAAAGTCCTTCACGTACACAAACGACAAGAGCGCCACCGCGCCAAACAAGGCCAGCAGGAAGTGCTTGATGTTCCCGAAGTCCGCCTCGCCCAGATTATAAACGTGCCAAAGAAACCAGGCCGCGCCTCCGCCGAACACGAGGTATGCCGCAGCCTGCGAACGCAGGAAGTGAAACACGCCCTGCCGCACCGGCGGGCCGCTCCAGGCCAGTAAACCGCCTGCAACAAAGAGCACCAGACCCGGTACCAGCGTCGCCCAAAACAAACTCATCCGATCGCGTGAAAAGGCGCTACGATAGTCCCCGCGCCTCGACACGCAACCTCAACCTATGGCGCGTAGCAGTCGGTGAATCAGTACGGAGACTTGCCGCTGCGCTGGATGCCCGCGTCGATGTAGCGGTAGGCGATACCTTCGGGCGAGAGGGTGATTTCGCCAAAGCCTTCTTCGGTGCCGTCGCGCGCGCCGTTCCACCAGGCTCCGCAAACCGCGCCGCCCATGATGTAGCGCACGTCCTTCACGTTCAGATCCTCGTTGCGGTGGAGGTGCCCTTCGAGCACCAGCACGGGGTTCGCCCGGCCTTCGAAGCGGGCCAGTACGTCCTCCGTATTCGGCACGCCCAGGCTGCCGGGCACGGGCTGCCGGGCCATGCGCAGCAGTTGTATCTGCTTCGAGACCATCGGGACGTGCGTGCACAAAACGATGGGACTGTGCTGCGAAATGTCGGCCAGCACGGTGTCCAGCCAGGCCAGCTGCGCCGGGTGCACCTGCCCCCAGTAATCGCGGTCGAGGTCCTCGGGCACGTTGTCAAAGCGCAGCGAGTCCAGCAGGATGAAGTCGATGCCTTTGTAGTTAAAATGCTGATACGTTTGCTCCAGGCCGAAGCGGCGGCAGAAATCCTCTTTGGGATCGGCGGCGGGGGCGGTGCCGTCCCGCGGCGTGGCCGCGATGTGGTCGTGGTTGCCGATCATCAGTTGGGGACGTCGGTCGAGCTTCTTGTAAAAATCCTCCAGAAAGACCTTCGAGCGCACGGCCCCCTTTTCTTTGCCAACAACGTAGCCGCCGTGAATGAAGTCGCCGCCGCCGATCAGAAGATCCGTATCCATTTCATTGATACGAGCGGCGATTGTTTGCAAGTCACGGGCGATGTTCTCGCCGGGTTTCTCATCCTCGCGGGCGTGCACATCGGTGAAGAAGCCCAGGCGCACGGTTTCGGCGATTTTCGGTGCGGATGCTGCCGCGCTCAGACGCGAAACGGGGAACCCGGCGGCAGTCCAGGCCGCGGTCAGCGCACTCCAGCGAATGAATTGTCGGCGATGCAGAGGCATGCGTGAGTGCACTAAACAGTGCCGCCGTTCATGGCAAGTGGAAGCAGCCTAGCGCACCCCGGCCAGCACTAGTTCGCCGGACAACGTGGTCACGCTGGCCTGGCTTACGCGTACCGGCAGCACCTCGCCGATTAGCCGTGCGTTTCCCGGGAAAATGACTTTTCGAAAGCCCGGCGTGCGCCCGATGTACAGACCCTCGCCGCGGCGGGCGGGTCCTTCGACCAGCACCTCTTGCTCGGTGCCAACCAGCGATTCGTTTCGTCGGAGTGAGTGCTGGTGCAGCATCTTCAGCAGGCGCTGGTTACGGGCTTCTTTCACTGCGTCGGAGAGCTGGTCGGTCATCTCGGCGGCGGGCGTGCCTGTGCGTGTGCTGTACTTAAAGATAAAAGCCATGTCGAAGCGCGCCTGCTCAAAAACGCGCACCGTCTGCTCGAAGTCTTCGTCGGTCTCTCCTGGAAAGCCCACGATGATGTCTGTCGAAAAATGCATGTCCAGTTGCACCGCGCGCAGCGAGTCGACGATCTCCAGGTAGCGCTGCGCCGAATAGGGTCGATTCATCGCCTTGAGGATACGGTCCGAGCCGCTTTGCAGGGGCAGATGCACGTAGGTGCCGAGCTTGGGCAGATCGCGAAACGCCTCGACGAGATCCTGCTTGAACCCGCGCGGATGCGGCGAGGTAAAGCGTATGCGCGCGATTTGCGGAATCGTGTGAATGCGCTCGAGCAGCTGTACAAAGGGGCTTTTGCCGTCTTTAAAAGGAATTTCGCGGCGTCCGTAGCTTGTCACGATCTGGCCCAGCAGGGTCACTTCGCGCGTACCCTTGGCGGCGAGTTCTTCCACCTCTTCGACGATGTCCTCGATGGGGCGGGCGCGCTCAGCACCGCGTATTTTCGGCACGATACAGAAGGTGCAACTCATGTTGCAGCCCTGCATGATGGAGACAAAAGCACTGACCTGCCGCTCGTCGGCGATGTGCGGGCGAATGGCGTTTTGACTACCGCTCTCTTCATCGAGATCGACCAGAGTGGCGGGGCGTGGTCCCTGCCCGTTGATGGATGCCATCAGCGCATCGAGGTGGTCGGGCACACGGTGAAATTTCTGGGTGCCCACCAGCAGGTCCAGGTCGGGCAGGTGATCGAGCAGCTCGGTGCCGCGGTTTTGGGCCATGCAACCCATGATGCCGATTTTCAGGTGCGGCTTGTCGCGGCGCAGGCGGCCCAGGTGCCCGGCCTTGCCGATGGCCTTTTGTTCGGCCTGGTCACGCACGGAACAGGTGTTCAGTAAAATGACGTCCGCCTCGGCTTCATGCTGGACGATGGAGTAACCGCGCCTACGCAAAAGCGCCGTTACAGCCTCGCTGTCACGCTCGTTCATCTGGCAGCCGTAAGTCTTTATGTAGACGCGATTCACGGGGCTTTGCAGGGAAGGCAAATTTATCGCACGGGGGCCGAAAAGGGTCAAGGTGCCGGATTGCTGCCGATATTGTATGGGAAGCGTCGGCTGGGGACGCTCAACCGTTGCGATTTGCGTGTACCGGACCGTCCATAGTTTGTGTCTGCTGCTGACGATCCTCACCCTGGGTTCCGGATGCGAGACCACCTCGAATTCCGCCAAAAACAAGGAGGAGCTCGAACCGCAGCGCCTGGCCGAAAGAGCTTTGCCGGGCTGGGGCTCCATCGTGGCCGATGCGCGCCTGTCCGCGCCGCCCGCGCCCAGCACGCTTGAGCGCAAGGAAGCTACCGAGGCCCTGCGACGCGGCTTTGATTTTTCTCTGCGCGAATACCTTAAGCGCGTTGAGCCGAAGTCCAGCAAGGTCAACGCCGCCATTCAGGAAGGCTTTCGCGCTGGCTACCGTTCCGTGCGGGGCTTTGAGGATTTGTACCGCGACATGCCTGCGGCCGAAACTGCCTGGGATGCGGCCCAGGATCCAGACGCGCCCACCTCCCTAGCCACGCGGCCTATCTGGCTGCAGGCCTTCGACGAAGGTGCCTACGAGGCCTGCCTGGTCCTGGAGGAAATGGTCTACGGAGAGTACAAGGCCGGGATTCGGCTCCGCCGCCAGTCGCTGGACCGCTCGGGGCTCAACCTTCGCTTTCACGAAAAGCTGTTTCTGGCTCAGTTGATGCGCCTGCGCTATGCGGACTTTTATCTCTTCGAGCGCGACAAGGCGACAGCCACCTGGGTGGCTTATTTTCCCAATGGCTCGGAAACAAACGGCCTCTCCAGCCGCTTTTACGAAGCGCTCTACCGCCGAAACGTCCGGGTCAATCCGGAGGGCCGCGCCTACTACGGCGGGCCGCTGGGTCCGCGCCCGCGCATTTTCGTCGGTGTGCGCGACCAGACTGTTATCCGCCGCCTCGCCGAAGCGGAAACCGGACGCGCGATTCGGATTGTCTCCCTTGAGCGCCTGACCTTCGAAGGGCAGAAGCTGGCCGGTTTTGCTTTCGAGATACGCGGCGATGGCTACTCCTTCTGGCAGCCGATCAACCTGACCGCGAAGCCCAAAGAAACGGTCGGCGAGGCCCCCAAGGTAGCCGCGGCCAACTAAAGGCTAGCCCCGTTCGGCGGCTATGATCGCGTCGAGCTCGGCCAGAAAGGGCGCTTTTTGATCGTCGGACATCAGGGCAATTTGAAAACCGTTGCGCGCGAGCTGGGCCAAATCCGCGCGGGCAAAGCCCAGATCCTGATGCACAGCGTAGTACTCCTCGCTGAGACGGTTACCAAACATGATCGGATCGTCTGAGTTGATGGTGCACGTCACGCCCGCCTCCAGCAGCTTGGGCAGTAGATGATGCGCCATCGAATCGATGCCCTCCACTGCCAGCTTCACGTTGCTGATCGGGCAGACATCGCAGGCGATGCCTTTGGTGGCTAACAACTCCAGCACCGCCGGATCTTCCGCTGAGCGCACCCCATGCTGAATCCGTTCGGCCCCCAGCGTTTCGATGCAATAGCGCACAAAGGCCGCGGGCATGAACTCTCCTGCATGGGCCTTGGTCAGCTTGCCGTTGGCACGCGCGGAGGGCCAGAGGTCCACGCTCCAGGGTTCGACGGGCAGGTACTCCGGTCCGTGCAGATCGATGCCGGCCAGTTGCTCCCATTCGAGCGACGCCTTGGCCACGGCGAGCCCTCCGGGATCTTCGTCCACGTTGTGGCACATGCCCATGAAGACGCGCAACTCCATCCCTTCGGGCGCGGCGGCGTGGATGGCCTCCAGCACCTTCGGGCCAAATTCCGACCCGCCCATGTGCGCGACGGCACCACTGTGGAAGCTCACCTCAGCGTAGCGCACGTTTTGCTCAAAACAGTTGCCCAGGATGATCTTGCAGGCCTCGTGGTAACGCTCGGGCGAGTTGAAAAACTCGATGCAGTAATGCCAGAAAAGCTCCATGAACTGGTCGAAGCTCTCGTAGCGGTAATCGTCGGCCCACATCGGCGGGGTCTCGGCGTAACGCTGCGGATCGAGCTTGTGCAGCAACTCGAAGGGCAGCGCGCCCTCCAGGTGCAGGTGCGTCTCGGTTTTGGGCAGTTTCTGGACGAAAGCGGCCAGGTCGGGGTCAGCTTGATAAGGCATGGTGAATCAATGAGTGTCTAATCAAGCAGGTATCGGACCTCTCAGACGCAAACAAGGCGAGGGTGCGTCTCGCGTTGAGGATATCTTTAGCTAACGCTTACAACCTGCTGGTCCTTACCTAACCCGCTAGCGTGCTACATTCACCGCCGCCTCCAAATCATGACGACCCACCCTCCTAACAGCACCGATGGGTTGATCGTCTTTGTCTACGGGACGCTCCAGCCGGGAGGCCATTATTGGGCCGATTACTGTGAGGGCAAGGTACGCACCTGGCGGCCCGAGGGGCTGGCCTCCGAACAGCACACAAAAATCGCCTGGCCCGCGCGGGTGCGCGGCCAACTCTTTCACCTCAAAGCAGGTTACCCCGCGCTCGTAGCAGATGCCACCAAGTGGGCGCATGGCTGCCTGCTCTGCTTGAAGGATGCAGCCGCGTTGCGGGGCTTCGATCGGCTTGAGGACTACGACCCTTACCGCCGCCCCGAACTCAACGAATACAACCGCCACGCCGTTGAGGCCTACGAAAGCCCAGGCGAGCGTTCGCTGGGCCTGGTCTGGACCTACTTCATGCAGGCCGAAGTGGCCCGCCGACTGGGTGCAGAGGCCTTGAAGGCCGGACGCTGGCCGCTTCCCGAAAGCAAGACTGCCATCGACATGGCGCACCGTTCCGCCGCTCAACAAGGCTGAGGCTATTCCAAATCGTGGCGTGAAGGCCCACTGCCGAGGCCACCCGGAGGTTGACGCACTGCGTTGCGCCGGCGTCGGCGTCCGCCGCGTTTTTGCTGACTGGCTTCCTCGGTGGTTTCCTTGGACTCGTTTACAACAACGCTGATGGGCTCGGCGTCGTCGCCGTCATCGTAGGCATCGCCGGCTTCCTCATTGTCGGTATCTTCCTCCGCGGCGTCGGCTTCGTAATCGTCCCGGCCTGTCTCAAAAGCAAAGTTCCGGCGGCGCGAAGAATCCTGTGCCTCTGCCTGGTCGCGGTCGTCCGCTTCGCTGGTAATCTCTTCGATAATGGACCCCTCGAGCGGCGCCCCCCGTCGACCGGGCCAGTCTTCGTTGCGGCTGCGCTGAACCCGAGGCGCCGGACCGCGCACCTTCAACTGCAACTTGGCGGGACCTTTGGGCTGCTTGGATTTTTGAGACTCTTTTTTGTCCTTTGCGGCGGTTTTGGGCCCCCTGCCTTTTTTCTCAGAAACGTCCTCTGTGTCTTCGTCGTCGGCATCTCCGCCCCGGCGGATGTACTTTTCCATCAGCGCGTCATCGTCCAGGAGCATTTCCTCGTCGAGTTCGTCTTCCCAGGATTCGATATCCTCGGCGGGCGGCGCGTCGTCAGGGCGCTGTCGGTCAGGGGTGCGAATCGGCTCGGGCTCCTCCGGATAGAGGCTGCGTGGCGGCAGGGCAAATTCCTCTTTAACCTGGGGCAGGCGCGTAATGGTTTTGGGCACCACGGGGTCCTCGCGTTCGCCCATGGGCTGCACCACCACTTCGGTCAGGCCGTTGTTTTCACGGAACTTGACGACCTGCTCCACCACGTCGGCGATCCGCTCCGGATCGACCACGCTTTGCGGCTCCGAGCGAAACTGTGCGATCGCGTCGGGCTTTCCGAGGTTGGGCTGCGGAATGATCGTGGTCACTTTCAAACCTGTGTCGCGCACTTCCTCAAAGAGCGCTTCACCCAGGCGGTGCAAACCGCCGAGTACCGCCGAGCCCGCGGCCCCACCGGTGGAGACGCCCCGTCCGTTCCAACCCAAGGTGACCACGTAGCCATGCGTTTTCATCAGCGCGGGCAACGCCTTGCGAATGAGAACCATCGGGCAGAGCAGCCCCACGTGCAGCGCGTTCTGAATCTCCTCAACCTCGGCCGACTCCAGGGGATTGGCCGGCATCAGCTGCGCGCAGTGAATGACCGCGAAAAGCGAGCCCTCGACTTCCAGGATTTTCTCGACCGCTTCGGCGACCGCGTTCGGGTCGGCCAGGTCGCAGGCCAGCGGGCGAAAGTCGTTATGGGTGTAATCCGTCTGGGAAAAATCCCAGCTCAAACCGTAGACGCGGCAGCCCGTCTGAATCAATCGACGGGCAACACTCAGCCCGAAGCCACCTTCGGCTCCGGTGACGATTGCAATGTCCATTTCAGGAAAGTTGTGTGTGGTGAAGACGGGCCGTGGTTCCCGTAAAAGCGAGTTCGAGGTGACTCGACGGGTAATGAACGCCAGCGCTCAGGCGCGGCGTTAGGCAGGCCCACGAAGGGTGGATATGCAGCGGTTGCTGCCATGGGAACGGAGGTTCCGGACGCCGCGCCTGTACCTTGGGGTCTGCGCGCGACACCCGCATTCATCGATAAGAAGTCCTTGTCAATAAAGGCTCAGATTCTAACAGGGCAAGTATAGAAGCTGCTAAATGGCTGGTTTTGTGGGATTTGCAGGGAAAGTCCGCACTTTGCTTTCGCGCTGATTTGCGCCGAGGACGCTGCCGTTGCATGCTGAAGACGCATGCGCGGCTTCTACAATGAGGGCTATTACCTGCCGCTGCCGGAGGGACATCCCTTTCCGATGGCGAAGTTTCCGCGCGCACACGCCCTGCTGCGTGAGGAATCGCCGGAGTTAACGATCGTCGAGGTGGCTCCGGCGGGTTTCACCGAACTGTTGCGGGTGCATACAATGCCGTACCTGCAGACGGTCGGCACTCGAAAATTGCCTGAATACGACCGCAACCGGCTGGGGCTGCCGGCCCATGAGCGCCTTTTGGAGCGCTGCCGCATGGAAACCGCGGGCACGGTCGCCGCTGGTTGGGCCGCCTTGGAAGACGGGCTCGCCGCGAATCTGGCCGGTGGCACCCACCATGCCTTTGCTGACCGCGGCCTTGGTTTTTGCGTGCTCAACGATGTGGCCGTGGCCGTGCGCGACATTTTGGCTCGCGAGCCGCAGACACACATCATGGTCATCGATACCGACGCGCATCAGGGCAACGGGACCCACGCTCTGCTGGCCGTTGCGCCCCACGTTTTCTGCTACTCGATACACGTGGGTCGCAATTACCCCTCGCAGAAAATACCTGGCGACGTCGATGTGCCGCTGGAGCGTTTTGTCGCCGGTGACGTCTACCTCAAACAACTCGAAGCGACCCTGCCCTCTGCGCTCGAGCAGGCCGAACCCGACCTCATTTTTTGGATCGCCGGAGCCGACAATCACACGAACGATCGCTTCGGCCAAATGTGCCTGAACACTCAGCAGATGGAGGCGCGCGACCGCTTCGTGCTGGAGTTGTGCCGGCGCTGGGAGATCCCCACTGCCCTACTCTACGGCGGCGGCTACAACCGTGACCCTGAGATGACGCCGCGGCTGCATGCCAACACCGTAAAGACGGCGCTGGCCTTTTTTCCGAAAGCTGCGACCGCCAACCGTTGAACGGGCTGTTCAGCGCATCGCCCAGAGCATACCGTTGAGTACAAACTGCTGAGCCTGCGGAAACTGATCGAATTCGGCGTCCTGGTGCCCCAGCGCGTTGTAATACACCCGGCCTTTGCCGTGTTTTTTGGTCCAGGCCACCGGCATTAGAACGCCCTCGCAGTTTTCAGACGTGGGCTGATTCACCAGCGTGGTCGCCAGCACGCGCACCGCCGGGTCGACATGCATGTAATATTGCTCACTCTTGTAAGCGAACGAAGGCTCGAGGCCCTGCGTGATAGGGTGCGTATGGTCGGCGATGAAAACCGTGTAGTCCTTGATGTTGCCCGGGTGCGCCACAAACTGTCCGCCCATCATGAATTGAAATTCGCAGGCTGCGCGAAAGGCGTCCCCCGCCCCGCCGTGAATCCCGGCCACACCGACCCCGGCAGCCACCGCGCCACACAGACCCTTCTGCTGTTCGCCGGAAAGCTCGCCCATGGTCCAGTTCGGGATGACCAAATCAAACTGCTGAATGAGTCGTTCGGCGTCCGCCGCGCTGTCGAGCGAGTGGCTGATTTCCACCAGGCACCCCTCGGCTTCGAGCAGTTTGGCGAAGCGGGCGGAGGTTTTTTCGGGCTCGTGGCCGGGCCAGCCGCCAGAGAGAATGAGGACAGACTTGCTTTGGGACATGCGCACGAGTCAACGCGGCCTCATCGGCCCCGACAAGCCTCAACGCGAATCCCCTGAATCAAGTGAGGTGTTCCCGAAGCTCTTCGATTCGATCGATCACCGGCGCGCCGCAGGGCTCCAGACGTTCGCGCGGGTGATGCCCGCCGGAGACCAGCACGCAACGTGCGCCGATCGCCTGGGCGACTTCGAAATCGTGCGTGGTGTCGCCCACCACCAGGATGGCCTGGGGCTCGGCGCCTAGCATCTGGCTGAGGTCCTGGCCTAGGCCGGCCTTGCTGTCGCCGCGGTAATTGCGCTGTCCCACGATTTGGGTGAAGTGCGGCTCAATGCCGTAATGCTCCAGCGCCTCGCGCAGGTCCGGCTCGCGATAGGCCGAGAGCACATGCTGCTGTCGACCGTTGCCGGAGAGCTCGCTGAGCATTTCAAGTACGCCCGCGTGCAGCGCGCATTCGAAGCGCCGCTGATTGTATACCGTATGAAATTCCACGCTGAGTTGGCTGAATTCGTCGTCCGACAAACGAAACCCCAAATCGCTGTAATAGTCGGCGAGCGGAAAGCGGAATCGCTGCCGGTAACTATCGTAGGTCTCGGACGGAAAACCAAAGCGCCCCAAAAAGCTATTCAGAATCTCCAGGCACAGGTGCGTGTCGTCGACGAGCGTGCCGTTGTAATCCCAGATCAGGTGCTGCACAGACATTGCCTGCAATCGAATCACCTCTGGCGCAGACGCAAGGCTCAATCGAGCATCTGCGGGTAGCGTTGAAACAAAACGGTGGGCACCTGCAACAAGCCGACGAAAATCATCAGCGCCCGAAAGCCGGGCACACCCGGTTTTTCTCCCTGTGCGGCGATCGCCTCGTAGAGAAACAGTACGTCGATGATGTTGAGAAAGACAAAGGCGGTTGCCGCCAGACAAAGCCCCCCAAAGGCCCATTGCCACAGCCGCCGTTTGGCGATTCGCCCGTAGGGCAGTAACAGACACAGGCCAAAGAGTACGAATCCCGAAACCGCCATCCCCAGAAACCAATTCGGCACGCCATCCATCTGTCGGGTCGCCCGCAGCGCGGCAAAACCAAGCACCAGCACGCCCACTAGTATGCCGGCCCAGCGGCTGTACCGTAGCCCTTTCAGTGTCGTTGGCTCGCTCACGTCGAAGAATGTGTTCGACGCCACAATCTTGGCAAGACCCGCCGTCACACGTCAGGCAGCTTTGAAAGAATACCCGGTGGAACCTTCAGCCTTCAGGAGCTGGGATTTGCGGGCGTTGCCCCAACGATAACCGTCAGCCTCGCCGGTTGCGTGCACAACTCGGTGACAAGGCACAAACAACGCAATCGGGTTGGCACCCACCGCGGCTCCCACGGCCCTCGGATGTGAGCCCAGCGTTTCCGCAATGCGCCCGTAATTGGTCAGCGCACCCAACGGTGTTTCCAGGAGCGCTTTCCAAACCTTCAGTTGAAAAGGCGTGCCGGTCAGGCAAAGCCGTGGCAGTTCGACGTGTTTACCTTCCGCGAATCGAGCGATGGCGCGCCCAAGTTCCTTCTGGCGAGAGGTCTCGGGCCCAAACTCATTCATCGACACGTGCAAATACTTGGCAATCAGAGCTTCAGGCGTCTCTTCGGGCTCCGGAAAAACAAGCAGCGCCAAGTCCTGGTTGCGCCAAACCGCCAGAAAACGGCCCATTTGGGAATCGTCCTGTGCGAATGTGAAAGCGGCTGATGGTGCGGTTTTTATGAAGTCAGCGCGTGGGAGGTAGATATTCATGAGCTTTTTGATTCTGCTCAAAGTCTGACAGGTGCGAACAAATGCGCAAGAAAAATAGTGAACAAAATAACATTAGTGCTTGCTTCACGATCGAGCCGCTGCTACACCTTTTGAAAATTCAATACCATGGCAGCTTCCACATCACAAAAAACCAGCGCAGCCAGCGGCAAAAGCACTGCCCGCGGCGGCGACGAGTCCTCCAAGGCCCTGAATTTGGCTGTTTCCGCTATTAATAAGCAGTTTGGCGACGGTACGCTGATGCGCATGGGCGAGGCCACGCGCATGGATGTGCAAGTGATCTCAACGGGCTCAGTCGCCATCGACCTGGCCTTGGGGGTTGGCGGGCTGGCGCGCGGACGCATCTGTGAAATTTACGGGCCGGAATCTTCAGGGAAAACAACGCTTTGTCTGAGCGTCATCGCCGAAGCGCAGCGTCAGGGGGGCAACGCTGTATTCATCGATGTAGAACACGCCCTCGACCCACGCTACGCCCGGGTGGTTGGCGTCGACCTCGACAATTTGATGGTTTCTCAGCCGGAAAGCGGTGAGGACGCGCTGAATATTGCCGAGACGCTGATTCGTTCCGGGGCTATCGATGTTATCGTTATTGATTCCGTGGCAGCATTGGTCTCAAAGACGGAGCTTGATGGCCAAATGGGCGACACGACGGTCGGTCTGCAGGCTCGCATGATGAGTCAGGCCATGCGCCGTCTGACTTCCGCCATCAACCGAACGCGCTGCGTCTGTATCTTCACCAATCAGATTCGTGAGAAAATCGGCGTGATGTTTGGCAGTCCGGAAACCACCCCGGGGGGCCGCGCGCTTAAGTTTTTCTCATCGGCACGCTTGGACATTCGCCGTATTGGCCAAATCAAGGAAACTTCTGGCAAAGTGATCGGCAATCGTACCCGCGTAAAGGTGGTCAAAAACAAGGTCGCCCCACCCTTCACTGAGTGTGAGTTCGACATCATGTATGATGAGGGAATTTCTCGCACGGGTTCGGTTCTTGATTTAGGCATCGAGCACAAAATCTTGGAGAAGAAAGGGGCCTGGATTTCATATAACGGTGACTTGGTGGGGCAAGGACGTGAGGCTGCGAAACGGCATCTGGCCGAAAATCCCAAAATCATGGAGGAAGTCACCACAAAGATACTCGAAAAGGTGCAGGTTGTGGGAGGGATGACATTGGCTGAGTCGCAGGACAACGCTGAAGCGGTCGCCAGCTGATTTGCTCGGCGGTTGATCTTACGACGGTGGCGGTGCATCAACGCGTATGCCGCATGATGATACCATCGCCGCTTTGTCTACGCCTCCAGGTCGAGGCGCGCTCGCGGTGGTGCGCGTGAGTGGTCCGTTATCTGGAAGGCTGATGCGTGATGTTTTTTCCCTGAAGAAAGAAATTGTAGTACGCCGGGCTTACTTTGGGCGGTATCGTTCGGTATGCGGCAAGGTTCTGGATGAATGTGTGGCCACGTATTTTGCTGAAGGACAATCATTTACAGGCGAAGCAATGCTTGAGCTTTCGCTACACGGAAATCCGTTGATCGTTGAAGAAGTGCTGGACGATCTTTTTGCCAGAGGCTGTCGACCGGCCGAGCCTGGCGAGTTTAGTCGCATCGCATATTTAAATGACCGCATCGATTTAACGCAGGCAGAGGCCATTGCGGATTTGATCGCGGCCAACAGCGAGCAATCTATAATTCGGGCGCGCGAGCAGCTTTCAGGAGCCCTTTGTCTGGAAGTTAATCGTGTGAGTGGTGAGATCGTGTCAGTTGTCGCGGAGTTGGAGGCCTATCTCGACTTTCCCGATGAAGATTTGCCCACCGAAAATGATGGGATTGTGCTCAGCCGCCTTCGAGAGCTGGTTTTTCGTCTCCGAGAAGTAGTTGACAGTCAGCGACTAAGGAGAGTGGTTGAGGAAGGTTTGCGTGTTGCCATTGTTGGGATTCCAAATGCAGGTAAAAGCTCATTGATGAATGCCTTGCTGGAGTCTGAGCGCTCGATTGTTAGTTCTTTTGCTGGAACCACGCGCGACTACCTGGAAGGTAGTTTGAATTTGAACGGCCTGCGTATTCAGCTTTTGGATACCGCTGGGCTTGGCTTGGAGAGTCACAATAAGGTTGAGGCTGAAGGCATGCGCCGCTCGTTGGTTAAAGCCGAAAGTGCCGACCTGATTCTGTTTGTGGTCGATGCGGCGGCGCAGCGCCCCACCCTAGCAGATAAAGTAACTGAGCTGTTGGAACGTCAGACTGTTTTGTTGGTTGAGAACAAAAGCGACCTGGGTGGTTACCACAGCGATGCGGGTTTTTTACCCACGGTAAGTCGGGTTTCCGTCTCGGCCAAGTGCGGTAATGGCATGGATGTTCTACGTGGAACAATCGTTGAGACATTGACGCGAGCTAACTTGGTGCCGGAGGCAGATGCCTGGGTGGTTAACCAGAGGCAGGCTCAATGCTTCAAAAATACAGAACTTTCAGTTGAGCACGCGTTACAATGCCTGAAGGCAAAAGAAGGCGCAGAAGTAGCGCTGATTCATCTTCGAGACGCGCTGGAGGCTCTGGGATCGGTTGTAGGCCAAATTGACAGTGAGGCCATCCTGGATGAGTTGTTTTCGAATTTTTGCATCGGAAAATGAAAAATCCGCTCAGAGTGGAGCCGGACCGACCATACGAAGTTATTATTTGCGGTGCGGGTCATGCGGGCTGTGAGGCTGCCTTGGCGGCATCGCGTTTAGGCGCTGACACGCTTTTGCTGACCGGTAACATCGATACTTGTGCCCAAATGAGCTGCAATCCCGCGATTGGCGGACAAGCTAAAGGGCAGATTGTACGCGAGATCGATGCTCTAGGCGGTGAAATGGCAGTGACCGCCGACACCACTGGAATTCAATTTCGTCTTTTGAATCGGCCAAAAGGTCCTGCGGTGCAGGCACCACGTGTTCAATGTGACAAGAAGACTTACCAGTTTCGAATCAAGCACCGCCTGGAGTCGCAGAAAAAGCTGACCCTATTTCAGTGCCTGGTGACTGGACTGATATTCGAGGGCGATGCTGTTGTTGGTGTTCGTACTTCGATCGGCGCAAATTTTTATGGGCGCACGATCATTGTTACGACTGGGACCTTTCTGCGCGGCTTGATGCACATCGGTGAGAACAAGAACGATGGTGGCCGACTGGGCGATTTTACCTCCTCCGGACTTTCGGGGTCACTTATGGAGGCTGGGATTGGTTTGCAGCGTCTGAAAACAGGTACGCCTCCGCGCATTTTGGGATCCAGTGTTGATTTTGGTAAATGCGAGGTCCAGCCAGGTGATGAAAAGGTCACGTCGTTTGGCTTTTATGATTCACGAGGAAAAGTGGATTTGTTCCACGTGGAACAATCCGGCCAGAGACTGCCAGGATGGCATCCCGGCTCAGACCAAGTGCCCTGCTGGATCACATCAACCACCGGAGAGACTGAGCGTCTGATTCGAAGCAACCTCCATCGCTCTCCTTTGTACAGTGGCATCATCGAGTCCTCGGGCCCTCGCTATTGCCCGTCAATTGAAGATAAATTCGTGCGATTTACCGAGAAAAGCACGCATCGTTTGTTTCTCGAACCGGAAGGACGCAATACCGACGAATGGTACATCAATGGGCTCTCAACCAGCTTGCCTTTTGATGTGCAGTTGGATGTGTTGCGCTCAGTAACCGGCCTGGAGAGAGTTCAAATGCTGCGGCCTGCCTATGCTGTCGAATATGATTTCGCGCCGCCGACTCAGTTGCAGCCTTCGTTGGAATCAAAAAAGGTAGAAAATCTCTTTTTTGCCGGGCAAATCAATGGCACTTCCGGCTATGAAGAAGCGGCAGGGCAGGGACTGGTGGCGGGGGTTAATGCAGTTGCCAAGGTTCGCGGTGAGTCACCCTTGGTGCTGGGGCGGGACCAGGCGTACATAGGGGTATTGATTGACGACCTGGTTACCAAGGGCACTCAAGAGCCTTACAGGATGTTTACAAGTAGGGCGGAGTACCGACTTTCATTAAATCATGGAAGCGCAGAGTATCGCTTGTGCGATGCCGCCCTTGAACGCGGACTCGTTTCGCAGGCCCGCGGTCAGCGCATGCGAGAGTTTAAGCAGAGTATTGATGGCTGGGTTGAACGCATTGAAAGCACGACGGTCAGCGGCGGGCGTTTGGGTGATTTGTTGCGTGGCGGCAATTCCGACAGCGAAGCGTTGTGGCCGCAGCAGCTGCGAAGTGAAAGCGAGACAGTTCGAGCTGAGGTTAATTATCGCATTTTATATCAAGGTTACCTTCAACGCGAGGAGCGGCAGATGAAAAAAATGCTGCAGCTGGAGCGGGTGCGCATCCCGGAAGGTTTTGAATTTGCGAAGGTGCCGGGCTTGCGCAACGAGGCACGTGAGAAGCTGCAGGCCCTCTCGCCCCGAACCCTGGCGCAGGCGGGTCGAATCAGCGGAGTGAATCCCGCCGACGTGAGCCTCTTGATGGTGGCCTTGAAGCGAGCGCGTGCAAGTGTCCCCAAATCGGTGTCCGCCGCTGAGTGATTTGCGTGTTGGCAAGCGTGGCATTCCACGCTAGTGCTCATGTCTCACCTTAGCACCCTGTATGACAACCGTCGCGTTGAGCAAAAAGGTACTCGTGGTCGATGACGAACCCGACGTCACCGAACTACTCGATTATAAACTGCGCAGCGAAGGCTACGAAGTTGAAGTGATTAATGATCCGTTGCTGATCATGGGCGTGGCCCGCGAATTCAGGCCGGACTTGGTTATCCTCGACATCATGATGCCCGAGCTCAATGGCATACAGATATGCCGCATGCTGCGTTCGGACCCTGTGATGAAAGAGGTTCCGGTGATTTTTCTCACGGCGCGGGGCGAGCCCGATGATCGCATCAAGGGCCTGGAAACCGGGGCGGACGACTACATCTGCAAACCCTTCAATTTTAAGGAAATCGTGCTGCGCATGAACGTGTTGTTCAAGCGTTTGACTCCAACCGAGGAAACCGGTCCGGCGCGCCAGCTGGCCATCGGTCGTGTGATCATTGATATCGAAAAGCATCGGCTGCTGGTCAACGGCGGGCCCGTGGATTTGACGGCGACGGAGTTTCGGTTGCTGCGCCTGCTGATGGAGCGCAAGGGCCGCGTGCAAAGCCGCGAAAATCTGCTGGTGAATGTGTGGAATTACGAGGCCGATATTGAAACCCGGACCGTGGACACACACATCCGGCGGTTGCGCGAAAAGCTCGGCCCGGAGGCGGACATCATCGAAACCGTGCGCGGAGTAGGTTACCGCGTGGTTGAGCAGTAGGGCAGGGCGGGGCTGCTCCCGTCAGCGGATGAAGGCAGAAGAGCCATGTGGATTTTCGTATCGCTGATATTGGCGCTGATTCTCTGCCTGGTGTTGATCCGGCTGCTGCGCGTGAAGCGGGTCGTTCGTGATCTGGTGCGGGCGGCCGAGTCGAAAAAGCCGTACCTGATCACTGGCAGTTCGCCGTTTCCAGAGGCGGTGGGGCTGCGTCGGCTGCACGTGGTCTTTAACGATTTGCTCAAGGAGCACATCAAGGTATCGGCGCAGGAGCAGGGGTACCTGCGGCAGATTGAGACCACTTTGGGCAACATCACCGAAGTGGTGCTCATCCTCAACGAGCGCAATCAGTTGCTGGTGGCCAACCCCGCTGCGCGCGATCTGCTGGGGCTCAAGGCACCTTTGGATGGGCGGCGGCTCGAGTCGTTTCTGCACAGCTCGGGCTTTTTGGACTTTCTGAGCCGCATCAAGCAGGGGCACACTGTCGAGCGTCGTGAGATCGAAATTTTGCACGGCAAGGAGACGCTGACGCTGGAGGTTTCCGGTGCGCCGGTACCGGCGGTAGGTGAGCAGAAGGAGGCACTCTTTTTATTTGTGCTGCACGACATCACGCGGCTCAAGCGCCTCGAAAATGTGCGCAAGGAATTCGTGGCCAACGTTTCGCATGAGTTGCGCACGCCGGTGACTGTCATCAAGGGCTTTACGGACACGTTGCTCGACGATCACGCCGAGCTGCCGTTGGAGGAGCGCGAACGTTTTCTGCAAAAAATTCAGAAGAACGTTGATCGGTTGCACGCACTGCTCGAGGACCTGCTGACGCTGAGCCGCCTGGAAAGCACTAAGGAAACGCTGGTGCGCGAGCCGGCCTCGCTGGAGAAAATTATTCGCGACATCGCCGAGAATTTCCAGCTGCGCCTGGCGCCGAAGGGCCAGCGCTTGCAGTACGATTTACGCAGCGGGGCCGACCGGGTGCCGGTGGACGTCATCAAAATCAGCCAGGTTTTTCAAAACCTGCTCGATAATGTGATCCGCTACGCTAAGGGCTTCACCTGCATCAACATACGCACCCGGCGCGAGGACGATTTCGTGCGGGTGATTGTCGAAGACGACGGCTGCGGGATTCCCGAGGAAGATCGCCGCCACATTTTCGAGCGGTTCTACCGGGTCGACAAGGGGCGCTCGCGTGAAAGCGGCGGGACCGGCCTGGGCCTGAGCATCGTCAAACACATCGTCCAACTGCATGGGGGCGATGTGGTCGCCAAGGAGTCGGATGCCGGGGGGCTGGCGATTCAGTTTACTTTGCCGCTAGAGTCGATTGAAACCGAAGAAAGTGGCGAGGACCTGTCGACGGCGGCAGCCATTCCTGTTGAAGCACTGGCACCGGAGTCGGACTCGAAGGATTCTAAAGCGCCAACGGTGAGCGCCCCACAGTAATTCAACTATGAGTGACGAAAGCACTGTTGTCACTGAATCGAATCAAAACGATGCGAAGACGAGGCGTCTGCCGCCGGAACTGCGCGAGGCGATCGCGCTTCGGCAAGTCCAGCTCAGGGTTCAGCTGAATCAGGTCCTGCAAGAGTCCAAGGGAAAGTCCTGGAGTCTGGAAGTCGGCTGCGGGCATGGTCACTATTTAGTGGATTATGCGGAGGCCAATCCAAAGACTTTTTGTTTGGGTATCGACTTGGTGACAAAACGTATCGAGCGCGCCCAGGCCAAGGTCCAAAAGCGCGGGTTGCACAATGTAAGTTTTCTGAAGGCGGAGTTATTCGAGTTCTTCGAGCTTTTACCCAGACAGGTGACTTTTGAGGCGATTTTCATGCTGTTTCCAGACCCGTGGCCGAAGAAGCGGCACGCGCGTCGGCGCATGTTGCAGGCGGTGTTTCTCGATGCAATCGCGGCACGCATGCCGGTCGGGGCACCGTTTTACTTTCAGACGGACCATTCCGAAAACTGGGAGTGGGCGATGGAACAACTTGAGACGCACGCTGCGTGGGTGTTGCTACCGCAGGCGCGGGTCGAGGCCGAGTGGCCGCTGCGGACGGTCTCTTATTTCGAGGAGTTGTGCGGCGAAGGGCAGCGCGCGATTGCGGTGCGGCTCTGAGCCGGTCTGGCCGCGATTATCTGGTTAGGCGCAGGCTCTGCGGCAATTCGGGACTTATCGCGGCGCGCTGTGTCGAGGGCAACGGTTCGGATCAGGCCAAGGCGGCAAGGACGGCTACTTGAATCAATAGCGCACTGAGCAGCAGCACGAGGGCGAAGACCGTAAAGGAATCGACGGAGCGGGTAGCTTCGCGCGGTTTGGTGACCGGTGCCGGTGTTTCCGGCTGGGGGCGGCGCAGCTTTTTGGGCGCCGGGGGCCGATAATCGAGCCCGTGGGTTGCGGGCTGCTTTTTGCGGCGCAGCAGGTGCGAGAGGCTCTCCGTCAGATCCGGCGGCTGGGACATGTCAACAGTACAATCCAAGGGCGTGGGCGTTCGCGAGCGCAAAAGCATTTTCGGATAAGTTGGACTCATGCACCACAGTAACAAAACTTGATGACAGGCGTGGTTTTCAAAAGCAGCATTGACCTACCTGAAAGGCCGGCTTATGGCCGTGCGTTTCATTGTTCGCGAACCATCCCCACGGTTAACTGCATGGGCTCCCTCTTTAAACTAGTCATTTTGGCGCTTTTCGGCGCGTTTGCCCTGCCGACGCTCGCGCTGGCGGCTGAGGGTGGGGTCAGCCCCAAGGCCTACGAGCTTTTCAAGCTGGGGCCGGTCACGGTTACGAACTCAATGGTGACAACCTGGGCGATCGGCCTGATCATCATCGTTGTTGTGCGGGTGATGGTGGCTTCGCCCAAGCTCATCCCGAGCAAGGGCCAGGCGGTGGTCGAGTCGGTGGCGCTCTGGGTGCAGGACATCATGGAGCCGATCATCGGCCACAAGGTTTTCCCCAAGGTGTTTCCGCTGCTGGTCACGCTCTTTGTCTTTATTCTGTTGAACAACTGGAGCGGGCTGATGCCTGGGGTGGGTGCCTTTGGCTTCTACGATGGGAGCACGCTCGAATATTTTTTCCGCCCGGCCAATTCGGATCTGAACACCACCATCGCGCTGGCATGCGTGGCGATGCTGGCGTGGCTTTATTTTGTCATCCGTTACGCGGGGCTGGGCGTGCTCATTCATGAGGTGTTTGGCAATAAGGCCGACAAGCGCGAGACGCCCAAGCCGCTCTTTGCCTTTCTGGGAGGCGTTTTCTTCCTGGTTGGGATTATCGAACTGGTCTCGATCGCCATCCGCCCGGTGACGCTGTCGATGCGCCTGTACGGCAACATTTTTGGCGGTGAGCGATTGCTGGACACCATGGTCAGCCGCACCGTGGACGTTTTCTTCATTCCGGTGGCCATGCCGTTTTACCTGCTGGAGACGCTGGTGGGCCTGATTCAGGCGCTGGTCTTTACGTTGCTCGTCGCCGTGTACATCGGGCTGGTGTGCAACCACGAGGAGGGCGAACACCATTAACCCATAGCGAGTTTCTGGTTGCAGGACCATGCCAGGGCCTTCGGGTCCACCGATGCGTGGATGCACCGTATTCAACCACCGTTCAAAAAAACCAAATAGGAAAAAGAGATGTTCGAACTCCTCGCACAAGCAGACCCGGCGGCCACCGTAGAGGCTGTCCAGCAAACTACCTTTCAAATCACCGGTAGCGTGACCGCGGCCTTTGGCACCCTGGGTGGCGCCCTGGGCGTGGGCCTGATCGGCTACAAGGCCTGCGAATCGGTGGGCCGCAATCCTGACTCCTCGGGCAAGGTGCTCATTCAGTCGATTCTGGCGATGGCGCTTGCCGAAGGTGTGGCGATTCTGTCACTGATTCTTGGCTAATCATTTTTTGGGAAAGGTCGACGCCTCGCACAGGCGTCGGCCTGCCCGCTTTCCCCACTCATTTAAGTATTTCATTCATGCTGCCCGAATTCATGCTCCTGGCCGCCGCCAGTGGCGGTGATGGCGAGTTTGGTATCAAGCTCGAGGTCATCATCGCGCAGGCCATCAACTTCGGCATCGTTGCGGCCCTGCTGTACTTTTTGGCGATACGCCCGGTGCTCTCGACCATCAACGAGCGCCAGAAAAAGATCGCCGACGGCCTACAGTACGCCGAGGAGATGAAATCGAAGCTCGCCGACGCCGAAAAGCAGCACGCGGAAACGCTTCGTGAGGCCAGTCAGGAGGCCCAGCGCATCCTGGAGGACGCCAAGTCCAGCGCCAAGCAACTTCAGGAAACGCAGCGCCAGGAAGCGGTGAACCAGGCCGAGACCATCCTGGCCAAGGCACGTGAGGCTACCGCACGCGAGCGTGAACAAATCTTGGCCGAGGTGCGCCAAGAGATTGCACGACTGGTGGTGGAAACCTCTGAAAAAGTCCTGACCCAGGAGCTTTCGCCCGAGCAGCGCGAGCGCTTCAACGCTGCCGCGGCCAAGGAAGTGGCTTCGCGCAACTGATTTTTGTCATGACGAACAAGGAACGCCTGCAGATCGCCAAGAAACTCGTAGCCCTGAGCAAGGGCGAGGATGGCCGCCTGTCCGAAGAACGGATCGGCCTCGTGCTGCAGGCGCTGCGTGGCAATCCGCCCAGTGGATTGCGGGCTCTACTCAAGCAGTACCTGCGCCTGGCTGAACGCGAACGTGGCCTGTACACCGCCCGCATCGAAACCGCCGGCACCCTGGCCACCGCCATGCAGGATGACTTGCGCGCGTTTCTCGAGAGCCACTACGCGCGGTCCGTCGATCTGGAGGTGCGCGAAAACACCGCGCTGATCGCCGGGGTGCGCGTGCGCATCGGCGACGATGTGTGGGAGCGCTCCGTGGCCGCCAGCCTCGAGCGTCTGCGTACTGCCGCCTGATTTTTCCCCAAGAAAACGTCTTTACCCAAAAACACCCAGCTTGACCTGCCCATGAGCACCGTCCTCGAGCAAATTCAACAAGAGATCGCCCGCCTGGAAACCGGCACGCGCAAAGCCAACGTCGGCTCCATCAGCAGCATTTACGACGGCGTCGCCAAACTCGACGGCCTCTCAGAGGCCATGTACAACGAGATGATCGAGTTTGCCGGCGGTACCTACGGCATCGCGCTCAACCTCGAAGAGGACTCGGTGGGGGTGGTGTTGCTGGGCGACTTTTCCGAGCTGAAGGAGGGAGACGAAGGCAAGACGACTGGGCGGCTGCTGTCGGTGCCAGTGGGCAAGGGGCTGCTCGGGCGCGTAGTTACGGCCATTGGCGAGCCTGCCGACGGCAAGGGGCCCATTCAGTCCGACATGCGTTACCCGGTGGAAAAAATCGCGCCGGGCATCATCCCGCGCAAGTCCGTCGACCAGCCTTTGCAGACGGGCATCATGCCGATCGACGCGATGATTCCGGTCGGCCGCGGTCAGCGCGAATTGATCATCGGCGACCGGGCCACCGGCAAGACGACCATCGCCATCGACACGATCATCAACCAGGCCAACATCAACCGCGAAGGCGAAAAGAGCGGCGACCCTGATTTTCGTCCGGTGTACTCGATTTACGTCGCTGTGGGGCAAAAGAACGCCAACGTCGCGCGCACGGTCAAAATTCTCGAAGCGGCCGGGGCGCTTGATTACACCATCGTGGTTTCCGCGCCCGCCGCCGACAACCCGGCCAACCTGTACATCGCGCCTTACGCCGGTTGCGCGATGGGTGAATGGTTCATGGAAAACGGCATGGATGCGCTGATCGTTTACGACGATCTCTCCAAGCACGCGGTGGCCTACCGCCAAATTTCGCTGGTGTTGAAACGTCCGTCGGGCCGCGAGGCGTTTCCCGGCGATGTCTTTTACCTGCACAGTCGCCTGCTTGAGCGCTCCGCACGTCTGCAAAAGGACAAGGGGGGTGGCTCGCTGACGGCGCTGCCGATCATCGAAACGCAGGCGGGCGACGTCTCGGCGTACATTCCCACAAACGTCATCTCCATCACCGACGGGCAAATTTATCTGGAGACCTCGCTGTTCAATCAGGGGATTCGCCCGGCGATTTCGGTGGGCTTGTCGGTGTCGCGAGTGGGTTCCGCCGCGCAGGTGAAGGCATTCAAGCAGGTTGCCGGCAAGGTGAAGGGCGAACTGGCTCAGTACCGCGAGCTGGCGGCCTTCGCGCAGTTTGGCTCCGACCTCGACGCGCAAACCAAGGCGACACTCGACAAGGGCGACCGCGTGGTTGAACTCTTCAAGCAGCCGCCGACCTCGCCCAAGCGGACTGAAGTGCAGATTGCCCTGCTGTGGGCCATGCAAAATGGCTATTTTAAGGATGTCGCTGTGAAAACTATCACGCGCGCTTCGGCCAACTTGCAGGAGTTTCTGGAATCCTCGAAGGCCGAGCTGCTCGTGAAGGTTCGCGACGAAAAGAAGCTCAGCGAGGAGATTGAGAGCGAGTTGAAGAAGGCCTGCGACGAGTGGAAGAACGTCTTCGGCACGGGCGAATAGGCAGGCGTATTCAGTTTTTTAGGACACGAGGTCGATGAAGGGCATTCGCGAGATCAAGCATCGCATCCGGGCGGTAAAAAACACCGCCAAGATTACACGCGCGATGCAACTGGTGGCGGCTTCGAAGATGAAGCGCGCGCAGCAGTCGGCCGAGAAAGGCCGCGACTACGCGTTGCTGCTGGCGGAGATTCTCAGCTCGCTGGTTTCGCACCTGGAAGAAATCAGTCATCCGCTGGTGGACCCGCGCGAGGTCAAGCGGCGCGGCGTGCTCTTAATCAGCAGCGAGCGCGGGCTATGCGGGGCACTGAACGCCAACCTAAATCGCCTGGTGGCCAA
The DNA here is from genome assembly GCA_050331815.1 of Opitutales bacterium. Taxonomy (GTDB): domain Bacteria; phylum Verrucomicrobiota; class Verrucomicrobiia; order Opitutales; family JBHJGM01; genus JBHJGM01. The sequence continues at coordinate 54,172 of JBHJGM010000008.1, read as the reverse complement.
CGAAATTGACGAGGGCAGCGCGTTTGTCGCGATGGGGCGCAAAGGGGCGCAGTACCTGACGCGGAGCCGCCGCAATCTGCTGGCCGAGTTTACCCTCGGGGACCAACCGAGCTTTGCCCAGGTGCGCCCGGCGGTGGAGTACATTTTGCGGGCTTACGAGGCGGGCGAGGTCGACACCATCGACGTTGTTTACACGCGCTTTATCAACACGCTGCGGCAGGAGCCGGTCATCGTACCGCTGGTGCCGCTCTACGATCTGCACGAGCACCTCGAGGAACTGAAAAAGCGCCTGGGGGTGGACGACCCCTCGGCCAGCAGCATCGAGGACGAGCGTGACATGCTCTTTGAGCCCGACCCGCAGACACTGCTGGCGGATCTGCCGGCGCTCTTCATCAAGCAGGAGATTTATCAATTTGTACTGGAAGCCAAGGCTTCCGAGCACAGCGCGCGGATGGTCGCCATGAAAAGCGCGACCGACAACGCCAAGAACCTCATCGACGACCTGACCCTTGAATACAACAAGGCGCGTCAGGCGGCCATCACGCAGGAGATTCTAGAAATCTCGGCCGCGGCTCAGTTCAACTAGAAATTTCCCCAGCAGTATCCAATTTTCCAAGACAAGTTTCCCATGAGTAACATCGGTAAAATCGTTTCGGTCATCGGACCAGTGGTGGACGTCCAGTTTGAAGAGGCGTCAATTCCGGGCATCTACAACGCACTCGAGATCAATTACAAGGTGGACGGCGTGGATTCGCGGCTGGTGCTGGAGGTGCAGCAGCACCTGGGCGAGGGCCTTGTGCGTGCCATTGCGATGTCTTCCAGCGAGGGATTGGTCCGCGGCATGGAGGTGAAGGACACCGGTGCCACCATCACCGTACCCGTGGGCGAAAAAGTGTTGGGCCGTATTTTTAACGTGATCGGCGACACGGTGGACGAGCGCGGGCCCTGCGAGACCGAAAAGCGCTACGAGATTCACCGGCAAGCGCCGCCGCTGACCGACCAGAGCACCGAGGCCGAAATTCTCGGCACGGGGATCAAGGTGATCGATTTGATCTGCCCGTTTCTGCGTGGGGGCAAGGTGGGTGCGTTTGGTGGTGCCGGCGTGGGCAAGACGGTCGTCATTATGGAGCTCATCAACAACATCGCCAAGACATACGGCGGCTACTCGCTCTTTGCGGGAGTAGGCGAGCGCTCGCGTGAGGGCAACGACCTGTATCACGAGATGAGTGACTCGGGCGTCATCGACCAGGAGAACATCGAAAACTCCAAGGTGGCGTTGGTCTACGGGCAGATGAACGAGCCGCCTGGTGCGCGCATGCGTGTGGCACTTTCGGCGCTGGCGATGGCGGAACATTTTCGCGACGAAAAAAACCAGGACGTGCTGCTTTTCGTCGACAACATTTTCCGCTTCTCGCAGGCAGGTGCGGAGGTGTCCGCGCTGTTGGGTCGCTCGCCTTCGGCGGTGGGCTACCAGCCGACACTGTCCGAAGAGATGGGCCAGCTGCAGGAGCGCATCACCTCTACGGTGAAGGGCTCGATCACTTCCTTTCAGGCGGTGTACGTGCCGGCAGACGACCTGACCGACCCCGCCCCGGCCAACACCTTCGCCCACCTTGACTCAACCATCGTGCTGGAGCGCCGCATTGCCGAGCTGGGCATCTACCCGGCGGTGGATCCGCTGGCGTCCACGTCCAAGGCGTTGGAGCCGGACATCGTCGGGGAGGAGCACTTTGGCGTGGCCCGAGGTGTGCAAGAGGTGTTGCAGCGCTACAACGACCTGCAGGACATCATCGCCATCCTGGGCCTGGACGAGCTTTCCCCGGAGGATAAGCTGACGGTGTACCGCGCCCGCAAGATTCAGCGCTACCTTTCGCAGCCGTTCAACGTGGCCGAGGTCTTCACCGGTCTGCCCGGCAAGATTGTTTCGGTGGCCGACACAATCAAGGGCTTCAAGATGATCCTCGACGGCGAGCTCGACCACATCAACGAGATGGACTTTTACATGAAGGGCGAGATCGACGAGGTGCAGGCCGCGCACGAGGAACGCGATCAGAAGGCTTCCTAGCAGCAGCTCGCCTGGGATGATTCCCTGATTTGCCGTCCGCAAGTTGCACATTCACTCTCCCCAGTTAGGGTCTCTTTTACGCTGCCATGCCACTCACCCTGGAAATCGTCACCCCTGACCGCAAAGTCTTCAGTGGCACCGCCGATTGCGTGGTGCTGCCAACTGCCGAGGGCGAGATTGGCGTGCTGCCCGGGCACCTTCCGCTGATCGCCCAGGTTGAGCCCGGGGAAGTTGCTTTACGAAACCCGGGGCCCAACCGCGCGCAGACGACCGGCCCGGATGACGTTTCCTCAGAGCAACGTGGCCCCAAAAGCGTGGCGGTGGATCGCGGATTTCTCCGCGTATTGGGAGACACCGTATCCATTTTGACCGAAGCTGCCATCGACGTGCAGCAGATCAATCTCGAAGAAGTAGCCCAGGCCGAGGAACGCGCGCGCGCCGCTTTAGAAGAGGCAAAAAAACAGCCCCAAATGGACGTCGATGAAATTGAACGACTCGAGCGCATGGCTCGTTTCGCCATTACGCAACAGAGCGTGAAGCGCCGGCGCGGCTAAGCGCGTTTCATTCTCCGGCCAGGTCCTTAGGCATCTGCGTGCCGGGCAGGCGTTCGACCATGCCGCCGAGCCCGCGTAGCTTTTCGTCAAACTTTTCGTAACCACGGTCGAGGTGGTAAATGCGCTGGACCCAGGTCTCGCCGGTGGCCGCGAGACCGGCCATGACCAGAGCCGCGCTGGCCCGCAGGTCGGAAGCCATGGTGGGCGCGCCGGAGAGTCGTCGCCCGCCTTTGACGATAGCGCTGGGCCCTTCGATCGCGATGTCCGCGCCCATGCGTTGCAGCTCAGGCACATGCATAAAGCGGTTAGGGTAAACGCGCTCGGTCACGATGGAGAGGCCGGGCACGGTGCTCAGCAGCGCGCACATTTGCGCCTGCACGTCGGTGGGAAAACCGGGGTGGGGCAGTGTGATGACGTCCACCGGCTTGAGCCGACCCGGCTCGCCAAAGGCACGCACACTGGAGCCGCCGTTGGTTTCGAAGCGCAGGCCAGACTCCTCGAGCTTGTCGAGCACGGCCGGTAACAGGCGTTCATCGGCCCCGTGAACCAGGACATCGCCGCCGGTCATGGCCGTGGCCAGGAGGTAAGTCGCTGCTTCGATGCGGTCGGGAATCACCGAAAAATCGACCCCCTTGAGCGTATCCACCCCATGGATCGTCAGCTGGTGCGAGCCGATGCCCTCGATCTGAGCACCCATCGCAACGAGCAATTTGCAGAGATCTTCGACTTCAGGTTCGCAGGCGGCGCTGTCGATGCGGGTGGTGCCGGGCAGGCACACGGCGGCCATCAGGATGTTGGCGGTGCCGGTGACCGTGCTGCCGTGCCGTCCGCCCAGAAAGATATCCGCGCCGCGGGCCCGAGCAGCGTCCACGTGTATGTAGCCGCTCTCGATTTTGATGAAGCAGCCCAACTTGGCCAGGCCCTTGAGGTGCAGGTCGATCGGTCGCGGGCCGATAACGCAACCCCCAGGCAGGGAGACTTCGGCCTTTTTCATACGGGCGACCAGCGGCCCCAGGAGGCAGACCGAGGCGCGCATCTTGCGCACCAACTCGTAGGGTGCGCGGGTGTGAATCTCGGCGGCAGTGATGCGCCAGGTGTGCGCGTCGACGCGTTCCACGGTGGCGCCCAGGTGCTCAAGGATTTCGGCCATGAAGCGCACATCGCTCAGGTCGGGCACATTGCGGATGGTGCAGGGCTCGCTGGTAAGCAGCGTCGCGGCGAAAATTGGCAGGCAGGCGTTTTTGGCACCGGCCACGGTGACTTCACCGGACAACGGGTGCCCACCCTCAATCCTCAAGACATCCATGCGCGCTTGAACCTACAGCCCACCCCACCTGCGGCAATGTTTTTGAAAAGCGGTGAATCGCAGTGGCTACCTCTCGCGACCCGAAGAGCGCGAACGGCTGCGCTTACCCGCCTGCGAGGAACTCCGTTCGCCGCCACCTTCGCGCCGGCTCTCGTCCGCATCTGAACGGCGACCGCCCTGGCCTCGTGAGGCGCGGCCCGAACGCTCACCCCGGCTGCTTGAGGAGGAGGAACGGCTGTGACTGGTTGAGCGTTCCTTTGATGCTGACTTGGAGGAGGCAGCGGAACTAGATGAAGAATCCGAGGATTTGGAGCCCGAACGCTTCGACCGCTTGTTTTGGCGGCGTTCGCGATCGCGCGCCTCGTAATGATCTTCCATGGCCTCGGGGCCTTTGATGAAAGCCATGAAGCCGTTGATGAGGCGTCCGAACAGCCCGCTGGGCTTTTTGCTTTTTTCGGGGATGAGGTGCTTTTGCGCGGCGCGTTTGGAGGGCTCGCGCGTTTTCGGCTGTTCGTCTTTGCGCATGCGTCGGCGCAGCTCTCGTACGGCGCGGTCCTCGTCCCGTCGGTCGCTGGATGAGGGCAGCTTGCCACCGCCACGATCAACCTGACCTCCATAGGAGGGATCGTCGCCGAGCTCGCCCGGCTCGCGTGTGGAGTCACGGCGTCTTCTGGGCGACCACTCTTCCTTGTTGCCTTCCATGGGGCTTTTCGGGCCCTCGCTCTCGGAAGCGGTTTCGGTCGTGGCGTCGCGTTCGTCGCGACGGGGTTTGCGCTCACGTCGCTCGTAGCCGGTACGAGCTTCCTTGGGCCGGGTGGGGCGATCCTGATACCCGGCCGCATGCATGCCGCTGAGATTTTCCACAACGCCGTGCACGTTGGCGATCTCGCCGGGTTTGGCGCGGGCGGATGCAGCGGCGGAAGCGCCGGGTGTTTCGGGAAAGCTGCGCTTGAGCGAGCGATTGCGCCGGCTGCGGCGGGGACGTTCCTCTGAGGCCGTTTCGCCGGATGGTTCGGCATCTGTCTTGGCGGAAGCTGCGTCCGATACGGGATCGGGCTCGCTGGTTGAGTCAGCTGGGTCGGACATAAATAGGCAGTCGAAAGGGGTTCAGTAGCCAGTGCGTGGCCGGCGAATGTGTCACCGAATCACAGGCATAAAAAACAAGCCGCGAACGCAAAGAAGGGGTTTCCCGGCGTCTGGATATTCAGATTAGTAACGCCCCCTTTATGCTCAACTCTAAATCCTGAGCCTCGCGCTTGCCTCTGTAAAGGCCTGACGACAATCTAGCACTTCATGGATAAGCTCGAGGAAATCTTTGAATTACAGGCGCAGTTGAACCGGCGGATCGGTGTCGACACCGCAGACATGGCCGACAATGAAGCCGAAAAGACGCAGTGGGTGCTCAACTACACGCGAGCGTTGCAGCAGGAATTGGCTGAACTTGTCGATTCGGTGCCGTGGAAGTGGTGGGCGAAGTACCAGCAGTTTGACCAGCAAAATGCGCGTGTGGAAGTCGTTGATTGCTTTCATTTTCTAATCTCGATCGCGCAGGTTTTGGGGATGACCCCGGAAGATGTGCACCGCGCCTACCTCGAAAAGAACAAGGTCAACCATCAGCGCCAGGACAGCGGCTACGCTGTGAAGGACCACGCCGACACCAGCCACATCTGAGGCGGGAACGACCGAGCCGGCTTGATTCAGCGCCGGAGCGCGCATTTGCTCACCGTACACATATCTTTGTCATGACACAGACCATCGCATCCCCTGACGTCGCCAGCGGCGATCCGTACATCCAACAGCTGTTTGCCGAACGCATCGGTGGCGTGAGCTACGGCAAGAGCACGGCCGTCTACAAGTTCGAGAAGATCAAGCGCGCCAAGGCCGCCGCCCGGAAGGCCAAGCCCGATCTGGACATTATCGACATGGGCGTGGGCGAGCCCGACGAAATGGCCTTCCCGCAAGTGATCGAGGCGCTGGCCGTTGAAGCCTCGAAGCCCGAGAACCGCGGTTACGCTGACAACGGCGGGCCTATCTTTCGCGAAGCGGTGGCGCGGTACATGAAGCAGGTCTTCGAGGTCGACGTCGATCCGCAGACTGAGGTGCTGCACTCGATTGGCTCGAAGACTGCGTTGACGCTTTTGCCGGCCTGTTTCATCAATCCCGGTGATGTCGTGCTGATGACGACGCCTGGCTATCCGGTCTTTGGGACCCACGCAAAATACTACGGCGGCGAGGTGCACAACCTTGAGCTCACCCGAGAAAATGACTTTCTACCCGACTTGGAAAGCATCCCCGCCGACGTGCTGGCGCGCGCAAAGGTGCTTGTCATCAATTACCCGAACAACCCGACGGGTGCCTCGGCCACGCGCGCATTTTTCGAAGAGGTGGTGGCGTTTGCCAAGTCGCATTCGCTCATCGTGATTCAGGATGCGGCGTATGCGGCGCTTGTTTTTGAGGGTGAGGCGCCTTTGTCGATCCTGCAGGTGCCCGGCGGCAAGGATGTCGCGGTCGAACTACACTCGCTCTCGAAGGGCTTCAACATGACCGGCTGGCGCATCGGCTGGGTTTGCGGAAATTCGCTGATCGTGAAGGCCTACGGCGACGTGAAGGACAACAGCGACTCGGGACAGTTTCTGGCCATCCAGAACGCCGCTGCCGCCGCCTTGGACGACCCGACGATTACAGAGCGCATCGCGGCCAAGTATTCGCGTCGGATGGACCTGCTCGTGGAAGCGCTCAATGATCTTGGGCTGCCCGCGGAAAAGCCGCGCGGAAGCTTTTTTCTGTACGTGCCCTCGCCCAAGTCGGCGACCTGCGATGGGCAGGACGTGGCGTTTGCCAACGGCGAAGCCTTTAGCCAGTGGCTGATCACCGAGCACCTGGTCAGCACGGTGCCCTGGGACGATGCCGGCACCTTCGTGCGCTTTTCGGTGACTTTCGAAGCCCCGGGCGGTCTCGAAGCGGAGAAAACCGTGGTTGCCGAGATTGCGCGCCGCCTCGGCGGCTGGACGTTTACGTTTTGAGTCAGTGCTCATGGCCCGACCGCGACAGTTCGACGAGACCTTTGCCGTCAATGAGGCCCTCGAATTGTTTTGGGAAAAAGGTTTTGCGTCGACCAGCCTGCAGGAGCTGCTGGAGCGCATGCAGCTGAGCCGGCAAAGTTTTTACAACGCCTTTGGCAGCAAGGAAGGCGTGACCGTGGCCGCGCTCAAGCTGTTTCGCGAGCGCTTCAATGAGCGCTTGGCCGCCTTGTTCGAGCCGGACGCGGGCGTCGAGGCGATCAGCGGCTTTCTCGACTATTATCTGATCACGGTCGCTCCCTTGCCGGAGCGGCGCAGTTGCTTGATGACGCGCGCCACCGTCGAGCTGGGCCGTCAGGATGAGGCTGCCGCTGTGTTGATCGAGGAGCATTTCATGCGACTGGGGCTGGCCTTTGAAACTGCGCTGGCTCAGGCCTGCGCGCGTGGTGAACTCGACGCGCAGGTCGACGTGAAAGGCACCGCGGCCCTGCTTGTCGCGTTGACCCAGGGAATCGGTGTGATGGCGCGCGCGGGCACGCCCAATCGCGAGTTGCGCCGTGCGGTACGCACAGCCTTTGATTTTATCGGTGAGGTTGAGCCGTTGGCCTCACGTGTAAAATCTTGATAAAAAGGGGATTCCAACACCCTTAGGCGGCTCGGGGACGCTTTATGGGTGCCCCGCGCGGACCGATATGCAGGCAGCCTCCATTGATATTTGATGATGCCTGAAGATTCGCAAAACTCCGAAGATCCTTCGATCGAAGACGATTCTCTGACACGGTCGCCAGAGGGTAAGGACGAGGATCTGGCAAAAAATCCCGCGCGTTACCCGACGCCCCGTGTGATCCGTGAAACTGCGGAGCGCATCGTCGGGCAGCTGGAGGAAGAGCGCCTGCAGCATCCCTGAGCCTGGGGCTTACTTGGCGGTGTCAGAAAAACGCTGCTCGCGGATGACCGTGACCTTGATGGTGCCTGGGTACTGCAACTCCTGTTCGATACGGGCCCGCAGGCTCCGGGAGAGTGCGCGGGCCTTCGCATCGTCGATCTGGTCCGGCTCGACGATGACGCGAATTTCTCGTCCGGCCTGCACGGCGAAGGCGTCCTTCACGCCGGGTTCCTCGCGAGCGAGTTGCTCCAGGGCGCGCACGCGCTGAATGTAGCCGTCCATACTGTCCGAGCGTGCGCCGGGGCGGGTGGCGGAGATGCCGTCAGCCACCATTAATATGCCGGCGTAAACGCTCGTCGGATCAACTTCCTGGTGGTGCGCGGCGACCGCGTTGACGACCCGTTCATCTTCACCAAATCGCTGCAACATGCGCGCTCCGGCGATCGCATGAGAGCCTTCGTACTCATGGTCGATGGCCTTACCCATGTCGTGAAAAATTCCCGCACGCTTGGCGGGCTCGGGATCCAGGCCCAGTTCGGAGGCCAGTAGCGAGGAGAAGTAGGCCACCTCGACGGAGTGATCCAGCGTGTTCTGGTTGTTTGAGAGCCGGTAGTGCAGCTTACCCAACAATGAGACGACCTCGGGATGCACGGAGGTCAGGCGCAGCTTGCGCAGGGCTTCCTCGCCCAGCCCGATGACGCTGTCCAGCATCTCGTCGTGGGCCTTGGCAACAGCTTCTTCGATGCTGGCCGGGTGGATACGACCCTCACGTACAAGGCTCTCCAGGGCGATGCGAGCGGTTTCGCGGCGCACGGGGTCGAACGACGAAATCAGCACGGTGTCTGGCGTCTCATCGATCATCAAGGTGACGCCCGTGGTCGACTCGAACGATTTGATGTTACGACCCTCGCGCCCGATGATGCGGCCCTTCATCTCCTCGTTGGGCAGGCGAATGAGCGTGGCGTTCGTGCCATTGACCCCGCCACTGACCAGCCGCTGCATCGAGTCGACCAGAATGCGCTTGGCCTCGGACTGCATGTCCTGCTCGGATTTTTGGATGATTTCCTGGCGCAGTTGAACAAGCTCCTTTTCGCACTCGCGTTTCACTTCACCGCGCAGGGCCTCGCGCACCTCCTGCTCGGACAACCCAGACAGGTTGCGTAGCCGCTGGCGATAAAGCGTGCTCATCTGCTCGGAGGTTTGCAGCTGCTTGTGGGCTTCATTGTGAAGCTGGCTGGCGCGCTCCAGCTCGAGGGTGGCCTTGGCGGAGTCTTTCTGAACGGTTTCGCGCAGCGACTGGAGGGTCTTTTCGCGATGGTCTAACTCGATGCGTTCGGCCTCGGTTTGACGCTCAACGGTTGCGCGTTCGCGTTCGATGGCCAGCCGGGCCTCGGCGATGGAGTCCTTACGGGCGGCTTCGGCCTCCACCTGCGTGGCGCTGACGATAGAGCTGCCTTTTTCACGCAAGCCCCGTAGCCACAGCCGTGACAGCAACATGGCACCGCCGATGGTGACAAAAATGCCGCCAAAAAACGCGAGTACCAATTGCGCGGCCGGTTCCATCTAGAAATGCAGGCAGGCTCAGCCCAGGTCATGAGCGCTGCGGCAGCGCGCGGAAATGGAATCAGCAGGGATTTCGCGCGATTGAGAGCAGTCCGCACCACCCACGGGCAGATGGTGGAAGGCTAGGTCCGCGATTATAAACTGCAAGCGGGAAACGCCGATAGACCTTTGCGGAGCAAGGCTCCACCCCCTGTGCGAGAATGAATGCCCACCTTCAGTCCGATGGTTTCTGATCTACTGCAACCGGCAAGCGAGCGGGCGCGGCCCGGACGCTTTTTGCCCTACTCGCGGCAGTGCCTGGATGCTGCCGACGAACAGGCCGTGTTGCAAGTGCTGCGTTCCGATCGGCTGACTCAGGGCCCGCAGATTGAAGCCTTTGAGGCCGCCCTGGCCGAGCGCGCCGGGGCTCGCCACGCGGTCGCAGTCTGCAACGGAACCGCCGCGCTGCACCTGGCCGCCCAGGCGCTGGGTGTGGAAACCGGCACCCCCGCCGCCGTGCCTGCCGTGACCTTTGCCGCCACGGCCAACGCGGTGCGCTACTGTGGGGGCGAAGTCGCCTTTGCCGAGGTCGATAATGTGTCCGGACTGAGCACCGCCGACATGCTGGAGCAGGCGCTGCACCTGGCGCGTCAACGGGGCAACGCCGGACGCCGCGGACTGCTCATGCCGGTTTCGCTCAACGGCCGCGTGCCTGATTTGAGCGCGGTCGCCGAGTTGGCCGAACAGCACAATTGCGATGTGATCGAGGATGCCGCGCACAGCCTGGGGGCCGCGTATGCCGCCGGGCCTCGACGCTTTTCCAGCGGCTGCTGCGCGCACTCGATGGCGGCGATTTTGAGCTTTCACCCAGTCAAGCACATCTGCTGTGGCGAGGGTGGCGCGGTGCTGACCAACGACGCCGTTCTGGCCGAAAAAATGCGCGCCTTGCGCAGTCACGGCATCGTGCGCCCGCGCACCAATGGCGAGAGCACCCCCAGTTGGTTTTACGACCAGATCGACCTTGGCCACAACTACCGCATGACCGAAATCCAGGCGGCGCTCGCGCTGTCGCAACTACGTAAGCTGCCCGACTTTTCGATGCAGCGGGGACGCTTGGCCGCGCGCTACCACAAGCACCTCAAAGGCGCTCCGTATGATCCGATTTTTCAACTGCCTCCGGCGACGGAAGGGCACAGTTGGCACCTTTTTGCTCTGCGTTTTCACAAGGAGAGCGTGCGTGATCGCGCGGTTGACTGGCTCAAGGCGCAGGGCATCGGCACGCAGGTACATTACCGACCCGTGCACACGCTACGCTATTACCGCGAACGCTACGGTGCGCAGCACCTGCCCGGGGCCGAACTCTACGGACAGTCCTGCCTGAGCCTGCCGTTGTTTCCAGGGCTGACCGACGAGGAGCAGGACTGGGTCATTAAGGCGTTGAAACACTTTTGCGAGGAAGTCCTGTCCACCACCGACTAACGCCGATGAGCCTGATCACGCAGGAGGTGCTCCACACGTATCCGGCGCTCGAAGGGGAGGTTTTCGAGCTCGGTAACTATCGTCTGGTGCCTTATCGCGAATGCGACCTGGAGCGCATCCGCAAATGGCGTAACGCGCAGATGGATATCCTGCGGCAGGATTACCAAATCACCGCCGCGCATCAGCGGGTGTATTACCGCGACGCCATTGTGCCCACCTTTGGCAAGCTCAAGCCGCCCCAGATGCTTTTCTCGTACCTGCTCCGCGACGAGTGCATCGGCTACGGGGGGCTTACCAACATCGACTGGACGCATCAGCGCGCCGAACTGTCGTTTTTGTTGGCCAGTGAACGCGCACGCAATGGCCCAATCTACCGCACGGAGATGCTCGCCTTTCTAGGGCTGATCCAGCGAGTTTGCTTCGATGGGCTGGGGCTTAATCGCCTGCATGCCGAAACCTTTGATTGTCGCCCGCTGCACATTCGTCTGCTCGAGGAAGCCGGTTTCGTATTGGAAGGACGGCTGCGGGCGCACCATCGCATGGGCGAGGAATGGGTTGACTCGTTGCTGCATGCCCGGCTGAAGGATGGGTATGACCAAGGACGGTCCTGACGCAGCGAGCGTCTCCACGGATTGGATACAGATTTTTGCGGGCGCGCACTGCCTCGTGACCGGAGGGGCCGGTAAAATCGGACGCGCGCTGGTCGAGCGGCTGCTCAAGGCGGGGGCTCGGGTCACGGTCATCGATCCGGCTCCACGACCGGCTCAATGGGAAGACTGTGAAGAATGTCTGTGCTACCACACGCGGCCTTTGAGCGAGGTGGGTGCCCACCAATTGCACTGGCAGAGCGGGGCTGCCGGACCGGCGTACGTATTTCACCTGGCGGCCACGTTTCAACGCACGACGGAAGCGGCGGATTATCTGTACGAGAATTTTCAGAACAACGTCGAAGCAAGCCACCAACTTCTCGCGAAGCTCGGGGACATGTCCGCGCTCAGGGCCTACGTCTTTGCCTCCAGCTATCTGTGTTACGACGAAGCCCGGTACCTTTCTCCGGAAGCGCCCGCCACCCCTGTCCTGCTTGATGAGGACGCCCCGGTGCGCCCGCGCAACCTGACCGGTGCTGCGAAACTGATGCACGAGGTTGAGCTCGATCACTTGCGTGCGCATCGAGGCGATGCGCGATGGATCAGCGCCCGCATCACCCGGGTCTATGGGCCTGGATCCGAAGATGTATTGGGACGTTGGATACGGGCAGCTTTCCGCAACCAACCAATTTGTGTTTACGGGGCAGAAAGCTTTTTTGATTACATTTACGCCGACGACGTGGCGGAGGGCTTGCTGCGGTTGGGCGCGCACGCCGCAGCAAATGGCGTCTACAACCTGGGTAGTGGGCGTAGCCGTCGCGTCAGTGAGGCGCTGGAGGTCTTCAAAACACACCTGCCGCATTTGAAGGCTGAGATCGAAGACCCGCCGCCGGACTTCCGTTTCGAAGCCTCGCAAGTCGATATGGCCAAGACCTTCAGCCTGCTCCCTGATTTTACGCCCAGGCCAATTGAGGCAGGGCTTGCGGCTACGATTGCAGCGGAGCGAAGCCAGCTTCAAGCCGACACCAGGGCGATCCTTTCGACACCGAATCCGCAGCGAGATTGCCGCGTGCTGCTGACCAGTGCGGGCGCAAAAAAGCCGATGGCTGAGGCTCTGGAGCGGGCCCTGCGGCGTCTGGGCCTTGTTCCGAAGATCGTGGCCGGCGATACCGACCCGCACTGCCGGCTCGGGTACCAAAGCTGGGCAATCGCGCAGTTGCCCGAGGATAACGCGATGACGCCCGAAACGTTTTTGAGCGTGTGTGAACGGCACAAGATCACCCACGTGGTGCCCTCGCGCGATGGGGAACTCTCCTTCCTGGCCGAGCTCGCCGAAAGCAAGCCACCGGGTATCCATTTTTTTGTGGCAGGGAGCCAGGCTGTCGCACGTATTCGAGACAAACTGGAATTTGCTTGTCAGGGTTCAGCCGCCGGTTACCCCGTGATTCCAGCCTCCGAATATATCGACAAATTGGATACGAAACATTTTGTGGTTAAGGAGCGACACGGGGCGGGCTCGCGAAACATCGGCATCAATCTGACACGTACGGAGGCGCTGCAGAGGGCCGAAAGCCTGGCCGATCCGCTATTTCAGCCGTTTGTCGCAGGGAGGGAGTTTTCAGCCGACAGCTACGTGACGCCCGCCGGGCAATTCGTTGGCACGGTGCTGCGCTGGCGCGACGACATCGTCGATGGGGAGTCCCACGTCACGACGAGTTTCCGGGATGCAGCGATCGAGGCACTGGTGCAGGGCCTGCTGGCAACACTGGGCGTAACACATCACAGCGTCACGCAGGGCATTGTCGATGCGGAAGGGCAGGTGCACTTCATCGAGGTCAACGCGCGCTGGGGCGGTGCCTCCACCTTGAGCGAATCGCTCGGCCTCAGAAGCTTTACGTGGTGGCTGGCGGAGACGCTTGGAGAGTCCGCCGCGCCACCTGTATTTGAGCAGGAAGCCGCCGAGGCGCGCCTGGTGCGTTTTCCCTCGCATCACGTGTACTGGCTGGATTAAATCCCTCGATAGCGTCTTCGCTGAGTGGTTGTCCGGGCGCCAGATTCGATGCAGCTCGCGTGCCCAGAACTTCCGGCCAGCGCCAGGGGTCCAGTCCGTTGCCGGGACGAACCACGCTCAAGTTGCCCGCGGTAAATTCCTCTCCCCGGGCGATTGGCTGGCTCACAAAGATCGAGCGGCGGTGGCTACGCTCGGGTGCGTCCGCGCCCATTTCTTCAAGCAGCGGAGAGCCGAGCCCCGCATGCAAATCGCGGACACCGCGCACCAGCCGGGCAAGCTCATTGGGGTCGATGGAAAAGTGGCTGTCCACGCCGCCTTCACCTCGCGAAAGGCACACATGCTTCTCGATGATGCAGGCACCCAGGGCCGTCGCCCCCAGCGCGATGGCATCCGTCAGCGTGTGGTCTGAGAGCCCGACCAGCACATCGAACTGTTCACGCAAGGTCTGCATTGAGCGCAGGTTAAAGCCCGCGGCTTTGGCCGGATATTCACTGACGCACTTAAGCAGAAACAGCGGCACGCCCGCCTGTTTGAAGCGTTGAACCGCACGCTCAATTTCGTTCGGAGTCGCCATCCCGGTGGAGAGGATGGTCGGCTTGCCGGTGGCAACCACACGCTCTAGCAGGGGCCGGTGGCCAATCTCGTAGGAGGCAATCTTGTACGCGGGCGGGTCGATGGTCGCCTCCAGAAAATCGACTCCAGCTTCATCAAAGGGCGTGCTGAAAAAAATCAGCCCATGGTCGGTCGCGCATCGGGCCAGCCGTTGAGTCCACTCCAGCGGCAGAGCGGCCTTGCGGTACAATTCGTGAAACGTTTGCCCGGCCCAGGGACCCTGCGTGATTTGAAAGGGCGGCTGTTTCAGCGGCAGGGTCAGGCTGTCCGCCGTGTAGGTTTGTACCTTGATGGCGTCCGCGCCGGCCGCGGCGCAGGCAGCGATCAACGCCTGTGCCTTTTCCAGCGAGCCGTTGTGGTTGGCCGAAAGCTCCGCGACGATCAGCGGTGGCTGCGCCGTATCGATGGGTCGACCGGCAATGTGGGGCGAGGCCGGAAGGATCATGGCCAGAGGGTGCTTAGGCGGTGAAGTTTGGAATGCCCGGGTGGGTCAGGCGATGGGTGCGCGCGGGCGGCTCGCCGGAAAAAATGTGGCCCGCCTCGCGGGCCAGTTCGTTTTCCACGCGCCGGCAGATGCGCTTGAGCGCAGGCAGGTCATACCAGTCGTCGTTGGTGTCGCTGGCGTAGCTGAACGCCGCGTCGACGGGCTGGCTGATGCCATTGAGCTTCACGTTGTCCCAGAAGGGCAGCAGCGGTTGTACGACAAAATGATCGGGATACTCGCGGGTCAACCGGGCCTCGTCTTGCGGGATGAGCACCTCGTGCATCTTCTCGCCTGGGCGCAGTCCAACGATCTTCACAGTGCAATCCGGCGCGACGGCCTGCACCAAGTCACCCAGCCGGCAGCTGGCGATCTTGGGCACGTAGAGTTCGCCGCCCTTCATCGTTTTGAGGGCATCGAGCACAAACTCCGCGCCGCGTTCCACCGGCAGGAAGAAGCGCGTCATGTCCGGATCGGTCACGGTGATGATGCCGGTCGCGCGCTGGGCAATGAAGCGCGGGATGACGCTGCCGCGGCTGCCGAGTACATTGCCGTAGCGAACCACCGAGAGCTTCGTGCCCTGGCGTCCGCGGTAGCTGTTGGCAGCGATAAAAATTTTATCCGAGCAGAGCTTCGTCGCGCCGTAAAGGTTGATCGGGTTGACCGCTTTGTCGGTGCTCAGAGCCAGCACGCGATCGACCTGATTGTCCAGTGCGCACTCGACCACATTGATCGCGCCGTTGATGTTCGTCTTGATGAACTCGTGCGGGTTGTACTCGGCAGCGGGCACCTGCTTGAGGGCGGCGGCGTGCACCACGATGTCCACTCCATGCATCGCGCGGCCCAGCCGCTGACTGTCGCGCACGTCACCCAGAAAAAAGCGCATGCAGGACTTTTGAAAGGCCGGGTCCGCCTGCATCTCCGCCTGTTTGAACTCGTCGCGCGAGTAAACGATCAGCCGGTCGGGCGTGTAGCTGGCGAGGACCTGTTTGACAAACTGGCGCCCAAAGGAACCGGTGCCTCCGGTCACGAGTATGGATTTTCCGTCGAACATGAGTGGTACGGGCGAAGTGCGTTCAAGCCGGGTTTACCGGTCGGCCAGCACCTTGCTGGATAGGCCTACATCGACGGCTTTTACGATACCTTTACGGTTGGATTTGCCATGGCTAACTTCATCGCAGCCAATCAGATAACAAAAACGGGCGTAGCTGCTTGGCCACGCCCGCGAAAGGTTTGAAAAGTTGGGACCGGCTTTAGGAAACCGCGGCCGATTTGGCGTCTTCCACCGAGTTGTGGATGACCCAGTCCTTGCACTCCTCGAAGCCCTTGGCCTCGCTGGCGAATTCGGTGCTGCCCACCAGGCTGTGGGATAACGTCAGGTCGCGGCAGGCCTGCATGGCGTTGATCAGGAGCTTGATGACGTTCATGTCGACGTTCCGTACCTTGCTCACATCGAAGATGACCTTGTAGTAACCGCTGTCGACAGCCTCCGAAACCTTGGGCTTTATGTAGTTGCTAATCTCGTTGACGGTCGTGCTGTTGCAGCGTTCTGGCAGACGGATCAAAAGGAAGTCTTCCTCGAAATTGAAGTAGCGCTCGGAGGTGTCGAGGTTGATCGCCTTGGCAATTTTCGACTCCATGTCTGGGAAGTCGATGGGCTTGGTAATGACGGCGTTGAAGCCCATCTGCTGGGCCTGTTGTTGCTCGTCCATGGCGGTCTTCACGGCCAGGCCGAAGACCGGCACATACTTGGTTTTCATGTTCGAGCGCAGCAGCCGGAAGAGCGTGGCGGCACCGTCGTCGGGCAGCGAGAGGCTGATCAGGATCAGGTCGGGCAGGTCCTTTTGGCAGAGGTCGATGGTTTCACCCGTGGAGGTGGTACCCTGAATTTCCCACGGCGTGTCCTTCAGCCCTTCTTTGATTTGATCGACGATGGTGGCCTTGTCCTCGACGACGACGATCTTGCAGGAATCGTTGAGCCCCTTGCGCTTGGTGTTCTGTTCGCCGACAGGTCGCAGATCGACCACGCGGCCCACCTTCTCGATCAGCACATCTTCCTTGAAGGGCTTCACGATGTAATCGCGGATACCGATCTTGGCGATTTTGAGGACGTTCTCGCGGCCGGCTTCCGCCGTCAGCATGATGACCGGGATGCCTTTCAACAGCGGATCGCTCTTGAGTTTCGTCAGCATCTCCACGCCGTCCATGACGGGCATTGTCACATCCAGTAAGATGATGTCGGGCGTCTCCTTACTAGCTACCGCGAGACCTTCGACACCGTTGGAGGCTTCGAAGATGTCCACGTCGTAGCTGGTGAAGCACTTCTTGATGATGATCCGGACGGCTTTCGAATCGTCCGTGGTCAGAATTTTCAGGCGCATGGCAGTATCTCGTAAAAGGTTTGGATAAGTTTGAGCGGCGTTTCCTTATTCGGCTTCACCCATCTTGATGAGCAGGTCGGCGGCGAAGATGGAGCCGGCGGTTTCGAAGCGGAAAATTTTGCGTGTGATCTCGGAGGTGGCCTCGATCGCGAAATGCTTGCCGCGCAGAATCGATGGGATGGTCAACCGGCAGTTCAGGCCCTTGTCGCAGAGGTGGTTTTTGAAAGTGCCCACCACCATGTTGCTGACCTCGCCCAGTGCGTCGTTGACCACCTCGTGGCCTTCGGACTCCACTTCGGACGGTTCCATGCCGAGCATCTGGCCGGTCAGGTGCTTGGCCAGCGGTTCTTCAAAGTAAAGGTAGATGATGCCGTTGATGTCGCCCAGGTAGCCGACCGCCGAGGCGATGATGTTGTTGTCCGTTTCAATCGCCGGGGGAATCTGCTGCTGGGGCGAGTCCAGGGTGCAATCCAGGCACTCCTTCAGGGACACCCCATCTTCGAGCATGGTGGCGAAGAATTTTTCCACCGCATCCTGAATGAAGGTTCCGATGTCGGCGTCGGTAAGTGAACAGCTGGTAGACATTACAATGTACGCGGGATTATCTGGAAGACTTTGTCCGGAAGCCCAAAGCGATCCTTCCGACAGGAGAGCCAATCGGCATTTTCATGGATCACTTGAAGCAATTTCGGGCCTGATTTTGAAATCGTGAGGCCACGCGCGTCCCTCAGTCACCCAGAGGTGTCGATTCCATGCACCGCGGCGCGATCCTGCGGTCCTCGCAGCCCGCCTTACAGCTAGAAGCAGCGCTCCGGGCGGCGTGTTGTCAACGGGTCAGCGCCAACCGGTCGCATCAAGGCCTGGGATTTGAGCGTTTCGTCAACTCAGGGAACGTACACACCATCTTCGCGGTACTGCTGCAGCTTGTTGCGCAGCGTGCGGATGCTGATTTTCAGCAGATTGGCGGCCTGGGTGCGGTTGCCGCCGGTCTCCTCCAGCACATTCAAAATGTGATCCTTCTCAACTTCGTCGAGCGAGGGCGGGGTACGGGGCGTTTCGTCTTCCGGGTGCGTCCCGTTCACCGAAGCGACTGCCGGCATCGGCGTGGTCGGTGCGACTGCCGGAGCCACAAAGGACGGAAGGTTTGCGGCGGGCGCCGTGACGGCTTCAGCGTTAGTTGGCTGTGGCACGCCGTAGGCATATTGTGTTTCCGGCGCGGTCTGCGGCTGTGGTTCACGCAGGGTGGGGACCGGCTGCGGGACGGCCAGCAGCCCCAAGTAATCGGCGGCCAGCGGCTGGCCATCCTCGGCCAGAATCACCGCCCGCTCGATGGTGTTTTGCAGCTCGCGGACGTTGCCCGGCCAGACGTGGGCGCAGAGACGCTCGGCGGCATCGCGGGTAAAGCTGGTAACGTTGACGCCGTGCTTGCGGGCGCAACGCTTCAAGAAGGCCTCGGCCAGCAGCATGACGTCCGCCCGGCGCTCGCGCAGCGGCGGCACGTGCACCGGAAATACATTCAGGCGGTAGTACAGGTCCTCGCGAAAACGTCCCGCGCCGACCTCCTTGAGCAGATCCCGATTCGTGGTGGCGATGACGCGCACATTGACCTTGATCGGCCGGTTGCCGCCCACACGCTCAAACTCCTGCTCCTGCAATACACGCAGCAGCTTGGCCTGCAGGCGGGGCGGGATTTCGCCGATTTCATCGAGCAGAATCGTGCCGTTGTTGGCCAACTCGAAACGCCCTTCGCGTCGCTGGGTGGCTCCGGTGAAGGCGCCTTTTTCGTGGCCGAAAAACTCACTCTCGATGAGGGATTCGGATATGGCGGCGCAGTTAACTTTGATAAACGGCTGCTCGGCCAGTGGGCTGAGCCGTTGCAATTCCTGTGCGACCAACTCCTTACCGGTGCCGTTCTCTCCGGTGACAAGTACGGTTGCCTCGGTGTTAGCGACGCGTTTGAGGAGGCTGCGCAGCTTCTCGATCTGCGGGCTACGGCCGAGGATGGCGCTGGTCCCTTCCTCGCCTTCACCCAAGGCCTGACGCGCGTAATAGCGGTTTACCTTGACCATCTGCGAGTAGGACTCGGCCTTCTTCAGCAGCACGTCGATCTGGTCCGAGGAGAAGGGCTTAATTAAGTAATCGAAGGCACCCTGCTTCATGCAGTCGACTGCTGATTCGATCGAACCAAAGCCAGTGATGATAACCACCAGGGGACTGTCGGGCTGTCCCTCAAAGCGCTGCAAGAGCTCCGTGCCGCTGCCATCGGGCAGGCGCGCATCGGCCAGTATGAGGTCGAAGTTATCCTTCTCAAGCAACTGGTTAACTTCATCCAGGCAGGAAGCCGTGGCCACCGAGTACCGCCGCCGACGCAGTTGCTCTTCGAGCGTGCGCCGAATGATCATTTCATCGTCCAGGACAATAACCTTGTCGATGGCCATCAGGAATATGAGATTGACTCAGCTTGGTGACAAAGACACCACGCCGGTCGTGTGATTAAATTGTAAAAATAGATTCCCACCACATCACCAACGCAATGCGGCAAAATGTTCCTACTTCCTATCGGAAATCTGATGATTCAAAGAAGGGCTTGTGTGAAGCAAAAATTGCCTACGCACCCATTTTTACAGAATGTTAAAAATTTCTGATCAACCAAATCTTTAGGTTAATCGCTCGCGAACCCTTACGAATACTGAGGTTAAGCGAATCATGAAGGTTATCGGCTCGGTCATCGCCCGTCTTGGCAGCAAGCGGCTTCCCTATAAAAATCTGCTGCCCTTTGGCGGGGTGCCCATGCTGGGGCTGGGCGTGCGCAAGCTGGTGGAAGCCGAATCCGTCGACGAGGTGGTGGTCTCTACCGAGAGCGAGCTCGTGGCCCAGGTGGCCCGCGACTTTGGTGCGCAGGTCTTGCGACGCCCGGAAGATCTCGCACGCGACGAGGTACCGTCTGTACCCGTCTTCCAGCATATCGTGGCTCACTTTCCGTGCGACATCCACGTAAACCTTAACATCAACTTCCCCTTGTGCGAAATCGCGGTGATCGATCGCGCGGTTGAACTGGCCGCCCTGCACGGTGAGTCACTCTCCGAGCCGGTTGCCGTGTGGGCCCAGACGGTCGAGCGCCTGTGCACTTACGACAATCCCTGGGACATTTCTGCGCATCGCTTTGAAGATGAGCGCGCGGGCACGATTGACGTGCACACGCAGGACGATTACGAGGCAGTTTACCGACTGGCCCGGGGCGCGCCGCCCGCGTGGGCCTGAAAACGGGCGGCTCCGGTCTTATTCCGGCGCGACCTCGGTGGGAATCCCCTTCGGCGGCACGTAAAGTTCCCGGGGTCCATGGACGACTATCCATGTTGGCGCTTCAGCATTTTGCGGCGTCGTGTGCCAACGGATTTTTATTGTGCGACTTCTGACTCCAACCCGCGCCTGCCTGCTCCTTCTGTTCGTGTGCTTTGGGGGCTCGACCCTTGCCTCGGCTGCGCCGCATGTGCCGCGTACCTTCAACGGCCTGCGTACGCGTCAGGAAAAGGCGCTGACCTTCTTTGGCTTTGAGCGCCTTTCCGACGCTTACTGGTATCGGGACGTGCTTAACCCTCAGGAAGCCGAGCCCGGCTACCTGCCCGAGGCGGGCATGAAGCGGCTGCGCTTTGGCGAGGAAACCACCCAGCCCGAGGCACCATACTGGCCGCCGCCGTCGCTGGAACGCCCCGGCTTTTTCCCCGAAGAGCCGGAAGCCGCAGACGCGCCTTTGGCACCAGGCAGCGTAAATCCGTTTCCCGACGACGGGCCGATCTTTGGCCTGGGCCCGGAAAGCACGAGCGACTTTTCAATTGCCGAAAATCCATTTACCGGACCCGAGCCGGCGACCGGCGTCCTGCCCGGAACCTTTCGCGTTTCGGAAGGGCCGCCCATGCCCACCGATTTGCCGCAGGATTTCCAGACTTACCAGGGCAATTACGGCTTCGTCGATCCGGAGGAGTTTTTGATTTTGTTTGAACGTCAGGTCGAGCTGCCCAGGCAGGGTGTCGAGACCGCCAAGGTGCCGTTTGCCGTGCCGCTGGGGGCTGGTCCTGCCTCCGCGCCTGCCACCAGCAGTGCCACTTACGAACGTGAATAAGCATTGTCTGAAAATCTGTCTGACGTCAGCGGCTTTGGGGATAACCGTTGGGGTTGTGCAGGCCACGGAAACGGCGATTCGTAAGGCCACCGGCCACGGTCCGCCGCAGGATGTGATGCACCTGCCGACCACTGCGGACCTTCGTAGCAACATCATTCCGTTGACGCTTGAGGACTCCGAAACGGATGCCTCGAGCGATGCCATGCAGGCGGCCCTGGCCACGCCGACCCTCGATCAGCACACCGCCCTGGTGCCCACCGCGCGGGAGCTCGCCGAGTCCGACCCGCAAATCCTGGAGGACGAACGTGAGCGTGTACAGAAGCTCATGCGGCAGGCGCGCCTGGCCTTGCGCCAACGCAGCTTCGCCGAGGCGGAACAGTTTTATCAGCAGACGCTCGTGCTGCATGTGTCCACCGACCTGCACAAAAGCCTCATGCTGGAGGTTGCCTACATGTACGAAATGTCGGGTCAGCGCGCGAAAATGGCCGCTGTCTACGAAAAGTTTTCAGAGATGTATCCCCACGACCCGCGCCTGCCTCAGATTTTTCTGCGCCTGGGTCACTTGTACCGTGAAATGGGTGCCACCCGCACCGCTGTGGCGCGCTTCTACAATGTGCTCAATGTCTCGCTGAGCATCCCCGAGGAAAGCATTCCGCTGTACCGCGAGCTTTCGCAGCAGGCCCAGTTGGAGATCGCCGAGACCTATTTCATGAATGGCGATTACGACCAGGCGGCCAAGTTTTACGGCCGCGTCATGCGCCTCGATTTGGACGACAACGAGCGGGAGCGCGTCGCCTTCAAGGACGCGTACATCCACCACCTGCGCCACGATCATCCGGGCGTGATCCTTGGGCTGGAGCAGTTTCTGGCCGACTACCCCGAGAGCCACCTTGCCCCCGAGAGCCACTACCTTCTGGCAACCGCCTACCGCAACACCAACCAGCCGGAGAAGTCGATGGACCAGGTGATGCGGTTGTTGCGCCACAAAAGCGTGGCTGCTGCCAGCGATCAACGCATCTGGATGTACTGGCAAAAAAAGGCGGCCAACCAAATGGCCAACGAATATTATGAGAAGGGCGACTTTTACAGTGCGTTAAAAATTTACCAGGCGATGGCCCCGCTCAGTGCCGATCCGGAATGGCAGTGGCCGGTGATCTACCAGATGGGCCTGTGTTTTGAGCGTCTGGGCATGTATCCAAAAGCTCGTGACGCCTACGCGATGCTCTCCACCGGTGAGGGCATCGAGACCGAAGGCTACCAGCCCAACGAAAGTCTGCTGGCCCTGCAGGATATGGCCGGCTGGCGGCTCAACCATGTGCAGTGGGCCGACCACACGCGCCGTCAGCTCAATGATTTGAAAAACAACGAAATCGAACTGCTCAAACGTCCGAGCCAGATCCCTGAGGAAGCCGTTGTGGGCGTGCCGCCTGGCTCCTACTGAGTACGACTGTTCGTATCCATAATTTACCTACGCTACCATGCTATCCACCGACGTATCCACACCCGAGATCGCCCTGCGCCACCATTTGGCGCTGTGCGACGAAGTTTACCGCATACTCCAGGCCGAGAATACAATGCTGCGCCGGGAGGGCCGCCTGCCCGACACCGAGATTTTGCAGCGTAAGGAAAAGTTGCTGGGCGTGCTGGAGGATTCGCTCCGGCAGTTGCGCAGCCTCAATGCGCTGGGCAAAAAAGCCGGTTCCGCCGATGAGCGTGAGCTGCTGCGGCTTGTACAGCGCAAGCTGATGAAGATCCTGCACCTGGATCGTGAAAACGAGCGCCTGCTGCTGCCCTGCACCATGCCCCAGCACAGCCGCCGCGCCGCGCAGCCGTTCACCACCAACTGTATACAGACCGCCTACGCCACTGGCTGAGCCACCCCAGCACCCATCTTTAGAAGCCCCACGTGCCCGTTTCATCGAAAAAACCCGAACGCCTGAGCAGTTTCAGCGCCTCCGAAATGAAGGACAATCGCCTGACCGCCTTCAGTTTGCTGGAACGCACCGAGCGTCTGCTCAGCGAGGGACTCATGGCGTCGTGGGCGCGCGAGCTACTCAATGCATGCCAGCCTGCACCGTCCGCGGCCAATAAGGCGGCGACGGTGACCGAGCCAGCTACGGTTGTGACCTCGGAGACGGCACCCCCCGGCCAGCCGGACCCTGCCGTTTCGGAGGCAAAAAGTGAGCTTCAGGTCGAGCGCAGCCGTTCCATCGATTTTCGACGCAACGCGGCCACCCTGACCATTTCCGCCACCGAACTGGACGGTGGTCTGGATGACGCGGTGGACAAAAATCCACTGGCCTCACTGTCCATCACGCGTGTGCAACAAAGTGCTTCCGGAGGTGCGTTTCGCTGCCGCCTCGGACACCTGCCGGCCAACCGCTGGCATTCCACCTTGCTCGTGATCAACGAGGTGCGCGATCTCGGCGAGGCCGCCATCAACCTGGCGGAGATGGCCAGCCGGCATTTCGGCATGATGCTCGATCTGTCGGAGATCCGCCAGCGCGAGGAAATGGAACGCGCCGCCAATGCCGCATTTGGGGCTTTGGGCTCCAGGGGCCGGCGTGGCGGACGTGCCGATGCCTGCGACCAGGCCTCGCTCAACGCTGCCTTCGCCGACATGGGTGTCGAGCCCGTGGGTGAAATGGACGCAGAAGATGCGGAAGCGGCGTTCGAAGAGGAAGACGAAGGACCGCACGCGGGTAGTCTCGATTCGATCATGGACTGGATGGGCATTCATGAAATCGACGCCGCCGGCAACCGCATCGAAAAAGCCGCCCCGGTCGAGTCGGCTGAACCAGCTGCCGCGGCAGCTGCCGAATCGACAGCCGCGCCTGATGCCGCTGCGGATGACCCATCCGAAGCCGCTGAAAGCTCCACGGACGCCGCCGGCGGGACACTCGACCCCGATGAAATCGCCAACCTTGTTGCAGAAGCTAATACCGAGGCCGAGGAGCCCGCACCGGAGCAGCCCGCGGTGGAAGCGGCAGAAACTCCGGTAGATGCGGAATCAGATACCGCAGCTGATGGGGAAGCGAATTTGGAGTCATCTGATGATACTGATACGCCGGAAAAGGCGGCGGACTCCTAACAAAATCGCACATAAAAAGCCGCCCTTCTCACCCCAAAAAGAAGGACGGCTTCTTATAGTTACCCCAATATCTGGCAGACCGCCAGAAAGCGTAAAAGTGTTTTCCTCGTTGATTAGATGCTCTCAGCAAATCCCCTATTTGTCGATGCGAATGCGCCTGGATCACCGTAATGTAACATTCGCAACACCTACTCCATATTTCGCGCAAAAATGCCGCGTCGATACGATTCTGTAACCGTTGTCGCCGAAGGGGTTATAGGGATCGCTGCACCTGTTTTTCGAGCGCCCAGCATCAACCAGTGCGGCAGGCCTTTCAGTGGCGCATGTTCCCAGGGCTCCGTGTGATCAGACCACTCTTCAAGGGCTTCCACGGTGCAGCCAGCGAATTGCACCGAGCGGTAATAATCCGCCACCGTGTAATGAAACTGGTAGTTGAGAAACGTGCCGACTGTGCTTTTGGCCGCCGCTGAATCCGTCTCGTACATGGCGGGCGCGCGATCGAAGTAGCTGCGCTCGATTTCCAGCCGGTCCGCCCGCTCGCGCCAGATGCGGCGAATAGGGTGGTATTCGTTCACGAGGAAGCGTCCGCTTGGTCGGAGAATACGCCCCGCCTCGCGGTAGTACAGCGGCAGGTCCGAGACCCAGACGGCCACATGCCCGCCGGTGTACACAAGGTCGAAACTGGCGTCAGCGAGCGCACTCAGGTCCGTCACGTCGGCCCGCACGAATTCCATTTCCACGCCGACGGACGTGGCCCGCTGCCGGGCGGCATCCAACTGACCCTGGGCAACATCCACAGAGGTGACACGCGCGCCCAGGCCGACCAGGGCAAAGGCCGCCTCGTTGTCACCGCTGCCCAGCACTGCCACGCGCAAGCCCTCAATCGGGCCCAGGTAGGCCAATTCACACGCCCCGAGAACGCAGCTGGGCTCATTAAGCGCGCGTTTCCAAAGAGCTCGCCGCTCGGTCGCCTCACTCCAGCGTGGTGCCCAGGATTCCCAGACGCGCCGGTTCGCGTGGTGTTTGCATCCGTCCACTGCCATGCAGCGAACGCTTGCCAGGCCAGTGCGGGCGTCAAGCCGCTAGGTGCGTTTGGACTCGGGGGCCACGACGAGTTCCGTGCCTGCTTCGCGCAAGGACGTGCTCAAGGTGGCGGGGGGCTTGGAGTCGGTAATGGCCAAAAAGCTGGGGTCCAGCCCGCAGGAGAGGCTCAAGGCGCGCCGCTCGAACTTGGTGTGGTCAAAGACGTAGAAAACCTTGTCGGCGGCTTTGCGCATGAGTCGCTGGAAGGCGATGATAAAGGTGTTGTTGTTCCAGATACCTTCGGCGGTGACGCCCGCCGCGCCCAGGATCGCTACATCGGCATGCACTTGGGACAACGCCATCTCGCAGGTGGGCCCGTAAAGAATGCCCAAGCGGTGGTAGACGGTGCCGCCGGTGACGATGGTTTCGGAGGCTCCGATCTCTGAAAATAGGGCCGCGATCGGTAGCGAATTGGTGATGATGACCAGACGCTTTTCGGTCAGGTGCCGCGCGACGGCGTAGGTAGTGGTGCCTCCGTCGAGCAGGACGGTCATGCCGTTTTGGATGGTGGATGCCACGTAGCGGGCGATGGCGTTTTTTTCGGCGGCCTGACGGGCGTCCTGAGTGATGAAATCGTAGCCGCCGCTGCCGTTTTCCTCATCGACGAGGCTGGCCCCGCCGTGGTGACGCCGCAGCAGGCCTTTGCCCTCCAACTCGTTAAGGGCGCGGCGCACCGTCGAAAGGCTGATGTCGAACTCACTGGCCAGCGTGTGCAGATCCGCGTACTTATGCTCGCGGATGTAGCGCTCGATCAGGTCGAGGCGCTGCTTGTGCGTCACGTTGCGGTTTGTGGTCGGCAAGGCGCGATTGAGTCAGAAAGGGCGAGACTGCGAGCTGCGCGTGAGTGTTCTCAGCCGTCGAAAAGAAAGGGTGCCGGGCCGCTGACCTCCAGATCCACCGCAAAGATCCCGCCGGATTCGGGCTGCTTTTCGCGCTCGGATTCGGGGGCCAGGGCAGTCGAAATGTAGAGGGTTTTGAAATCGCTGCCACCAAAGGCGGGGCAAGTCACGTTTTGCGCGGGTAACTCGATAAAAGCCAACTCCTCGCCGGTGCCGGGATGGTAGCGCCGCACGCCCCAGCCGCTCCAGAGGGCCACCCAGAGCATGCCTTCGTCGTCGATGCACATGCCATCGGGGTGCCCTTTGTCTTTGGGAATTTCAAAACAGGTGCGCCGGTTCGAGAGGGTGCCGTTTTCCTTGTCGAAGGCGAAAACGTCCACGCGCCCGGTTGGCGTGTCGATGTAGTAGAACAGCCGCTCGTCGGCGCTCCAGGCCAGGCCGTTGGAGCAGGTGACGCCGTCGAAAAGCTTGCGATAGGTTTGTGCGTCGCGTTCGAGCACATAGAAGGCACCGCCAGCGTTTTTGGCCATCGTGCCGGCATACAGGCGCCCATCGGGTCCGGCCTTGCCGTCGTTGAAGCGATTGTCGGGCTGGTCTCCCTCGGGATCGGTCAGCGGGGTGATCTCGTTTGTGTCGACATCCAGCCGCATGAAGCCATCGCGGGTGGCGCAGACCAGATTGTTGCCGGTGGTGGGGACCGCGGTCCCCACCGGGCAGGGTAGGGTGATCTCGCGATTTTCCCCGCTCTGAGGATTAAACAGATTGACGAGGCAATGACCGATGTCGACCCACACCAGCAGCTTGCGCTCGGCCCACCAGGTGGGGCCTTCAGCGGGTTGTCCCTGGCCACGGCAGACGAGTCGAGGGGTATCGGTGCTCATGTCTTGAGCCCTACAGACGCCCCCTTGAAACGCCAGCCTTAATCCAGCCCCCACAGCCGCGGGGTGACTAACTCTAGCGAATTGCCCGCCGGGTCGCGAAAGTAAATCGAGTACCCGCTGCCTCCCGGCCACTCGAACTCGCGTTCGATGGCCACACCCTGCGCGTTCAGCCGCGCCCGCCAATCTTCGGCCTCGGACTCTTTCAGACTGAAGGCCACATGCCCCGGGCCAAACGCGCCGTGTTCGGGTACATCGATCGCATCATCGTTGGAAGATGCTAGTTGTGAGACCTTAGGGTTGAAGATCAGCAGCATGCTTGCACCGCAGCGCAGAAACACATGCCGACCCGCGTCCCGGGCCACGACCTCCAGCCCAAGCAGCGCCGTGTAAAAGCGCTCGGCGGCTTCGAGGTCTTCAGTGTACAGGCACGTCTCGACGATGCGCGGTTGGAGCGAAGGCATGGCGGCAATCCTAGAAACTTCGTCCCGTCAGCGGCGATGGCATTCTTCCCGGGGTGAGGTTGTTCAGAACGGCTTGCCATCGATTTTCGTGCCGCAGAGGGTGACCTTCAGGCCCAATTCGCTGGCCAGTTGCGCCTTGGAGTAAAGGCAGAGGTCGGCGCCTTTGGCATCCTTGGCGTAGGCCACTTGCAAGTGATTGGCCTTGTGACGCGCCATCATCTGGTCGCGGGAGACACCGTAGGTGACCGCGTGCATGATCGGCCACTGCGGCGTCGTTGCCTCCAGGCGGCGGCGCGTTTCGGCTTCGGGCAGCTTCACCACTTTGGCGCGGCCGAGGTCCATGCACAGCGCGTCGTTCTCGATGAAAATCCGGCTCCAAACGATCTCGCCGGGCTTGGCGACACCGGCACAGGTGGCACCGCCCAGGCGGAAATACATGGGCGGCTGACGATAGCCGGTGGTGCCCTTGAAGCCGTTGATGTGATGCGCGGGTGGCGCGGCACCGCTGATCAGAAAGACCCAGACATAATCTTCGACGGTGCCGCTCGCATCCGCGTCGCCCCAGCGAAGGTCGTGCAGCGTGTTCTCGACGGGCTGGCCGAGCGCGGCATGAACACGCTGGGTGAGGATGCCGTCCAGGCCCGCGCACTCATCGACTTCGTTGAAGTGGGTGAAGGGGGCTCCGGCCTTGATCGTAGCGCCTTGGGCGTTGCGCACCGGCGGGCGTTCGCTGTTGTTGAGCAGGCCTTCGACCAGATCCGAGGCCGGGGCAAGATCCTTCAAGCCCTGCTGGTACTGAATGCCGATGGCGTCGCACCCGAAGGCATCGCCGATGCGGCAAGCGGCCACGTACATACGGCACTGTTCCAAGACCTGGGCCTTGGTCAGCTCCGTTTTGCCATTCTTGCCAAAGTCGAAGGACATGCCCTTCTGTATCAGCCAATCGAATACCGCTTGGGCCTCGGCCTTCGTCACCTGGGTCATCTCGTAATAGAGCGCACTCTGGGAGAGCCGCTCCTTGAAGACGCCGGTGGGCATCAGCAGGTGGTCAGGGATGATCGCGTTGAACATGCCCATGCAGCCCTCATCGAAGACTCCCAAAATGGCACGTTGACGGTCGAGTTCGGCGGCAAGCTTGCGGGCAACCGTCTTCGCGCGCGCTGGCATTTTCGCGCTGGCGAGTTTTTTGACGTGGCTGATCGGGTGACGCACCTCGCCGCTCTCGAGCCACTTTTGCAGCTTTTTCTGAAACGCTTTGTCGGAAAAATCCTCGCTCCAGAGGGTCGAATACTTCACGCCTGCCTTGGTCAGCGAGCCGTTGAGGTTGAGCATGCCAACCAGACCCGGCCAGGTGCCCGACCAGTTGGCCACGGTCAGGATAGGCCCGCGATGCGCCACAAGCCCGTGCAGCAGATGGTGGCTGTATTGCCAGACGCATTCGGCCACGATGAGCGGCGCGTCGCGGTCAATGCGCGCAAAGACGTCCATGCCCTCGCGCTGACTGCCGATAAAGCCGTGCTGCTCGACGGCTTTGTACGGATGCGCGCGCTCGATACGGTAGCCGAGGTTGCGTACGCTCGAAAAAAGCTCGGCCTCCATTTCCGCCTGAGCTGGCCAGCATTTTTGGTTGGCCGACAGGCGCAGGTCGCCGTTGGCCACGAGGACCACCTTGGGTTTGCGCGCTTTGGAGGATTTTTTGGAACGACGGCGACGGGAAGCCTTTGTGGGGATGGCGGCACTCATAGGTTCTGTTCTTGGGCGGAGGTTCAAACGGATAAAGCGGTGATACCGCGATGGCAGGATGCGCGCGCTTTGCTGGCAATCGAAAAGACGCCTCGAACCCACGCCTTCTGTATCGCAGGGGTTGTTTTTGGGGTTGGGTTCTTCGTAGGGTAGGCCCATGGCCGAAGCCGAACACCCCACCAAGCAGCCCAACATTGTTTTCATCACAACGGACCAGCAGCGCTACGATTCGCTGCGGTGCACCGGGAATCCTTACGCGGTCACGCCAAATCTGGAGGCGCTGGCCGGAGACCCCCAAACCACGATTTTCGACCGCTGCATCACCGCCAGCAGCATTTGCCAGCCTTCGCGTGCCTCCATGCTGACGGGTACCTACGCCAGCTACCACGGGCTTTGGACCAACGGCGTGGCCCTGCCCCGAGCCGAGGATGTACCCCTGCCCGATGGCCTGCGAAAAATGGCCGAAAGCGTTTTCCCCGGCAAATGGATTACCACTGGCATCCCCACCTTCGCCGACTGTCTAGCCGACGCCGGTTATCACACCGCCTCCGTTGGCAAGATGCACTTTCAACCCACTGGAGCCGACCGCAGTCTGGGTCACTACGAAAACGGTGGGCGCTGGTTTGAAGACAAAACCCTGCGCGACTGGCACGGGCCGTACTATGGCTTTCAGGACGTCTGGTGCACCATCGGCCATGGTGAACTGCGGGCTGGCCATTACGGATTTTGGTTGCGCGATCACTTTCCGGAAGTCGACCGGGCCATCACTTCGGAGCGCCAGACGCGCACCCTGGAGTTTCCCGAGGAGCGGGAGATTTACCCATCGCCAGTGCCGGTCGAAGCGCACAACTCAACCTGGATTGGCGACAACGCCGCGCGCATCATCCGCGAGCACACGGCCACGCAACCGCTCTGCCTTTGGGTGGGCTTCCCCGATCCGCACCATCCCTTCGTGCCACCGCGCGAGCTCGCCAGCGAATTTGAAAAGCACAAAACGCTGGAGTCCAAGCTGCCGTACAACGTCGAGCGCGATGCCGACAAGCCCGAGGCGCTGCACAACCTCATGCGCAAGCGCGACGCGGCCAGCCGTAGCCCCGAGGTCATCCGCCGCCTGCAGCAGTACACCGATGCGCTGAATCACCTGCTCGATCAAAACGTCGGCAAGATCATCAATGCGCTCAAAGCCACCGGCCAATGGGACAACACCCTGCTCGTTTTCACCTCGGACCACGGGGATTTTCTGGGCGACTTCGGCATGCACGGCAAATGCCTGACGCCTGGCAAGAGCCTTAACCACGTGCCGCTGATCGTGCGAAACCCGTTTGCCGAGGACTGGCCCCGACGCTGCTCAAAGACGGTTTCCAACGTCGACTTTCTGCCGACCTTTCTGGAGCTCAGTGGAGCACGGCTACCAGATAGCGATGATCGTCTCCACGGCGAAAGCCTGAATGCGGTAGTCCGCGACGGGCGCCAGCATCCGGTGCTCATCCAGCACTTCACGCCCAATCCTCGCCGGCGGAACCTTTCCGTGTACGATGACCGTTTCCGCTACACGGTCTATCCGGAGACCGCCGAGGAGGAGCTTTACGACCACTTCGACGACGAGTACGAAACCAAGAATCGTGCGGCAATGACCTCCCTCAAGGGCGACCGGGACCGCCTCCGCCAGATGCTCTTGGAGCGCAACTTTGAGGTCACGCTGCCGCGCTCGGGTCGCGTAACCATCTGGTAAACGTATCAAGATGATGGATACAGTCCAGAATCACCTCCCGCCCGTCTACTGTTTTGGCGAGGTGCTTTGGGATTGTTTTCCGGACCTTCGTCGTGCCGGCGGGGCCCCCTTCAACGTGGCGGCTCATCTGGCCAAGCTGGGGATGCCTGCAGCGCTGATTTCCGCCGTGGGCGCGGACGATCTTGGCGATGAGTTGTTCACTTGCGTCGAAGCCGCTGGCGTTGGAGTCGAGTCTGTGGCGCGCCACGCGGATCTGCCCACGGGCACGGTGCAGGTTCAGCTGGATGCCCTGGGTCAGCCGCGATACGAAATTCTTGAGCCGGTGGCCTGGGACCGCATCCCCGTTACGCAAACCCTGCTTGTAACAGTGGCTGGCGGTGCCGCGCTGGTCTTCGGTTCGCTGGCCACGCGCAGCTTGGAGAATCGCTCCCGGCTCAACGCGCTCTTGCAGGCGGCTTCGAAAGCAAAGTCGTGGCGTATTTTCGATGTGAATTTGCGACCGCCGCATGATGACCTCGAACGTGTGGCGCACTTCGCGCAGCAGTGTGACTTCCTCAAGCTCAACGCCGATGAACTTGCGCACTTGACGCAAGTCGGAAGCGGTGAGGCCGCAACCCAGCAGGCCATGGAACGTCTTATGCGTGAATACAACCTACGAGCGGTGCTGGTTACGCTTGGCGCGCAAGGGGCCGCCTTTTTGGACTCCAAGGGATTTGTCCGCGCTGCAGGCCCACGTATTCAAGTGGTGGATACCGTCGGCGCGAGTGATGCTTTTCTGGCTGCTTACCTCCAGTCGATGTTGCTGGACCCTGAAAACTACGACCGCCAGGCTGCGCTGCATCGCGCAAATCATCTGGCGGGCTGGGTGGCCTCGCAAGCCGGGGCGGTGCCGGACTACCCGCGGTCATCCCTCTTCACCCGTGAGCCTTAGGCGAACTCAAGGGCAAAGATAGTGACCGCCGGCTGCTGTGGGCCGCGTCCAAGCTTTTTGACGATGCGCAAACCCGAGGGCGGGATAAGGTCAAACCCGCCAGGGGCCTCGCAGATAAGACGCCCCCGAGGATTGTCCTCCTTGAGGTAGTCCTGTCCGCGCACGATGATGGCCTTGGGCTGGGCCAGCCAGAGCGAGTAGGGCGGGTCCGCAAATACCAGATCAAAGCTGCGCCAGGGACCTTTCCATTTGAACACATCTTTTTTTTCGATGTGGATCGACTCTGCCAAGGGCTCTCCTTCTGCGTCGAGCGCTTTGGCTACTGCTTGCGCGTTGGTATTCAAAAGGCGTAGGGCTGCCGGATTTTTTTCGACCAGCGTGACCGCCTGCGCGCCGCGACTGAAGGCTTCCAGACCGTACGCTCCGGTGCCGGAAAACAAGTCCAGTACCCGTGCACCTTGGACCAGCGAACCGAGCGAAGAAAAAACCGCTTCGCGCATAAAGTCCGTGGCTGGCCGCACGTGGCTGCCGGCTGGTACTTTCAAAGACACTCCGCCCGCCCGGCCCCCCGTGATTCGCATGCTGTCACGCTGGGCACAGCCTCAACGCGCGCAACTCTAATCAGATGTGCGGATTATTTGCCGTGTTCAATCAGCTCGATCTCGTATCCTTCGGGCGCATCGATAAAAGCGAACTTGGAACCGCTGCTGGATTCTGTTGGACCGTCGGAAAACTCAAGGCCGTGCGCCTTGAGGTGCGCAGCAAAGCTGTCGAGGCTTTCCACTTCGAAGGCCAGGTGCACCAGATCCTCGGGGACCTGCACGTCGCCCGTTCCGGGAAAGTATGTAATCTCAATCAGCTCATCGCTGTTGGGCGTACGCAGGAAAGCCAGCTTGGAACCGCGCGGCGACTCGGAACGGCGGACTTCTTCGAGCCCGAGAATCTTTTTGTAGAAGTCGACCGTGCGATCGAGGTCGTTCACGCGCATGCGGGTGTGGAGGAGTTTTTTGACGATCATGATACTTGCGGTGTGGAGGCGAACCTGGGTGTAAGGTGATTACTGCGCAGCCAATCACGCCACAGGCGCTACGACAAGCGCGGGACAAAAATTCCCGTCCCGTAACCTGGCCGCCTAGGTGTCCTCGCCCAGGGCGAAGGTGACGAATTCGAGTCCGGCCGCGGCAGCGGAATTGAGCACATCGACGGTGCGCTGGTGCTGCGAGGCTGGGTGTGCGATCACGGTCAGGATGGCTTTGACCCCGCGTCGTTTGGCGATCTCGAGATTGCCGCGAAAGCGATTGGTCAACTGCGGCATGTTGCGACTGGCCACGGTATCCACCGGAAAATTGTTAAAGAGCACCGTGCCGTCGGGGAGAATTTTTACGGCCATTTCGACCGGGATCTCCGGGCTGGGCTTGGCCGTATCGGTCGGCACGGGAATCTCGATCTTCAGATCGGCTTCCTGCTTCGGGTCGGTGGTGACCATGAAGTAAATCAGCATCAAAAACGTCACGTCGATCATGGGCGTGAGGTCGAAGGTGTCTTCACCAACATCGATGCGTCTGCGAGCCATGGATTCAGGGTGTTATGTTGAAGGATGTCCGGCGACGGTGGCTCAATCGGGCACCTGGAGAGTGGCAAAGGTCACCTCGGTGATGCCTTGTTCGGCGAGCGCCTGCATCAGCGCGCGCACATGCCGGTGAGCCACGTCGTTGTCGCCGCGAATGTAGACCACAAAGTCGGCGATGTTGTTTTTCTGTTCGGCCACCTTGGTCACAAGCTCGTTCAGCTCCAGCGGCCTGAGGCCAAAATAGTAGCGGGCATCGTCACCGCGCTCTTCCTGAAAATCGTTGCCCACCACGGTGATGTGCGGACGCGTACCCAGATTTTCCGGCACGACGGCGCGGTCGGCAATGGGCATCTCAATTTCGACTACGTTGGTGATTTCCGCCGCCACCAGCATGAAGAAGAAGATCAGGATAAAGACCACATCGATCATCGAGGTGAGGTCGAATCGATCATCGCCGGAGCTGGGCTGGACGATTTTCATCCGTGGTTGAGCCTGCCGTGAAGTTCAGGTGAGCGGTCTTGGGCTCAGTGGGCCGGGGCTTCCGGCGGATGCGGCTCGGCGTGAACTTCTCCGCGCGCGCCCTGCAGCATCGTGTGGAAGAGGTCGCCCACGACTCGGTTCACGCCAGAGGCGAGCTTGGTGTAGCGGTTTTTGAAGTAGAGGTAGGCCAGCATCGAGGGCAGCGCTACGATCAGGCCGCCCGCCGTGGTGATGAGCGCCATCTGGATGTCGCCCGCAAGCAGGCCCGGGTTACCGAAGCCCTGCGCGGCGATGTTTTGAAAGGCCTGCACCATACCCAAAACCGTACCCAGCAGCCCGACCATCGGCGACATCGTGGCGATCGCGTTCAGGTAGCTGACCATTCCGAAGGGGGCGGCCAGCTCGTCCACCGAGGCTTCCTCCATGGCCTTTTCCATGGCTGCGGTGTCGATGTGTTCGCCGCTGGCGCGGTCCAGGCCGGAGAGCAAAATATTGGTGACGGGTGAGGGTGTGTCCTCGCAGATCTGGCGGGCGCTATCCAGGTCCAGCGCCGCGAGCTTTGGTTCCAGCTCGTCGATGGTGTTCGGCACCAGGAACGACTTCTCCCGCAGCGACATGAAGTTGTAAATGCTCAGGCCGACCGTACCCATCAGAAAGATGCCCAGCACGATCATCGGCCAGCCGCCTTGGGCGATCAGCTGAAAGACGGTTTCGTTGCCGGTGGAACCTTCGGGCTCGGCTTCAGCGTTTTCGGCGGCTTCATCGGCACCACTATCGGCGTCATCCTGGGCAAAGCCCGCGGTGGTCGAAAAGGCAAACAGCAGCAGCGCCGTGAGGAGGCTGGCGATCAGCGTGGGATAGGAGCGTAATCGATGCATGGATGGGAACTCTTGCGGAAAGCGTTAATCGTTCAAGACTATTTCGGGCACAATCACTTACAGAACCGAAGCCGTCTCGGTCGGCGGTTCCGGCAGCAAGTCCAGTTCGCTCTGGCTGCGCAGGGCCCACGGATTGTCGCGGAAAAAGAGCACATTTTGGTCGAAAACGGAGCGGGCGGCTGCGGCCTGTTCGGTCATCCGGTAGGCGCGCCCGGTTTCAAACAGCAACTCCGGCATCCAGTCATCGCTGACTTCGCTGTAAATCACCGCCTCGCCCAGCCTTTCCAGCGCCTCGGTCCATTCCTCGCGCACGGCGTGAATCTTACCTTCAACGAAGCGCTGCAGCGCATATTCGGAGGAGCCCGCTTCAACGCCGCTAAGCTGTGCCAGCAAATTTTCCGAGACCGGCAACAGCGCGAGGTTCTCCTCCGCCGCGCGGCGCACGTTGATGTAGATGATCCACAGCTCGGCCTGCTTGGCCAGTTGGGCATCGCCCATTTTCTCGATCTGCCGGTAGAGGTTCTCCGCCGAACCCCAGCGCTCGTTGTCGCGCAGCTCGCCGGTAAACTTCAGGAAGATAGGCAGGTATTTGTCGCTCGCGCCTTCGGTTTGGTTGAGCGCCTTGTCGATCAGCAGGAGCGCGTCGGAGTCGTTGCCCTGCTCGACGAATTTGGTCGCCAGGTCCAGCCCCAGGCCGGCGAAGGTGCGGGGCAGGTCGGCGAAGGTGTGGCGGTCCAAGATGGCCTTGGCCTCGTTTGTGCGCCCGGTTTCGATCAGGGCCTGTAAAAACAATTCCACGATTTCGTGAATGTTGAATTTTTCCGGGGGCAGGCGCAGGTAACGCACGAGCGGGTAGGCGATGGGGCGCAGGCCGGTGACCACCTTGTCCCACTCGCCCTGGCGTGACTGCGTTTTCGCCTCGCGAAAGGCCTGCGGCTCCGGCAGGAAAAGCGTCAGCTCAGGGTCGTCGATGCCGCGGGAAAACGTGGCACCCGGGTTGTTCGCCACCTGAAAGACCATGCGCTCGCCGTCGCGGCGCAGCAGGGTGTAGGTCTGGTTGCCCAGTTGAACCGGGATGGGGCGCTCGCCCAGTTGGCGGAAAAGCTGTTCCGGATCGGGCTCCTGCTGGCTAAAGAGCAGGGGCGTGCTCCAGATCAGGGTCAGCAAAAAAACAACGAAAGTAATCAGGGGTCGTCTTGGTCTCATGCGGCGAGTGGGTTAACTGCGTGCCTGCAGCTGCAGGTATTCTTGCTCGATTTCGTTCCAAACGCTCGTGGCCTTGAACGCGTCGTTGTTGTAGGCCTCCTGCAGGAGCTCGCGGCGCTTGTCCGCCTGGCCGAGTTGTCCGGCGGCCCGGGCACCGCGCAGGTATGAGCGCGCGGCCCATTCCGAGTAAAAGGTGTAGCCCAGGATAACCTGCTCAAAGAAGCCCAGCGCAAGGTCAAAGTCGCGCTGCTCGTAGAAGGTTTCCCCGATTTCATAAAAGGCTCGCGCGTGCGGCTCGCCCGACCAGTCCGGGGTGTTGATAATGCGCTGCAACTGCACGAAAGAGTCATCGAAGTTGCCTTCGTTGCGCAGCGCGATGGCTTGACGCACAACGGCGTCCACCACGTCCTCATGCAGCGGGAAGCGTTTTTCGGCCTCCTCGTACTTGGCCACGGCCTGGTCGTAGAGACGGCGGCTTTCCAGCACCTGCCCCAGGGTCAGCAGCGCGTAAAACACCTCGTTGCTGTCCGGATGCTCGGTCTGGACAAATTCGAGGGTCTCGGTGGCGAAGTCGCGGTCGGTTTCGGCGGATTTTTCGCCGATCCAGACGAGGGTCGCGGGGCTGGCTACCTCGAAGACGTCGTCGTCAAAGCTGCGGTCGGGCTCCGGGTTTTCGCCCAGCCGGTCGAGCATCATCAAAAAGCGCAGGCTGCGCGTCTCGTGGTTGGCCCGCTTGGCTTCGGAGTACAGGTCGAAGAAGGTGCTCTCGGGTGCCTCAACCGAGGCGGTCAACTTGGTGAGCTGCTCGGAATAGTTTTCCAGGTATGGCTCCAGCGGACTCAAGTCGCCCTGCCGAATCTGTTCAAAGGCCTCGCCGCGCTGGTAAAAAATATTCTGCACGTCGCGGTCGATCAGCGTTTCCTTGCCGTAAAAGAAGGCGTACACGCCCGACTCAGGCCCGGTCAGCGTCCGGCGCAATTGCGTGTCCTCCATAATCTTCGTCAACAGGTCGACGTTGCTGCGCAGGCGATTGAGATTCTCGTTGTACATGCGCGGGAACGCTTTCACCAGCTTGTCCATCCCGTAGGCCCGGGGGCTGTCGCCAAAGTTGCGCAAGCCGTCCACCAGCGTGTCGACCATCTTTCCCGGCTCGTTCAGAAAATCGTAAGCCCGTGCCAGCTGAAAGACCTGCTCCGAGGGTTCGGAATCCGCCCGATAGGTCGGGTTGGCCAGATAACGCTCAAACAGGTCCGCCATCTCCTGGAAGCGGCGACTCTCTTCGAGCAGTTTGCCGGCTTCCAGATAGGCGCTCTGGATGAAGGACAGGTTGTCGGTGTACTTTTCGACGTTGAGGAAATGGGCGATCGCCTCGTCGTCACGGCGCTTCAGCCCCTGGCCCAGCCCGAGGTAAAACTCCACCTCGCCGCGCAGGCTGTGGTCGGGATATTGCTCGATCCATGAGTTGAGTGTGCCGATGGCCTCGCCGAGCTTGTCGTTTTCGGGCGTGTCCTGCACGTACTCGGCCACCCCCTGGCGATAGAGCGCGTCGATAGAGTAAACCGAGTCCTCCACGCCCTCGCGACCGGTGTACTCCGTGCGCAGTTGCTCAAACTTTTCCTCCGCCTTTGCGTATTGACGCTCGAACAGGTGCGAAAGCGACATCCAGTAGAGGAAACCGTCGCCGATGAAAGAGTCTTTGTAACGCTCGTAGAGCGGCTCAAAAGTGGCCTGCAGGCGCGCGTGCTCGTCGGTATCGGTGAGGGTCTTGCCCATCGCGAAGACCAGCTGCGCGCGGTAGAGGCTGGCAATCGGCTCGCTCCGAGCGTCCGGCACCGGCACGTCATCGACCAGGGTGATGTACTCCTGCGCCAGTTCTAAAAAGCGATCGATTTTGCCGGTCTCCTGGTACAGGTTGGCCAAGCGAAAGTAGAGAATGTCGCGGTAGGCTTCCAGGCGCGGGTCGCGCAGGTATTTTTCACCGAGCGTTTCAATTTGCTCATCAAACCCGATCTCGCTGGCGGTCGTGAACATCGAGATGATGAAGTCACCGATGTTCTCGTGGTCGGGATGCTCGTCGGCCAGGCGCCGGTAGGCGAAGAAGGCTTCGTAGTCACGAGAGGTTTCCCGATAAACGGCAGCCTTGCGCACCTTCAGCGCCACGCTATAGGTCTGTTCCGTCTCGATGGCTTTTTCGACCTGCTCGATGCGTGCCTGCGCATTGAAGAGATCCGTCTGAACCTCGTTGATCACGTCCGCGTTGTTGGAGGTGGCCTGCAGGCGCGCCAACTGCGTGTCGAGTTCCGCCGTGTACCGCGTGAGGAACCGGCGAATTTCCTCCATCGTAACGACGAGGTTGTAAATCAGCGCCGCCTGGTTGAAGTCGCCCTGGTCGCTCAACTTGTCGCCGGCTTCCATCAGCGCCAGGTTGAACTGCAGGCTGTAACGCGCAGGCGAGTCACCGGTGAGGTAGGAAAACGTCTCGAAGGCTTTGTCGAAATTCTCCTTGCTGATGTAGGCCTCCATCAACGCCGTGGCTGCGGTGGCCTGATCGTCCTCGTCGCTGGCGGTTTGCAGAAAACGCTCAAACCAGGGCAAGCCCTTGTCCCAGTCCTTGAGAATGTAATAGCTCTGGGTGATTTTTTTGAGCGCGTCTTCGCGCTGCTGCAGGGTTACCGAGTTGGCCAGTCGTGGCGTGGTCAGCAGCTTTTCCAGATCATTGGCCGCTTCCTGCCATTGACCCAGTCCCCGGTGCGCGTCGGCGCGGTAATTGAGCAGGGAGCCGAACTCCTCGCCGTTGGGGAAGCGTTCTTCATACTGATTAAAATAATCGATCGCGCTTTTGAGCAGGTTATCGAACGCCTCTTCGCCGACTACCGCGGGATCGGTCTGGGCGTACTCCTGCAGAAAGCTGACCCCGGTGAAAAACAATGCCGATTGCAGCGCCTTAAGCAGTTCAGGCGTCTGCGCATCGGTGTAGCGAATCACCATCTGCTCGAGAAAAGGTCGTGCCGCGATAAAGTCGCCGTTGGCCAGTAGCTGCTGCGCGCGCTGCTGAATCAACGTGATGGGCATGGTGGCCGGATCGTCGCGAACAGCAGCCGGCGGCGGCGCGTTGTCGGCATTTTGAGCCTGCAGCGGCAGCGCCAGCACAGCCGAGACTCCCAGCAGGCCGAGGGCGTTCGCGCGGAAAAGGGACCGTGTCCGAACCGGTCTGGTAAGCAACGGGATCACTGAGCGGAGATGGAGGTTGGTGGCCAGGGGTTCAAAGGCATTGGCTAAGCGCCCTTGCGACCACTGGCAACAGGTTTCTGCGAGCGCTCCACAGGTGGCAAGCCTATTATCAGCACTTATCGTATCGAGGCTGCGCACGCAGTTTCGTTAAAGCTTTCGGCATCGTTCTGACGACCTTAGTTAATACGTCTGCGCAAATGCCCAAACGTTCCCTCGCCAACGGGGCCAATCCCTGTCTAGCCTTCAAGTTTGGCGTTATTGAGACGATACTTTAAGATAGAAAATTCACTGCCTCCAAACCTCACCCCACGGAGCCCCCTGCCTTCCCCCCGAGTGACTCGGGAGTGTCGCCAACCCCCAACCGGCGACTCTCTGTTTCCCTAAGTCACTGTCAGGCAACGAGTCCGGCTCCGCCCCGTCATGAGCCTCATCCCCACCCCCACCGAAATTCGTGTTTCGCTCGAACCTGCTGAAGCCGAAGAACTTTTGAACTACGCGGAAACCATTCTCCGCGACAACGGCCCGACCGCTGCCCAGCGCCTGAAGGGCCCCGAACTGGTCGCCCAGGTCCTGCTGCACAACGATCCGGAGAACTTTCGTGCCCGTAATTGTGAACGCCTCGAACTCGTCGAGGAACTCTTACACCTGCAGGGCGTCGACCCCGCCTTGTGCGTGGGCACCTACGCCGAAGCCGAACTGGAGTACGAATACCTCCAGCGTATCTGCAGCCTCTATATCAAGTTGTACCGGCAACTGGAGAGCTAAGTCCCACCACAGACACCTCTGCAGCTGCGGCGCTTCGTTCGACGACGCGCCGTTTTTGTTACCGCAAGATGAATCGGCGGCCGCCAGCCGGCATTTATGACGGAGCGGCAACTATGCATGCATAACGAAGCAACCGTTTTGTAACATTCGCGTATCCCGATTGTAGCAATGGGCGAAAATGTTACGCACGTGCAATGCTTTTCACCAGTTAGAGGCTTGAGATAGGTGTTTGGGGCGTCATCGTTGTGCGACACACCAGTACGTCCACCACCAATCATCCAATCCATGTCTCACCAACACCGTCTCCTTGGGGCAGGAGGCGTTTCGCTGGCGCTCCTGCTGACTGCCAGCAACGCCCACGCGATTGCCGCTCTGTCCTTCACTAACACTCCGGATGCCGACGACGCCTTTCTGGCGTGGGCCGCCGACAATAACTTCGTTGAATCCTTTGTGGCCGAGGGTCGCTACGGCGACAACGGCGGCCGCGCCGAATGGGAAATCGACCTGTATCCGGGCGGACAAAGCGCTGACAATCCGTTGGAGTTCACCTGGCCCAACGGTGTCGCGCTTGATTTCTCGCTGGCGTACGATGGCACATCGGTCCTGGCGAGCTTTCAGGTGTCGGGTACCGAAGACACCCTGAGCTTGGTTGGCTTGCCCGGGCAGCCGCTGAACACGCTGGCCTTCCGCAAGCAAAGCCCGAGCGACGGAAGCACGGACATCATTATCGACACGCTCGAGATCGACGGGGTGACGCAGTCCAATCCGTCTTTCCTCGGCACCTCGCAGACCGAGTACATCGTAATTCCTGGAGTCGGTGAGTTCAACGACGGCTTCCTGCTGGAGGGAACAGTCACTTTCACCTTTAACGACCCGGACAATGCCGAAGGCTCGCGTCAGGCCTTCCAAATCAAGGTCGGCAATTCAACCGCGCCGCCCGTGCCCGAGCCTTCCGCTTATGCAGCGATTTTAGGAGTCGTTGCGCTTGCAGGGGTTGCCTTACGCCGGCGTCTACGACGCAAATCGCGGGTTTAGAAAACCTTTTGGTTGCATGGCCCCTTCCGTCCCCAGGTGGACGGGAGGGGTTTTCTTTTGCGGCTCAAGCGCGAACCTGCGTGCGCCCAGATGTGTTTAGAACGGAGTAGAAAGTCCCCGTTAAGCCAGCACGCATTTTTGGCAAAATCTCAGGCGACCCCAGCCATTTAGGACAGCAGGACTTCGCCGGTTTCCGCGTCGAGCACACAGGTGTTGGCCGGAGCCAACTGGCGATCGATGCACTGACCGTTGCGCAGCGTCAGGGTTCGCGCGCCGCCATGAAGCAGGCGCGGTTCTTCACTTGTAAAGGGTAACCTGCGCTGCCGGCGGGCCGGGCGGGGTTTTTGTTTGCGGTGTCGGCAGGCTGCGTAGTGGAATGATACAACATATGAAACGCTTGTTCCCGCTTCTGTATCTCCTCCTCCTGTGTCTCCCGGCCATCGCCCTCGCGGAAGACGACACCCCCCAGCCGCTGGAGATGACCATTCACAACGAGGTGCTCAACCCTGTGGATACCCGGATCTTTGGCCACTTCCTGGAGCGCTATGGCCCGAGGGAACCCGGCCCCGAGGCCCTGATCGATCCCGCCACCGGCGAGATGAACCGCGAGGCGCTGCGCCGAATCGAGGAGATGGGCAGCCCCATCACGCGTTATCCGGGCGGCACCTACCTCGAAAAAGGTCCGCTGTGGACCACGTTGATCGACGGTGCCTACGACCGTGCGCAACGAGCCCGTCCCGCCGGCTCCACTTTTGGCTACGATGAATTTCTGAACCTCTGTGAGGCCCACGGAACCGAGCCCCTGCTGGTCACCGCGCTGAGCCGTCCCCTGATTCATCTGGGCAAGGAAACCTGGGTCGGCACCCAGGAGCACGCCGCCGCGTTGGTCGCCTATTGCAACGCGCCGGTTGATGCGGACCTGCCGGAGAACCTGCTGCGCTGGGCGCGGCTGCGCGCGGAAAACGGCCGCGTCGAGCCTTGGGGCGTCAAGTACTGGCAGGTCGGCAACGAGCCCTTTCTGGCTTTCTGGTGGCCGCTGGACAAGCTCAACAAAAACATCGAGACCATCACCCGCATGTACGTCGACCAGGTCGAGGCGCAGATCCAGGCCATGCGTGCGGTGGACCCTAGCATTGAAATTTTCGTCGAGACCCATCTCGAAAACAACCACCCAGACTCCGAAACCACGCGAGTCTTGCGCGAGCGTCTCGGCGATCAGATCGATTACGTGACCTACCACCTGTACCAGCCCTGGCAGATTCTGAAGATTGAGCGCGATGGCGCGGCCATCGACCCGCTCGAGTTCACGCCCGAGCAAAATTTTCTGGCGGCTTCAAGCACCCCCGGCGTTCATCCCGAAACCGGGCAGACCCAACTGCGTCAGCGCGCCTTTTTTTCCGCCCTGGAACATGGCTACAAGCTCGCCCTGACCGAGTGGAACTGGAACGGCTGGTTCTCGGTGGGGATCGGGAGCTACAATCGCGAGCGCCGCGACCTGCACGCCGCCGGGCTCGGTGCCGCCGGCATCCTGCATGCGATGATACGCGCGGGCGAACACGTCAAAATCGCCAACCAGTCCATGCAGGTCGGCACAAACTGGGCGATCACCGGGGTGCACCTGCCCACGGCCGACGAGACGCATCCCATCGTTGTGACTCCGACGGGACTGGCCACCACGCTGCTGCGCAATCACCACGGCAACGCGCTGTTGCAGACCGCGGTCGAAAACCAGACATTTTACACGCAGCCTTTCCGGTTGGCGGCGATCGCGCCCAAGGACAAGGTCGCGCATGTGGACTGGCTGGTCACCCGTGGCGAAAATTCGATTTTCATCCACACCATCAATCGCGACTTTCATCACGACCGCCCGATGCAGGTGCGTTTGGAAGGCTTCGAACGGAAACCGGGTGCAGTCGTGCGCCATTCCATGATTCGCCAGAAGACGCCTCAGGTAGCCATGCTCGATCATTCGATGCTCGAGTCAGTTGCGCTCAAGGATGCGCTTCAGCCCGATGCTACTCTGGAATTCGATCTGCCCGCGCAATCGCTCAACATCATTGAGGTGCGGCTGAGCGCGCAGTGAGCCGGTCGCGCGGGCGGCGATTTGCGTTGCCGCAGCGGCTCGGCGGTGGCACTCGAAAAGGCATGATGAAGCCCCAACTCTTCGCTTGGTGCCTGATCCTACTGGGGACAAGCCTCACTCACGAAGCTTCGCTCGCTGAGGACGGTCCAGGTCCGCTTAAGCTGACGGTCTTCAACGAGACCGTGCACACCATCGACCAGCGCATCTTCGGCCATTTTCTCGAACGCAGCAAGGAAGAGCCCGGACCCGAAGCCGCCCTCGAACCCGGCACCGACCGGCTGGACCCCGCAGTGCTCGATTACCTCGAGTCGATGGAGATTCCCATCCTGCGCTTCCCGGGGGGTGGCTCGGTCGAATACGGGCGGACCTGGACGCATCTGATCGACGGTGCCTACGACCGCGCGGAGCCCGCGCGTCCCGACGATGCCACCTACGGCCTGGACTCGTTTTTGCGTCTGTGCGCCCGGCTGGAGACCGAGCCCATGCTGGTGGTTGCGCTGTCGCGGCCCTTGCGCGAGTGGCACAACGAGAGCTGGGTGCAGTCGGTTGAAAACGCCGCCGCGATGGTGGCCTACTGCAACGCGCCGCTCGACGCCGACCTGCCCGAAGAGCTACTGCGCTGGGCGCGCCTGCGGGCGGAAAACGGCCATCCCGAGCCTTGGAATGTGCGTCACTGGCAGATTGGCAACGAGCCCTTTTGGGCCTTTGCCGGTACCCTGACGAAAAAAGAAGAATCTCCCGAAGCCATCGCCGAACTCTACGTCGAGCAGGTCGCTCTACACCTGGAAGCGATGCGCGCGGTCGATCCGTCCATCGAGATTTACGTCGAGATTCAAATGGAGCAAAATCAGACGCCGGTGCCGGTTGCCGAGGCGCTGAAAGAGCGCCTGGGCGATCAGATCGATTGGTTTACCTTTCATAATTATCAGCCGTGGGGCATCAAAATTGTTGAGCGTGACGGCGAACCCTTCGACCCCACGCAGCTGAGCCAGGAGGCATTTTATAGAGCGGCGGCTTCCGTCCCCGGCACCGACCCTGAAACCGGGTTGGCTCGTCTGCGCGACAAGTCGCTGCGGCTCGCGCGCGAGCTGGGCTACCCCGTCGGTGTGACCGAATGGAACTGGAATGGCTGGTGGGATCTGCCGGGTTCCAGCCGGCTGCCCCGCGATCCCTTCGCCAATGGCATCGGAGCTGCCGGTTACCTGCATGCCTTCATGCGCGACGGCGACGTCATTCGTGTAGCCAACCAGTCCATGCTGGTCGGCTCAAACTGGGAGATCGCCGGGATTCGCGTGCCCAAGCCGGGCGATGCCTTTCGCCCTTTCATCACGCCGACCGCGCTGGCGGTCAGCCTCTACAGCCGCCACCACGGCGATCGCTTTTTGCGCACGGAAAGCGCCGGCAACACGTTTTACTCGCAGCCTTATCGCCTGGGAAATATCCGCCAGATGGAGCGCGTGGCTGAGCTCGACATCGTTTGTACGCGCGACGCCGATTCGCTCTACCTTCATGCCATCAACCGTGACAACGCCCACGGACGGCTCCTTCTGGTCGAGCTCGAAGGATTCGGTCCGCAGTCGCCGATTCTGGCGCAGTTGTACTCGATGCAGGAACGACCGGCGGCGCATGCCA
The DNA here is from genome assembly GCA_050331815.1 of Opitutales bacterium. Lineage (GTDB taxonomy): Bacteria > Verrucomicrobiota > Verrucomicrobiia > Opitutales > JBHJGM01 > JBHJGM01. Next base: position 9,487 of record JBHJGM010000008.1, on the reverse strand, counting down.
CCCCGCTCGACCGCGCCGAGGTGATCACGCGCGATTTGGGGCCGCTGGTGCAGATGCCACGCATCCCCATTTTGCTGCCGCCAAAGACGGTGAACGTGGTCGAGATCAAGCTCGGCATCCCGCCCGCCTCTGCACCCTGACGCGGAGTTTTGTCAGCCGTCTAGGCTAGGTATCATCGCTTCGGTGACGGCGTGCTGGCGAGGTTCGCCCTTGTTGTGTGCTTCGAGGTCATCGATCAGCCAATGCACGACGCGCTGAATTGACTCGCGCAGGCCACCGGCGCGGTGCGGCGTCAGGTAGGCGCCCGGTATCGAACGCAGCGGATGGTCCGCCTCGAGCGGTTCCTTTTCGAAGACATCGATGCCCGCCATGATATCGCCTTCGCGCAGGCGCGTCGCCAGCGCCGCGTAGTCCACCAGCTGCGCCCGGGCTACGTTGATGAAAACTGTGCCGGGCTTGAGGGAGCGGATTTCCGGCCCACCGATCAGGTGCTTGGTGCCGGTGTTGGCCGCCGCGCACAGGATCACCACCTCGGATTCGCTCAACAGCTCGGCAAGCTCCGAATGTTGGGCCTGGAAAGGCGCCAGGGCGGCATCCGGCAGAAACGGATCAAAGACACGCAGCGGGTTGGGCGCAAAAGGCTGCAGCAGCTCGGCCAACCGTCGCCCGACGCCACCCAGCCCGATGATGCCGACTGCGCGTCCGGTCAATTGGCGCTCGTCGAAGGGAAAGTCCTCCGGCATCGCCTGCACCCAGGTCTCGTCGGAAGCGCGCATGGCTGCGTGGTAGTCGGAGACGCGCCGCAGCAGGTTCAGGGTGAGGGCCAGAGCCATTTCCGAGACCGCCGGGGACCAGCCACGCTTGGAGCAGGAGATCGGCAGCTGGCGGGCCAGCGCAGTTTGGGCGGCTTTCTGGCCCACGTCGAGGTGCCCGACGTATGCCAGCGTGCCAGCCTTTTCGAGCAGGGACTCATCCAGCGCGGGCCACGACCACATGATGACATGGTCCGCCCATTTCAAATCCTCGACGATTTCTTCGGCGGTGTTGTGGGAGGTCTTTCGTACCGGGCCCATCGCCTCCAGGCGGGTCCAGGCATCTTGCAGATCGGGAGCGGTAAAAAAGCCCGCGGGCAGGTTGACGAGAATATTCATGGCGCAGCGTCGTATGGGATTGGAAACGGTATCTTAAATTTTCAATGGCGCGCCGCCTTGGGCAGCGGACTCCAGCGCGCGCCGGGTCAGCCGCACGCTCTCAAGACCCGTGCGCGCGGGTGCCTGCGTGGGTCCGCCCGCGCGCAGCGCGTTGACGAAGTCGTCCATGGTGGCACTGTGCGCATCCGCATCTTCGACGATTTCCTCCACCTGTTCTGGCGCAAAGTGCAGGGTCGCCCGGTCGGCTTCGCGCCAGTCGCCGCTGGAGCGCGTTTGCAGGGTCACGTTTTCGCAGACCAGCCGATAATCGCCGATGTAGCGCTCGCGGATGGCGCTGTTGGTTCCGCTGATGTTGCCCAGCGCCCCGTTCTCGAACAGAAGCTGCCCCAGTGAGGTGTCTTCGATGGTGTAATCGGGCTGGTCGGTGTGCGTCAGATTTGCGACGCGGGCGCTGACTTCGCGCACCGGTCCGCAAAAAGCCATGCCCAGATCATACAGGTGGATGAGCTGCTCGAAAAGCTGTCCGCCGGACATCTGGAAATTTTGCCACCAGGGTTTGGCGAGCATGTTTACCCAGAACCGACCTTCGTACAGGGTGGGGCGTCCGGCTTCACCGCTGCGCAAGAGCGCGAGCATGCGCTGCGTGGCCTTGCGAAAACGAAACTGGTAGCACACCTGCGAAGTGATGCCCGCTCGCTCGATCGCGGAAGCCATGGCCTCAGCGTCGGCTTCGCTCAGAGCGATGGGTTTTTCCAAAAAGAGATGCAGCCCCTTTTCGGCGGCTTGGACGACTTGCCCCTCGTGGGCAAACGGCGGCAAGCAGACAAAGAGCACATCCAGCCCTGCGGTTTCGGCCAGCATCCGGTCGAAGTCGGTGTAGACCGCGGGTGCCGCCGGCAGCTCAACCGTATTTAAAAAATCGTTTGCGCTGGCTTCGGTGCGGGCGCAAAGGGCCACCAGCTCGGTTTCGGCGTGCTTCAGAAAATTGCGCACATGCATCCGGGCCATATTGCCGGTGCCCAGCACGGCAGCCTTTAGAGTTCGCGTTGCCATGGCTCCGGTCAAAGAGTCTGGCCCGCGACTTGCCAAGATTTTTCGAGACGCACGGGGCGATCACCACACGTTTGGCCGTGGCGCATCTGGCTGCTTCGCAGGCTTTGAGGATCAATCAGCGACGTTAAAGCGTGTTTCCTGGCCGCTATAGCGTTCGATCAGAGAGTTTCGATAGGCCGGTTCCAGCGCAGGCGCACGCTCGGCGGTAAAAATCGGTTCCAGTTGCGCGGGCGATTTACCACCGGGAATGATCGCCGTGACGTGCGGATGATCCAGCACGTAGCGCACGGCCAGTTGCACCAGCGGCAGCTTGCCCGGATTACTGGTCGAGACTTCGACGGCTTCGTTCAGTATCGCGTCGAGTTTTTCGCCGGCCCAGCGGTGCCGGTGATCACTCTCGGCGAAACGATGTCCGGGACGATATCGCCCGCCCAGAAAGCCGTTTTCCAGCAGCGTGCGTACAATGATACTGACCGAGTTTTCGGCGGCTTCGGCAAACATCTCGGCGTTTTTCGGGCGGAAGATGCTGTAGATGACCTGCAGGGCGTCGCAGCGCCCGGAATGAATGTAGGCGCGGCAGAGATGAACGGTGTCCTGCGTCACGTTGGGCCCTTTGACCGAGGCACCCACATTGCGAATCAGCCCTTCCGCCTTCAGCGTGGCCATGGCATTGAGGGCCGTCTCGATGGCTTTCGGCGCTTCCGGCGGGGAGTGCAGGTAGTAGAGGTCCACATAGTCGGTCTGGAGTTCGCGCAGCGTCGTTTCGAGGTCCGCGCGCAGACCGTCGAGATCGGTCTTCGGGCTCTTGCTGGCGATGACCACGTCCGCACGCCGGTAAGCGCCTTCCTGCAGGACTTCTCCAATCAGCCCCTCGCTGGTGGCGTAGCCCCGGGCGGTATCGATGAAGTTGCCGCCGCGCTTCAGGTAGTCGCGCAGGGTGGCCTTGGCAGTTTCAGCTTCGACGGGTCCGTAGCTCTTGCCCCCGAGTGCCCAGGCCCCGAAACCTACCCGGGTAATTTGCGGTGAAGACCGTCCAAGCGTGCGCGTTTCCATGGGCTTGAGCATCCAGCCCAAAGGCGAACCGGGCAAGCGAATGCAGGCTGGTAAGAAGCGCTCCGCTTTGCGAAATTTACACGCATGTCGCCTTCAGTCGAAAAGGCCACCTTCAACGATGCGTTGACGGGCCGCGCAATAACTCAGTGGACCGCGAGTGCTGAAAAAGATCAGCACCTGTACTTCACTTCGTTTTCGGTCACGGCGGACGATCGTTGGCTCGTATTTATTTCGGAGCGAAGCGGTCACCCCAACCTCCACAAGATCGACCGGCTAAGTGGCGAAATTTTTCAGGTATCGCAAAACCATGGAGGTCTGTTGCATGCCTACGTGTATCCATATGGCGGGGACACTGGCCTGAGTAAGGCAAGCCCCGCCCTGGATCCGGCCCACAACCGGCTTTTCTGGATTCAAGACGATGCCATCTGGCGTGCGGATCTGGACTCCGAAGATGCGCCGCAATGCCTGGCTGCGCTGCCGCCGGATACCTGGTCGGCGTTCACGCATGTCGCCCCGGACGGAAAGACCATCTGCGTGCCGGTGACAGCCGCCGATGCCTTCGACCCGGCCAGAACCGGTCAATGGGAGCAGATGCAAGACACCGTGCGCCGCTTCAAGCAAAGTGACGGCGCACTCTTCAGCGATGTGCTGCTGATCGATACCCAGACCGGGAACACGCGCACCCTGGCGCGCCTGCCGTTTTGGGTGACACACGTCCAGTATGATCCGCCTGGCAGCGGTCGTATCCTTTTCAATCAGGAGGGAGGTAATCTGGTGCGCCCACGCGTTTACGCTCTGGAGCCAGATGGCACCTGGCGCCCGCTTTATGTTCAGGAGCCTGAGGAAGACTGGGCCTCGCACGAGAACTGGAACCCACAGGGTGGCGAAGTGATTTATCACGGCAAACGTCAGGGGCGTCCGTTCGTCGCTGCGCGCAGTTGGGAGGGCGAACTGCATTACTGCCACTGGCTGACACCCGCGCAGGATTTCATTCACGCAACGCCCACGCTCGATGGCTCCCGCTTGCTAGTCGACCAGATGAATGGCTCGCTGGGGATTGTCGACGCGGCGAGTGGCACGGTCGAGACGCTCTGCCAGCACGGCAGTTCCAGTCACGAACAGGATGTGCACGTGCACGCGCTCACCACGCCACTAGGGCGCTCCGCCATTTTCACCTCAGATCGGGACGGCACGGGTAATGTCTACGAAGTCCCGCTTGATTGAAGCGGAGCGCAGCGAATTGAGCCGCGCCCGTCGCCGGCTATGCAACCTGTGATGACTCTCGACGAAGTCAAAGCTGCGGTCGACCAGATGACGCCGCATAAGCGCACGGTTCTGGCGTTTTATTTGAAGCACCGCGAGCGCGCCAACGATCCGGAATACATAGCCGAGCTGGCCCGCCTGGTCGACGCGTGCACCGGCGACGGGGCGCTTTCCTGGGATGAAGCCAAGCGTCGGCTCGACGAAAAAGATGAATCGAACGCGGCCAAATGAAAGGCGCTTACCGTGCAATCGTTTCCTAGGATGTCTTTTGGAGCCTCAGTTCGTTGCCAAAGTTTTCACGAGCTGAGGTGAGCCGCTTCATCGATTTTCTCGAGCAAAACCCCTTTGACGAGGGCGACTACAGCGAGGACCCTGCGACGGGTCGCCGTATTTGCGTTAAGCTTGTCGAGGGTTGGGCTGTCAGCTACTGGCCCGACCATCGCGCGCGCGAAGTGAGGATCCTGCAGGTGGCTCGCGCGGACCATCCGTGACGGCGCAAACAAGCCAGGTTTTGACACGAATTGCTCGCGCCTACTCCGTGGACTTTGTTTTGCTCAAAAAGGAGCGCATCGCCTGGGCCAGGTCAGGGCCGATGCTGTGGCCGTGATTGCCCTCCACAAAAGTGACCGGGTAGCGCGCTTTTTCGAGTTTCTCGCGGGTAGCCTGCGCGCGGTCGTAGGTAATCACACCATCATCTTTCGCGTGGTAGATGAGAAAGGGACGCGGCTCGAAACCAGGCCGTGGGACAGACCGGCGCGTGGCGGCACCGGCAACAATGTAGCCTGCAAAGGCATCCACATCTTCGAAAGCGATCCGGTATGTCATGAAACCGCCCGATGAATGACCGCCCAGAAAAACGCGCTCCGGGTCGACGTCAAAGCGCTCGGAAACTTCGCGGATGGCTTCTTCGATAAAGCGCTGATCGTTGGGTTTCCAGGTCTGGCCCTTGGCCTGCGGGCACAGCAAAACAAAATCTTCCGGTGGCACCCCAGCGGTCTTCCACCACTTAAATTGAGGCCGGGCATTTCCGCTGGCCGGATGCAGCCAGACGAGCAGGCCTGGCTTCGTCTCGGGTTCCGAACGCTCACCCACCTGTACATAGTACAGACGCTCGCCGGTTTTCTCGACTTTCTCGGCTTGCAGCGAAATCGCGGCCGCCGCCAGCGCTGCTACGCCAACAAAAACCGCACGCAACTGCCGCCCCCGCCTCATCGCATCTCCTCGCCCGATTCGATGTTGATGATCTTGAAGTTCTCGACGTGAAAGGCAGGGTCGGCACGAAACGACAGCTTCAGGTTGTAGGCGTGTTCAATGTCGATCAGGTGCCGCTCGTCCTCGCGGCGCAGGCGTTCAAGGTTCACCGGGTGCAGCAGCACGCGCAGGCCCACCGTGTCGTTGTTGGTTTCGGGGTGCACGTGGCGCAGATGCCGGATGACGGAAACCAGCCGCCGCTGTATCTCCACCGACATCGTCCGCGAGCTCTTTACAATGCCGCGGCCTGAGCAGTACGGACAGGGGCTGTAGATACCGGAAATGTTCGACTCGCTGTGGCGCTGGCGGGTCATCTGCATGATGCCCAGTTGTGAGATCGGCAGAACGTGGCTGCGCGCCTTGTCCAGCTCCATCTCCTTGCGCATGCGGTTGTAGACGGCCTTGCGATCCTTGGGGTTCTTCATGTCGATGAAGTCCAGGATGATGAGGCCGCCGATGTTGCGCAGGCGGATCTGCCGGGCCGATTCGCTGGCCGCCTCTAGATTGGCCTGCACAATAAAGTCCTTGCCGTCCTTGGACGTGCCCTTGTGCGAGCCGGTGTTCACGTCGATAGCCGTCAGCGCCTCGGTTTCCTCGATGACGATCTCGCCTCCGCTGGGTAGGGGCACGCGGCGTTGAAAGGTCTGCTCGATCTGCCGCTCGATGTTGTAGCGTTCAAAGATCGGGATGTCGTCCTTGAAGAGGGTGACCTTGTTGCGCGAGCGGCTGGAGATCTTGCCGACGGTGGCCATCATCCGGCGCTGGTCATCCTCGTTGTCGATCAGCACGCGGTCGATATCCTCGGTCAAAAAGTCGCGGACGGTCCGCTCAATGATGTCCGGCTCCTGATAAAGCATGGCCGGGCCCTTGGCGGCTTCCATGCGGCGCTGAATGTCGGCCCAGGTTTGCAGGAGCAGGTGCAGATCGCGCACAAAGTAGCGGTCCTTTTTCCCCTCGCCGGCGGTGCGTATGACGATGCCCATCCCTTCGGGGATCGTCAGCGAGCGGATGATCTTTTTCAGCCGCTCGCGTTCCTTGCGGTCCTCGATCTTGCGTGAAATTCCGCACTGGCCCGAGTAGGGCATGAGCACGATGAAACGCCCCGGCAGGGCGATGTTGGTGGTCGTGCGCGGGCCCTTCGAGCCGATTTGTGCCTTGGTGATCTGTACGACGATGTCGGTGCCGATCGGGTACAACTTCGGGATGTCCCTCAGCGAGACCTTGTCCTTCTGCTTTTGCTTCTGACCTTCCGAGCGGGTGTCGCGGACGAATTCGATGGAGGCGTCGTTGGCCGACGGCAGGATATCCCAATAGTGCAGGAAGGCGTTTTTGGGCTGGTCGATGTCGACAAAGGCGGCCTTCAAGCCGGGCTCCAGATTCTGAATCTTGCCCTTGAAAATCGCGCCCACCATGCGCTCCTCGCCAGCGCGTTCGACCTCGAACTTTTCGAGGACGCCTTCGGAGAGCAGGGCGACGCGCTTTTCGAGCGGTTCGGAGTTGATGATTAACTCGCGAAACGGTCGCTCCTCGCGTTTGAGCGACTGCACCACCCGTTGGATAACGGGGCGGGTCTTCGCCCGCTGCCGGGCCTCCTGATGGAGTTGCTCGGGCGGAATCGCTTCGACGATGGATTGCTCCGGCGGATGCCGCAGGTCGTCGTGTCCGTTTTCGCCGTTTGGGTCGGAGTCGGTGGGTTCCGCGCCGTTGCGCGTGCGCCCGTTCAGAGTGTTCGTGGTCTGTGACATGGTTGCGGATGTCGGTTGGGGAGGCTCCCTTTTCCGTGGCGTCCGCTCCGAGGCACGCGTGGGCTCAGCCGTTGAAGGCAGCCGTGGGTTGCGTGGGTGAAATCATGAGAAATCCCTTCGGAAGCGGTAGGTGCTCTGCAGTAATCCCTGCAGAATACAACAACTGATGAAAAAGGAGCCGCCGTAGCTAAGAAATGGTAGGGGGAGACCGGTGATGGGCATCAGCCCGATGGTCATGCCGATGTTGACAAAAACGTGTACCATCAGGATGCAACTGACCCCCACGGCCAGCAGCATCCCGAAGCGATCACGGGAGAGTCCCGCGATCCGAAATCCGTTCAAAACCATCAGGGTGAGGAGCCCGATCAAGCAGACCCCGCCTATAAATCCGGTTTCCTCGGCGGCTACCGAGAAGATAAAATCGTTGGGTGCGATGGTCGAAGGCAGGTAGCCCAGGGTGGCCTGAAGGCCGTTGAAGACACCCTTGCCGAAGACGCCCCCTCCGGCAACCGCGATGAGTGACTGCATTAAATTCCAGTTGGTGTTGACTCCCGTCGGGTCGGCGACGCTCGGGGCAACAAAGGTTAAAATTCGCTGGCGCTGGTAATCATGCAGCGGCACTACGGACGAATCCTCATAGGCACCGCTATCCCGGAGATAATCCAGGCCATTGTCTTGGTAGTAAATATAGTACTGGTGGACATCCACAGCGATGATGGACACCGCCACCACAAAAAGCCCCAGGGCCACCGCAAAAAAACGTAGCGACAGCCGCGACACATACAGCAGCGCGAACACCATCGGTGGAAACACCAAAGACGAGCCTAGGTCCGGCTGGAGAAAAATCAATGCAATTGGCAAGGAAAAAACAATGGCCACATACACCAGCACCCGCAGCGATTCCGAAATCGTGCCGATCTTCGAGCGGGCCAGGATGCTGGCGATCATCAGCAGGGTGCCGATCTTGGCCAGCTCGGAGGGTTGCAGCGAAAACGGCCCGAAATCGATCCAGCGTGTCGACCCAAAGCGCGTCTTCACCAGCGGCAGGTTCAGCCCCTGCGCCTCGATAACCAGCGGAAAGAGCAGGGCCAGGCAGCCCAGGTAGAACCAGTGCGCGTACTCCAACCAGAAGTTGTAGTTGATCAGCGAAACCACTGCATAGACCGAAAAGCCCAGGCCCACCCAGAAGATCTGCTTCGCCCAGTCGCTGTCCTGCGAATAGCTCTGGGCCGAGTAGATAAAGACTACGCTCGCGGTGGCCAGCAGCAGCATGCACAGCGGATTGATCCAGTCGAAACGCGCTTCCTCCGCCTGCACCACAAACCGCCGCAAAGGGTGGTCCAGCAGCCGCCGCCACAACGAACCTGCGGCCGGCGCTACGCGGCGATCGACTTCGGGATTCAGAACCGGCATTCGAGCAAGGGCATACAAGAGAACGACTTCGCAACAGCGTAGGCAGCCTGGTTAGGCCACCGCACGACTTTTCTGACGACTGCAACCGTAAGGCCAATGTTCACCGAAAAGCCCGATCCGCCTGAAAAATTTGAAAGCGCACGGCGGTCGGACCGTTCCGAAGCCTGATGACAAGTGCATCGACCGGCTTGGCGCTCCCTCAAGCAGGGTCCGGCCCCAACTCCAGCAGGCTGACCTCGGGCCGGCAGTTGAAACGGGCGCGCAGCCCGGCCCCGACCCCACGCGTAACCTGAATCCAGCGGCCCTGCCAGTCCCGCAGCCCGTCGACGTAGCGTTTATCGCCTACGGGCGCAAAAGGCTCGCCAACGAACGGCAGACTGAGTTGGCCCCCGTGGGTGTGTCCGCTCAGCATCAGATCCCAGTCAAAGGCCTCCGCATAGGTCTTTGAGTCGGGATTGTGCGCCAGCAGCAAGGTCGGGCGGTCGTCAGACCCGCGGACCCGGCCAAAGGCACTTAGCGGATCGCATTCCCGGGACCACAGATCGCCGACCCCCACCA
>JBHJGM010000007.1:0-112800 GCA_050331815.1 Opitutales bacterium | reverse complement strand
ATGCAGATCCTCTTCGACCAGATCCCGCTGGACCGCGTCTCGGTCTCGATGACCATGAACGGCGCGGTCATCCCGGTGATGGCCTTTTACATCAGCGCGGCACTTGAGCAGGGCGTCAAGCCGGAGCAGCTCGCGGGCACCATTCAGAATGACATCCTCAAGGAATTCATGGTGCGCAACACCTACATTTATCCGCCGGCCCCTTCCATGCGCATCATCGGCGATATCTTTGCCTACACCGCGCGCAACATGCCCAAGTTCAACTCGATCTCGATCTCGGGCTATCACATGCAGGAGGCTGGCGCGACGGCCGACATCGAGATGGCCTACACCCTCGCCGACGGCCTTGAGTACCTGCGCACCGGCACCGCCGCCGGCCTCGGTGTCGACGACTTCGCTCCGCGCCTTTCGTTCTTCTGGGCTATCGGCAAGAACTACTTCATGGAGATCGCCAAGATGCGCGCCGCCCGCTGCCTGTGGGCTAAAATTGTGCAGGGCTTCAACCCGAAGAACCCGAAGTCGCTAGCGCTGCGCACGCACTCGCAAACCAGCGGCTGGTCGCTCACCGAGCAGGACCCTTTCAACAACGTCGTGCGCACCTGCATCGAGGCGATGGCCAGCGCCTGCGGCCACACACAAAGCCTGCACACCAACGCGCTCGACGAGGCGATCGCCCTGCCCACGGACTTCTCCGCGCGCATCGCCCGCAACACCCAGCTCTTCCTCCAAGAAGAAACCGGAATCACCCGCGTGATCGACCCCTGGGGCGGCTCCTATTACGTCGAGTCGCTCACCCAGCAGCTCATGCAACGAGCCTGGAGCCACATCGAGGAGGTCGAGAAGTACGGTGGCATGACCCAGGCTATCGAGGCGGGCGTGCCCAAGCTCCGCATCGAGGAAGCCGCCGCCCGGCGTCAGGCTCGCATCGACTCCGGCAAGGAGACCATCGTCGGCCTCAACAAGCACCGCCTCGAAAAAGAGGACCCGCTCGACATCCTCGACATCGACAACACGGCCGTGCGCGAGCAGCAGGTGCGCCGACTCAAAGAACTGCGCGCTAAGCGCGACGAGACTCGCTGCCGCCAGACTCTCGAAGCCATTACGCGCTGCGCCGATACGGGCGAGGGCAACCTGCTGGAACTGGCCGTCGAAGCCGCACAGGCCCGCGCCTCGCTTGGTGAAATTTCCGACGCAATGGAGAAGGTCTTCGGCCGCTACAAGGCGCAGATCCGCTCCATCTCCGGGGTCTACAGCCGTGAATTTGGCGAACAGGAGGATCGCATGGAAGCAGTGCGCAAGCTGGTGCAGCAATTTGAATCGGAGGAGGGCCGCCGCCCGCGCATCCTCATCGCAAAGATGGGCCAGGACGGGCACGACCGCGGGGCCAAGGTTGTCGCGACCGCCTACGCCGACATGGGTTTCGACGTCGACATCGGCCCGCTCTTTCAAACACCCGAGGAAACCGCCCAGCAAGCCGTCGAAAATGACGTGCACATCGTCGCAATGAGTTCGCTGGCTGCCGGGCATAAGACGCTGCTGCCGCAACTGGCCGGAGCCCTCAAAGCGCACGGGCGCGACGACATCCTGATCGTTTGTGGCGGCGTCATCCCACAGCAGGACTATCCCTACCTGTTTGAGCACGGCGCTGCGGCTATCTTCGGGCCCGGCACGGTCATTCCCGACTCCGCCCAAAAGCTGCTCGAGCTGCTTCTGTCCGCAGAAGCGTAGCCGCAAACGTAGGCCAGCGCTACCAGGCGCGTTTGCTAAAGCCCCCAAAACGGTCAAGCGCCTTTTTGTTCGCACGTGCGGGCTCTCTGCGAAATACCTGCGGGCGAGCTATGGTTTCGGTTGTGCAAAAGGTTCGCCATGCGTTGGTGGGTGCGCTGCATCGGCTCAACTGGCGCCAGGCACAATGGAAGGCACGCCTGGGCGGTCCGGACCTGGTGGCCATCCCCGCCCCGCGTGCAGGTTTTTTTGCTGCGGTCATCCTGACCCTGCACGCGATGCGCCTAGCTGAACAACACGGCCTGCGTGCATTTCCCTGGTGGACTAACGATGGCTTTTACCACAATCCGCAGCGCTACAAAAACGCCTGGGACGGCTTTTTTGAGCAGCCCCAGCCGCACGATGCCATCCATGCGCTGATGACCGCACCCGCCGCCAGCTACCGCACGATCCGCCCGAAGTACACTGGCTGGCGTAACGACCCCGACAAGGGACGCCGAGGAACCCTGCACCGGCTGATTCATCAATACCTGCGTCCCGTCTGCGCACTGCAGGCAACCATCGACCGTTTCATCACAGAAGAGCTGGAGGGACGTCCTTACCTGGGCGTGCACGTCCGCCTGACCGATGCCGCCCGCGGCAAGGAATCGCGCGTGGTTTTTGGCCCTGAGGATTTCTTCCATTCCATCGACCGTTGGCTGGAATTCAACGACGGATGCATCTTTGTCGCGACCGATGCGGCGGAGGCACTGAGCGTTTTGAGGCAACGCTACGGAAACCGCATACGCGCAACAGACTGCCTGCGCTCCAACGACGGAACGTCCATCCATGGCGACTACGATGCCGGCGTGGCGGGCGACCCCATCGAAAAAGGGCGCGAGGTGCTCATCGACGGCTATATCCTCGCCTCCAGCGCCCACCTGCTGCGCGTCGGTTCGATGGTGACAGTCTTCAGCCTTTGCCAGAACCTGTCATTGACTTACGAAGATCTGAACGTGACCCACAACCGCGGCCAACGCATCCACTGGCTCGAGGGCCCTTAATGCCTGTTTGAAGCAATTTATGTGACCCTGCGTGTCCGGGAGTTTATGTCGATAGTCATAAGCGTGGGCTACCGCGAAATCCTCACGTTGGAGCCAGGTAAACGTAGCGGAAAACCCTGCATCCGAGGTATGCGCCTCTCCGTTCAAGATGTTCTGGAGTACCTTGCTGGCGGCATGAGCTATGAGGAAATACTATGCGATTTCCCTGAGCGGACGCGTGATGATAGCCTCGCCTGTCTCGCCTTGGTAGCGGATCGTGAGAAACCACAATTTCGTTCCGCGGGGTGAGTCTGCTTTTTGATCAAAACCTCTCTTGGACCCTGATCAGCCCTCTTTCGGATATTTTTCCTGGTTCAAAGCATGTGCGCCTTGAAGGGCTCGCAGAAGAATCAGGTAGGGCCATCTGGGAGTACGCGCGCAGCGGCGCCTCAATATTGTCACTAAAGATAGCGATTCTGTGGACCTGGTGAACCTTCCTGGATTTTCGCCACAGGTCATCTAAATGACCTGTGGTAACTGCTCCGTCGACGTCTTGGAATCACTCATGCGAAGAAACGTCCGCGCCATCGATCAGTTGCACCATTCTTCCGCTAGCGGGTTTCTGGTAATCGAGACATAGAAGACGCTTCCGCCCTTGCCTTGGGCGGGCGCGGGAACAGGCTTGCGGGCTATGTCCGAATACCTCGATTCGCTTTTTTCACTCAAGGGCAAGGTGGCGGTCGTCATTGGCGGCACCGGTGAACTGTGTGGCACGATGGCAGAAGGCCTGGCCGCCGCCGGTGCGGAAATCGTTCTGGTTGGTCGCAACGCCGACAAGGCCGCGGCGCGGCTCAAGTCCATCGAAAAGCTGCACGGCAAAAGTTACTTCGAGTTCTGCGATGTGGACAGCAAAACGGCTCTGCAGGAATTACTCGAACGTGTGCTGAAAAAATCAGGCAAGGTCGACATTCTGGTCAACGGTGCCGGGGTGAATTCCGCCACGCCCTTTCTCGAGATTGAAGAGGCCGAGATCGACCGCATCCTCGACGTGAATTTCAAGGCCGTCTTTCTAGCCTGCCAAATCTTTGGGCGGTACTTTTTGGGCCGCGGTCAACCGGCCTCCATCATCAATGTCGGCTCGATCAGCGGGCTCAATCCGATTTCGCGCGTCTTCACCTACTCCGCCTCAAAGGGCGCGGTGCACAACCTCAGCGCCAACCTCGCGCGCGAGTGGGCCAACCGAAACATTCGCGTGAACACCCTCGTACCGGGCTTCTTCCCCGCCGAGCAAAACCGCAAAATCCTGACGCCCGACCGCGTCGACCAGATCATGGGGCATACTCCAATGAAGCGTTTCGGTGAAAGCCGCGAACTGATTGGCGCCACGCTCCTGTTGGCCTCGGAAAAGGCCGGCGGCTTCATCACTGGCCACGAGTTGATCGTCGACGGCGGCTTCGCCTCCATGCGAATTTAAAGCAGCTTAGGCAGGTCGCTACTGCACAGCAGCCGGGGCGAAGGCGAGCGGCTCCAAGCGGTACGCTTTCAACTCGGTGCGGACTTCACCGCGCGTTCTATACGCACGCACCATGGTCCGCCCCAAAATGCGAATGCGCGCACCTGGGCGGTAGTCGAGCAAGTCGGTTTCCATCCCCTCGGCATCAACTCTCATGAGGCCGCTGCCGTCGCGAAAAATAAAGCTGCCCTCGTCGAGAAAGAAAACCAGTTCGCCACGGACGCTGACCGGTAGCCCGTCGATGGGCTTTTTCAATAGTTCGCCAAGCGAGAAATCCTGCGCGTCGGCCAGCGCGTCGACCGCGTCACCCAGCACCTGTAGGGTGGCCACGTCCATTTCCGGGTTAGCCAGGAATTCGCGTTTGAGCGTGCCACGAATTTCAAGGGGCGTTTCCGGAGTGACCGGCGTGGGCGGAAACAGGTACGTCGCAATGTGCACCGGCACCACCCCCGTGCCGTCGCTGAACAGATAAACGCCTGGCTTCAGCTGTTTGGTTAGGTGACCGCGCAAGGCGATCACAGTATTACCGAGCTCCGCGTTTTTAAGCGCACCCACTTCCAATCGCATGGTTTTTGCCCCCGCCTGGGCCGGACCGCTCGGGACGGGAATCTCCGCATGGAGCGCAGCCTCTGCCCGCACGACCAGCTCCGGCGGCAGCGCCTGCAAGGGCAGCGTTAGCGCCCAGGGCAGCAGCAGCCAAACAAGCGAAATACGAGTACGCGGCATTGAGAACGGATTTTCGGGTTGTGCGGGGGAGACGCTCCCTCATTCTTCGGACAAAAACCGGTGACGTGAAGGGCCTTCCCTTCCGCCGACTTCGCACCCTAACGCTGCCATGCCTTTCCTCGACGACGATTTCCTGCTGACCAGCCCGACGGCCAAGCGCCTTTATCACGAGGTAGCTGCACCGCTGCCCATCATCGATTATCACTGCCACCTGCCCCCCGAGGACGTCGCCTCGAATCGGCAGTTCGAAAACCTCACCGACATCTGGCTCGCGGGCGACCATTACAAATGGCGGCTCATGCGCGCCAACGGTATCGCTGAGGAATTTTGCACCGGCGACGCCGACCCTTACGACAAGTGGCTCGCCTTCGCCCGGACGGTTCCCATGACGCTGCGCAACCCGATGTACCACTGGTGCCATCTGGAACTGCGGCGCTACTTCGGCATCGATCTTCTGATCAGCGAGGCTACCGCCAAGGAGATTTGGGATGGCGTCAACGCCCAGCTTCCCAGGCTGAAAGCGCATGACATTTTAAACAAATTCAAGGTCGCGGTTGTTTGCACCACCGACGACCCCACTGACCCTCTCAAGCAGCACCAGACGATCGCCGAGCACAATCAGGCCGGTGCGCTCAAAACCCGCGTCTACCCCACCTACCGTCCGGACAAGGCACTCAACGTCGACAAGGCGACCGAGTGGAACGCCTGGCTCGCGCAACTCGAAGCCGTATCCGGCGTCAAGTGCGACAGCTTTTCGAGCTTCACCACCGCGCTCAAGGAGCGCCACGACACCTTTCACGAGATCGGCGGGCGCCTCTCCGATCACGGCATGGAGCACTGCTACGCGGACTTTTGCACCGAAGAGACCGCCACCGCGATTTTCGACAAGGCCAAGGCTGGCGAGAACGCCACCGCCGAGGAAAAAAGCCAGTTCGCGTCTTTCCTGATGGTCTATTTCGGCGTGCTGGATTTTCACCGGGGCTGGACCAAGCAGCTTCACCTGGGCGGTCTGCGCAACACCAACACGCGCCTTTTCAAAAAGCTCGGGCCGGACATCGGTGCAGACTCCATCGGCGACTTTGCCCAAGGGCGCACCCTCGCGCGTTACCTCGACACGCTCGAGTTGGGCGGCACCCTGCCGCGCATCGTCCTTTACAACCTCAACCCCATCGACAACTACCTCTTCGCCACCCTGACCGGCAACTTCCAGGACAGCAGCGGCGAAATCCCCGGCAAGATACAGTTCGGCTCGGGCTGGTGGTTCAACGACCAACTCGAAGGGATGGCCGCGCAGATGAACGCGCTCTCGAACACCGGACTGCTCTCACGCTTTGTAGGCATGCTGACGGACTCGCGTTCGTTCCTGTCGTACTGCCGGCACGAGTACTTCAGGCGGTTGCTCTGCGAAATAGTCGGCAGCGAAGTGGAGCAGGGCCTTATCCCCGACGAGCCCGCGCTCTACGAACCGCTCATCGCCAACGTCTGCTACCACAACGCCGCCCAGCACTTTGGCTTCGAGGTGCCCGCGTTGTAGGGGCGCTTTCGGTTTTCACCGCGAAGCCGCGATGGTGTGTAAGTTTTGCCACGAAGGCACCGAGGCCTACGGTGTTTACAACGAAGTCACGAAGACACGACGTTCTTGTTTCGTATCATAAATACATTAGTTAATTCGCGAAGCAAACATGTCCTGTCCGGGTCACCGAGCTAGGGCCTGCGCCTGGATTGCTACGCGCGCCACAGGGGCACGCTCGCAATGACAGATTTAAGCATGCGCGATGGCATTCGTAGCCCGTTCTCACATCGCGTTCTGGAGTAGAGACCCAATTTGCGAAGCAAACATGTCCCGCCCGGGTCACCGGGCCTGGGATTAGCGGGCCACGGCTTCCAGGCGTTCACAGACGCGGGCGCAGAGAGCCTGGTGGGAAAACCTCTCGCCAATCAGTTGCTGGCCGCGCTGGCCCATGGCTTCGAGTTCCTGCGGGTCTGCCTCGGCGATGGCTTCAAAGCGCTCGACCAGCGCATCGACCGCCCCCTGATTCACGGCCCACCCGCAGTCGGCGGCGTCGAGCAGGTCGGTCACGTGGCTGGGGCGCGGCCCAATGAAGCAAACCGGCTTTGCCAGAGCGAGGGCTCCGTAGACCTTGCACGGATGCACCACTCCGACCATCTGCGTACCCATGGCCACCAGGTGTACATCCGCCGCCGACAACGACTGCGAAAGCGTCTCCAAAGGCTGATAAGGCAATGAGCGTAGATTGGCCGGATGCGCGCGTTCGATAGCCGCCTCAATGGATTTTTTGCCGTGCCCGCCACCGATGAACAGAAACTCAAGCCGCGGATGATCACGCAACCTCAGCGCTGCCTCCAGCACAGTATCCAGCGGATGTGCGATGCTATGGTTGCCGCTGTACATGATGACGGTTTTACCCTCCAGGCCATGCGCCTTGCGGAAGGGATTGTCGGCGTGCGCGATGCGCTCCAGCCGCTCCTCCATGGGCCAGGGCGCAACCGACTCGATGCGCGGGGCGGCGCTGGGTGCCTTTCGCTTGAGGCGCTCAGCCATGTAGGTGTCCAGGGTGATGATCGCCTTGGCCCGCCGCAGGATGGCCCGGTCAAACTTTTCGAAAAGGCGCACCAGTAAGCTGCCTGCGCGCGCCTTGCCCAGGATGACCGCCTGGTCGGGGTTGATGTCCATCACCCAATAGGCCACCGGACACCGTCGCAGAAGCCCCACCGTCAGCCCGACCAGACTCCCAATGGGTGGCGAGGTGGTGATCACGATCAGGCCAAGCTTGGGCATGAAAAGCCCGCGCAAAATCGCTTGTAGACAGAAAAGCCCCTGCCCTGCCAGGCGGTGCAGGATGGTTTTCTTGCCCAGCGAGGAGAAGGGCAGCCGTCGCACCTGCACCCCGCGTAGATTTTCTCTGGGCGGATATTTGATCGAGGGATCCTCGTACCCACTGCCCGAGGTCAGCACTCGCGCATCCCAGCCGCGCCCCGCCAGCGCCTCGCCCAACTCAGCCATATACTGACCAACTGCCGCCGGGTCGGGCGGATACACCTGAGAGATCAGGAGAATGCGGCGGCGCTTGTCGGAAGTGCTCATGAGTGCCAGAGAGAGCCGGGAAGGCCACACCATACCCCGCCAAAGGTAAACCTCAATTTTCAGCAGCCCGTGAAGCCACCACCGCCTCCAAAAAACCACTCCAGCGTGCACCCAGACTGTCTGCGTTAAACTGATCGCGCATCGCCCGCTGGGCATTCAAACGTGCTTGGGCGAGCAATTCGGGTTTCGCGGCCAGCCCATGCACCGCCGCCTTGAATTCTTCAATGACCTTCGCCTCCGCGCGGCGCTGCTCAACCAACTGAAAATAATCGGTCCCGCCCGGCTCGGGGACGACGCCCTCCGGAGTCGTGGAAACGACCACGCCGGTCTGCGTCCGGTGGACCAGCCGGGCCAAATCGCTCCACTGCGGACACAGCACGAGCAACGCCAACCCATGCGCCAGCATCCCGTAGCTTTTGCTGGGGTGACAGACCGTCGCCCCACCCGGCTGCAGCGTTACCAGGCCCACGTGGCAGTTCGGAGCATGCGCGCGCCAGGCTTCGATGGGGAGAGTGCCCGTTACCTCTACGCCGGGCAGGCCCTTCAGCGCATCCTGAATCCACGCCGCCCGCGCGCCCGATACATTCAATTCAAAACGTACCGCGCGCTCCTTGGGAGGGTTTTCAACCACCGCGCGAATGCAGTTGGCCAGCAGTTCGGCCTCGTGCATCCAGCCAAGCTGGCCGCCGTAGCGAAAAACCAGGGTGTCGTCCGGGGGTTTCAGCTCTGGCGGCGTCGCATCTGTTTCCGCCGAAACGTCCGCCACCATGCTCAGAGCGGCTTCACCCCAGCGCGCTTCGGCATGCGCACGCAGAAATTCACCCAGATACACCGTGCCGGCACAGATGCGCTGGGTGCGCTGTTGCACGCCGCCCACTAAACGCGAGGCCATCGAATCGCGTTCCCAGGAGCCCGCAACCTCCAAGGCATCGGGAAACAAATCATACAATAGATGCACGACCGGCGCATCCTTCAGCGCTCGGGCTTCCGCCGCCAGCCAGGGGGCGTGAAAACCATTGCTGGTGACGATGTAGAGCACCTCGGACGGGTCGCGCAACGCGCGCCAAATCAGCCCCAGCGGATAAGTCAGGTACATCCGCACTCGCAGCCAGAGCCGGCCCAGCCTCCCCCCGGAGCTCAAGCGACGGTAACTCGCCTCGTCGATGGGCGTGTGTAACGCAGCCTCGTAACCCGCGTGCTCCAGGCACTTTTTTAGAAAGCGCAGCTGCTCCCCGGCCACGTTGCTGCAGATGCGCACTGGGCGGCGTTGGGCCCCGGTTGACGGCACCTCAGCCAAGCCCCAGCGCCTCCTTGACCCGTCCGATGATCTCCGCCTGGTCGCTCTCGCTCATCTGCGTGGCACTGGGCAGGCAGACGCCGGCCTCAAAGAGCGCTGCGCCCACGCCGTTGCTGTACAACGGAAAGGCCTGAAACACCGCCTGCTGGTGCAGCGGCCGCCAGATCGAACGCGCTTCGATGCCATGCGCCTCCAGATGGCGCAACACCCGGTAGCGGCCCTCCGGGTGAACCTCCGGGTCGACGGTCATCACCGTCAGCCAACGCGAGCCCTCTGTCCCGGGCAACTGCGGCTGAAAGCCAATCCCCTCCAACTCGCCCAGGGCAGCTTGATAGGCCTGGAAAATCTCACGGCAACGGCGCACGCGTTCAGGCAAGGTTTCGAGCTGCCCTCGCCCGATCGCCGCCAGGATGTTGCTCATGCGATAGTTATACCCGAGCGCGTCGTGGTCATAAAAGGCTCCGGGCAGGCGCGCCTGACTGGCCAGGTGACGTGCCCGCTGAGCCAGCGATGCATCTTGACTGGCAAACAGGCCGCCGCCCCCGGTCGTGAGCATTTTGTTGCCGTTAAAGGAAAAGGCGCTCATCCGCCCAAAAGTTCCCGGCTGCCGACCCTCGAGGGCACAGCCAAGGCTCTCGGCGGCGTCTTCGATCAAAACGATTCCCTCCGCCGCGCAAATCTCGGCGACCCGTTCGATCTGCGCGGCCTGACCGTAGATGTGGGCCGCTACCAGCGCCTTTGGCGATTTCCCCAGCCGCCGCCGGTCGGAAATAGCATCAACCAACAGTTCCGGGTCGAGATTCCAACTTGCAGGCTCGCAGTCGATCAGGACGGGCGTCGCCCCCTGGTAGAGGATGGGGTTGCCCGTGGCGACAAAAGTCACGTCCGAGCACAGGACCTCATCGCCCGGCTCGACCTTGGCCAATCGCAGCGCCAGGTGCAGTGCAGCCGTGCCAGAGGCCACCGCCACAGCGTGCGCAACTCCGGTGGCCGCCATGAAAGCCTGCTCAAAGCGCGCCAGGTCCGGCCCGGCGGGGGCCACCCAGTTGTCTGCCATCGCCTCGGCCACGTAACGCTGTTCCAGCCCGCTCAAATGCGGCGGCGACAAGTAGATGCGGTAGGGTCGGCCGGTCGGTTGGGTGGGTTGGGTCGGTGGCTTCATTAGCGATTCGCGCGCAGTCATAGTCGACCCGCTTTGCACCGGCAACGGGCTTTTTCAGGCCGGGTCTGGTTCAAGTACTCTGAAAAATACGCCCTCGCCCGGGGCATACAGGAGCCAAAGCCACTTCACGCCGCGGGCTTTTTGCGCGAGCGTTCTCATTTGCAAAAGCAGGGCGTCCATCAGCTGTCCAGTGGAAGCCCCAGGTGCCTCCGGGTCCAGGGCCAGGTGAATCACCGCCAGCCGATCGGGCGCTACCCGCCGATGAAGCGCGACGGCCACAACCCTGGGCAGATCTTCCACAAACAATTCACGATCAATCAGATAGAGGGCATCCACGGGCTCGTCTCCCAAGGTGAAATGCAGCTGCCGCTGAGCGTTCACCTCCAGTTTGGGAATGCCAAATCGCTCGATCGCCGCTTCGATCCACGGCAGAAAAGCCGTCTGACGCGGGTTGAAGAAGAAAAGCGCCTCGACCTGCGGCTTGTAAGCGGCGTCCAGCCGAAACGAGCGCTGCCAGGAAAGCGCGTCAAGCGCCTGACCCGTGGGTTGATTCCGTGAAGATTCGATGGTACTAACATGCAAAACTTTTGTCCCAGACTGCGAATGAAAAAAATCATCCTCATCGTTGGCGCTCTCACCGTTGTTTTCATCCTTGGCATGCAAATTTTGGTGTCCATGAGCACCGAAGAAGTCCCTCCGCTGGAAGTGCCGCTCACCGAGGTACTTCCGGATGAACTGGGCAACTGGGCGGTACATTCCGATGAGTTGGGTGCCGAGGACTTTGCCGATGAACGCGTGCGTGCAATCCTGCAATACGATGATTCCATCGTGCGCACCTACGCCTACGATGGCACCTATTTCCAAGTTTACCTCGCCTACTGGAAGCCCGGCACCGCCCCCTACAACCGAGTCGGCACCCACAACCCCGACACCTGCTGGGTCAACGCCGGCATGACCCGACTCGACCGCCAGCGCTTCGAAGGCCTCCAAGTCGGCGGTACGCCCATCAAACCTGCCGAGTACGGTCGCTACCAAACTCCCAACGGCCACGAGGTTGATGTCATCTTTTGGCATCTGGTCGGCGACGGTTTGTACGGCTACGAAGCCGAGGGCTGGGACGCCAGCATCTGGGGCAAAATCAAACGCGGCCTGCTTGTCTTCGACGACTTCCAGCGCTTCGGCTTCAATCAGCGTCAGCAGCAGTACTTTTTGCGTGTTCACACCAACCGCCCGCTCAACGTCAATGAGGACGGCAGTTTCTGGAACAACGAAAAGCTGCAAGTCGTCATGAAAGACATTGTGGCGCATGTGCCTTTGCAGATCGGCAGTACCGCGGGTGATTCCGGTTCCGCCGTCGAAAGCGCGCAGGCAACTGGCGCGAGCGCGCCCCGCAGCCTTTAGGCAATCACCCGCGCCGGGTTGCCAAAAACCGTCGAGCCCGTCGGTACATCGCGTATGACGACGGCACCCGCGCCGACCACCGCAGCGTCGCCCACGCGCTTGCCCGGAATGACGGAGGCGCGCGAGCCAAAGAAGACCTCCGCGCCCACCTGCACGTGTCCGGTCAGATCCACGTGTCCACTCAGCGTGGTGTAGTCGCTAACAAGCGCATCGTGGCCCACCGTGGCATGGCAGTTGAGCATGGCGTAACTGCCGATGCGAACATCACAGGTGACAATAACCCCCGGGCAGATCACCACACCATCGCCCAGGGTGATGCGCTGGCCCAGGACCGCGCTGGGATGAATCAGGCTCAGAAAGTGCCCGCCACGCGCCTGCAAAGATTCTACGCAGGCACGCTTCGCCTTCGGCAAGCCCAGTCCTAGCAGGAGCAACTCATTCGGTTTGGGCTGGTGATCCCGGATGGATCCAACCACGGCGACCGGCAAATCAAAGCCGTCCAGGGCCTTCGGGTTGTCGTCCAGAAATCCCGCCAGACGCCAGCGCGCACCGCACTCTGGATGTTGGCTCGCCCAGGCAAAGACCTCTCGAGCGAAACCGCCCGCGCCCACAATATAAACGTCCTCCATGGCTCAGGTGAGGCTGTAGCCGCCGTCCAGCAGTAGGCTGGTGCCGGTCGTCCATTTTGAGGCTGGCGACAGCAAAAAGCCGGCCGCCAAAGCAACATCATCCGGCGCGCCCGTGCCCAGCGGATAGCGCGCGCGGTAGGCTTGCATCGACGCATCTGGAATCGCCGACTGCGCGTCCGTCATCGGCGTCTCCACCAAGCCTGGCACCAGACAATTCGCCCGGATTTTTCGAGGTGCCAACTCCAGCGCCAAGACCCGCACGCCGGCCTCCAGCGCCGCCTTGCTCGCCGCGTAGAGTCCGTAGCCCACGCTGGCCCGGTGCGCGGAGATCGACGAAACAAAGACGAGCGAGGCCCCATCGGCCAGCGCCTTGGCTTTCAGCAGCTCGCGGGCGAACAACAGGGGCGCGGCGTGATTGATCGCGTTGGTCTGTTCCCAGTCTTTGGCCTGCCAAAATTTGGCGGGCGCTGGCTTGGCCACCCCCGCAGAAAAAACCAGCCCATCCAACACCCCGACTGCGCGGGCCAACTCGCTACGGGCAGCCGGCTCGCTGAGGTCTGCCTGGAAAGTCTGGGGCTGCTCGCCTTCAAGGCTTTGGGCAACCGAGTTCAGCCGCGGTTCGTCGCGCCCGTTAAGCAACACCTGAGCGCCCCGCCGGGCCAGCAGCCGCGCCGTCGCCGCACCGATACCCGAACTGGCACCGGTGACCAGGATTCGCTGATTGTCGAGGCGGTAGGGGTCGCCCGCTGCCATGCGTCAGCCCTGCTTGCGCTCGATCAGCGCCTTGATGTCGCCAATCGTCGCGCACTGGTTGAGTTCCTGTCCGCTAACCGTCGCCTCAAAATCCGCGTCCGCCATGGCAATGGTGGTGAGGATTGCCAGCGAATCCCACTGCGGGATGTCAGCCAGACGCGTGTCCAGCGTCAGGCCGGCTGCCTCCAGCCCTTCGATGCTGTCGGCAAACTGAGAAATAAATGCGTCGTCGTTCATCAGTGCTGCCTTATCGCAGGAAATGCCGTATCGATAAAGCGAATACTTGCGGACCGGATACTAGGCATCAGCCAGCGTGATAACCTCCGCGCATTCGAGGTTGCCGA
This sequence comes from Opitutales bacterium, assembly GCA_050331815.1. Taxonomy (GTDB): domain Bacteria; phylum Verrucomicrobiota; class Verrucomicrobiia; order Opitutales; family JBHJGM01; genus JBHJGM01. The sequence continues at coordinate 99,122 of JBHJGM010000007.1, read as the reverse complement.
CCACGGCGAGCATCGACGCCCACGAGAGTCCCACCCCGAATCCCGACAGCACGAGCCGCTGCGTTGCGCCTTTAAGCGTGCCACCCAGTGACTCGCAAAGCGCCGACGGAATCGAGGCACTGGACTGGTTACCGTACTTTTCCACCACGTCGCAGGGCGCCTTTTCTAGCGGCACTTTGAGCCGTCGCACGATGTTTGAGATGATGTAGCGATTGGCCTGATGGAAGACAAAGGCATCGACGGCATCGGCATCGGTCTGCGCAAACTCCAGCAGCTCACGAATGGCCTTGGGCTCGACCTTGATGGAAAAGTTAAACACCTCGGCACCGTTCATGTAGAGGTTGTCCGCGCGGCGCATGTTGCCCTCCGCGTCGGTGACGACTTCCTGAGTGGAAGGACCCGCCGGCTGACGAAACGCCCCGCCTGGCACGATCAGGTGGCCGAAACCCGTGCCATCGGTGTGCAGGTCGAAAAAGACCGGTTCCCCGGCGGCCCCGGCGCTGACCCAGGTGGCGCTACCGCCATCGCCAAAGAGCGGAGCCACCGCCCGGTCGCGCGGGTGCGTCTGGCGGCTGATCGTGTCGCCTGCCAGCACCAGCACGTTTGCCGCGCCACCACCATTGACCATCAACCAGGCCAGCCAGAGCGCATAGACGTAGCCCGAGCAGCCCAGGTTTACGTCGAAAGCGGCACAGGTTTGCGGCAGGCCGAGTTTCCCCTGCAGCAACGCCGCGTTGCATGGCTGAAAGTAATCGGGCGTCTGCGTCACGCAGATCAGCACATCGACCGATTCCACGGCGAGCGTCGCACGTTCCAACAGGTGCCGGGCCGCGGCCTCGCAGAGGTCGGCGGTGGTCGTCGTCGGTTGAACGACCCGGCGCTCGTTCAGGCCGATGGTTTTCTTGATGCGCTCGAGCTGGGCCGGGTTATTGCCCAGCAGTTCCGCATCATCGTCAATGCGCCGAACCGTCGCCGGCACACTCGTAACGACCGCTCGAATCTGTCCCTCTTCAAATCGGCTTCTGGCCATGCCCCTTTGAATCGACCTAAACGCAGGGGCTCAAGACTCCGTGTGCTCGGTCATCCGCTGTTTCTTAAAGCGGCTGCCCACCTTCAGCGCCTCGACAACCTCAATGTGCACGGGCACCTTCCAGGCCTCCAAACTCTGGCGGGACGCCATGCGAACCACCTTTTTGACGGTTGCCGCGTCGACGCCTTCCGCCGGCACCACCTGCGCCGCGACGACCTGCCCCATCATCGGGTGGGCCCGCCCGAACACCGTGCAATCGGCCACCTCCGCAAGCCCGGATAAAAAATCCTCCACCTCGCCAGGCAGGACTTTTTCACCGCCAACATTAATGACCTCGCGCTTGCGCCCGACGATGCGCAGCCAACCGTCGTCGGATGCTTCAACGAGATCGCCGGTGCGAAACCAGCCCGCGGCGGCCAGTGCGTCGCTTTGAGCATTGAGGTAACCCAGGATGCGCGCGGGCGTCTTCAGGAGCAGTTCGCCGTCCTCGATCCGGTACTGTGTATCCGCAGCATCGATACGTATTTCCAGGCTGCGCGAATCCCGCGACTGCACCCGGATGGCGTTGGTTTCGCTGGTGCCGAATTTTTGCTGCAGCGAGGCCTGTGGGAAGGCATCGGCCAGGCGCTCCAGCAGCGCTTGCGGCATCGGCTCGGCTCCATACGCGATGATGCGCAACGAGGACAAGTCGTGCCGTGCGGGCGCGCCGGAGAGCAGTAACAGGTTCAAAAAGGTGGGCGAAGCTGGCAGGACCTGAACCCGGTGCCGTTCAAGGATCCGGGCGACAGTCTCCGGATCGCGCGCGGGCGCGGCCACCAGCGTGCTGCCATTGGTAAAGGTCCGCAGCAAGGTGTCGATGCCACCAATGTGATCCAGCGCCATGAACAGAAGCAGCCGCAAATCTTTGAGTGGCTTCAGGCCGTAGGGGGTTATCAGCTTCAGAAAGTCATGCAGCATCGCCTTGGGCTTGCCGGTCGACCCGCTGGAAAACAACAGTAGTCCCGGGCGCTTCGCAGCCTGCAAACCTGCCACCAATTTATGTATCCGTAATTCGGATACGACGGGCGTCAGCGTGGTCTGACCATCCCGCACGTCCGCCTCCAACGTGACCCGGCCCTCCCGCAGACGGTCGGCACGCTCGGCTTCGTTGCCGGCAAAGAGCGGTGCCAGCACATGACCCTCGCAAGCCAGGGCAAACATCAGGGCCAGGGTCTCCGCCCGGGCGTCCGCTGCGAACGCCACCGTTTGTGACCCCTTCAGAACGTCCCGAGTAAACTGCGGGCGCAGTGCTTCCACGCGTTCAAAAAATTCGCCAAAGATGGTCGTCTCGCCTTCGGCGTCGATCAGCAGAGTGCGCTCGGCGATCCGCTCCACCCGCGCCCACAGCCACTGCGCCACGTCAGGCTCAGCCATGCACGCCTCCCAGGTACAGCACCTGGCCAGTAATGAACGCACTCTCCGGGCGTATGAAGAAATCCACTACGTTGGCCACGTCCTCGACCGTGCCAAAACGCTGAATCGCCTGCCGCGCCAGCAGCGCGTCCATCTTTGCCTTGGGCACGTTGCGAATCAGGTCGGTCGGCACCGGCGTGGGTCCCACCGCATTTACGGTCACACCTGTCGGCCCGAGCTCTCGCGCCATAATTTCGGTAAAATTCACGATGGCCGCCTTGCTCGCGGCGTAGAGGGCCTCCCCCTCCAGGCGCAGCGGCGTGGCCACGGTGCAAAAGTTGACGATGCGCCCGCTTTTTCGGCGCGACATCACCTTGGCCGCCTCCCGGCAAAACAGGAACGAGCCGACGAAGTTCGTCTCCAGAATGCGACGGGCCGAGGTGACGGGCGTCAGCAGCACGTGGTTCATCGAGGCGATGCCCGCGTTGTTCAACAGCACATCTAAGCCGCCGAGTTCCTTGGCAACCGCCCGGACCATTTTGACGACCTCGGGCTCATCGGCGACGTCCAGGCAGAAATGCCGGTAGCTAGGATGGCTCCAGTCCGCCGTATCGCGGGAGCACCCGGCCACCGTCCAGCCCGCGTCCAGGTATCGCTCGGCCAGTTCGCGGCCAATGCCCTTACGGCTGCCGGTAATGAGCATCACGCCGCTCATCTTAGGCACCCTCCGCAGCCGCTTCGCTCAGCAGCCCGCAAACGTATTCCTCCAGCGCGCCCACCGTGCGGAAGGGCGAGCGTGAACGGCTCATGGCGCGTTCGTCGGCCAGCACAATCGGTTGCTCGAAGGCCTCGGCCAGACGCTCTTCCAAGTCGGCAATCAGCGTGACCAGCCCCATCGAGTCCAGCCCGCTGTCCCCGCCGAACAGAGGCGTATCCGCGGAGGGACTCCGCAACTCGGGCAGATCGCCTTCCTCGGCTGCCTCGCGGACGACCGCCCGCACGATTTCCTGGACACGTTGCTGCATGGCGCAGAGGGGTACCCGCAGATCACTGCCGGGGCAACCCTGATTCGGACTCCGCCGCCGGGCCCGTACTGCCCATAAACTCCGTCATCGTCACCTCCGCCGAGGCATTGATCCCCTCGCGCCGGATGACTTTCAGGGCGGTCAGGCCGATGATTTTCAGATCCAGCCAGAAGCTGCGGTGGTCCACGTACCAGACATCCAGGCGAAAGCGCTCCTCCCAGGTAACCGCGTTACGCCCGTTGATCTGGGCCCAGCCGGTCAGGCCCGGGCGCACGTCGTGCCGGCGCGCCTGCTCGGCGCTGTAACGCTCCAGGTAGGCCATGAGCAGGGGGCGCGGGCCCACGAGGCTCATTTCACCCTTTAGGATGTTCCACAGCTCCGGCAGCTCATCCAGGCTGGTCCCCCGCAGAAAGCGCCCCAACGGCGGCAGGCGCTCGTGGTCGGGCAGCGGCTTACCCTCGGCGTCGAAGGCTTCGCGCATCGTGCGAAATTTAACGAGCCCGAACGGCCGGCCCCGCAGCCCCGGCCTGACCTGGCGGAAAAAAATCGGGCGGCCCAGCTTTGCCCAGATCCACAGCGCCAGCAGCGCCATCACCGGCCACAGGACCAGCAAGGCCAGCAGCGCCACCGCAAAATCAAAAAGCCGCTTCAACATGGTAACCGATCACTTCCCTTCGCCATCGTCGTCTTTGGCAGGCGCTTGAGTGCGTTCAGCGCGCGGGAGTACGCGCACCTCAAACGCATCTGCCTGCGCCCAGTCCCCGCTTTCCTGATACTGCACCACCCACGCCGCAAACCAGAACGCCGCTCCCTCCGGCGCCTGCCCGTACACGACTAGCGGCAGCCATTCTTCAAAGGTATGGCTCGGCGGCAGACGGTCCTCGGGCACCGGTTGCAAGAGGCGACCCTCGGCGTCCTTCCAGCCCAGGATGAGCGTGTGCCGCGTGCCGGGGCCGACTTGCCCGCGCGTCTGCAACTGCGCCAGCACGGCGTCGCCCGGTTCGACAGCGCCACCGCAAGAAAGCGTGAAGGTCCCGGCATTTTCCAGCGACAGCCCGCGCTGTCCTGCGAACGCCGCCCCCTCGGTCTGGGCAACAGCAAGTCCCTCGCTGTTGCTAAAGGAGAGTTGCCAACCGCCCACTCGTCGATACTCGCGCAGTGTCGCGTAATCGAGCGGCCTCCGCTCAAAGAACAAGGTGCGCTCAAAGCCGCTGTTCGCATTGACCGGCGGTTGTGCTTTCAGCCGGGCCAGCCCCTCCGCCTTGAGCCCCTCGAAAAATTCCGGCCAATCGTTGACCAGCGCCCAGCGGTACACCGGACTCGTCTGAAAGATCTGCCGAAACAACCCGGTAAATGCCAGCGATGTCAGCCCCTGCGCGCGCTCGTTGAGAAAAGCTGCTTCCATCGCTTGGCGATTCTGCTCAAAGTCCACCAGCTGTGCATCCGTCGGTGGTGCGGCACTTACGCTCTGCCACTGCCGATAGAATCGCTCGAGCGGCCGCACCTGGTCCAGCAAATCGCGCAGCCGGGATACCCTCTGGGAAACTTCCGGCGGAAGCGCCTCAGGCAGCGGGGTTCCCGAGCCGAGCGAAGTTCGCACCGGTGGCCAGCCTTGCAGCACTTCAAACTGGGAGAGATTGAAAAATCCTTTCAGCCAGCGCGCTTCACCGTAGACAGCGTCATCAAAATGGGGGCTGCCGAGGAGCGCATTCAAGGTGGGCGTGGCTATCTCGCCGTAAGCGCGCGCCGCGTAGGTATCCAGCAACGCTACCTGCGACTGTCCCACATCCCAAAGGACCTGGGCCAGCGTCCAGAGCTTCGGTGCGTCCCATCCCCAGATGGGCCCAGCGTCGGCGATGTATCCTGTAGCTCCATACGCATGTGCATACTGAATCGCTTCGACCCAATGCGGCGCATAGCGCGGAAAAAGGTAACCCCGCCCGTACGGATAATCGAAGAGCCCGAAGGTCTCCACGCCGCTTTCGCCCCACGCCCGGATCAGCGCCTTGTCCTCCTCGCGAAACTCCGGCACCAGCCAGTTGAAGCGATCCGTCGCCAGGTACGGCAGCACGTTACGGTGCACCGGAAACGGCGGCACGTTCTGCGTCTGCTGGTAGGCGAGCACGCCCAGTTTTTTGTCCGGAAACGCCGTCTCCAGCCGTTCGGCGACCTCGTTGGCAAAGCCGAACATCAGCGCCGAATAGTCCGCCTCCTTGCGAAAATAGCGAAAGGGCTCGACCACCGCCGCCGTCTCTGGACCTTCGTCCCAGGCCGTACTGTCGTTTTGCGCGATGGAGAAACTCAGTGCCTGCGGGTTCTCGCGAAAGTGCCGCTCCGCCGCCTCGGCGGTAAACGCAACCACCTCGGGCAGCGCGATGTTGGGCTGGGCGCTACCCCCGGAAAAACGCGCGGGCAGGCGGCGTTCGCCATCGATGATCGGAAAAAACTCCGGGTGCTCCGCCGCTACCTCGGGTGTAAAAATGCGGAAGAGCCCGTGGTTGTAAACGTACCGGCTCTTCAATCGGTTGCGTCGCCCCCAGACACGCTCCTCAGGCGTGCGCAGCCCCGCGATCTGTCGAGAGAGGTAAGAGGGCTCGACCCGCACGTCCAACCGGCATGGCAATGCGGGCACCTTTGCCGGCAACGAGGTGCCCTGCGCGCCAGGCTCCAGCCAGTAGATTCCCAAAAAATCCTGCAAGAGTCCGTAGGCACCGAAGAGCGTACCCTGATCGGTCCCGCCACGGATAAAGAGCTGTGCCTTCTCAGCATGGATACGATAACCGTCGCGGTCCAGGGATGGGTCAACCGGCATCGCTTGCGCCGCCGCCCGCGTCTTTCCCAAAAAAATTCCAGGGCCTGCGACTGGGCCGTCTTCCTTCACAATCTGGAACTCGCGCTCAAACAAAAGCGCCAGGTGCAGCGCCAGTTCCTCTGCAGCCAGTTGCTCCAAGTCGGATGCCACCTTCGGCAACACAATCACCGCACGCTGGAGTTGAAATGCGGAAGCGCCCCGCCCCGAAAAGGCGGTCTGCCCGCCGCGCGGCAAACCCTCCGCGGACACCGTCAGCCAGCAGCTGCACCACAGGCACAGCCAACGGCAGACAGACGCTCCAGAGTTTCTAAGCATACCTGACCAAGTTCGCCCAGACACGTTCGTCCGGTCGAGCTTTTCCCGGCACCACAACCTGGGCTTGCCGCTTCGGGCTCGCCGCCCTCAAGTGCACCCATGCGCTCTTACCTACGCCCCGCCTGTCTCCTTGCGATCGGCTTGAAGTTGCTGGTGCTACCTGCCTGCGGTCCATCGAAGGTGACGCACGAAGGCGGAGTGCGCATTTTCTCCAAAAATGAGGCGCGCACCGTCCACATCTACGCGGGCACCCAAGCCAAGGACCTCCGCACCGAACTCCAGAACCTGACCGACGCGCTGGAAAACGTGCGTCGCGACCGCACACGCCTCACGCCACCCGAACCCGGCTCCGACCCCGATCTTTACACCCGCTACCGCAATCGCCTCGAAGCCATTCGCACGGCCGAAAGTGAAGCCATCAGCCGATGGGAGCGTTTTCTGCAGACACTGACCCCCATCGCCGAAGCCACCACCATCGAGTTCGGCTACTTTACGGTCGAGCTGCCTTCGGGAGCGGAGTGCATCGCGCTGGTCCTGCGGGACGACTACGCGGTGCCCGACCGCCTGGGCGCGCTCTTCGACTTTAAGGCCGACGGCGAAACCTACATCCAGCTGGGCAGCTTCGCCCGCATCAATTCACCCAAGCCGTAGAAAAAGCCGGGCTCAACCGCCTGAATCCATCACACCGCCACGGTCGTGCACGCCTTTGCCGATGCCGAAGGTGGAGAAGCCCAGCGCCTCCAGCTTTTTGCGGTCCATGATGTTGCGCCCGTCAAAGAGCCAGGCCGGATGCAGCATGGCCGCGTGGATCTTCGCGTAATCGAGCTCGCGAAATGCGTCCCACTCGGTCAGCACGGCGATGGCGTGGGCCTTGTCCGCAGCGGCGTATGCGTCCTGGCACACTTCAACCCGCTCGCGAATGAACGCCTCCTGTCCGGGCATGACCGCCGCCAAATCCGCGTAGATCTTTTCCGCTGACACCTTGGGATCGTAGATAGCCAAGCGCGCCTGCTCCTCCAGCAAGTCGCGGCACACGTAGATTGCCGCCGACTCGCGCGTGTCGTCCGTGTCCTTCTTGAAGGCGAAGCCCAGCACCGCGATGCGCTTGTCTGAAACCGTATTGAACAGCTGGGTGACAATTCGGCGGGAAAAGCGCTGCTTCTGGTAGTCGTTCATGATGACGACCTGCTCCCAATACGCCGCCACCTCGGGCAGCCCAAAGTGTTCGCACAGGTAAACCAGATTGAGGATGTCTTTCTGAAAGCAGGAACCGCCAAAACCCACCGAACTACGCAGGAATTTTGGCCCAATGCGTGAGTCGGTTCCGATTGAGCGGGCCACCTCGTCCACGTCCGCCCCGGTCGCCTCGCACAGCGCGCTGATCGCGTTGATCGACGAGATACGTTGGGCCAGGAAGGCGTTGGCGGTCAGCTTTGAGAGCTCGCTGGACCACACGTTCGTGGTCAGGATGCGCTCCGAGGGAACCCACTTCGCATAGACATCGACCAGCTTCTGGATGGCCGCCTGGCCTTCTTCGGTCTGGTCGCCGCCGATCAGTACGCGGTCCGGGTTGAGCAGATCTTTGATGGCCGTACCCTCGGCCAGAAACTCTGGGTTGGAGAGCACCTGAAAGCGCGGCCCTCCGTTGCGCGAGGTCAGGATACGTTTGATACTCTCAGCTGTGCGGACCGGGATGGTCGACTTCTCCACCACGATCTTGTCGCTGGTGGCCACCTCGCCGATGCGCCGCGCGCACTTCTCAACGTATTTCAGATCCGCCGCCCGGCCCGCGCCCACGCCGTAGGTCTTGGTCGGCGTGTTCACGGCGATAAAAATCATGTCCGCCGCGGCGATCTGCGCATCCACTTCCGACGAAAAGAACAGGTTGCGCCCCCGCGCGTTTTTGACGACCTCGTCCAGGCCCGGCTCGAAAATCGGCAGGTCCTCTGAGTTCCAAGCGGCAATGCGCTTTTCGTTGATGTCGACCACCGTCACGGTGACATCCTGGCATTGATGGGCGATCATCGCCATGGTCGGGCCGCCGACATAACCGGCGCCAATGCAGCAAATTTTCATGGGTCTGGAGAGCTGAAGAAGGCCCAACGCGATTTCGAGCGTCGGAAACAACCGGAACCCGAGTACCGATTGCGCCGTTCCTCTATCGGCCACGACCTCCCCCAGTCAACCACCGGAATCCGCGCTGGAAGCGCCTCCGACAAAATCATGAGGGCTCACGTAGTTTCATCTGGCAGTATATACAATTTATGGCATACATAAGTTATGGACGTCATCCATGTCTACAAATGCCTGTGTGACCGGCAGCGTCTGCGCATCCTCAACCTCCTGCGCCAGGGCCCGCTCTGCGTCTGCCACCTGATGGAAATCCTGAGCGCCGACCAGGTGAAGATCTCCAAGCAACTGCGCTACCTCAAACAACTCGGGCTCGTTGAAAGCTCCCATCAGGCGCAGTGGCGGGTCTACCGCCTCGTAGAGCCACCCAGCGCACTGCTCGTTGAAAACCTCAAATGCCTGCAGGACCTCGGTGGCGAGTCGCTTCACTTCAAGGCCGACCTGCGCAAGCTGCAGGCTTTGGTCACTCGGCTGCGTCGCACACAGGCCGCCTGCCCCCCGCCCCTGGACCATCCTCCCCTGCATCAATCCAGCACCGCCAACCACAGCCGATGAACAAACTCAAAGTCCTCTTCCTGTGCACGGGCAACAGCGCCCGCAGCATCCTGTGCGAATACCTGCTGCGCAAAAAAGCGCCCCAGCGCTTTGCCAGCTACAGCGCGGGGGCCGCGCCCAAAGACGCACCCCACCCGCTCACGCTCGAGATCCTGCGCGCGAACTTCGGTGTGGATCCCTCGCCCGCGCGCAGCAAGTCCTGGAAAGAGTTTGCCGACGTCCACTTCGACTTTGTGATTACCGTCTGCGACAACGCCCGCGAATCGTGCCCCATCTGGCCGGGCCAGCCCATCATCGCTCACTGGGGCGCGCCCGACCCTGCCGCCTTCGACGGACCGCTGGAAGCGCAACGGCGCCTGTTCCTGCAGGTGGCTCATTTGATGAATCGCCGCCTCGATCTCTTTCTCAATTTGCCCCTGGACAAGCTCGATCGCCTGCGTGTGCAGATTGATAAAGCCACCAGCGAGATCGGTACGGACGAGGTTTTCGATGAAAGCGCATCCCTGCCCGAAGTTCGTTGAAGGGGCCATCTCCACGCGTGGCTCGCTGCACGAAAAGGCACCGCTGCCGGCCAGCCGCACGGATGCGTGCCTGGCTGCTGCTTGGTATCTGCACAACGACCCTGGTTCAGGCCGACGTTGCCCTGAACGAAGCAGCCTCCATCCACCTGTACGGCGACACACGCTTCCGCTTTGAGTCCGAGCGGGATTCGGTGGTCGGGCGGGCCGACCGCACGCGCGTGCGCCTGACCCAGCGCCTCGGCCTGCGCTGGGAGCCTTCAGCACACTGGGAAGTCAACGTCCGCGCGCGCACCGGTACCTTCGAAAACCAGAACACGCCAACGATCACGCTGATTCGCTTCGACGACAATGCGATTCCCGATCGCGACGTCTTTGCGGACCGCTACTTCCTTCGCTACCAGCGCGCAGGTTGGCGGCTGACGACCGGACGTCAGGGCTTTCCCTACCGGTTTGTCACCGACTATTTCTGGGACCGCGACGTGGACCCGACCGGCATCCATCTCGCCAAAACGTGGCGGCCCGGAAACGCGCGCCTTACGCTGGCTGCCTCCTATTTCCGTCTGCCGGATGGCTCGATCAAGCTACACGGCGACCTCTGGTCCGCCCAGGCCGAGTGGCAGCAACCGGTGCCGCTGGGAACGCTTCGTTTTCAGTTCAGCGGGCACCGCTTTGGCGGACGGCCCGATCCGCAAAACCTCACCGAGCTTACCGGTGAGCGAGACTACTTCGTGCTGGTGGGCTCAGCGCGGCTGGAACGCACCCTGGTCGGCGCACCGGCCTGGCTGGGTTTTGACGGGATTGTTAACGTGCAGGATTACAGCGGCATTGCCGATGACCCGGTGATCGCGCAATTCAGTGACGATGTGTTTGCCTTCGGGCTGGGCGCAAGCTGGGGCGAAAACCGCCAACGCGGCGATCTGCGCCTGCGCTACAATTACGCCTACGTCGAGTCACTTGCTGTCAACGAAGAGTACGCTCAGGACACGCTTTCACGCTTCGGCCGCAGTAACATCAAGGGCCACGACTTTCGCGCCATCGTCTCCCTGGCCTCATCACTCACGGTCATGGCCCGTCTCTCGCTGACCGAGCAGATCATCGGCCCGGAGCAGGGCGTGCGCTTCCGCATCGACACCACCTGGCGTTTTTGATCCGGCCTCCTGCGCTGCCGAAAAAAACTTCCTGCGCCAAAATCCCTGCCGCTTCTTAACTACCGACGATCTCGTGCATGCGGACCATGCCAAGGGCTGCCCCATCAGCGCCTGTCACCGGCACGATGTAGATCTGCCGTCCGCGATTTTCCATCACTTCCAACACCTGTCCCAGCTGCAGGTCTGGGCTCACGGTAACCGGATCGGGCGTCATCAGCTCCCGCGCGGACGACTCCATGCCCTGCCCCTTGAGGACAAACCGCCGCACATCGCCATCGGTCACAATACCCAGCAGCCGTCCCGTCGCATCGCAGACGCACACCGCCCCCAGGTTGACCCGCGTCATCTCCACCAGCAGCGCACGAAAGTCCGCGTCCGGGCTCACACGTGGCAGCTGCTCGCCCGAGTGCATGACATCGCTGGCGCGCAAGAGCAGGTTGCGCCCAAGGTGACCCCCGGGATGCCGCCAGGCAAAATCATCCCGCGTAACTCCCTTTACCCGCATCACCGCCGCCGCCAGTGCATCGCCCACGACCAGCGCGGCGGTGGTGCTGCTCATCGGTGCCAGGTTGAGCGGGCAGGCTTCCTCGGCGACCACGGCCGGCAGCACGCAGTCGCACTTTGTCCCCAGCGGCGCATCCGCCTTGCCAAAAATACCGATCACCTTCGCCCCCTGTCGGCGTACGCTCGGTAGCAGCTTCACCAGCTCAACCGTCGAGCCGCTGTTGGAGATCAAGATGACGATGTCGTCGGGGCTGACCACGCCCAGATCCCCATGCAACGCCTCGGCAGCGTTCATGAAGACCGCCGGCGTACCCGTGCTGGAAAAGGTTGCCGCAATCTTATGCCCGATGATCCCACTCTTGCCGATGCCGCTGACGACCAGCTTTCCGCTTGCCGCCGCGATCAGCGCCACCGCCTGCCCAAATACGGGCTCGATGGCCGCCTTGACCGATTCAAGCGCAGCGATCTCCTTGTCGAAAACTTCGCGGGCAGTCGCGTACGGATCGTTCATCTCCATGGCTCGGTTCAAAAGATCAATTGGCGGATCAACTTCCCGTGCATCGCCTCAATGGGTCAACGCGCAAATCGCTCACTGCAGTAGCGCTTCCACTGCGGCCAGATCCTCGGGCGTATCCACGCCGACGGTGCGCTCGTTCACCACGCCCACGGCAATACGGCAGCCACGCTCCAGCGCGCGCAACTGCTCCAGCCTCTCAGCCTGCTCCAGTCGCCCCGCCGGCCAGCCGGAAAATTGTTCGAGGAACGCTGCCCGATAGCCGTAAAGGCCCAGGTGGTGCAGACAGCCGGCGCTGCGCAGCCAGGCAACATCTAGCCGCTCGTAGTTGCCGCGTGGATACGGGATCGGTGCCCTTGAAAAATACAACGCCTGCCCCTCAGCACCGCGCACCACCTTTACGTTGTTCTCGTTGCGGAATGCCTCCGGCGACTCAAAAGGTGTGGCCAGGGTCGCCATCTCTGCCTCGGAATCCTCAAGCAGCCTTCGCAGCACCTGTATCTGATTTTCGGATACGAGCGGCTCATCCGCCTGGACGTTGAGGACTTTCCGGGCTCCGATCTGCCGGTTGGCCGCGGCCAGGCGATCCGTGCCGCTGGGCAGATCCGGATCGGTTAAAACTGTCTGAAAGCCCTCGTCTTGAAGCGCTCGGGCAAGCTCCGCTTCGGCCACGGCAAAGTACAGCGGTAACCCGGGAGCGGCTTTTTTAATGGCCGCCGCCGTCCAGAGAATCAAGGGACGGCCCCGCAATGATGCCAGCAACTTTCGCGGAAAACGCTGCGAAGCCAACCTGGCCGGCACGATCACCGCCGTCTCGATTTCGCCCGTCATGCGTTTTTGGATACATCCCGCGTGGCCAGCCAAACCGCCAGGGCGGACTCGACCAGCGCCTCAAACTGCTCCAGCGGAATTTGGCTGGGACCGTCCGAAAGCGCTTTATCCGGGTTTGGATGCGTCTCGATGAACAGACCGTCGGCACCGGCAGCCAGGGCCGCGCGGGTCAGCGCCGGAACGAATTCGCGCAAGCCCCCGCTTTGACCACCTGCCGCACCGGGCAGTTGTACACTGTGCGTAGCGTCAAAAATAGCTGGCCAGCCGTGCCCTTGCATCCAGGTAAACGCGCGCATGTCCACCACCAGATTCTGGTAGCCAAAAAACGTTCCGCGCTCGGTTTGCCAAATCTCCTGCGCGTCCGCCCCTTCGAGCTTTTGCACCACAAAGGCCATCTCCTGCGGCGACAAAAACTGCCCCTTCTTGACGTTGACGATACGCCCAGTTTGCGCCGCCGCGACCAGCAAATCGGTCTGTCGACACAGGAAAGCGGGAATCTGCAGCACATCGCAAACTTCGCCAACCACCTCCGCCTGCACCGGCAGATGAATGTCCGTGACCACCGGCAGGCTGTATTCGGCTTTCACCCAGCGCAGCAGATCCAGGCCCTCCTCAATGCCCGGACCGCGAGCGCCCTTGAGCGAGGTGCGGTTGGCCTTATCGAAAGAGCCTTTGAAGACCACGTTCAGTTGCGGCAGCCGCTGCCGAAGCCCCACCAGCATCTCTGCGACGGGCCGGCAGGTTTCCTGGCTTTCGAGCGAACAGGGCCCAGCCAGCAGCAGCAGCTTTTCAGGATCGTGAAACACGGTTTGTAAAAATTGTATTCAAATCTGGATACGCCCTCAGGCAACAGGGTTTGAGCCGAAGCTCAGGAGTTCATCCGGCGTCACGGTGGCCGCACCCAGCTTGCCCACCACGACACCCGCAGCGGTGTTGGCAAACCGCGCCGCCTCTGGCAACGATGCGCCCGCGGTCAAGCCCAGCGCCAGGGCCGCCACCGAGGTATCGCCCGCGCCAGACACGTCGAAGACCTCCCGGGCAAAGGTGGGGATGCGCTCCAGGCAGCGGCCTTCGCGCGAAAGCAGCATCCCCTCCGAGCCCAGGGTGATGACGAGGTTTCGCGGGGCGTACGTTTGCCAAATCGCCGCGCACACCGCCTCGGCCGGAAAGTCCTCATGCCGCCCAATCGAAATGCCGGCCAGTTGCAGGGCTTCCGCCCGGTTGGGCGTCAGCAAATCCACGCCGCGAAACGCCAGCGGACGCGAAGGCTTGGGGTCGACCGCCAGAAACGTGTTTTCGCTGCGCGATTCCCGCACCAGATGGTCAAGCAGCTTTTCGCTGACCGCTCCCTTGGCATAATCGGATACAATCACTGTATCGCACTCGGAAACCCATTCTGATAGAGCATCGAGGCAGTTTGCGGCGTCCAGGCTGTAAACCGGGGGCGCGGCTTCGCGGTCCAGGCGGCAGAGCTGCTGCCCGCGCACCACCACCCGTGTCTTGACTACTGTCGGCGTGCCCTCGCGCACGCAAAACGGTGCCAGTTGCGCCCCACGCTCAACCAACAGCGCCTGCAGACGTGTGCCCGCCGCATCCGCGCCGATCGGTCCGGCCAGGGTCGCCTCAGCGCCCAGGTCCACGCAATTCAGGGCCACGTTGGCAGCCGCGCCCGCTCCGTACACATCGCGCTCTACGGTCACCACCGGCACCGGCGCCTCCGGGGAAATGCGCGAAGCATCCCCCCAGATGTAATGATCCAGCATCACGTCGCCGACCACCAGCACGCGCAGCCGGGCCACTTGTTTGAGCAGGTCCCTCATCCTCCAATGCAGACCGGAGTAAGCACTGCCCTCTGCGATGTCAACGGGCGCAATCAGCCCGCCTCCGAGGAAAAGGAAGACAGGCGCGCAGCCTTTTGACCAAACGTACACGTTGTCTCGCAGCCTTCAATCAGACCGATATGGCCTATGAGCGCATCACTAAAACCGTAGCCAGCTTCGTAATCCTCTAACGCCGCCAGCAACTGCTCGTGAAACCGAAACCGCAGCTCCACGGTTTCCAAAAGCTGGCGAAAGACTTCCAGGATCTGCGCGGGCGCAACTTTTTAGATCCTGGCCAGGAAAAAATACAACTTAAGCGCCACGGGCAGGCTCACGCAGGCGGGATTCTTTGCGTCACAGCGCTCAACTACCAGTTCCCTGGCCAGTTCTTGCTCCGGGATGTCTCCTGTGACGAAGCGCACCAGCAGGCTCGTATCAATCGCAATCATCGCCCAGTGCCTCCTTGGCACAGGACTTTTCGACAGCGTCGTCAACGTTTTCAAGTGGCACCGCTATGGCGCTGAGTTTCAGCGGCGAAAACTCCGCGATGAACATGGTTTTCGCCCCCAGGATGATTTCGCCTTTCTGGCTTTCCTGAAAGTAAAGGCGGTCACCCTGCTTCAGATTCAGCCGCTGCCGCACGCGCTTGGGGAGGGTGGTCTGACCTTTTGAAGTAACTACGGACGATTCCATGATTGGAAAATTCGTCCGAACTGACCCCCGTTTCCAGGATTTATTCCTGAAGTAAGGATCCTAATCCAGACCCAGGAATTTTTTAATCTGCTTTGTGGTGCGCGTATTCAGCACATCTTCCTTGCGCAGCCAACCCTTACGCGCCACCTGAACCCCCGCCCGCGTTAAATCGAGCTGGTCGGTGTCATGAGCATCAGGATTGATCGCGCAGAGCACGCCTTTGTCGCGGGCGCGGTGCCAGTGCCGCCAGTCCATGTCCAGGCGCCAGGGGTTGGCGTTCAACTCGATGACCTTCCCGTTCGCTGCCGCGCAGTCGATGATCTTGTTCGCATTGACCGCATAGGCTTCGCGGCGCAGCAGTAACCGACCCGTCAAGTGCCCGAGCATGGTGGCGCTCTCATGCTCCAGGGCCTTGCAGATGCGCTGCGTCATGGCTTCCTCGCTCATCCCGGACATCGACGAGTGCACCGAAACGACAACGTAGTCGCAGCGCTTGAGGATCGCGTCGTCCAGATCGAGCGAGCCGTCCTTGAGGATGTCGCACTCGATGCCAGAAAAACACCACGTCTTGAATGCCTTCGAGGCATTGAGCTTTTCGACTGCCTCCAATTGCGCCTCCAGTCGCGCTTCATCCAGACCGTTTGCCTGGAAGCTGGCCTTGGAGTGATCGGCCAGCCCGATGTAATCAAAACCGTGCTCCTGGGCCGCCTCCACCATCTGCTCCAACGTGCCCCGACCATCCGAAGCGGTCGTGTGGTTATGGAAAACGCCGCGCAGATCGCCAAAGTCGATCAGTTCCGGCAGGCCATCACCGCCATCGATTTCAGCAGCCTCGATCTCCCCCGCGTCTTCACGCAACTCGGGCGGGATGAAGCGCAAACCCAGGCGCTCGAACAATTCCTCCTCGCTGGCGACCGGCTCGGCGGCTTCGCGATCCTCGTTGCCACGTTCATCCTTGGGAAAGAGCCCCCATTCGCTCAGGGAGAAGCCGTGTTCCAGCGCCCGCGAACGCATCCGTACGTTGTGGTTTTTTGAGCCGGTAAAATGGTGCAACGCAAAGTGAAACTGATCCTTGGGCACCACGCGCAGGTCCGCCTGCAGGCCGCCCTCGTAGCGTACAGAGGATTTGGTCTCACCCTGAGCCAGCACCTCCTCGACACCCTCACGCTGGCAAAACCAGTCCATGACCGGCTTAGGGTCTGCTGAGGCCACAAGAAAATCGAGGTCGCCCACCGTTTCGACCCGGCGACGCAGGCTACCGGCGTGCTCGGCCAATTCGACAGCGTCCAGCCCACGCAGGCCTTCCAGAATCGGTTCGGCCACCTCAAAAGCATCCCACCACAAATGCCGCGCCGCATAGGCCACCCGGTTTTCAATACCCTTCAAGATGCTTTCTGCAGTCTTTTTACCAAAGCCTTTGAGATCCGCCACCCGCCCGTCTTCGCATGCCTTGCGGAGCTCATCGATATTGGTGACTTCCAGCTCCTCGTAGACTTTCTTGATCTTCTTCGGGCCCATACCCGAGATCTCGAGCAACTCCAGCAGACCTTCGGGCACGGAGGCTTTCAACTCCGTGTAATACGGCAGATCTTCATCGCGGTAGAGCGTCGTGATCTTTTCCACGAGCGCCTTACCGATGCCGTCGACCTTGTCGAGGCGGTCGTTGTCGATGAGCGTGCCCAGATCTTCGTCGAGGGTTTCCACGGCCCGCGCACCGTTCTGGTAGGCGCGTACTTTAAACGTGTTCTCGCCCTTAATTTCCAGCAGGGCGGCGATCTCTTCGAGTATTTCGGCAATCTGTGCGCGTTCCATGGGACCTCCTCAGTGACAGGTGCAAGGTGAGCGTTGCCGCAAACTCGGCAGGGCTTCGGCCAAAGTCAACGTGACGCTGGCACACACGCGCTAACTAGTTTCCGCACCGTCGACACGCTTCTTCGGGTTGACGAAGATCCGGATGTTAGCCTCCTCGTCGCCCAGAATTTCCTGAGCCCGTTTGAGCGCGTTGGCCGTCGAGAGCGTCGGGTTACGCGGGTTGTCCGGAAAGATATTCTCGCGTCCGATCACATCGAGCATCCCGGAGTTGCGCATCACCCGCACCACGTCCTTCTTGGCCTCGCTGAGAATCAGGTGCCGGTCACGCCGCTGCATATCCGCCACCAGCTCCTCCAGGGCCATAACCGCGGTCGCGTCCAGGTGCCGTGCGTTGCGCAGCTTGATCACGATGATCTTCAGATTTGGCTGCAGGCACACACGCTGAAGCTGCGTCTGAAAAACCTCCGCCGCCCCGAAAAACAGATCTCCCTCAACGTGCACGATGCTCAGTTGCGGGATTAAACGCGAGTCGCCTTCGTCGCGCTCGGCCAGTTCGCCTTCCTCGGTAAAGGTGTACTCCACCAGCTCCGGCGTGCTGACCTTGCGCAGGAAGAGGATTAAACTCACCGCCACGCCCAGGTAAATCGCCGTCGACAGCGGCAGGACCAGGCCGCCCAGAAAGGTCACCAGAAACGAGGCGGCGTCTGAACGAGTGGACTTCAGCGAGACGCGGATCGTGCGGATTTTGATCAGCGACAGGCCGATCACAATGACCAGCACTGCCAGTGAGGCCTGCGGAATGTACTGGGTCAGTTCGCCCACCACCAACACGCCCAGCGCCACCATTAAACCGCAATACAGGCTGGCCAGCGAGGTGGTGGCCCCGCTTTCAAACCCCAGGGCCGATCGCGTCAGCGAGCCCGAAGCAGGCATACCGTTCAGAAGCCCGCAGCTGATGTTGGCCAGGCCGATGTTGAGCATCTCCTGGTTGGCGTCGAGGCGTTGACCGGCCCGCGCGGCCAGACTGCGTCCGATGCTCATGCCCTCCAGCACGCACAGCAAGGCGATGGCCCCTGCGGTGCCGGCCAGCAGGCTCATCTGCTGGATGTCGAAATTCGGAATGGTCAGCTTCCAGTCACTGGCCGAGACCGCGGTCAGCCGTTTGACCTCTGCAAATTCGCCCACGTCGATCGTCAGGTAGCTGGCCACCGACATCACCACGAGTGTGATGGCCACGTTTGGCAGCGCGCGAAGCTTCCAGTTCAAACCGTAAAAAATCACCGCCGTCACGATCGAAAACAGGATCGCGTCCGGGCGCACGATGTCCTGCAGGTGCAGCGCCGTGAAGTAGACCACCTGGATGAAGGTGCGTGGCTCCTCGCCTTCTGAAAACGAAATGCCGAGCACATTCTTCACCTGGTTGGCGATGATCAGGACTGAAGCCGCCGTGATGTAGCCGGTGACCACCGTGCGCGAAATGTACTGGATCAAGTTGGCCACGCGCAGGTAGGCCCCGATCACCAGAAACAGCCCGACCAGAAAGACCAGCATCGGCAGCAGCACCAGTTTTTGCGCTTCGGTAAAGCTGCCACCCATCGTCAAAACCAGCGCCGCGAACGACGAATACAGCGTCACGCTGGTCGCATTGGTCGGCCCCAGCATGATAAACCGCGAACCCGCGAAAAACGCGCCCACAGTCGCCGCCACCGCCGAGCCAAAAATCCCGTACTGGATCGGCAGCCCGGCAATCAGCGCATAGGCCATGCCCTGGGGAAAAGCCAGCAGCGCCACGTTCATCCCCGCACGCAGGTCACCGCTGAACTTTGCCGGGTTATAGCCCTTCAGCTGATGCCGTACCGGGAAGAGGTCGAGCTGGTTCTGCCGCGCAAGCGCAACCGCACCTCGTCGGAATTGCCGCCACGAACGCTTCAACCACTTCACAAATCAAAAACTCCCGGGGTAGGAAACCATGCATCAAACACGGCCCCACCCCCCGCCATCAAGCCTATTGTCCGCCGACCAGCGCGGTGACTCGCACATGACATCGATGCCGTAGCATCGCGCTTGCTGGCAAGCCCGGGATCGTAACCACAACCCGCAAAGTAGCCCCATCCTTCTTGACACGCCCACCACAACCACGTCCTTGCCTGCGAGCCTGCAGCTTGGCTTGCCCACAACCAGATGCGCAGCATCTGAGTCCCGTCGAGGTCACTCGACTCGACGATCAGTCGTCCTGGAATTGCGCGTGGCCTTCGCTGCGGTGCGTGCGGACCGCGCTGTAAATCTCGGCAGCCTGCTCGACATCGCCTTCCAGCAGCGCCTGCTCGAGCTCCAGCAGGGTCATCAGCGTCGCAATCTGCTTCTGCCGGTAGGCCAGGACAAAAGCTGCCCGCTCCGCTTCCGCCACGGTCTCGACCTTCTTGGGCACCATCACCTTGGTCTCCACCGTCAGCAACTGGAGCTGATGCACCGCCTCCAGCAAGGCCGCGAGGTCGGCGGAATCCGGTCGCCGCAGACTGCGCCCCAGAGTGCGGTACGGGTCCTGCATCGCTTCCATTTTGTCGTGGAGCGGATTCCCGCCGCCGTGCTCGTCATGGGCCGGGACCGCAAGCGGTGCCAAGCCCAGCAAGCTTGCGCAGAGAACGGCTCGCGACAGCCGTCGCAGGCCAGGGAGTTTCAGTGCGTGCATCATCATTGTAGTTGCCGGTTATGCGTTGAGACTCAGGACTCAGAGCCGTTGCCAAGCAGCTCCTTAAAACAGTTTGAAGTAGCCTTCGCCGTGGACAAGTTCCCCGCCCGTATGCCCGGCAATGACAATACCCGCCGTCAACAGAAGCAGCAGTCCCAAAACCGCCCAGCGGGCCGAGTCCGGACGCTTCCGCGACCACAGGTGCAACCCGAGGGCGACCACCCCCAGCACGGCCACCGCCACGCCGACCCAACGGTGCCAGAAAACCGTTTCGTCTGCATAACCCTGGACCGACACGTTGAACCAACCGCTGACCGCCGCAGCCACCGCCGCCGGCGCGCCGACGTACAGGCACCAGCCGACCACCTGCGCGGTGCCTTCGAGCCGGGGCTGAAAACACCGGGTAGCCTCCGCCAACGCGGCCACCAGCAACAGGGCAATCGGGAAGTGCACCAGCAGCGGATGCGCCCGCGCCAGCGTTCCAAGCAGCTTGGCCGCCGTCCCTTTCCTGGGCGCGGTCAGGATCGCGGGTACGGCTGCCGCTTCCCGGGTCGAGGCTCTGTCGGCAACCACCTCAAGGGTCGCCGGGGCTCCGCCGAGCACCCAGGCGCGCACCAGCTGAATTTCGGCGGCACTGAGTTGCGGGGCGTCACTGTCCACCGGTGGCATACGCAGGTCGGAATCCTCCGGCTCCAGCAGCACCTCAACGATGAACGACTGCTCCGGTTCGCCCGGCACCAGATAGTAGTCATCTTCGCGCAAACGCTCCAAATCCAAGATAAAGCCAAAGCCGGCCCGAACGCGCCCGTAATCCGGGTCGTGACACTCGGCGCAACTGCGCTCCAGGATGGATCGCACCGCTGGAACCAGCTCCCGCACATGTGCCTGGGAAGCGGCCTGAGCCGCCTCGATCAGACGGGCGTGCGCCGCTTCGTCGACTTCGGGATTCGTGGATGACTGCGCGCGCAAAGGAAGAACCCCAACGGACACAGCGACAAAAATGCATGCCGGCGCCAGGGCTCGACCGGCCCACCTCATGCCGGCGCCGACTGGGTTTGCGACGAACCGCCCGCGCCCTCCTTGTCGGGTCGTGCCACCGGCTTGAAGCGCTCGGGCTGCAGCTTGGCCGCGCTGCGCCAGTAGCGCATCGGCAGCAGGCCCAATGCGATGAAGCCCAGGTTGGCTCCCCAGAAAATCATCAGCCACATATGGCCCGAATCAGTAAACCCGTAGCTGTGCAGGCCAATGCCAAGTTGGTTGGTCCCAAACCAGCTCCAGGCCGTGATAATGTTGCCACCGATAGTCAGCAGCATGATCCCGCGCTCACGGAACATCCCGGCGATGCGCCCGTGCAGAATCAGCGCGACCCACAACACAATCATCAGCGCGCCGTTTTCTTTCGGATCCCAGCCCCAGAAACGCCCCCAACTCTGGTCGGCCCAGATTCCACCCAACATCGTGCCGATGAAGCTCAGGATCAGCGCGAAAGCAAGGATGCCATACACCATCCGCGTCAGCGAACGCCCCATCTCACGGGTCAAATCCTTGGTGAAAATCCCGCGCAACACGTAAGCGATCGCTAGGAGCCCCGCGATGAACATCGGCGTGTAGCCCAGCGTGATCGTGACCACGTGCGTCGCCAGCCAGAAGTTGGAATCCAGCACCGCGCGCATGGCCTCCATGGTGTCACCGGCGTTGTCGAGGTTGTGCGCGATGACCAGCGTGATGAACCCGATGACCGAGGCCACTAACAGCCCGAAGGAATTCTTGAACATCTGCTCCAGCAACAGGCCCATACCGCACGCCGCCCAGCCGATAAAAATGGCCGAGGAATACAGGTTCGTGACCGGAGCCGGCCGGTCCATAATGACCATGCGCGCGACTAGGGCTGCCGTATGCAGGCCAAAGGTCAGCAGCAGCATCCAGAAGGCGGTCTGCCGCAGCGGCTCGGACCAGCGCAGCCAGCTCACAAAGAGCAGGATCAGCCCCATCACGTAGAGTCCCGAGCCGACGTAAAAAGGCGCGGACCGATTGAAGGCTTCCTCCAAAGCGATGTCCGCCACGGCCGCAGGTTGGGCGGTTTCGCGGTGCAGTGCATCCACCGCCGTGTTGAAGACATCGACGTTGCCCTCGTCGTAGGCCAGGATGACCGTGGCGTAGGCGGTCACCACGGGCGACACCGCTCCCGTCTGCAGCGTGTCGATCAGGCTCTGGCCAATGGGTCGCCAGACTGGGGAACCGGCGGTCTCCGGCAGGACTTCGCCGGGCGGCGGCGGTACCACCGCGATCCGTCCGGAGGGCACGGCCATGCGTTCAAAAATCGGCACGGTGCCGTCGATCAAACCCAGCAGCGCCTCTTCGCGACTTTCGAGGGTCTCCCCCGCCTGCGCCTTGCGCGCGGCCCCGGCAGCTTCCTTCAAAAGCGAGCCCCACTGCCCATAGGTGCGCACCAGATCCAGCGCGTTGATGTCGGGCCGGTTGACCCCGGAGTGAAAGGAACTGCCCAGATCGTTGTAGCGCCGAATGGCGTTGGCCAGCTTGTACATCTGCCGTTCGTAGGCACTGCGGTCGGCGCTCTCCTGAGGCATCGCGCTGAGGGCCTGCTCAAACTCAGGCAGACGCCCCCACATGTCCGCGTACGAGGCAAATTTTCCATCGGCGGGAAGGTTGAAAAAGCTGCGCACCTGCGGGTGATCGACACGAAAAACCGGCAACTGACTCGCTTCCTCTGGCTTGGCCATGACCCACAGCAGCCAGTCGATGGCGTGCAGCTTTAGCCCCGATGGCGTCTCGACCGATTCCTTCTGACGCAGCACGCGCAGGGTACTGCGAGCCACCGTATCGATCGGCATCAACCGGCCCTCATACTGTACGGGCAGCTCTGCGAAGCGCTCCACGTCCATCTGCGTGTTGTGGTCCACCGGGCGCAGCCCAATGCCGTACAGCGTCAGCACAAACAGCGCGGTGCCCACCACGGCGAAGGGCCAACGGTAGGCCCGCTTCACCATCGGTTTGCGGCAAAGGTAGTAGATCACCGGCAAGCCGATGAGCGCAAGTACGATGTAACCAGCGATCCAGGCCATGGGCTAAACGGTGGCGGGCTCGGCTTTCGAGCTCGAGGGGGCCGATTTACCGGAAATGGGCTTCGTGGCGACATCCGCCGCCGGCTCTGCGGCGGCACGCGCACCGGCCTTTTCCGTGCGCCTTAAAAAGCGTACCAGCACGATGATGAAATGAACGACCAAGCCCAGACCGATGATGCCGACGCTGATGTAAGGCATCAGCCAGCTGGGGTTGCGCACAACCTGGATGCCCGAGGTCGTGTCGTCATTGGCAAAGGATTTTTGGAAAAACGTGTAGCCGCCGTAACGCAGCGGCTCGTTCATGGAGATTTCTACCGGGCGCGATTCGCCGGTCTGCGGATTGACCAGCTGCACATGGCTGGAGAATTCGGCGGGGGTCTCGGTGCCTGGATGGCGGCGGTGCACGAAATCCTCCAGGGCCAGCGAAAACGGCAGGTACGTGCGCGGGAAACGCAGCTCCAGGCGGTAGGTCCTCCCGGCGTGAGTGAAACGCTGTGGGCTAACTTGCGGGTTTTCCGCGAACAACGGCGAGAGTCCCCAGGCTCCTATCATATGGTCCTCGTGGTGCAGACGCACCAGCGCGCCGGCGTAGTTGGATTCGTTGAGTTTGTAGGTGGGTTCCATCGCGTGAAACACAATGTCGCGCGCCCCGGCGATGCCCCGGAAGGTGGACGGCTCGACGGTGGCCAGCACCTCGCCACCCAAACCAAAATAGACATTGGAGCGGTCCTGAAGCTTTTCGATGACATCCCGCGCGGCTGCCTGGGAGTAGCTGTCCAACGCACCCAGGGTAAGCTGCTGCTGCAGTGAGCGCTGCATATCCTCGCGGGCGGCGAAGTCCACGTTCTCGGAAACCGCCAGCACTTCCACCCGCATGGCCACTTCCGGAATCTCGACAAAGGCGCCTGGCTTAAGGTCGTCGCTGGGGATAACGTAGTGGGCGTCGCGTGCAGGGTCGGTCTCATCAATTAGCGCCAGTTCATAATCGCGAAAAGCGCTCATGTACCAGACCGGGCCCTCGCCTTCATCCAGCGACATCGTGAATTCCTTCTGCAGGAGGCTCACCAGAAAGCCGGAGATGATCAACAGCACCATACCGCCATGCGTGAGCACGATCCCGATACGCGACCACTTGTGGCGAAAAAAACGAAAGTGCGCGCAGACTAGATTGAGCACTAGTAGCGTGCCCAGCAACAAACCGCCCGGCAGCGGGATGACCAGCCACTCCAGATGTTCCGGATAGGTCTTGAACAGCACCAGCGAACACAAGGACACCACCGGCGAGAACACGCCCCAGCTTTCAAAGTATTTGGCCTGCGCGTGGTAGATGCCCCAGACAGCCTGATCGAGCGTGCCGAGCAGCACTACCAGCGTCGACAACGCCAGCAGCACCACGGTCAGCTTCAAAGACCCAAAAATGCGAAACAGCGTAGTCATGCCATCAACAAACCCATCGGTGTGTTCAAAAGGCTTCCTCGTAGTCGGTCCATGTAGGGTTTTAACACCTCAGCCGAAAGTCCCCAGCCTAGAAGTGTTAATGATAAACTAGGGTTATCTTCCCAAATGCCAATGGTTTTCGGATTCATTAGGGCGTCTGATAAGCAAAAAAGCCTGCCTTCTGGCAACCGCTCGCCTCATGCCTCCGTGAAGATTTGCCTGCGCAGCGATAAAAAGATGTAGACGCCTGTTAATTCCTGGGAATCGCATGGCGCGAATGTCAAAATTCATCTGATGACTATGCAAAGCGTTCCAACAAGTGATAAAGAAGGTATGCTAAACTAACTTTACCGGCTGGGGACGATGTCCTTACAAAACATTGACGTAGAAAAATCTCCACTGAATTCCGCCTCGTAAGCGGCCAGAAGACGCTCAATCTCTGTGGCAAGTACGTGTATAAAATCGTAATTGACAGTTTCCCGGGTTTGCCTGAGAAGCCTTCACGGTCATAATAAAATTATACTTCGGCCTCAGCCCTGCCTCGCTGTGCGTCCTGTCGTTTGCTTGGAAGCCTTGACCTCACCTTAACGACCTACCCCGTGGCAAAACGTACTTCTAATGCCGAAACGGTGCTGGAGCACCTCCTAGAACGCATCCGCAACGGAGAATTTGGACCCGGCGCGCGCCTGCCCACCGAAAAAGTGCTGCAGCAGGAGGTGGGTGTCAGTCGCCTGTCCCTGCGCGAGGGGCTGGCTCGGGCCAGCGCTCTGGGCATCATCAATGTCGAGCACGGCAAGGGTGCCTTTGTTCGCGAGGGCGTGCTCAGTTCGGCCGTCGAGCGCACGCTGGTGCCCCTCTTTCCGGCCCAAAGCGCCAAGTCGATGGAGTCGCTGATTCAGGCCCGTGTCCTTCTGGAAAGCGAGCAGGCCGCCCTGGCCGCTAGCCACCACGAGCCTCACGACATTTTGTCCCTGCGCAACCTCCTGCACAACCCCGGCGAAGCGCTCCTGGCAGACGCCAGCATGGCCGAACTGGACTGCGCCTTTCACCGCGAGGTGGCGCGGATCGCCGGTAACGCTTTTTTGCGCACCATCACCGAGGCACTCGTTCCTCATACCCGTGCCTTCTTTGAGCACTATGTGATGGCGCTACGGGATCGCTCCATTGTAATCGAGCGGCACTGGCCGATCGTTGATGCCATCGCCAGCGCAGATGCCGAAAAGGCGCGCCAGGCGACCCGCGCCCATGTCGGAGCCTGTGAGGCCAGCGTGCGGGCCTACCGGGAGCTGGACGCCGCCGCGACCCTTGCGCAGTGATCCGCCCCAGAGGCCGTCCGAGCTGCGGAGTTGCCCGACGGTGCCACAGGCCCTATGGCTGATGTCCGCGTAAAACCTTTTCGATTCATTCCCGATGCTCAACATGCCTACCGCTTCGCCAGGCCCTGCTGCCGATTCCATCCTCAGCAACCTCCTGCTCATGGGTCCCGGCCCGTCCACGGTCTATCCCAGTGTTTACCAGGCACTGGCCCGCCCCACCCTCGGGCACCTGGACCCGGACTTCATACAGCTGATGGACGAGGTGCGCGCGTTGTTGCGAACCGTCATGCGCACGGAAAACGACCACACCCTGCCGCTGAGCGGGACAGGCTCGGCTGGCATGGAGGCTGCCTTCGCCAACTTCGTCGAGCCCGGCGATGCCGTGCTGATCATCGTCAACGGCGTCTTCGGCAAGCGCATGGTTGAGGTCGCCACCCGGCTCGGTGCGAAGGTCGAGGCCCTGGAATTCGAATGGGGCACGCCCGTGGTCACGGCCCAAGTGGCCGAGAAGCTCGAAACCTGCGCGCCGGATGTTGTGGCGGTCGTGCACGCGGAAACCTCCACCGGCGTGCGCAACCCGGTCGCGGAGATCGCCGAACTGGTCCGACCGACCGGTGCGCTGTTTTTTGTCGACGCGGTGACCAGCCTGTGCGGTCTGCCCGTGGAGGTAGACGCCTGGGGCGTGGACATGCTTTACAGCGGCACCCAGAAATGCCTCTCGTGTCCGCCGGGCCTCGCCCCGTTTACCTTTTCCGAACGCGCCGCCAAGAAAGCCCACGAGCGCAGCCACCCTATCCCGAATTGGTACCTGGATGTCACGCTGCTGACCGGTTACTGGGAAGGCGAAAAACGTGCCTACCACCACACCGCGCCGATCAACATGATTTACGGGCTGCACGAGGCCCTGCGACAGGTGGTTGAGGAAGGCCTGGAAAACGTCTTTGCCCGCCACCGCGCCGCGCACGAGCAACTCGTTGCTGGTCTGGAAACGCTGGGTTGCGCGATGCTGGTTGCCCCGCACTGCTGCCTGCCCATGCTCAACGCCGTCAGGGTGCCCGAAGGCGTCGATGAAGCCGCGGTGCGCCAACGCCTGCGCAACGAGTTTCACATCGAAATCGGCGCGGGACTCGGCCCGCTGGCCGGAAAAATCTGGCGCATCGGTGTGATGGGGCACACTGCCCGCCCCGAATTCGTCGAGCGCTTCCTCGGCGCCTTCACGCAGACGCTGAAGGACTCGCGTTAAGCCTCGGCTGCGCTGTTATCGACCAACGCCACCAGCTGCGGGTCAAGCTTGAGCAACCTCGCCAGGCGGTTGAGAAACAGCTCCTCGGCAGGCGTGTCGCGTTCGATGGCCATCGCCGCCGCGCCGTAAATTTCCGCCGCCACCTCAGGGTCGGTCACGCCCTCTGCGATGGCTTCCGCCGTGGGCGGCTGGTTCAAAGAGGCGGTGATGGCCGCGTTTTCGTCCGCCGACAGACCTGCCTGGTCAATCGCTTCCATCAATTGCTGCATCTCCGCCTGGTCGATGTGCCCATCAGCGCTGGCCGCTCCGATCATCGCTTGCAGCATCCGCACGCCTGTCTCGTTGGAAACCGCCGGAGCCGACGTGGATGCCGCCTCCAAGCTCAGCGGCGCGGCCGCAGGCCGTTGCGCATCCGTTCCATTTCCGGGAGCCGAAGCCGGCTGTACGGCTTCTGGCCGGCCTTTGTGGTCCTGCCACTTTTTGTACGCCAGATAGCCAACGCCCGCCAGCGCCGCCAACCCGCCGACTTTGGCAGCCCCGCCAACGAGCCCTTTGCGGGCCTTCTTGTTCAATAGCGCGGAAACAAGCGCCCCGGAAGCAGCCCCGCTGAGCGCACCCTTGGCCGAGGGCGAACTGAGCATCTGGTTGAAGAGTTTATCGATCGGCATGGGTCTACGTATTGTTGCTCCCATGAGGTACCCAGGACCATTCAGCGGTCAAGGCGAAGCCGCCTTTCAAACGCAACCAACGCACGCTCAATTCGACTCGGTGCGAAAGAAGCCCTGAGGCTCGATGGGCGCAAAGGTCCAAGGGGAGGCCGGCTGGGGCTCGACATCTTCCCAGTCGCCCGCCTCCAGCAATGCACGCCACTGCAGACGCCCAATATAATCGATGGTGACGCTGTCACCCGAAACATCATGAGCGAGCGCCATCTCCGGCACGATGACCAGGCGCCGAATCACCCCATCGCGCTTGTTCGAAACGTAAATCTCGCCCGGTGTACCCACGCTGTAGCGCGCATCCACGCGTGAAAGCCCATCGTCGAGCTCGCGGGCTTCGACCTCCTCGGCAATCAATTCGAGGAACGAAACGGACGCGCCGTCTTCATCGACGATCGGGACTGCCCGCAGCTCGCTGTTGCCCCCCTGCAGCAGCGCGTTGTCGACATCGAGCAGCAGCAGGTTGCCGGTCGGGAAATCTGCCAGCGGGAGCATCCCGTCGAGGGCGTTGATGCCAGTGCCACGAATGACTTCACCGCAGGTGATGGCGCGTCCGCCGGTCGGGGCCGCCGAACTGTCGATATCGCCGCTGTGGTCATACTCGGCCACCGGATCGATCAGGTCGGTGGTCGTTTCCCCGGACATGATTTCAAAGTCGAAGGAGCCCTCACGCAGGTCCCAGCCGTAGTGCCCGCCGTTAACAATGAGGTTCAGCTCCTCGACGGCGTTCTGGCCGATGTCGGCGCTGTACAGGGCGTCGGTCGAGGCATCCCAGCTGAACCACTGCGGGTTGCGCAGGCCGTAGGCGTAAATCTCGTCGAGCGTATCTGCCGTCATTGCGTCCTGAGCCAACACGTTATCCAACACAATGTCATAACGGTCAGAGGTGTTGTCGGGTATGGGATCGATGCGCAAAATGGCTCCGTAGGGATTGGACGGGTTCTGCGCGTTTTCCTGCGGGTCGTTGCCGCTGCCGGCATCGCCCATGGCGATGTACAATCGTGTGCGTTCCGGGTCTCCGGCTTCGGCATAGGGGTTGAAAGCAATGATGCCCGAGTTGTGATTGCCGAAGGGCTGCTTAAAGCGCATCAACTCACGAAAGGGCAAGCCAGTTCCGGCGGGTTGAGCCGGGGTGCCAGGGCTGAACGGGATGGCGTTCGGATCGTCGGTTTGCCACTCCAGCAATACAGTGTGGTGGTTCGTGCCGCCACCGGGATCGAAGTCAGGCGCGCGGACACTGGTGTTGTTCGAGCTGAAAATGGTGTAGAGACGTCCGTAGCCCTCGGTGCCGCTGTTGAAAAAGTCCGGATGAAACACCCAGCCGGTGAAGCCGCCCTCGTTGGTCTCGCGCAGATTAAGGTAGCTGCTGTAGGCGGGATCGCGCAGGTCGAGGTAGAGGCTGACCGTGCCGTCACCGCTAATATGATACAACGGTCCGCGCTGGTCGTTGGCAAAAAGTCGGCCTGAAGGATCCGTGGAAGTCTGCTGTACCCGTGCGCCTACATCGCCAAAGGAGTTCGGCAGTGTCGCGAATTTCAGCAGGCGCACCGCGAAATCACCTTCGGGGATCGGACCTGGAAAACGGTTTTGGGCCAAGAGCAGCGATGTACCGCTGAACAGGACACCGGCAACGAACAGCAACAGAGGGAAGCGGGGTGTGGGAAGCATGCGTTAAGGTATCACCTGAAACGAAAAATCAAACAGACCGCTCACCACTTTTATGAGGCCACATACACGCGACAGGCCGCCAAACTAAGCGCCGCTTGAGCGGATCTGCTGCGGCCTCAAGTCACCAGACTGCGTCTGCGGTCAGCTCGCGGATCAGCGCCACCTCATCCGGGTCGTACGGCGTGCCGTCCGCGCGTAAAATGTCGTGAAACCACACCTCGGGCTCCGGCAGTTCCTCGATACGTTGCGCCACCCGCCCCTGTTCACGCAGCACGCGCGCGGGCGCGAATTTTCCATCGACGGCCCGGCTCTCCCAGGGCCAAATCGTGCCCGACTTACCGCTGACCAAGCCCCAGTTGATGGCCGCCACCTTGTGCTGCTTGAGCAGTGGGAGAATCGCCTGAAACGTCGAACCACAGGGACGGGCCATGTACTCGGTCATCAGGACCGGGCGGTCGAATTGCAGAAACTGCTGAAGGATGCGTTCAGTCTCGTCCGCGGGATCGTAAACATGGATGGACTGCACATCGGAGTTCATAAAGTTGATGGCCCAGTTGACCTCGCCCACGCAGCCCGCCGTGTTCGATGCGACCGGCTGAGACGGCGCGACTTCCCGGGCCCATTCCCAGGTCTGCTGCACAAAGCGGCAGGCCAGGTTGCCGTATTCGAGGTCAGCTGGGTGCCTCCGCTCGAAAGCGGTGACGGTGCCCGCGCCACGCCCTGGCTCGTTGTACAATTCCCAAAACAGCACCCGCGTGTCGTCGCGAAAGCGCTCAAGCGTACCCTGCAAATAACCGCGCAAGCGCTGCCGCAGTTCCTCCGAAGCGGCCCCGCAAGCCATGCGTAAGGCCGAGGCGCGGTCGGGCGCCGAGACCCAGCCCGAGTTGTGATAGCCAGGCACGGGCTGCGGCTGCGGACCCAGCTCGCAGGTCGGGAAGTGGCAGTCGTCGAAAAAGACAAAAAAGGGCCGACAACCCGCCGCCGCGCACAGGTCCAGAAACTGGTCCATGCGCTGATAAAAGCCTTCCGGATCGGCCTGCCAGACCAAGTCGTGGAGGTACACGCGGTGCGTGTTAAAGCCGAGTTCACGGCCCCATTTCAACTCGCGGGCGATTGTTTCCGAATCCCAGGTGGAACCCTGCCACATCTCAATCTGATTGATGGCGGTGGAGGGATAAAAATTCGTGCCCACCAGCCAGGGCAGACTCGAGTACCACTCACGGGCCGAAGGCGCCGGCCAGCGACCCGCTACCGCCGTGTAGGGTGCATCTAAACCAAGGTACACACCCAGGTCTTCAGGGCTTACCATTTGCATCGTCAGTCACGTCGAAGTTACAGAAGGCAGGCCTCAGCGGCCTGAATCGCAGGGACGCATATTGCCTGGTGAGTCGCACAGCGAACAAACTTTTCCGCAACCTTCCGGGCTTCAAACCAAACACGTGTCCGCATGGGTCCGCGCCTAGGCCTTAGCCGCTTGCAGGGAGTTTTGTACGCCCGTGCTTCGCTCACGAATGAGTGACGCAGGGCATCCTTCGCCTCCCATCAACGTAAAAGTACTTTGAGAGCCCACCCCTCAAATGAGATGGCCTGCTATACGCAGCCTCCGCCAAGGAGGCAAAGGATGGTGGAGCCGATCGGGATCGAACCGACGACCTCTTCAATGCCATTGAAGCGCTCTTCCAACTGAGCTACGGCCCCAGGTATTTCCGAACTTCGGAAACCGTTAACAAACCCGATCGAGACCCACGGGTCAAGCGTTTGTCCGGACCGGCCCGCGCCAGGGAGTTGCATCCGTAGTCCCTCGTAAACATAATTGGCCCTAGCACGATGGCCCACAAAAAGCCCCACTTGCCCGAGAAAATCTGCCCCGTCTGCGGGCGGCCCTTTGCCTGGCGCAAAAAATGGGCACAGGTCTGGGACGAGGTGAAGTACTGCTCCGAGCGTTGTCGCCGCCAAGCCAAGTCGAAAACCGCAGACACCTGACCCACGCCAACCGCTTAAACAAAACACGACGCCCGGAAAACGTACCGGACGCCGCGTTGTCTAAATTTGGCTGCAGCGAAGCGCTCGCTTACTTGGCCGCCAGTTGCGCGGGAGTCTTGGTCGCGATCTGCTTCCAGTTGGCGTCGGCCTTTTTAATGTGGCCGGCCACGTCCTCATTCCACTTGGCCTGGATGTCGCCATCGAGGTTCAGGTAGAGCTTGCCGTCGACCAGCTTGTAACGCAGCGGATTCACCGGAAACTTCTGCCCCACCGCCACGCCAAAGGCGCAGTAGCCGCCATAGGCCGGCAGGTACTCTTCGGGCTTAGCTTGGAAAGTGGCCTTGTTCTCGGCGTTGGCAAACATGTAGCTGACCCCTTTGTGCTCGGCAACGTGGAAGCCGCTTCCGCGCACGGGCCCGGTCGGCTGATGGTACGAGACAAGGTCATAGCCCTGCACCCCGATCAGCGCAACGGGAGCAGCCTGCACATCCGTGGCTTTGTCCGCGACAGCGGCCTGCAGACTGCTAGTCCAGAAAAGCTGAGCCGCGGCGATCACCGCGGTAAAGCGTAGGAGGTTTTTGAATACATTCATGGTCTTTGGCTGTTTTGTTGATGTTATCTTTTGTGCTTTGTTGTGTTGAAAGGCGGCAGGCTCAGGTGATTGACGCGCATTCGAGCCGGCATCCCCGGCAATTATTCCCGCGCGCATTTGCAACCCGCTTGCGCGCTCAAAAATGAGGGGTTCGCAGCCCCGACCGTGCGTGCCCGCAAATTTTAGAGAATGGACCTCGACAGGCGACAGATGCGCGCATGCAGATGATACGCATGACCACGCCTCCCAAACTCCGCTGGGGCATCCTGGGCCCCGGACGCATCGCCCACAAACTGGCTGCCGGGCTGGCGGCTTCCGAAACCAGTGATCTTGTCGCCGTGGGCAGCCGCAACCTCGAACGCGCCATCGAATTTGCCAGGCAACATGGGGACCATGTGCGCGCCCACGGCAGCTACGAGGCCCTGCTCGACGATGCCCAAGTCGACGTGATTTACATCGCCACCCCGCACCCCTACCACGCGCAACAGGCGGTCATGTGCGCTCGCGCGGGCAAGCACATCCTCTGTGAAAAACCCGCAGCCATGAACCGGCACGAGACCGAGGTCATCCTCGACGTCTGCCGTGAGCACGACGTCTTTTTTATGGAGGCGTTCATGTACCGGTGCTATCCGCAGACCGCCGCGCTCATCGAAGCACTTCGGCGCGGAGACATCGGCCGGCCGAAATTTTTCTCCGGGCATTTCTGTTTCGATCAGGGGCCCGATTCGGAGGGACGCCATCAGAAAAAAGAACTCGGTGGTGGCGCGATCCTCGACATCGGCTGCTATCCGGTTTCCTTCGCGCGGCTTGTGGCCGGCGTGGCCGAGGGCAAGCCCTTTGCCGAGCCCACCAGGATCGGTGCCGCCGGTCATCTCGGCGAAACCGGCGTCGACGAGTGGACGGCCTGCGTGCTGAGTTTTGCCAGCGGCCTGGTGGCCGAGACCTCCTGCGCGATTCGCCTCAACCGCGAAAACCACGTCACCATTTACGGCGAGGAAGGCCGCCTCGTTGTGCCTAACCCCTGGTTTGGTGAAGGTCGCTACCTGCACTACAAAGGCGATGCGCAGGAGCCCGCGGAAATCAAGGTCGGCGAGCCCCGGGCGCGCTACCTGTACGAGGTCGACACGGTGGTCCGCTACTTGGATGCGCGGCAGGCAGCGGCTCCGACGATGAGTTGGGACGACTCGCTGGGCAACATGGCCGTGCTCGACAAATGGCGTGCACAAATCGGCCTGCGCTACGATCTGGAAACGCGTGGCCCGGGCGTCCCCACGATTGACCTCGGACCGGTGCGCAAGCGCTCTTCAGTCCCCCACCCGATGCCCTACGCAAAACTGCCCGGCGTTGCGCTGGATTGCTCGCGAGTGATCATGGGCGCCCTAGGCTCGAGCTTTGCTGGAAACAGCTACTTGTGGGACGCCTTTTTCGAATTTGGCGGCAACGCCTGGGATACGGCAGCGATGTATTCACACGGCGAATCCGAGCGCAACCTGGGCCAGTGGATCGAGAATCGCGGGCTGCGCGACGAGGTCGTCATCATCACTAAAGGCGCACACTCACCCAAGAATTGGCCGCAACTGATGCCCGACGAATTCGCCGGGAGCCTCGAGCGCCTGCGCACCGATCGCATCGAAGTCTACATGATGCACCGCGACAACACCGAGGTGCCCGTCGGGGAGTTCATCGATGTCATGGCCGGCTGGCAGCAGGCGGGCCAGGTCGGCACCTACGGCTTTTCCAACTGGACAGTCGAGCGCATGCGCGCTGCCATCAATTACGCGCAAGCCAACGCCCTGCCCCTGCCCGGCGTGGTCAGCAACAACCTGTCCCTCGCCCGCATGGTCGACCCAGTCTGGCAAGGCGTTCTCTCCGCCAAGGAAGCCGAGTACCACGCGTTTCTCCTGGAGAGCGGGCTGAACCTCTTGCCTTGGTCCAGCCAGGCCCGCGGCTTCTTCACCGAGCGCTCAGGACCGGACAAGCACGCCGACCCCGAGCTCGTCCGCTGCTGGTACAGCGAGGATAACTTTCAGCGCAAGGCACGCGCCGCCGAAC
The DNA here is from genome assembly GCA_050331815.1 of Opitutales bacterium. Taxonomy (GTDB): domain Bacteria; phylum Verrucomicrobiota; class Verrucomicrobiia; order Opitutales; family JBHJGM01; genus JBHJGM01. The sequence goes on along the minus strand of JBHJGM010000007.1, from coordinate 65,238 downwards.
TCGCCGCTAAAAAAGGCGTATCGACCCTCAACATCGCGCTGGCCTGGGTACTGCACCAGGCATACCCGTGCTTCCCCCTCGTTGGACCGGCCAACCGCCACGAACTGCGCACCCTCCTGCCCGCACTGACCGTCGAACTCACCCCCGACGAATTCAGCTGGCTCGACCTGCAAGCCTGAGCATCAATGTCGACACCACAAATGCTAAGGCAAAACCTCGAACCAAAGCGCTCTAAATTTTTGCAGGAACCACGAATTCTCACGAATAAACACAAATCCTGATATCCATATCCGCCCGAATCCATGCCTGTCCGTAGCCGACTCCTCTCCTTAGTCGCAAGAATGTAAGCTAGCGGCGAGAACGCATGACAGCGCCTACAGAGTAAGCAAAGGCACACACCCAACCCAGGCTTCGTGTTCATTCGTGGTTAACCGAATCGTTTCGTGGTCGTTAACCGGCCACTCGCTCGCGTATTCTATTTTTCGATACAGGCCCGCAGTTGGTCGAGGACCGTCATGTTGGCAATCGCATCGCTGATGGGGTAGCGCGGCGGGCGTTCATCCAGCAGTGCCTGGGCAAAGTCCTCGGCCACAAGGCCGTAATGGTTGGCCGCCGGGGCTTTGATCACCTCCAGGTCCTCGCGGCTGCCGCCCCACACCTCGATGGCGAACTCCGTACCCGGCCAGGTGACGAAGCCGCCCACATCGACCCGGATGCGCCCTTGGGTGCCGGTCAGATCGTAGCTGCTGCTAAACGGCGTGGCCATGCTGACGCCGAAGTACCCAACCTTGCCCGAAGGAAAACGCAGCAAACCGGTGACGCTCTCGTCGACGCCCGTAGCGGCATCAAACTGCGCCACCGCCGCCACCTGCGCGGGTTCCTCGCAGGCAAAGGCGCGCAAACCGCTGACGGTGTAGCAGCCCAGGTCCAGCAGCGCGCCGCCGCCCAGAGATTTTTCGTAGCGAAAGTTGCCGGCCCGCTGAACGTTCGCGTTGAAGGTTGTGCGCAGGATTACAAGTTCGCCGATAACCCCCTCGGCCAAGAGCGACTGCACCTTTTCCGCCACCGGATGAAAACGCCACATGAGGCTTTCGGCCACCGGGATGCCCGCTTTTTCAAAAGCGGCGGCCACTTCCCGCGCCTCAGCTGCCGTCTGCGTGAAGGGCTTTTCGCACAACACGGGCTTACCAACTTCAGCGCACCGGATGGACCACTCCGCGTGCAGGGCCACCGGCAGCGGATTGTAAATGGCGTCAATCTCGGGATCGTTTAGCAGCGCTTCGTAGCTGCCGTGTGCCTTGGGGATCCCATGCTCATTAGCGACGGCTTGAGCCGCTTCCTGGCTACGGCTGCAAATCGCCGCCACCTCACCGTTTGTCGTTGTGCGCACCGCCGGAATGAAGGCCTTTTGCGCGTGCTTGGCGGTGCTGAGGATACCCCATCGAATCTTGCGGCTCATGCGCGTCAGGCAATCGGGCCGCGCGGCCACGTCAACCTTCAACCCCGGCCCTAATAGCTATCAGAACGGTTGCTGAAAACCCGCGCTTCCAGACCAATTCCACTGGATCGACGCTACATATTGGGTCCAGGCTGAAGAAAAATCACTAAATACAGGATTCCGATGTCTTCAGCTGTTACCGCCACCCACTTCCGTACCTCCGTCTCAAACCCCCAGGCCGCCACCGCCGATCCCCGCATCCAAAGCGTGGAAGGCTACCTCTCGCGGCTGGATTGGCAGGTGCGCAAAAATTCGAACATGACCTACTCGCTCCAGGGGCTCAACAACTACCTCTCCAGCGCGGCCACCGAGACCTACTGGCTGAAACAGGTCTACGCGCCGTCCGTCGGGGAGGCGCACGCCAGCGGCGATTTGCACATCCACGACCTGGGCCAGTTGTCGGTGTATTGCGTCGGCTGGGATTTGGCGGACCTGCTGCGCGAAGGCTTCCGGGGCGTCCCCGGCAAGGTCGAGTCCGGGCCCCCGCGCCACCTGCGCACCGCCCTCGGGCAGATTGTCAATTTTTTCTACACGCTGCAGGGCGAAGCCGCCGGCGCGCAGGCCTTCTCCAATTTCGACACCCTGCTCGCCCCCTACATCCGCTTCGACAATTTGAGCGACGACGAACTGCGCCAAAGCCTGCAGGAGTTCGTCTTCAACATAAATGTACCGACCCGCGTGGGCTTTCAGGCGCCTTTCACCAACGTGACCCTCGACCTGGTCTGCCCGGCGTTTTACCGCGACCTGCCGGTGCAGATCGGCGGCCAGCTCCTGACCGAACGCTATGGTGATTTTCAACCGGAGATCGACCGCTTCAATCGCGCCTTTTTCAGCGTGCTGTCCGAGGGCGACGCACGTGGTCGCACCCTCACCTTCCCGATCCCCACCATCAATCTGTCCCGCGACTTCGACTGGGAAAACCCCAACCTCGAAGGCCTCTGGGAGATGACCGGCAAGTACGGCGTCCCGTACTTTTCGAACTTCATCAACTCCGACCTCAACCCCGAGGACGCCCGCTCGATGTGCTGCCGCCTGCGCATCGACAACACGCAGCTGGCCGTGCGCGGCGGCGGGCTCTTTGGCGCGCATCCGCTGACCGGCTCCATCGGCGTGGTCACCATCAACCTGCCGCGGCTGGGCTTTCTGTCCAAGAGCGTGAACGACTTTCGCACCCGCCTCGGCGCGCTGATGGACCTGGCCCGCGACTCGCTCGAGCGCAAACGCGCCGTTCTGGAGGAACTCACTCAGGCCAATCTCTATCCCTATACCACCTTCTACCTGCGCCACATCAAGGAGCGCTTCGACAGCTTTTGGCGAAACCACTTTTCCACGATCGGCCTGGTCGGCATGAACGAGGCCTGTCTCAACCTTTTGGATACGGGCATCACCTCGGCTGAAGGTCACCGCTTCGCCCGAGCGACCCTGCGGTTCATGCGGGAGCGGCTGCTGCACTACCAGGAAGACACCGGACACAACTACAACCTCGAAGCTACCCCCGCCGAGGGCACCAGCTACCGGCTGGCACGACTGGACCGCAAACGCTTTGGAACACACATCGCCGTTGCCAACGATCTTCCCGACGCCCCGGCCGAAGTCCCATTTTACACCAACTCGACGCACTTGCCCGTTCAATATACGGACGACCTCTTCGAAGTGCTCGACCACCAAGACCCGCTCCAGACTCAGTACACCGGTGGCACCGTGCTGCACCTCTTTCTGGGCGAGCGTATCGACAACACCACGACGGTCCGCAAACTCGTCCGGCGCATCGCCGAGGGCTACCGCCTGCCGTATTTCTCACTTACGCCCACCTTCTCCATCTGCCCCGACCACGGCTACCTCTCCGGCGAGTACTTCAAGTGCCCGACCTGCCACAAGCAGACCGAGGTCTACTCCCGCGTGGTCGGCTACCTGCGCCCCGTTCAGCAGTGGAACGAAGGCAAACAGGCCGAATTTGCCCTGCGCAAGACCCTCGCCGTTTGACGGCATAACACGTCTAGCAGACAATGCACATAAAGTTAGGCACAGCATACAAATAACAAACAATCACCGTGCGACGCAGTTACACTTTAAGGCTCAAGAGATCTATCGATATCAGCATTGACGAAGCACGCATTCCTAATTGGAACGAGTATTGTAGATGGAAACGTCCTTGTTAGGACTTAGAGTTAGCGAATGAACATTCCCATCGGAGGCCTGCAACGTTGCTCCCTGGTCGATTATCCGGGGAAGGTGGCTGCGGTTATTTTCACCCGGGGCTGCCCGTGGCGCTGTAGCTATTGTCACAACCCATCACTGGTCGACCCGGCACACTTCGACCGCAGCGACAGCGTCCCGACTGTCTCTGAGGTCATGCGCTTTCTGGAGTCGCGGCGCAACCAGCTCGAGGGCGTGGTCGTCTCCGGTGGTGAGCCCACTCTTCACCCGGAACTGCCCGAACTGCTCACCAAGATCCGCAGCCTGGGCTTCCTGACCAAGCTCGACACCAGCGGCGTCTTTCCCGACCGCCTCGAAGCGCTGCTGAAGGCCGACCTTCTGGACTTCGTCGCCATGGACTTGAAAGCGGTGCCCGACGCCTACCCTGATCTCGTCCAGCGACCCGTCGATCCGCAGGACTTGCGCCGCTCGGCCGACCTGATTCGCCAGTCCGGCCTCCCGCACGAGTTTCGCACCACCGTTTTGCCCAACGTCCACTCCACCGAGGACCTGGCCACCATTGCCGAGTGGGCTGGCGACGCCTCTCCGCTCACCTTCCAGCGCTTCGTCCCGGAAAACGCCTGCAACCCTGCCTTCCGCCAGCAGGAGGCCCCGACTGTCGAAGCCCTTCAGGTCCTGAGCGAAGCCGTTGTGGCAGCCACCGGACGCCCCACCCCGATCGCCGTGCGCTAAGGCACCGATTCGCTGGCAGTGCGCGGGTGCGCTTTGCCAGCGCGTTAAAAACCGCAACGTCTACCGCTGGCGTTGCGTTACTTTTGGGGCTTGCTGTGCCTATATGAGCATGGTCTAATTGTCGACTTTCCCCTGAAGGAACGCGGTCGATGTGCACCCATGCACGGAGGCGCGCCCACCTTCGCTTACTTACGATACATCAACACTTAACCATCAACCCGGGCTCCGCCATCAACCACTGCGCGGCAGAGCCCGACACCACGACCATATGAGTTCTGTCATGGAAGAACTGCTCGCCGAGAGCCAGTTCGAAACCCTTAAACCTGGTTCCATCATCAAGGGGACCATCACCGAAATCCGCGCCAACGAGGTCATCGTCGACATCGGCGGAAAAAGCGAGGGAAGCGTCCCCAACAACGAGTTCGTAGACGTCGGCGAGCTCCAAATCGGCTCCGAGATTGAGGTCTTTCTCGAAAAGCTCGAAGACCGCGAGGGCAACCCCGTGCTCTCCTACGACAAGGCCGAGCAGAAAAAGAATTGGGAAAACATCCTTTCCAAGTGCGAGGAGGGCTCCATCATCCCGGGCCGCGTCCGCAGCAAGGTCAAGGGGGGGCTCATCGTCAGCATCGGTGTCGACGCCTTCCTGCCGGCTTCGCAGATCGACATCCAGCCGCCCAAGAATCTGGACCAGTACGTGGGCCAGACCTACGATTTCAAAATCCTCAAAATCAACCAGGACCGCCGCAATATCGTCATCTCGCGGCGCGAGCTGATCGAGGAGCAACGCCTGGCCAAGCGCCGCAAGCTGCTCGAAGAGGTCAAGCCCGGCGACTCCCGCCGCGGCATGGTCAAGAACATCACCGACTACGGTGCCTTCATCGACCTGGACGGCCTCGACGGCCTGCTGCACATCACCGACATGAGCTGGGGCCGCATCTCGCACCCGTCGGAAATGCTCAAGGTCGGCGAGGAGATCACCATCATGATCATCGAGGTCGACCGCGACCGCGAACGCGTTTCCCTCGGCCTCAAGCAGACCACGCCCAACCCCTGGGAAAACATCGAGCGCAAGTACCCGGTCGGCACCAAGATCAACGGCAAGGTGGTCAACCTCGTGCCCTACGGTGCCTTTATCGAAATCGAGGAAGGCGTCGAAGGCCTCGTCCACGTCACCGAGCTTTCCTGGACGCGCCGCATCAGCAAGCCCGGCGAAGTCCTGCGCATCGGCGAACAGGTCGACGCGGTGGTTCTCGGCATCCAGAAGGACGAGCAGAAGATTTCTCTGGGTATCCGCCAGCTCGAGGAAAACCCGTGGGACATGGCCCGCCACAACTACCCGGTGGGTGCCCGCGTGCGCGGCAAGGTGCGCAACCTCACCACCTACGGTGCCTTCGTCGAACTCGAGGAAGGCATCGACGGCATGATCCACGTCTCCGACATGTCCTGGACACGCAAGGTCAACAACCCGGCCGAAGTCGTGAAGAAGGGCGACGAGGTCGACGCCATCGTGCTCGACGTGGACTCCAGCCAGCAGCGCATTTCGCTCGGTATGAAGCAACTCGCCGAGGACCCCTGGGACGACATCGAGCGCTACTTCAAGGTGGGCGACGTGGTCACTGGCAAGATTTCGAAGATCACCTCCTACGGTGCCTTCGTCGAGCTCGAGCACGACATCGACGGGCTGGTTCACATCTCCCAGATCGACGAGGAGCACGTGGAAAAGATTCGCGATGTGCTCAAGCCCGGCCAGGAGGTGCAGGCGCGCGTCATCAAAATCGACGCCGACGACCGCCGCATCGGGCTCTCGATCAAGGCCGCCAGCTACGATGCCGACCAGCTCGCCGCCGAGGTGGCCGCCTTCGAAAAGGCCGGTGACACCCAGCAGCTGACCTCGCTGGGCGATATCCTCGACGAAGCCGCCCGCGAGTAGGCGGCGTGGGCTTGCCTCGTCGAGAAAAACGTTTTCACACAAAGCCCGGCCGGATCCGCTCCAGCCGGGCTTTTTTTACCTCCTGTCGTTAGACCAGGTGCTGTCTGTAATCGGTCGCCTATCTATCGTGTAACCGCGGCCAAACCGGTTTGGCGCGGCACGTAGTCAAATTCGATTGCCTGCCCGTCGACCTCGATGCGCTGCACGATGATCAACGGCTCTTTGAAGAAAACATCCGTGCCCGGGCGCAGATATTTCTCGCCGGAGGCGTCGTTGAGCGCCCCCAAAATCAAAAAGCCCTCTACCACGGCAGGTGACCCGGACTGAAATTTAAGTCCCTGCAGACCGCGCAAGGCCGCCAGGCTTTGTCGGCTTTGAGGGTCTTCATAGGCGGTCAGTACGGGCCAGCCGTTTTGCAAGACCGCGGCCAGCGTGCGTTCGCTGATCTTGTTGCACACGGTGTTTTCAAGCGCGAGGAAGAAGGTGTTGCCCCCTCCCTGGTCGACGCGCTCGACGAGCGTCAGATTACCTTCGAAGGTACCGTAAAAGGGTTCGTGCTTGTTCAGGGCGTTGCGCGGCGCGCTCTGGCAACCGGCGAGAAACAACATCACAGCAAGGCTAGGTGGCAGGAGTCGGGCCAGGTGCTTCATGTAGCAAAAGCGGTTTGGGTTCAAGAATACAGGCGGCTATGAACGGTCACTGATGTGTATGACACAAAAAACCGGCCCCCTATTCCGGGAGCCGGTCTGAAAATCGATAAATACTGCTGGCGGCGCTAGCTCGCGCGGAGCGAACGCAGATCCTCTTCGAGTTCGTGTTCTTTCATGAACTCTTCAATGACCTGCATGCGCTTACGCTGGAGGGTTTCCTCCTGGATTTCCTCGCTGGTGCGCTGACGCTCCTTTTTCATCATGCGCTTGCGCATTTTCGTCAGTGCGATGTTCTGCAGTTGGCGCACACGCTCGCGGGTGATGTTGAAGATCTGTCCAACTTCTTCGAGGGTCTTGGGACGCTCTCCGTTGAGCCCAAAGCGCAGGCGCAGAATCTGGCCTTCGCGAGGTTCAAGCTCATCGAGCAGGGCTGCCACATCGCGATTGAGCGACTTACCGTGCAGGTCCTGAAAGGGGTTGGCCGCGTTTTCATCGCCAACCAGTTCGCCCAAGGAAGTGTCGTCGTCTTCGCCAACCGGAGCGTCCAGGGACGTCGGGCGAACCGATACCGTCTTCAGGTGCGCGATCTTATTGACCGGCATGCCCATCTCCAGAGCGATCTCTTCGTTGGTCGGCTCGCGGCCCAGTTCTTCCTGCAGGGCCATGGTCAGCTTGCGCATGCGCGCAATCTTATCAACCAGGTGGACAGGCAGGCGGATAGTCTTCGACTGGTTGGCCAGTGCGCGCTTGATGGATTGCTTGATCCACCAGGCGGCATAGGTGCTCAGCTTACCACCTTTGGCCGGATCAAAACGCTCGACTGCCTTGATCAAGCCGATGTTGCCCTCGCTGATAAGGTCGAGCAGCGGCAGGCCGAAGTTGCTGTAATCGTGGGCGATTTTCACAACCAGGCGCAGGTTTGCCTTGATCATCTTGTGGCGGGCTTCCTCGTCGCCCTTTTTGATGCGGGCAGCGAGTTCGACCTCTTCGTCGATCGTCAAAAGCGGGGTGCGTCCGATTTCCTGTAGGTAAATCTTGAAGGCGCTCTTCTCGGAGCTAGGCAAGTCGGAATAGCTGGTTTGTTCAGCTTCCTCATCTGTGCGACGCTTGGGCAGGCGGGAAACCGGCTGCGGATGCGCGACGGCATTCTCCACAGCGCTGGGAGCCGAGGGGCGTCGACGAGGAGAACCGCTGCACTCGGAGCGGTTTTTGCGGGGGCGACGAGTGGTTGTGGATTCGGCTATCATGATTGTTCCTTAGGTGCAGGTGGATCAGGGTCGTTCAGGCAAGTAAGGTGAGAGTTATCGAAGACACGGAATATTCCGTGCGCTCGTAGCTTCGCTTAGCAACTTCAGTCATCGCTGGTGAAATAGCATTGCGCGTACCCCGGTTGGACCAAAGGGCCCAGCCAAGGTTCGAATTTTTATTTAGAATAATTCCAATGCTAACGCACACAAGCGAAGACGAGAGCGCCTTCTCAGGTGATCGACCGGGGAGCTGAGGTGGGGATTTGGGGGATGAAAAACGATGAGGGGATCGCGCCTAAGTAAGGCTACATCTATATTCGACCGCCCAAAGGCCGCCTTTACGGCCCAGAAAGTCAATCAGGTGTGACCCCTACTTGGCCAAACTGATTTTTTCGCTCAACGCGACCGCCTTGAGCATCCCACGCGCTTTGTTGATAGTCTCAAAAAACTCGTTTTCGGGTTTTGAGTCCGCGACAAGACCTGCCCCAGACTGGACAAAAAGCCGATTTCCCTTCAGCAAAGCCGTGCGTATTGCAATACACGAATCGAGGTTTCCCTCGTAGCCAAAGTACCCTAGAGCCCCTGCGTAGGGCCCGCGCAGGCTTTTTTCAAATTCGGCGATGATCTGCATGGCACGCACCTTGGGTGCCCCCGAAACCGTGCCCGCAGGAAAGGTCGCCCGCATCAGGTCAAAGGCGTTGCGGCCGTCTTGAATCGCGCCCTCCACTTGAGAAACGATGTGCATCACGTGCGAGTAGCGCTCGATGACGGCGTATTCGCGCACCTGGACGGTGCCCGGCTGGCAAACGCGCCCAATGTCGTTGCGGGCAAGATCGACCAGCATCAGGTGCTCGGCACGCTCCTTTTCGTCTGCCAGTAAGCGTTTCTCATTGGCCAGATCCGCCTCGGGCGTCGCTCCGCGCGGCAGCGTGCCGGCGATGGGCCGAATCTCCACCTTGGAACCGGTCAGGCGCACGTGCACCTCTGGCGAAGCACCCACCAGCGCAAATTCGCCGGTATCCAAGATGAACATGTAGGGTGAGGGATTGACGATGCGCAGGGCGCGGTACAGCGCCAGCGGACCGTGCGTGTAATCGCGTTCAAAACGCTGGGATGCAACGATTTGTATACAATCCCCCGCGCGAATGTATTCGCGCGCACGCTCAACGACGGCTTCGAAGTCTTTCTGGGTGAAATTGCCGGGCGGGGGCTCGATCGCGCTGGCGGCGGTTTCCTGCACGGGGATGGGTGCCAGGGACTGTGGCTCGGTCAGGCGCTCCAGCAGCGCTTCCAACTCCGACAGCGCACCGTCGTAAGCCACGTCCGGATCCATCGTGCCCTCGATCCGGGCATTGGCGCACAAGCGCAGCACCTGCCGCACGTGATCGAAAATCACCACGGTGTCGCACAAGAAGAAGCACAACAGCGGCATCCCATGCGGGTCCTCCGACGGACGCGGCACCGTCGGCTCGATGCGGTGCACGTACTCGTAGCCCAAAAAGCCAACCGCACCCCCCGTAAACGGAGGCAGGTCGGGCATCTCGGGATAACATACGGAGGTAATTTCATCCTCGATCAGCCGCAGCGGGTCGTCGGGGGTTGGGACTTCCTCGGCACGACCATCAGCGTGATGGATGCGGGTCGTTGCCTCGTACACCGCAAAAATCTTGCGTGGGGCGTGCCCGATAAAGCTGTAACGGCTGATCTGTTCCCCACCCTCGATCGATTCGAACAGAAAGGCCGGTTTACCACCAGCGGCCAGGCGCGAGTACACCCCAACCGGCGTCTGAAAATCCGCCGTGACGTCCGCCAGCAGCGGGATGCGATTGGCGGTGCGGGCCAGTTCGCGAAAGGCCTGGCGGGTGAGTTGGGGTTCGAGCGGCATGCGGAAAGGCGTATTTCGACGCCGTCGGGCTCAGGTTCAAGGTTAAACGCAGCGCTCAGGCGCACCTGACGAAGGCGTCAGGGGCAGCGAAGGCTCCAGCGGGAGGTGTCCGTGGGCATCAGCGGGACAGGTACCGGCGGGATCGGCCCAGGCAGCGAACGCGATCATGCCAGCGTTGTCGCCCGTATGACGGGGCTCGGCCAGCAATAGCGACAAGCCCTGCTCCCTGGCCAGCATGCCAAAGGCAGCGCGCAACGCCTGGTTGTTGGAAACGCCCCCGGACAGGCCCAGGCTGCGGAAAGCAGTTGTGGTCTCCACGCGCAAAACCTGCCGCACCCGCTCGACAAGCTGGTCCACCACCGCTGCCTGGTAGCTGGCGCAAAGGTCGTTGAAAGCTGCTTCGAGGTCGGCGTCGCTCATCTTTTCCAGACGGTAGCGCAAGCTGGTCTTAAGGCCCGAAAAGCTGAAACGCACGGGTCCCGCCCGAGACGCCGACGAGAGCGCGCGAGGAAAATCGAAGGCCCGTGGATCGCCCTCTCTGGCGCACCGCTCCACCTCGGGACCGCCTGGATAACCCAGCCCGAGCAACTTCGCCCCTTTGTCGAGGGCTTCGCCCGCCGCATCGTCCAGGGTTTGGCCCAGCAGCCGGATGGTGCGGTCTTCATTGATGACAAAGAGCAGTGTGTTACCCCCGGAGACCAGCAAACTCAACTGAGGAAGCAGCCCGCCCAGCGTGGCCTCAAACGCCGCTGGCGTTTCCGCGTGCTTTGCAATGAACACCGAAAAGGCATGAGCCCGCAGGTGGTTGACCCCGACCACGGGCATCTCCCGCGCGAACGCCAGGGCCTGGGCAAACTGCATGCCCAGCGCCAGGCAGCCTGCCAGCCCGGGACCATGGGTGACCGCGATGGTTTCGACCTGATTCGGGGCGGCCTCGGGCAGCCGCTCCAGCAGCGGCCCAAAATTCTCAAGGTGCTGCCGACTGGCCAGATCGGGAACCACGCCACCGTAGACCTCGTGCAGCGCAATCTGGCTATGCACCAGTTCACCCAGCAGGCCCTGCGCGGGATCGAAGATCGCCAGCGCCGACTCATCGCAGGAACTTTCCACCGCCAAAATCATGCTAAAACCGTTGCAGCCAAGATGGGGCCTTGGGTGGCCGGGACAAGCCTCAAGGACAGTGAGGGCGGAATGAGATTCGACTGAGACTCATTTTCAAGTCATTGACTGACAATCGCTTAAAGAAATTTGACTTTGCTCCGAAGATCACTCATCTCTTTTTAGAATCATTTAAAAAGGAGGTTTTTATGACTACTGAAATCATTGCCCAAGCAGCCTGCGCCAAGTGTCTTTTCTGGAAAGCTTCCGCCGGCGAAACCGGCGAATGCCGTCGACGTGCGCCTCAGGCGCTAGTTTTCAAGGTGGACGACGCCACTAAGTTTGAGGCGCACTTTCCGGCGACGCAGGCGAGCGACTGGTGCGGCGAATTTGCCGCCAAGTAACGCACAACTACCCAGACAGTTTCTTTCAGCCGGTCCATCGAAACGATGGGCCGGTTTTTTTTCGCGGACTTGAGAACTGGCACTTGCAAACGATACTCAGTCTTAGCAAGCTGCGTTTGGAATGAGTGACGAAGGTACAGACAGGGCGCGGACAACCCCAGTAATCGGTCCGGAATTGAAGGAAACCCTCGGGCGTATCGCGCAACGGCATCGCTCGGTCATGGACGCGACGCTGGACCTGTACCAGGCGCTGGAGAATCCCGAAGGCGCGGGCCCCTGCATGAAGTGCTTTTTCAAAATCCTGGGCAAGCTTCCGGACACTTCCTCTGAAGCAGGCGTGCTGAAGCAAACGGTCGAACGCCGGGTGGAAATCGTCGCCTCGGACGTGACCGACCAGGTGGTGCGTCGCTTCGCGATACAATTGGAAGCGGAAGACCACGACTTGGAAAGCTTCTGCCGCCGCATGATGGACCACACCGCTCAAGCTCTCCAGGACACGACGGAGCCACTGGTACTCACCTTCCGCTACCGCTCCGACGCGGCCTAGCGAATGCTTTAGTTCGCGCCCGCGAAAACCGAGGCGGTCAGAATATCCAAGGCGGTTTTGAGCTGGCTGTCTTCGAGACGCTCGAAGCCGAAGCGCTCCAGAAATTCCTCATCGGAGAGGATGCTTTTCGCGTCATGGCGTTTCTGCAAAAACAGCCGCATGCGTTCCCGATTGGTCAGGATGACTTCGACATCTGGCTCCACACCGTTGTCTTCAACCGCTTTGCCACTGGGGAGGTACCATTTGGCGGTCGTCAGCTTGATGGCGTCCCCGTCCGGCAGCGGGATGTAACTCTGCACCGAACCTTTGCCGACCGAGCGCTCGCCAACGACCAAGGCGCTGATCTGTTCCTGCAGCGCACCGGCCACAATTTCGGAAGCGCTGGCGCTGCCCCCGTCGATCAGCACCACGATGGGATATTCTTTTTCGCGTCGGGGCGTCTGGGAGACAAAGACTTCCTGAGTTTCGCGAGCACGTCCGCGCGTACTGACAACCACCTCATCCACATCCAGGAAAAAAGACGTCACGTCGATGGCACTGAGGAGGCTGCCGCCGGGGTTGTTACGTAAATCCAGCACTAGCCCACGCATACCCTCACCTTCCAGGCGGTCCAGCGCCCGTCCGAAATTTTCGGCGGTCTTCTCACCAAATTCGTTGATTTCAATGACGCCGATACCCGGGCGTTCCATGCGCACGTTGCGGACGTTTTCGATCGGAATCGCGCCGCGAATGACGGTCACCGCGAACGACTCCGCCTGGCCCCGGCGCTGGATTCGGATTTCTACCGGGCTGTCGGTAGGACCTTTGATAATGGAAACCGCCTCGCTAGAGGAGAGGCCCGCCAGGTCAGTGCCTTCAGCGGCGGTGATCACGTCGAACGGCAGCAAGCCGGCTTTTTCGGCCGGACTCTTCGGGAAGACCTCGTTGATCTCCAACCCGAGTTCGACAGGGCGGATGCTGACTCCGATACCGGAATATTGCTGGCGGATGCCCTGCTCAAAGTCCTTGGCCTGCTCTTCGCTTAGCCAGCGTGAGTGGCGGTCCAGGCCGTTTATCATCTCACGCATGGCGCGCTCCGACATTTCCGGATAAGCGCTGGGCTGCTCGTCGACGTAGGCTTTGTTGACGATGGCCATGACCCGCCACATGCGGAACAACTCCTGCCAAGCCGGGCCAGACACCCAAATCTGGTAGGCGAGCGTGCCGGCCAGACCTCCTAGCAGCCCAAAAAGCACGTACAGTTGCAGGCGACGGCGACGTCTGGCCACGGTGGGCTTCTCAGTTTCGGGCATCGGCTCAAGTGTTTAGGTGGGCCTTGCAGGCAGCCTGCAGATAACTACTTCTCACAGAATGCAATCCCCCGCGATCGTCAACGTGTTGCGCCAGTTGGCCGGAAATTCGGGAGTCGTTGACTGGGAGACCTTCACGCAGACCTGCTTGTTTCATCCGCAGCTGGGTTATTACACGGCGCAGCGCAAGCGGGTCGGGCACGCCCGGGGCACGGATTTTTATACGGCAGCCAGTCTGGGACCGGTCTTCCACCGGCTGATAGCCTCCGCCGTTGAGCATCTGGCAAAAACCACGGATTTGCGGGTCGTGGAACTGGGTGCCGAAGCCGAGCAGCCCGTCGAGACAACCGCGTGGGAGCGTTTTAATAGCTTTGAAAGTTGGAATCTGGGAACATCCTGGCCGCCGCCAACACTGAACGCGCCTGCCTTTGTTTTCGCCAACGAGGTGCTCGATGCGCAGCCCTTCCGGCGCTTCGAGTTTGCCGATGAACGCTGGTACGAACTGGGCGTGCGCCTTCAGGATAACGGCACGCTGGAGACGGTGCGGCTGCCGCAGGTTTCGGAGAATGCCCAGGCCTTCGTTCACGGTCTACCAGCGCAGGGACCACGCGCGGGCACCCGGTTGGATATCTCCCTCAGCGCGGAGGACCTGCTGGAACGGCTATGTCGCCTGAATTCGATCACCGGGCTGATTTTCCTGGATTACGGGAAAACGCTGCACGAGCTGCTGGAAACCAGCCCTCAAGGGACCGCGCGGGCCTACTACCGGCACACCCTTGAAAAAAACCTGCTGGCACACCCGGGAGCGCAGGATTTGACCTGCCACGTCTGCTGGGACCGCCTGGAAGCCGTGCTGGCAAGAAACGGCTGGTCAACCGTGCGCATGCAGCGACAGGAGCGCTTTTTCATCGAGCATGCACAGGAAGCCGTTAGGGCGGTTATCGAGCACCAGCCGGGTGCTTTCGACAAGGAGCGGCAGGCCCTCATGGCGATGCTCTCGCCGGGTCACCTCGGGTCTAAATTTCAGGTGCTCTCGGCGCTTCGCTGAAAACGCTGCCTCCTGTTTTGGGCAGAAGGCGACCGAAAAGCTGTTCGGTTAAAATGTTAGTTTAATCATCTTATTTCTTGCTTCAGGTTGGTTCGATTCGTAGCGCTAACTTGCTGTGTTTGAGGAAGATGTTGCCAATTCATTGCTGGCGCACTGGGACTCTATTTTGGAGTGGGCCAGCGGCTGTGAGGCCGAAGCGCTCAGTGCGGGCCGCCCGTTAACGTTGCCGGAAGCAGAGATCGCCGAGAAGGTGGGGATTCGCCGCTCGGCAAAGGTGCGCATACACCGATTTGCGAAGCTGCCTGAACCCGAAACGCCCGGCCTAGTCGCGGCGGCGGGCATGCTGGGTTTCAAGTTGGAGGGCACGCGCGGCATCAGCTTTGGCTACGGGGTTTGGCTGAACGGGCGTGAGGCCGAGGCCGACCGCGGCCTGGTGGCTCACGAGTTGCGGCACGTAGCGCAGATGGAATGGCTAGGCGGGCTCGAGCCTTACCTGAAAGCTTACCTGCGCGAATTGCAGCTGTTTGGGTATCCAAACGGGCCGCTGGAAGTCGACGCGCATACCTGTGGAGAACGTTTTGCCAGCCCTCCGGCGAGCGCGGATTGAGAAAAATCTTGTCAGCCAGAGGCAAACGCGTCACTTTTCTAAGTTTTTCCGAATAGCAAAACCAACTGGAAGCGCCACCATGTCACGCATCTGCACCGTTACCGGCAAGCGCCCGATGAAGGGCCGCGTCATCCACCGCAAGGGTCAAACCAAGAAAAGCGGCGGCATCGGCACGAACATCACCAAAAAGCACCGTCGCACCTATAAGCCAAACGTGCAGCGCGTGCGCATCAAGTTGCCCGGCGGCGGGACCAAGCGCGTCTGGGTCTGTGCAAAGGCGCTCAAGGCTGGCAAGGTCGAAAAAGCAGGCTAGGCCAACGCCCCCACATTTATTCTGCCCGTTTGTGGGCAACTCAGCCCGGCGGATGCAGCCGGGTTTTTTATGTCCCGAGAATGGGAAGAATCGGTCCGGCGAGTAAAATCCGCTCTCAAACAGTCGATTTGCTGAGCAGTCACGAAAGTTTTCGTGCGCCTGCTCCATGATTGCCTTCGCCTCCGAACGCCGCAGCTATCCGATCACCGGTCTGGGATTCCGCGAATTCTGGGATCTGTGCGGACATTTTCAGCGCGTCAGCCCCTCGCACGATCAGGTGACGTACTCGCTCCTGCGCGGCGGTCAGCCCGTGCTGGAAAACGAGGGCAACGTCGGCGAAATCCTAGGCTTTTTGCAGCACGAGGGCAATGAGGCCGCCGACTGCTACAAGGCGCATTTGACAGCGAGCCCACCGCGTGGCCAGGGCAGCGGCATTTTCACCACGGCGGCGATTGCGGCCGACGAGCCCACCGAACTGACTTATTACCGCGATGACGACCCTGCCCGTAACATCAGCGCCGGTCTGGCCATCAGTTCCTGCGCGCTGAGCAAGCTGGGTTTTTTCCAGTTTGAGGAGATTCTGCAGGATGTATTTGGGCTTGAGATACCGATCCGCGACGCAGAGATAACGTTTGGACGCCCCTGTGAAGTGCTGTCCTGCGTCATCGATATGCGTGGCTTCACGCTGTTTTGTGAACAGCCCAACATCGAGAGTCCGTACACCTGCGCGCTCATGGGCGCGTTTTACGACACGGTGCAGGCTGGCTTTGCGCGGTATCCGCCCGAGATGACAAAGTATCTCGGCGACGGTGTTCTGTGTGTCTGGGAAACCACTCCGCAGGATCGGTCGGTCGCGGTGGAAACGTGTTTGCGCGGTCTGGTCTCGCTGAGCCGGCGCTACCAGAAAGTCCGGGAGAGCCCGCACTTCAGCCACGGCACGCCGGAGGAAGTGGGCGCAGGGGTCAGC
The DNA here is from genome assembly GCA_050331815.1 of Opitutales bacterium. Lineage (GTDB taxonomy): Bacteria > Verrucomicrobiota > Verrucomicrobiia > Opitutales > JBHJGM01 > JBHJGM01. Next base: position 48,866 of record JBHJGM010000007.1, on the reverse strand, counting down.
CTGGGTCTGGCCAGCCGCCTGGACTTTGGTCATGATTATTTGGGCCGCCCGATCAACATGTCCGCGCGCTATTGCGGTGTGGCCGAGGGCGGTACGCTGCTTACGGACAAAAATCTGCCCTCTATCCCCGATGACCTGGTGCGCCACGAGCACACGGTGCACCTGAAGTCATTTGGGCGGAGCCCTGTCTGGCGTTTTATCTCCCAGTAGCGCGGCCCGCGGAATTTCGTTGGCAGGCGACTCGGGCGGCGGCGAGATAGCGCGATGCGCTGGCAGGTCGTAATCGTAATGGGTGTGTCTGGTTGCGGCAAAACGACCGTGGGTCAAGCGCTGGCGCGGGCCACCGGCGGCACCTTTGAAGACGGCGACGGGTTTCACCCACCGGCCAACGTGGCAAAGATGCGCCGGGGCGAGCCGCTGACGGATGCCGACCGCGCGGGCTGGCTGGCGGCCTTGCGAGAACGCGCGGAGGAACGCTTTGCCCAGACGACGGCCAAAGCGAGTGCGCAGTTGATCCTGGCCAGTTCAGCCTTGCGGCGGTCGTACCGCGCGCAGTTGCTCCAGCCCGGGGAGCCTGGTTGCTTTGTCTATCTGAAGGCAACGCACGCGGCGATCGCGCGTCGGTTGGAGGCGCGGGAGGGACATTTTTTTCCTCCCGAATTATTGGCCAGCCAGTTTGCCACGCTCGAGGAACCGACCGCCGCGGAGTCGAATGTGCATACAGTGCCGATCGAAGGTCTGGACGAGACAGCGGTGCTCCAGTCGGTTCTGCAGGCGCTGGCTTTGCCGTTGCTTGAATAAGTGTGGTCGGGCAGTTTGCCGGGATGTCCGAGACCGTGGAAAACTCCGCGTTGCAGGCACAGGTGCGTTACTCGCGGCTGGCCGCGGCTTCGCGCCCGCCGGTGATTTCGGACTTGATGCAGCGCGCCCTGACCAATCCGGATTTGCTGTCCCTGGCGGCCGGCTTTACCGACAACGCGCTCCTGCCGGTGAACCTGATCGCGGAAGCGGTGCAGGCACTCGCGCAGACAAGCGTATCCACGGAATGGTTACAGTATGGCACCTGCGCGGGGCGTCCTGGCCTGCGCACAGCAGCGCTTAAATGGCTGCGTCAACAGCCCGGTGAAACACTCGCCGAACGAACCGCCGACGATGTGTTGATCGCCAACGGCTCGCAACAGGCGCTGTACCTGGCGGTGCAAACTCTGTGCGATCCCGGCGATATTTTCCTGGTCGAGAGCCCGAGCTACTTCGTCTTTCTTGAGCTGATATCTGGGCTCGGCGTGCGGGCGATTTCGTTGCCGGCGACACCCGACGGCTCCATCGATCCGCAACGCAACCAAGACCTGCTGCATCGACTGAAAGCAGATGGCGAAACAAAAAGAATCAAAGGACTGTATCTACAGGGTTATTTCGCCAACCCAACCGGAAGCTGCCTCACGCTGGACTCCAAGCTGGAGCTGGCGCGCCTGCTGGCCGACATGGAGTTATCCCTGCCTGTGCTGGAGGATGGGGCTTACCGCGATTTGTATTTTGAGACGCCGTACCCCATACCCAGCGTACTGAGCCTGGAACCCTGGGAGGCGTTTCCGCGTTTGTATCTGGGCACCTTCACAAAGCCATTGGCGACCGGTCTGAAGGTGGGCTTTGCGGTGAGCAGCGACGCGGAATGGCTCCAAAAGCTGTGCAATACGAAGGGCCATCAGGATTTTGGCACTGCCAACGCCAATCAGGCGATCGTTGAACACCTGCTCGAAAACGATCGTTATACGTCCTTGCTGGAGTCGACACGTCCGCGCTATGCGGCTAAAGCGCAGCGGCTTATGAATGCGTTGAAAGCAGGCGGCTTGCTCGAATTGGGTTGGCGCTGGCATGCTCCCAAGGGCGGGCTGCTGCTTTGGCTGGAAGGGCCAAGCGGCCTGGCCACCGGTCCCGACTCAGATTTTTGCGCGGCCTGTCTGGAAGCCGGTGTCATGTATGTGCCTGGTTCGCTCTGCTTCGCTGACGGGCAACCGGACAACTGTGTGCGGCTGTCGTTCGGAGCGATTGAAGCGAACCGCATCGAGGAAGCCGCGCAAAGATTTTGCGCAGTTGCCGCACGGTTTTCAGCGCGCTGAACTGACTCTAGAAGTAGTGGCACCAAAATGCTTTGAATGTTCTAAAGAAGGCCGACGATTTAACCTGCATATGCAGGTTAAAATGTGCTCAGTAAGCTTTCGCCTAACCACACAACCACAAGGCTGAAGCCTGTGTGAAAGGAAATACCTGTGATGCCTCAGCACGGGAATCGATGGCCCGCAGACCCCTGATCTGGGAAGCAGCGGCGGCGGGCGGTATGGCTTGCGAGGGCTCACGGGTGAGTCATACTGCGAGGTGAATGGCAACGACGATTCAGTTGCTTTGCCACGAGGGGGAAGTAGCTCAGCGGATAGAGCAGCGGTCTTCTAAACCGAAGGTCGAGGGTTCAAGTCCCTCCTTCCCTGCCAATCGCGTCTGATTTGATCAAGGCCTTGATGGCTTCGAGGTTTTGAGTTGCCGGTTCTTGGAAGTTTGAGTGGAAAAGCCTTGCAGGGTTTGGCGGGGCGGCGGGTAGTGTCTTGCCGCGTTCACTACTCTAAGAAATCCATTTTTCATGACCCGAATGACTGTTACCGAATACATTACGGCGAACTGGGGCCGCTCCTTTTACGAAGATAAAGATGGCTCGGGCTTCAAGGGTGACGACCTGCCTTTTCCGTATACCTCGCCCTGCATTCAGGGAGAAGGTCACTTCTCGTTCTTCTTCTACTGGGACACCTATTTCACGAATGTGGGTCTTTTGATCGATGGTTATTCGGAAATGGCCAAAAATAATATTTGTAACATGGCGTGGCTGATACGCCGCCAGGGCTATATGCCGAACCACACAGCACTGCACAACCGCTCACAGTCGCCCTACTTCTGCCGCATGGTCACTGAATACTTTGAAGCCATTGGCGGAACGGATACGGACCCTGGGCTGTTCCGCGAATGCGCTGAAGCACTGCGCCAAGAATACAACTTTTGGGTGACCGCGCGGCACACGCCGATCGGTTTGTCGCACTACGGGCACCATGAAACCGCAGAGGGCCTGGCTCAATTCCATGACAGTATTGCCAGGCGGCTGCCGTTTCTGAGCAAATCCTCTTCGTTTGAAGATAAGGTCAGGATCGGAGGTCACTTCATGGCCAACGCTGAAGGCACTTGCGACTTCAGCAACCGCTTCGATTACCGCTGTTTGGACTTCTGCCAAGTCGACCTCAACGCCTTGCTCTATGAGTACGAGACCGTCTTGATGGGTTATTCCGAACAGCTTGGATGGGGAGATATTGCGCTTTGGAAGACACGCCAGGAAGCACGCGCGGAGCGAATGCAGCGTTACTTTTGGAATGACGCGGAGGGCCTGTTTTACGACTATGATTACGTGAATGAGCGGCACTCCGCTGTGCCTGCGCAGACCGGTTATCAAACTCTGTTTTGCGGGGTGGCAACCGAAGCGCAAGCGGCGCGGATGGTTGAAAACATGCCCAAATTTGAACGGGAGTTCGGCATGGCCTATACGCCCGATGTGCCAGGCGCGCGGGATTATCAGTGGGCCTATCCGAACGTGTGGCCACCGATGGTGTGGATGCTGATTCGCGGGCTGTGCCGTTATGGATATGCGCCAGAGGCGAAGCGCCTCGCTGAGAAATACATCCGTACGACCGACCAACTTTTCGAAAAGACCGGGCAACTCTGGGAAAAAACCGATGCCGAGACCGGCGAGGTTGCCGGCGGCGAATACGAAGCAGCCCCGATGATCGGCTGGTCCGCCGGTGTTTACATCGGCTGCAAACAGCTGCTTGAGGTGAACTGAGCAACCGCCTTCAGTTCATCACGTTCCCCCTCATCAGCATTCGCAAAGCGATTGCGCGGGTGCCGTGTCAAAGCGAATGAGCCCTTGCAACGAGCCAGTCTCGATGGGGTCCTTGGGATCGCCGCGCGGAATCAAGCCAGACTGCGGGCGGTCTCCTGAAGCAGCTGCGCCCATTCTTGCGTGGAGCGTTTGTCAAAATCTTCCTTGCGCATGACCGCGCCCAACGCTGCCTCCGGGACGCGCGAAATCGGCAGGACCGTTGCACACGAATACTCCTTTTCATTGAGCACCCCCGGGTTCCAGGCGATGTTGTCTTCAATCACCTGCTTCATTTCGGCTTCAAAGCGGGCGTAATCCCAATTCAGGCGAGCGCCCCAATAGCTAGCTTCCTCCTCGGTGAGGCCGTACTCCGGCCACATGTCGGGCGATTTGCGGGCAATCAACACTTTTCCGGCGGCCGATATGGCCGCGGGTGGCGTTGAGCCGAGCAGGTCGGTGGATTTGTTGTGCAGCATGGCTGCTGTGACAACCGAGTGACGCCCAGCCAGCTGGCAAAGGCAGAAACTACAGCCGCTCTCCTCGGCGCGAACCATGAGCCTGCTCTGCTGTTCTTCTGTTAGGCTGAAATGCTGCAGCACGTCGCGGAAAACGTTGCAGGCCGAACCGGCCAGAAAGTTCCGCCGATTGTCGGGATGCTGCGACGCCATGCCCTCGGCGATCAATTCCTGTAGGAGGTCGTGGGCCGTGCTTTTTGATAACTCCGTCGCGGCGCACAATTCGCTCAAGCCGAGGCTGCGAGGACTGCGTGCCAGCACCCGTACCAGAGAAAACGCTCTTTGAATGGAACGCCCGGCCATCGATGTCAGCAGTATGTAATGTCCCTATCGGTTGGAAGGCTATCCGATAACAGAGGCGCGTTCGCGTTCGTAATTGCGAACCAAAGAGCGGCCCTACAGGCCACAGACGTTGCCTGGACGAAAGCAATCAGCGATCATTTAAGTGTTATGAACCTCACATCCTACCAAATCATCCCTATCGCAACACTCGCGCTTTTGTCCACCTCAGCGTCTGCTCAAAATCTGGTTGTCGACCAGACGGGCGCGCTTTCAGGAGCCAACGGCACGACCTTCATCAGTTTTGGTACCGGCCCAGGCGCCAGCGTGCTTGACGCCGATACCGATACTTTGGCCGAATTCGCTGTGGGCGATCAGCTGAGCCTGAGCTTCTTGCTCTCCTTCAATAATTTTAACAGTGCGGCTGCCAGCAATTCTTCCTTCAGCTACGGCTTTCAGGGTGCCAGCGACGGTCTGTTTTACGCTAACCTCGCGGGTCCGGAAGACTTGATCGCTCCAACTTCGGAACTTCTCACGCGTCCGGGAAGCCTCTTTCTGGGCAACCAGGGAACGGCGATTGACGGTACCGCAAACTTCTCAGCCGAGCCTCAATTTACCGACATTCCGACCGTTGATCTCGCTTTTACCCTGGACCTCCTCAAGACGGGCGCCGAAACCTACGAGTTTTCGCTCGATATTGGTGGCGTCAATGTGTCCACCCAAATCGCGACCATCACGGACGCCAGCGTGGCCGGTTCGACAGTCATCACGCAACTCGGTTTCCGTAACAACAACGGGTTGTTATCTAGCCCTTCTCTGTCGCAAATTAACGCAACGTTTACTGCAGTACCCGAACCCTCTACGACAGTATTTCTTATCGGTCTGGCGGCCTTGAGCGGCGTCTTCATTCGCCGTTTCCTCAAGCGTCGTGCCTAGTTATTGAGCTACGAGACAACCTAACGGTAAAACTTTAGTAGCAGCGCGGCCCCAAGCACGGGGCCGCGTTTTTTTATGCAGTCTGCGCAATGCGACTCTGCATTGGGGAGCAGAGCTGGCTACGGCTCTTTGGACCAGTGGAACGGCAAACCAAGTGGTGATACGCTTCTATCGGTATCCGACCTTTGGGGTATACCGGACAATCCGAAAAGGCAGCTTCGTTCGAATTGTTCGGAGACAGAGTTGGTTGAAATATCATTGACCTTGGAACGGATAAAGTACATTAGATTAGTTGTTTGTGATATTCACCTCGCTGTTCCAAAACCCATGCAACCTCATTTGCCTCGCCTCACGAGCACTGGTTTTGCCGGTGCGTTTCTTCGTCTGTTTCTGATCTGTGTCTGTGTGCTGACCGGCTCGACGGCTTTGGCCCAGCGCCCAGCCTTTGATTTCCGCTGGGGTGCCGGGGGCGATCCTGATTTGCAGGAATGGACCGACACCGAGCCAGGGGTCAATCCGGTGACGGGCTGGTTTGTCGATTTCATCGCCACAACCTTATTCCCGAGCATCCCCGGTGACACCGCGCTGCTGCCCGGCGGCGAACTTGATCTGGACACCAACATCACGATCGACGGGTTCGCCATCGCCGGTAACTCCACTTTCAACCTGCGCGGGCGGCTGACGCTGACGGACTTCATGACGATGGACACCGGTCAGATCCATTTCTTTAACAGCAGCGAGTTGAGACTGACGGACGCCAACGCATTTATCGCCAACGGCGGCACCTTCTTCGGCGACGATGGCGTGGCCAACATTCGCGGCAACGTGACCAACGGTTTTTTTGAGAGTGACCCGCTCTCGCCGCCTAACCCAGGGTTCGTTATTGCCAACGGCGGCGACCTGCGCTTCAGCGAGAGCGGCCGCACATTTTTAAATACCGTCGCGGGCCTGGTTCAGGCGGTCGGCAATTCGCGGGTCAGCTTTGTCAACCAGCACGTGGTGCTCGACGGCGGCGACACCACCGGCGACGGCACCATCGAGGCCATCGGCAACAGCACGGTGGTCTACCGTTCGGGCAACATTCTAAACCCGATTCTGCTCAACAGCGGCGTGCTGGATGTGGGCAACGCGTCACCCGCCGCCGGCGAGATTGGTCGATTCGTCATCGACGATGCGCCGGGCTTTGGCATCGACATCTCCGGCGACGTGCCATCTGGCGTCGAACTCAGCGTGGTGAGCGGGAGCACGCTAGACGTACCGAACCTCTTTGAGAATTCCGGCGACATCACGTTGGCCGGTCCGGAGGGCTCGCTGGTCATCACCGGCTTCAGCACGGGCGGCACCTTCACCAACTACGGCCAATTCACCTTTCGCCAGGCCGATATCAACGCGTCGAACAAGCACCGCGTGAACAAAGACCTGATCAACGCACCCGACGGGAACATTCTGGTGACCGATGCATCCAACCCGCGCCTGAACGTGGTGGTGAACAACGGAACATTTCGAGTGGATCCCGGCACGCGGGTGGATTCGTCGACGGACTTTGAGCAGGCCGGCGGCAACCTGATTGTCGATGGCGATTTATTTGCGCTGTCGGCAGGCACGTTCGAGTGGAGCGGGGGTGCGATTACCAGCACCACGGGCATCCCCACCGTCAGCTTCACGGGCTTTACCAACTTCCCTTTTCAAACCATCAAGATTGCCGACGGGCGCGACACACCCATACGCTTCGTTATGGCCGAGCCGGGTGGAGGTGGAGCCAATTTGGACGACAACGAGCTGTCGGTCGGTCAGATTCTCGAGATTCAAAACGAGACCACCAGCCGCTCGCTGCGGCTGAACCCAAGCTTCGTCAACCGCGGCACAATTCTGACAACCGGCGACAATCTGGTGTCTTTCGAAATGAACGGGGAGTCGACCACCAACTTCGGGCTGATGGACTTCAGCGGGCAGCCGGGCAGCCCACAAGTTACGCGGCGCTTTGGCGACCTGAACCAGCTGGTCAACAACGGGCAGGTTGTGCTGCAGAATACGGTGTTGCTGTTGGAACGATTCGCCGGTGCGGACTATGTCCAATCCGCCGACGGGGAGCTGTCCATTGAACTGCGACAAACCACCGCTGGCGGCTTCGACCGCATCCAGGCCTCGGGCGGTGCCGAGTTGGACGGTAAGCTCACGCTCAACGTAGCCTCTGGATTTGCGCCGTCGCTCTACGACGTGGTGTCCATCCTGCAAACCAACTTCGCGCCCAACAACGATGTGTCCGGGGACTTTGCTTGCGTCGATGGCGTACACTTGGGCACGGTTGGCGGCTTCGACGCCTCGCTGGCGGTGACCTACCGGCTGGACTTCGTCGATGTGACCGTGGCCAAGACCGGAGACCTGAACCTGGACACGACGGTGGACAGCACCGACCTGCTGGCGCTCGGTGGCGGATTCAATGCGCCGGGCACCTGGGCCACGGGCGACGTCAACGGCGACGGCTTCGTCGACGAGGATGACCTGGACCGGATCGCGGCCAACGTGTCGACGGGACCGATCTCGCGAGCCCAGGCTGCGGCCCTGGCCGGCATCACCGCCGAGCCACGGTTGATCTTCGAGATTCAGTTTGTCGATTTGACCGGTCAGCGCTTGTTCGAGGTGACGATGGACGCCGGCCGCGAAGGCACACTGGGCGACGCCCTCTTTACCGACGATTTGAATGCCACCTTCCGTCCCTTCTCCGTCTTTGGTGGCACGAAGACAACCGGAATGCTGGGGGCGGAGCCCGTCGTGCACTACCGCTTCCCGCTGAGCAGTAACGACCAACTCTTTGCGCGCCCGCCACAGCCGGTAGCGCCTTAGAGGCGTCTTCCACCATAAGCTAAGTTGCTAGTATCAACCCGGCGGCTAAATCAGTCTCGTTAGGTTGCTGGCAAAGTGGATGCTCTCGACGCTATCTTTGAGCACCTGCGCCATCAATAGCCCACCGACCCCACCAGACCCCGGCGACAGGTGGTATGGCTTGCGAGGGCACGCTAGCACGACGTACTGCGAGACAGGAGGCATCGACGATTCGGGAGTCTTTGCCACGTGCCGCGTGTTGAAAAATCGGGCCTTGATTTGGCGGGGGTTCAGGGCATTCTGCAAATGGTCAGACGCGCGCAGTTCCTTTGAGGGAAGTCACGATTGTTAACACCCTCAATGTACCTGTATCATGTCTGATTCCCACTGTCCAACCCCCACCCGCCTGGGCGGGCTAGTCGCGCTTTGCAGCGCCGCCTTCATCACCTCCCTGCCTGGCCCCGCGCTGGCAACGGTGTCCGGTATCAATGGTCTCATCTTCGAAGGCATCGCCCCGACCGTCGATCTGACCGACGCGGATTTTAACAACCTCGGTGTCGACTTCATCCGCCCCGGTGGCGTGTCGCCCGACGGGCGTCCGGACGTCACCGACAGCACCACCAACATTACCGGCTACACCACGCCGTTTGGCACGGTGAGCACGCTGGCCGGGCCGGTGCAGATCACCAACCTGCAAACCTTCCCGACCGGGCTGGAGCCGCCCATAGGTGATGTCATCCGCAACGTCTGGGGATTCCAGGGGCCGGAACTGCCGGGCGCAAATTCTGCGCTGGGTCTCAACGTAGGCGCGGGCCTGGATAACGCCGGGGCCACCGGCGACCCGGACAATCCCATCGCACCCTTTCAAGTGCACTTCGGCACCTGGGTCGGCGGTTCGCCGGGCGTGTCCAACGACTTCTTCATCATGGATATCATTGGCGATGACGCCGTGGACCTCGCACCGCTGGACATCTATGGCAATGTCATCGGCGACTTCGTGCTGCGGCTGGCCTCGGGCCCTGGTGCGAACAATTTCGGCAACTCCGACGCGGGCGATTTCGGCTCGGTCGATGGCACGGGCTTCGACCTGTCGCTGATTCTTGAGAACGGTGCGAACATCGGCGTGGTTGATGGAACTGTGATCGATGATGTGCCGCTGGCCGGCATTTCCTTCGACATCGAGGACTTTGAAGGAACGGGCTCGCTGAATCAGTTGGCGGGCTTTGAGGTACGTCCACTGGCGCTGGACCCGAGCATTAGCAGCGGTCAGGGGAGCCTGGATTTGATCGCGGCGGGCTACAACACGGCGGGAACGATTCCCGAGCCTGGCATGATAACATTTTTCGGTCTAGGTTTGGCGGGTATTTTGATCGGCCTGCGCCACCGTCAAGCGAAGCGCTGAGCCGGCGCACTTTCCCTAGGTCGTGTCTGACTGTTGATCGCCCGGGTGTCTTGCATGGCATCCGGGCGTGTTTTTTTGTTAGCCAACTTGCGGCAGGGGTCCGACAGGCGAGCCAGTTACCTGCAGAGAAGTTGTAGGGCCACGGTTCAAACCTGCCTCAGCCTGAAAGGCTCGAGTTTTGTATCCAAAATCCCAATACGAGCCCGGTGAGGAAGCCCCAGACGTGGGCGAGCACGTCGGTGGTGAGGGCGGAACCATCGGTTGGGACGCCTCCGCCGCCACCGAACCAGCCTAGCAGCACGATTCCGGCGAAGAGCGGGGCCAGGCGGCGTTTCCAGGCCCCGGCTTCACGGTTGCGCCCCTCCGCCGTCAGCACTGCGCGCATCGAGCCGCCAATGACCAACCCCAGCGCGCCGAAGACCGCCGTGGAGGCGCCGATGGCCAGGTGCTGTTCGGGGTAGTAAACCAGCACATTGATGGCGTTGCCGAGGATGCCGGTCAGCGCGATCCAGAGCCACGCTCGAACGCGCCCAAATAGCGATTGCACAAGCAGCCCGAAGCAGGCACCGGAGATGGCATTGCTTACGATGTGCCCCAGGTCGGCGTGCAGGAGCAGCGCCGTAGCCAGACGCCAGAATTCGCCGTGGTCAGCGATCCGTTCGACGTTGAGTGCTCCCAGATCCTTGAGCGTCGGGTGGGCCATTTGCACGGCAAACGCCAGCGAGAATACGGCCACCCAGCCGATGGGTCCGTAAAAATCCGCCAGGGAGGCATGCGCGCTTTTCACGGGTTGAATCGGTGGGTGCGGGGGCCAGCCGCGGCTCTCGCGCTGAAACTTGCGCAGCTGCTCACGGACCGCCTCCAACTGGTCGTCAGGAACGAACAGGCGGTAGCGGTGGCCGTCGGGCTTAAGCCAGTAAGGCAGGCCCATCGCCAGCACGACGAGGGCATGGTCGTGTGCGCGCCGCAGGCTGCGGTAGGCATGGACTTCGGCCCAGGTCTCGATGGGTTCAGGCGAGACGCCTTGTGGCCAGCGCTGCATGAGGGTTGGAAAAGTTTGGCACGTTACGCCCAAACGGGAGGTTTGCCATTTCGAAGTTGAAGGCCAGCGCATTCGCGATCAGGTTTTGAGCAGTGCCGCGTTTCGTCATGCCCACACGAGTTTCCAGCCCAGAACCCGCCTTGGACACGACACCGGCTGATGCTCTGGGCGAGCTTTGGGCGACGCTGAAAAGCTGGCCACAGCGCCCCTCCTGGGATGAATATTTCATGTCCACGGCGATGCTTATCAGCACACGCTCCAGCTGCGAGCGTCTGCACGTGGGCTGCGTGCTGGTCAGCGCCGGCGATCATCCCAACCGAATTATCGCGGCAGGCTACAACGGTTTCCTGCCGGGTTTGCCCCACACGCCGCGAGTCCGCGACGAGCACGAACAGGGCACCGTTCACGCCGAGCAAAACGCGATTGCGGACGCGGCCCGACGCGGGGTGAGCGTGCAGGGTGCCACCGCCTACGTCACCCATTACCCGTGCCTGAATTGCGCCAAGATTCTGGCGGCTTCAGGCGTTGCACGGATTCGTTACCATTTAGACTATCGCAACGATCCGCTGGTGGCGGAGCTGCTGCGGGAAGCCAACCTGCCAATTTCACAATTTCCGGAGCCGAACCACGGGCCTGCCTGATGGCGATGCGTCGCGAATACGAACCTCTGGACAATCTCTCCGGCTCGCTTTTGCTGGCGCACCCGAGCTTGCGCGATCCGAACTTTCGCCGCTCGGTGGTACTGATCTCCGCGCACTCTGAAGAAGACGGGGCGATTGGCGTGGTCATCAACAAGCCGCTGAACAAAACGCTGGGCGAGGTCGATGAGCGTTTTGCCGAAGGCCCACTGGCGCAGGTGCCGCTGTACGCCGGCGGACCGGTCTGCCCGGACCAGATGCTGCTGGCGGCCTGGAACTGGGCCGAAGAAGAAGGCACTTTCCGGTTTTTCTTTGGGCTGGATGCGGACAATGCGCGGGAGTTGATCGAAACCAATCCGGATGCGCAGATTCGCGGCTTTCTGGGGTATTCGGGCTGGGGCGAAGGCCAGCTTGAAGGCGAGCTCGAGCAGGACGCCTGGGTGACAACGGTTCTTGACGGCGACACGCTGGGCGAGTCGAACCACGAAGGCATCTGGCGAGCCATTCTCGGCCGGGTCCAACCCGACCTGCTGTTTCTGGCGGATGCCCATGAGGATCCGAGCCAGAATTAACCGTTGACAGACGGAAAGCCTGATTTATTCTAAAATGTTTTCCATGAAAGTCGTCTCCAGCATCAAGTCGTTAAAGAAGCGCCACCCGGACTGCCAAGTCGTGCGCCGCCGTGGCCGCATCTACGTTATCAACAAGACCAATCCCCGCTTCAAAGCCCGTCAGGGTTGAGGCTTTGTTTGCTTGGTTTTACCGAAGCCCGCATCGCCATGAAGGACAGCCTGCATCCAAGCTACCACCCGGTCTGCTTTGTCGACGTTTCGACCGGTAAACGTTTTCTGACCCGCTCGACCCTCAAGACTAAGCAAACTGAAGTGATCGACGGCGTTGAGCACTTCATGGTTGTGCGAGACATCACGATGGATTCGCACCCGGCCTACACTGGCGAAAAGCGCTTTGTCGATACAGCCGGACGTGTCGAAAAGTTTCAGAACAAGTTCCGTCGCGGCGGTCGTCGCCGCTAGCTCGAAGCGCCCCTGGTTCACCTACTTTCAAGGCTGCCTGTCCGGCAGCCTTTTTCATTGTAAGTGCGCCTACACGAAACCTTAGTTCATTACGTTACCGGGTTTAGTCATGCAGGCGGACGAGATTCTTGAACTCAAGAGAAGTGCCTCATCTAAACGTGCGCGATAGCTACCTGAATTTTCAGGACAGGTCGCGCAGGATTCTGGCAAGTCGATCTGAGTTGGACGTTCCGAGGCGCTGGCGGATGCGCTCGAAGGGCTCCTTGAAGGACTTGATGGCCTTTTCGGAGATGCGTTTGCCATCCGCGGTCAAGGTGACCTCGACCACCCGGCGGTCGTCGGCGCGGGTACGCCGGGCGACAAACCCCCGATTTTCCAGACGGTCCACTGCACTGGTGATGGAGCCAGAGGTCAAGAAGATGCGCTGTCCCAAGGCATTGACGGGCGCAGGCCCATCGGTGTTCAAGAGGTCCAGGATCACTAGGTCGGTCGGCGAACCGAAGGTAGCTTGCTGCAATAGAGAACGGGCCGTCAGATCGATGTTCTTTAAAGAACGCCAGTAAAGCAGGTAGAGCTCCCACCCACTCCTGTCGTCAGATTCCATACAACCTCATCATCGTCATGAACCCGATCGTGGAAGTCAAGCACGACAAATACAAATAACAACAAACACCCGAGTATGCGATAGGACAGCCAGCGACGTCCCCTCAAGTGTGTAAGAAAGCGGCCTCGGGCCTTAACGACTAAGCCAGGCACCCGATAGGGAACCTTGCATGTGGTACCTTGAGAACGACTTTGTGGTGAAGCTGGGCGGGACGCTGTTTCTGAACTGCCAGAGCCTCGTCGATCACCGCGGAGAGACTTTGTTCACCCTCCGCAAGAATCGCACAGACAACTTTCTCGAGGTGGATCTGCAAGTCTTCGATCGCAACGAATACCGCACGGCGATCTTCAAAGCGGGCGTGCTGGAAAGCGGCGCGGAATACGATTTTCGTGTGATCAACGAACCGGCTTTTTACTCAGTTCACGACCTCAACCGCCGGGTCGACCTGGTGAACCTGCGGCGTGTTCAGTTGCCGCAGGACCGGCGTAATCTGGAAGCCCACGATCTGGAGACTCGGCTGTGGCGTAACCTGCCGGAGACAGTTGAGGTACAAATCGAGGTGGATTTGGACCTGTACACGCCCAGTGGCTTTCGGTTCATCGCCTCACCAGACTCCACCAACTGCCCGGGCTCGACATTCATGGGCGTGATTATGGAAGACGCCGGCACGGGCGTCTGCGTGGACTAGCCTTTAGACTGGCGCACCTGCTCCTTGGCTGCTTCGCATTCGGCCTGCAGGCGCTGACGGTCCCCGGCGAGTTCTTCGCGCAGCTTTTCGGCCTCGGCAGGGTTGCCCGCCCGGGCGACGGTCTCGATACGCGGGTTGAGGGCGATTTCCCGCTCGGCGATTTTGGCCTGAAATTTCCGGTCGAGTTCGGCCAATTGTTCGCGCTGCGCATCGGTCAAGGCACGCGCGGGGGTCTCTTCAGTGGCCTGGAGACGCTCCATGGCAAGTTCGTAAGCGCTTTTCATGACTGGTTTACTTTGGGCGGATTGACGTGCGTGCGCAAGACGACGGTGCCGGCGATCAAGTCGTGCAGGGTACGGCACTTGGTGTTGGTCAGCGCGAACAGGGAGTCCAGCAGACGCCACAGACAATAGAGCCCAATAAGCAGCACCTCCGGGCCCGAAAAGACAGCTTCGTCTGCGGTTTCGATCGTGTAGATCAGAAACCACTGCAGCGCGGAGAACACGAAATCCGGGACGAGCCGCAGGAGGCACTGCACCAGCGAGGGATCGCTCTCCTCGTAGAATTTCTCGACGACGCGGACCTTGAAAAGTTTTTTGCCCAGGGTCTGCCCACCCTGCCAGTGCGCCAAAATGAAGTAGGCGTAAACAGAGGTTTCGCCGAAGATAAGAAAGGAAAAGTCATCCGGGCTCGTATCGAAGGCGAGGTATACAATAGCGATGACAAATACGTAGGCGAAAATGGTCGCGACATCGAAGCTGTAGGCGCCCGCGCGACGCAGAAACGTTTGGTAGATTGGGTCGGGAGTGGGCATTGTTTGTGGATTAGCCGGCCCAGCGCGTTCCAAAGAGCAGACAGACCGCCAGCAATGCGGGGGCTTCCACAGCACGGGTCCAGCTACGTTTGGCTGGTTGTCTTTGTATCGGTCGCAGGCACAGGAGGGCAAGCACGGCCACCACGAGGGCCTCGCCCAGCCCATCAAAACGCCACTGCAGCTGCAGCGAGAGCGGGGCAAGGGCTTCGGCGGCGATGACGACCGCTTCCATGAGCCAGAGGATCAACCAGGTACCGTGGTTGAAAAAGGCGCTGACGGGAGCAAACGCACCCAGGCCGAACACCGCCGAAAGAAGCGCCCCGCATAACGCCAAACTCGCCAAGGGAATGAGCAGGATGTTCAGCACGACCCCGGCAAAAGCAAAGCGGTTGAAGGAGCCGATGGTGAGCGGCGCACCCAGAATCAACGCCGCCACCGAGATGCAAACCAGGCTCAGCACACTCGCCTGAATCGTGCGCCGTGCCCGCTGCCAGAAGCGCAGGGAAGCCTCGGGCAAGTCCTTGAAGGGAGCCCAGCGTGTGTTGAGCGCATCCGCCAAAGGTGCGCCGTAGAGTAAGATGCCAGCGACCACCGCGTAGGATAGTTGGAAGCCCAGGCTGAAGAGCTGGCGCGGCTCCCAGATCAACACCAGCAGCGCAGAGAAAGCCAGGGCCGCCAGTGGTGCGCCGCGACGTCGAAAGACCCGGGCCGACCAGAATGTGCCCACCATCAGCCAGGCCCGTACGGCCGAGGGCGCGAAGCCGGTCACCCCGACATAGACCCAGAGCAGGGGAACACCGGTCAGAAACTCGATCAGCCGGCGCGTGCGCACCCGGGTCGGCAACAGCCAGCCACCGAGCAGGCGCAGCATGAAAAAAAGCAGGCCTGCGACCACACCCACGTGCAGCCCGCTGATGGCGAAGAGGTGCATGACGCCCGCCGTGCCGAAGCGCTCCTTTTGTTCAGGGGTGAGCAGATCCTTGCGACCCAGGGCCATGGCGGCGGCCAGGTCGGCGAGCCGTTGGGTGCGCGCGTCGTTAGCCTCCTGATGCAGCGAGGCGTTGATGGATTCGGCGGTTGCTTGCAACCAGCGCTGGTGGCGAGGGGCTGGGTTCACCTGCTCCAGGATGTAGCCACGGCTCAGGCTGAAATGAATACCCGAGCGCACCAGGTAGGTGTCGTAGGCCAGCCAGTTGCGCAGGTCGACGGGGTCCAGGTCCGTCTGGCCTGTATTCAACATTTCATGACGCTGGCGGATGCGGGCGGGCAGAAAGCTCAGTTGGCCACGGACGCGCACCTGAGTGCCCGTGGTGAGTGCCTCCGTCTCGACGCGCGGTACGAGGAGGCACTGCAGCTTCTGGGTGAGCAATTCGTGGAGGTGCGTAGGGGCCTGCGTCACCGTCGCGACAGCGGACACCCGGTTGTACGGGTCGTCGCGCGGGATCAGGCGGTCGATGCGGAGGGTGAGTTCGGCTTCACGCGGGGGGAGTTGCTGCCAGGTATACAGGTCGGGTGGCGTGCGCACGCCCAGCCAGCCAACGCCCAGGAGGCAGGCTCCCACGGCCAGACCAGGCAGTGTCAACGCCGCCAGGCGTTTCGAACGGACGGCCACGAACGCAAAAATCAGCAACGCCGTACCCAGGACGAGGCCCAACCCGGCAGGGGCGAGCGAGCCGAGGTGGGCAGCCAGACAGATTCCCGCCATGAAGGGGACGACCAGCCACAAGAGCGGCGCCCGCAGGCTGGGTGAAGGGCCCCGCGTAGAGAGCCCCTCGTCAGTGGGAGCGACCCGGGCCATGATTGATGAAGGCGCGGCCCTTCAAGCGCACCGGATCTTCCAGGCACCGGCGCAAATAAGCGTGGGCGGCGCGCACGGCGTTGGTGAGGGTTTCGCCTGTGGCAAGATTGGCCGCGATGGCGGCGGACAGCGTGCAGCCCGAGCCATGCGTATCCACGTTTTCGATACGCGTGCCTTGCATCACGAGCGCATCGGCGCCCGGGGCCTGCAGGACATCAATGACGCGATTCTCGCCCAGGTGCCCGCCCTTGAGCAGAACCGCGGTGGCGAAGGTTTCCGCCAGCTTCCGGGCCGCCGCCCGCATGTCGGATTCGCTGGCGATGGGTTCGCCGAGCAGGACGACCGCTTCGTCGAGATTGGGCGTGATCAGCGATGCGTTTGGGAGCAACGCGCCCCGCACCGCCTCGATGGCATCGACTTCGAGCAGCGTGGCCCCGCTGGTCGAAACCACGACCGGGTCCACCACGCTGGGGATGTCCGGATGCTGTTTCAGGAAATCCGCAACGGTCCGCACGATGTCGGCATCGGCCAGCATGCCGGTCTTGAGGGCACGCACATCGAAGTAGCCAGCCACCTGGCTCAGTTGCTTTTGCACAAACTCGGCGGGGCAGACCTCCACGGCAGCCACCTGCTCGGGATTTTGCGCCGTCAGCGAAGTGAGGACGGTGGTCCCATGGACGCCGTGCGCGGCAAAGGTCCGCAAGTCGGCCTGGATACCTGCCCCGCCTCCGCTGTCGGAACCGGCGATGGTCAGGGCGGCGGGGCGATCGTTGGAAGAGGCTGGCAGCATGCGGAGAGGGTGAGAAAGGCAGTCCGTCCTTGCAAGGCCCTGAGGGGAGGTTGAAAACTTGAGGCATGTGCGCGGACGAGCAGGCCTCGCTTTTCGAAACGCCTCAGGAGACTTCCCAGACGTCTCAGGGGGATGGTGGTGCCGAGAAGCCTGTGCGGCGTCCGCTGGCGGTGCGGATGCGTCCACGCTCGCTGGCGGAAGTCATCGGCCAGGCGCACATACTCGACAACGGCGCGCTGCTACCGCGGCTGATCCGCACCGATACCTTCGGCAGTCTCCTCTTTTACGGCCCACCTGGTTGCGGCAAAACCACACTGGCCGAGGTGATCGCCGCGGAAACCGGCGGTCATTTTGTCCGGGTCAACGCGGTGCTCTCAAACGTGGCCGAGCTGCGGGACATTCTGCGGTTGGCGCGGCATCGGCCAGAACGCCGCACGGTGGTTTTCATCGATGAGATTCATCGCTTCAACAAGGCCCAGCAGGACCTGCTGCTGCCCGACGTAGAGCAGGGAAACATTCGCTTGATCGGCGCGACCACGCACAATCCGGGCTTTTACGTGATCCCGCCCCTGCTCTCGCGCAGTCATCTTTTTCGCCTAGAGCCCCTGGAAGAGAGGCAGGTTGTCGAGGTGCTGCGGCGGGCCTTTGAAGATACCGAGCGCGGCTTGAGTAATCTGCGCTGCACTGCAGAGGAGGCCGTTTTCGTCGGGCTGGCCCGGCTGTGCGATGGCGATCTGCGCCGGGCGCTCAACGCCTTGGAAACGCTGGTGATGAGTCAGCCGCTGGGCAGCGAAGTCACCATCGAAGTCCTGGAAGGCTTCGCGCGTGAACGGCAGATTCGCTACGATAAAGGCGAGGACGAGCACTACGACACGGCCTCGGCGTTTATCAAAAGCGTGCGCGGGGGCGACCCCGACGCCGCCTTGTACTGGCTGGCGAAGATGCTGGCCGGAGGTGAAGACCCACGTTTCATCGCGCGGCGGCTTGTGATCCTGGCCTCGGAAGACATCGGCCTGGCCGATTCACGTGGACTGCCGGTGGCGGTGGCGGCCTTTCAGGCCTGCGAGTTCGTCGGCCTGCCAGAGTGCGAGTTGAACCTCGCCCACGCCACCCTGTTTCTGTCGCTGTGCTCAAAGAGCAACTCGGCCACGCTGGCCCTGGGAGCGGCAAAGCAGGCGATTCGCCTAGGGCCCGTGCAGCCGGTGCCCCTGTGGATTCGCGACGGGCACACCAAGCTCAATCGCTCGCTGGGACAAGGCGTGGGCTACGAGTATTCGCATAACTTTGAGGAGGCGATTTCCGGGCAAGAGTACCTGGTGGAGCCGGTCTCCTTGTACGCGCCCAAACAGGCTGGAGCGGAAGCCGCCATGGCCGAACGGCTCGCGCGCTGGAAAACGCTCAAGGCAACGATTCAGGCGCAGCCGCCGGAAGACAGCGGTTGAAACGTTTCTTGCACGCCGAGGTCTGAGAAGGGTGGCCATTGCCAAATGCAAATGGCTGGCTTAACTTGAACGCTGAATGATTCAAAAAATCCTGTTCGCGAAGGTGGCCCATGCGGTGGCCAGCGGCATCTATGCGCGGGAACGTGAACGCCGCCGGGCTGAAGCCCTGCGCACGTTTCGATTGGGAAACCTGCCCAAACTGGCCCTGCAAATCGGCCTGATTGTGCTGGGCGTGCTCACGTCAGCCTGGATTTTCGATGGCATCGATTACGGGCAAAGCTGGCCCACCCTGCTTTTGGTGGCCGTGGTGCTGAGCCTGCTCAATGGCTTCATCAAACCGTTGTTGATCCTCTTCGCCTTTCCGTTTGTGGTTTTCACGCTCGGTCTGGGCGTGGCGTTGATCAATGCGCTGCTGCTTTTGCTGGCCGATTTGATCATCCCGGCCTTTGAGGTGCGGGGCTTCTGGAACGCGCTGGGGGGCGCAGTGGTGATCAGCGCGATTTCTTTCATGGGCAACGTGCTGGTCGGCACCTCCTCGGTGCGGGTGCGGCACGCGAAACAACCGGGGCCTAACCACTCACGCATCCCGTTTCGCCCGCCCAGCCAGCGCAAGCAGCGCCCGGGCGAAGAAGTCATCGACGTGTAATGCCGGCCCGCTCGAAAGAGCCGGGGAAAGCCAGTTGACCCCCGTCTCGGCTGCGCCTACCTTCCGCCTCTTCGCGCAATAAAGAACCGCCACATACTCAGTGGATCCAGCATTATGGCAGCAGAAAACAGCGAATACGATTTGGTCGTCATCGGCGGCGGACCCGCCGGTTATGCCGGAGCCATCCGCGCCGGACAACTGGGTAAAAAAGTTGCCTGCATCGAGATGGAGCGCCCGGGCGGTACCTGCCTCAACTGGGGCTGCATCCCCTCAAAGGCGCTGCTCAAAAGCGCGGAGATTTTCACCGCGATCCAGCACGCCGACGAATACGGGCTGAGCGTCGAAGGCGCCTCTTTCGACTATGCAAAAGTGATCGAGCGCTCGCGCGGGGTTTCTGATCGCATGGCTAAGGGCGTGGAGTTTCTCTTTAAGAAGAACAAGGTAGAGCACATCGTCGGCAAGGGCATGGTCAATGTGCCCGGCATGGTCGAAATCACTGAGGGCGAGGCCAAGGGACGCGTCCTGCGCACCAAAAACGTGCTCCTCGCGCCCGGTTGCAAAGCGCGCAGCTTGCCCGACCTGAAACCCGACGGCGAAAAAGTCTTCACCTCTCGCGAAATCCTCGAGGCACGCAAGATGCCCGAATCGATCATCGTCCTGGGCGCGGGTGCCATCGGCGTCGAATTCGCCTACTTCCTCAACGCGCTGGGCGGCGACGTTCGGCTGGTCGAGATGCTCCCGCACATTGTGCCGGTTGAGGACGAAGAAGTCTCCAAAACCCTGGAGCGTGAATTTAAGAAGCAGGGCATCAAGGTCCATACGAACACAAAGGCCGAGAACGTCAAAGTAACCAAAAAGGGCGTCTCGATGGACCTGGTTAAAGGAGACGCGAAAGAGTCCGTGGAGGCTGCCGCTTTGCTGCTGGCCATCGGCGTCACTGCCTACACCGACGGGCTGCTTTCTAACCGCATCAAGCTCGACATGGACCGCGGCTACTTTGTGGTGGGCGACGATTACCAGACCTCGACCAAGGGTATTTATGCCGCCGGCGATGTGATCGGCCCGCCCTGGCTGGCGCACGTGGCGACCTACGAGGCGGTTCAGGCGGTCAACGGCATGTTTGAAGAAGACTTTGTGCCGCGCCGGGTCACCCAATTCCCAGGCTGCACCTACTGCAACCCGCAGGTGGCCTCCATCGGACTGACAGAGCGCGCGGCCAAGGAGAAGGGGCTGGATTACCGCGTTGGCAAATTCCCGTTTGCCGCCGCTGGCAAGGCCGTGGCCTCAAATCATCCGGAGGGCTTCGTCAAGCTGATCACCGAGACGAACACCGGCGAAATTCTGGGGGCGCACATCATCGGTACCGAAGCCACAGAGCTGATCGCCGAATACGGCCTGGGCATGACATTGGAAGCGACCTGGGAAGAAGTGCACGCCACCATCCACGCACATCCCACTTTGAGCGAAGCTCTGGGAGAGGCTGCCGCCGCCGTCAACAACGAGGCCATCCACATTTAAGCGCCGCCGGCCGCCGCGCGACGGAGTGAGTTTACCGCAACACCTTGCGAGCTAGCGGCTCCAAGTACGCGCGCCGGAATCGACCGCAGCATCGGCAGCGTTAAGTAGCCCACGTGCCACGAAGTAGCCGCTCACCACGGCCAGGGTAGTGGCCACCAGAATCGGGAAGGCCCACCAGCCAAGTTCGGAACGTGACATCCAGATGGCCAGCGGCACCTGGGCAGCAATACCGGCGGTCAGAAAAGCGTTGAGGAGCTTGCGGGCGATCGGGTGATGGTCGCGATGTTGAAGGTATTGCAGGTAGGCCTCGGTAGGCACGGGCTGGTAGGGTTTCCAGGGCCGCGCGGATTTGTTGGCCTCGACCACCAGGTTGGTTTCCGAACGTGCCGGGGGGATCGGCGAGGCGGTTCGCGCGGATGCCTCGCTGGTCAGCGGGGTCGTGTCGTATGCCCGCGCCCGTGAGCGAATCGTGGTGGGGCGGGCCTGGGCTGCCACCACGTAATTGGGCTGCGACTGCGGCAGCGCGGCTGGCAGGGCCGCGCCTGCGGGTTGCCGGGAGCGACGCATTTCTTCGACCAGGTAAAAGATCGGAAACCAGTCGTTGCGCTGCTCGTCGAGGTACTCCGCACGGCGGGGAATCTCGCCTGCCTCGAACTGCTCGATGATGCAGACAGCCTCCAGAAGGTGCTCCTCGTTATGATGACGAATACGAACCTTCATCCGGGCAGCGGTCTGGATAGGAAATCAGCTTGCGCGGACATCGTGCCGCGGTAGTCTTTTCGTTTGGTCAGGCTCCCGTAGTTCAATGGATAGAGCGACGGTCTCCGGAACCGTAGATCTGGGTTCGAGTCCCGGCGGGAGCACCATGGATTCGCCCTGCCCCAAATCGGTCCGTCAGCTTTTCTTGCGAAAGATGGATTGCAGGGCCTGGACGCTTTCGCGCGTTTCTTCGACACAGTCCTGCAGGATCTCGACCGTCAGACCGGCCTGTTCGAGCACCTCCTGATTGGGCGATTTGCTGATGGGTATGTTTTGATCGAGATACTTGTTGTAAGAAATCCAGGAGGCCAGGTGCAGCAGGCTAGCTTCGTGGGTGAAATTGGGCGCGTTGAGCGGCTCGGGATGGTACTCAATGGCCTCGGCAATGGCGTCACTGAAGCCCCAGCGGCGCAGGATGGTGCCGGCCACCTCGGTGTGCACGAAGCCCAAAACCATGCGCTCCATCTGCGGGTCCAACTCGTCCGCGTCGTCGTCCTGACTGTAGATTTCCAGGCCCCGCTCCAGACAGTAGGAATTGATGACAACCTTGCCGATGCCGTGCAGCAGGCCGGCGGTGTAAGTGGCGTCCTTGTCCAGGCGTTGCATCTGGCCGATGCGCTCCATGAGCAGGGCCGCGCCGATGGAGCGTTCAAACAACTCGCCCTTGGCCATGTGATAAATCGGGGCGGCAATGCCCAGGACCTGATTGGAGGTGACCAGACTGACGAGCTTGTAAACCTCTTGAAAGCCGACGCGGTTGATGGCGTCGTTGATGTTTTCGCTGGGGGTGGAGCCTCCGTACCAGCCGCTGTTGCTCAGGCGCACGATCTGCGCGGTCAGCGCGGGGTCGACCTTGACGAGATCGACGACATCGTCGAGGCCCGCTTCAGGGTCGCGGAGAATTTTCTGAAGCTTGGGTAGAATCTGCGGCGTGGGCGGCAGGTCTCGCACCTCGGCGATGACGGTCTCGATATTCATGCGGTAAAAATTCGGTCTGGGTGGTAGCTTGGCGGAGTCATTCCGCTACCCCCTTGCATTCGACTGAATTCAAGCAGGGTTAATCGAAAAAGCGTTGTTTGGAGGTCATGTCATCCATCGCTGAAAACCCTGAATTGAAGGGCACAGCGGGGCATCCACATACGGCCCGAGTCGGCCTCGCAAATATGCACTCGGCAGAGACTGGACTTAGGCTCGGCAAGAACTGTCCGATGACGTCATAGTCAGGGCATTTCAGGTGTTCTGGCTGATTCCTGCGTCCCTATGTCTCGAACGCGTCTGTGTCCATCGAACACGCCCGCGCTGTGGCAAGATCCGGCCTACCACGAAGCGGAGGCCCTGTCGGGTTTTGGCAGCTGGGAACTTTGTTTACCATCCGAAGCCGGTATCGCGGTGTCCGCCGAGGCTGCGCGCCTTCTGGAACTGCGTGCGGAAGCCAGCCAACATCGGCTCGAAGACGCGCTGGCCGCGCTGCATCCCGAAGATCGCCGTGAAATCGCCGAAGCGATTGCCGACCGGGCGGCGTTTCAACTGGATGTGCGTATCCACAGTGGTTGTGGGCGTGTGCGGTGGGTCTGTCTCAGCGCCAAAACCTGCACAGATTTGACAGCAGGTGAAACGGCGCGGTTCAGGGGAACCATTTACGACGTGACCGAGCGCAAGCTCGACGAGTTGATGCTGATCGCGGCCAAGGAGGAAGCCGACGATCTGAACGGTCGCTTGGAGCAAGCCCTGGCCGACTCCGCGCGCTTAACCGAGCAGGCGCGCGCTGCCGAGCGGGTCAAAAGCCAGTTTCTCGCGACCATGAGCCACGAGTTGCGCACGCCGCTGAACGGGATCATGGGCTTCACGAACCTGCTGCGTTCAAGTGTGTTGAACGAAGAGCAAGCCGAGTACGTCGAAGCGCAGCTGGTCAACTCGGAGGTGCTGCTGGACCTGATCACGCAGGTGCTGGAAATCGCCGAGATCGACGCCGAGGAGGTCGAGTCGGTCTCCGAACCGTTCAGCCCCTACGATTTGCTGGAGGATCTGGCTGAAGAATTTTCGCCCCGTGCGGGGTCGCTGAGCTTTGGCTGGAGCGCCGCCGCGCCGCTGCCCGACTACGTGTTGGGCGATGTCTCACGGCTTAAACGCGCCTTGCGCTGCCTGCTGGACAACGCCTTCAAGTTCACCGACCGGGGGAGTGTGGAGCTTCAAGCCCGCGCGGTCAGCGCCGCGGGGGACACGCTCTGCCTGCGCTTCGATGTGGTGGACACCGGCATCGGCGTTCGCCCGGAGGACATCGAGCGGTTGTTCGAGGATTTCCGACAGTTGGACGCCACCAGCACGCGGCGGCATGGCGGGTCGGGCCTGGGCCTGCCGCTGGCTCGCCGGCTCTGCTCCATGATCGATGCGCGGATCAAATGCACCAGCACCCTGGGCGAGGGGTCCACGTTTTCCATTGCGGTGAAAGTGGGTCGGTTGAGTCAGCCCGTGCCGCCAAAATCGGGTTGCGATCTGAGTCAGTCGGGGCAGGCGATCTGGATCGATTGCGAGCATGCAGTTCATGCGCGGCACCTGAGATCGCAACTGGAACGGCTGGGAGTCGTCACCTTGCATGAAGGCGCGCCGGTTCAGACAGCGAACGAGGAACACATGCGCCTCGGGCTGATCTCACGCCAGGATTTGCACTCGCTGCCCGCAACCGCCGAGCGGATCTGCGCCTGCCCTCAGGCTGCACCGGATGGGCTGATCCTTCTGGGACCGGGCGACGCCACTGCTCGCCAGGCGATGGCGCGGGCGGCCAAGGTGGCCAGTGTGCTACCCTTGCCGGTACGCCTGCACGGGCTTCAACGCCTGCTGCAGCCGATGCTGGGCCCTCCGGCACTGCGAGAGCACACGGAGGCCAGGCCCCACCCACAAAAGCTGAATATCTTGCTCGTCGAAGACAACGCCACCAACCGCAAGGTTGCCTCGCTGCTGCTCAAGGGCATGGGGCACGAGAGCATTCTGGCTGAAAACGGTCTGGAGGGGCTACGGCTACTCCAGGATCATGCGGTGGACCTCGTGCTGATGGACCTGCAGATGCCGGTCATGGACGGCATCGAAGCCGCGCGCCGCATTCGTAGCGGTGAAGCCGGCAACGCCCGCAGCGGCATTCCCATCCTGGCGGTGACGGCCAACGTCGACGCCGACAGCCGACGCGCCTTGTTGGAAGCCGGCATCAACGATTACGTGGCCAAACCGCTCAAGCCCGAGTACCTGCGCACCGCCCTGGGACGGCTGTGTCCGCCGGCGTAGAGCTATTTTCTCGTTTCCATACCCGTGCGGCTCTTGATAGGAAGTTCGCGAAAAGGGTTGAATATGTCGGAAGCAACTACCGCCGTTATCGTTTTGGTGGATGGCGTCGAGGAGATGGAAGCGGTGACGCCGATCGATTTGCTGCGGCGCGCGGGCGTGCAGGTCACACTGGCGGCGTTGCAGGACTCGCTGAAAGTCACCGGGCGCAACAAAATCGTGCTGCAGGCCGAAGAAGCCTTTGCACCCGAGCAGGCGCTGGCGTGCGATTGCCTGATTTTGCCCGGAGGCCCCGGCACCGCCAAGCTGAAGGCCCATACCGGTCTGCGTGAGGTCATTCAGCAACGCCACACCGCAGGCAGGCTGACCGCCGCGATCTGCGCCGCGCCGACAGTGCTTCACGCGGCGGGGGTCCTGGCCGCACACAACTTTACGGCGCATTTCAGCGTTAATGAGGAACTCGGCGGCGAACTGGCGGAGGCCGCGGTGGTCGACGCTGGCGCGGTGGTTACTTCGCAGGGTGCGGGCACCGCACTGGAGTTTGGGTTGCACCTGGTGCAGCGTCTGAAAGGCGAGGCGCTCGCCGCGCAGGTGGCCACATCGGTCCAAGCCTCGCGCACCTGGCCGATGCCTCCGGCTTAAGCCAAGCGCCCGCCCGGGCGAGTACGGGACAGAACCATGTTCGCAGAAGACTTTCCAATCCCCGGACCGAAGAACTCCACGGAGCGCTCACTGATGTGGTTCCTGTGCCTGATGGTGGGCTTCCTCTCGTGGGCGATTGGCGGGGATGCCTTTTGGGCAGTGGTGTTTGCAACCGCCGGATGCATCGTCGGTCCGATCATCTTTATCTTCCACTGGCGCAGCGGCTACTTTACCCAGCGACACCCGTTGCTGCTGTACATGCTACTGATGACGCCCATCTGGCTGGGGCTGGCCGCGTTTTGCTGGGGGCTGACCAATCCGGGCATACAGGCGAGGGTCGTGGGCGAACTGGAATTGCTCGCGATCAATTACAGCGGGCGCTGGCTGCCGACCATCGCCGATTGGCGCACCGCCTGGCCGATCACGGCCTTCACCACCATGGCGATCGCCTCGATTCTGCCCATCATGCTGCTGGTGGAATCGCGCTGGGTGATCCATCGGATCCTTTTTCTACTGGGCATGAACGCGGCCATCCTGGCCCTGTTGGGATATGTCCTGGTGCTGAGCGGTTTCGACAGCGTTTTCGGGCTGATGAACGAGACGGGCGAGTCGGGCTTCTCGATGTTTTTTGACAGCCAGCAGTGGGCGGGTTTTGCGCTGATTTGGACGGGCGTTCTTCTGGGCCTGGCCTGCTACGACAAATTTACGGTGCCGTGGTGGCGCTTCATGCACTGGAACGGCACGTGTGAAATCGGCGGCGCGATTCTGCTGGGCTCAACGATTTTCGCAACGGGTACCACCTGGGCGATGGGGGCGGTCTCGATCCTGTTTGTGGTCGCCCTGGCCTATCTGAGCTATGACCACTACGGGGTGGAAAAGAGCAAGCTGGTGCGCTGGGCCGGCCTGGCGGTATTGGTGCCACTGACCATCGGTACCGGCTACCTGGGCACGCATTTTACGATCCAGGCCATCCAGAGCCTCAAGACCGAGCCCGCGCTGCGGGTGGACGCCGTGCAAGCGCGCACCGGCAACACCGCGCTGGATCTGCGCGTGGTGGACGGACCCAGCGGCAAGGAATCGCGCATGCGCGGGGCCCTGGAGATGCTCGAATCGCGGCCCCTATTTGGCTGGGGACCCGGCAGCTACGGGCGTGTTTATGCCTTTTTGCAGGAGGTCGACCTGGAAAAGCCCTACTACGCGCTGGCCCCCACCAACCTGGCGCAAGCGCTGGCTGAACGCGGCATCTTGGGCACAGCCTCCTGGCTTGTCATGGGCGCGGGGATCTTGCTGATGTTGACCCGCTCCAAAACCAAGACGCGCTGGCTGACGCATTTTCTGCTGATGGCGATGGCATTTGTGGCGGTGCTCGGGGTGGTGGAGACGCCTTTTTCCAGCCCAGCCACCTTTTACAGCTTCTGGACGGTTATCTGCCTGGCAATCCGCTGGACCACGATCGCTCCCACCCCGTCCACAGCCGCCGGTGCCCGCACGCGCATTGTCTTCAGCGAGGCAGAAATGAAGCCCATGGCCGAGAGCAGCGCAGGTGTCTCACCACAGAGCGAGACGGCGGAGCCGACGCCCACCGCCGTTCAAGAGTCGGGCAAGGCGTCCTGAGCAGGGACGATTTCAACCGTGCGCTGGCGCAAGTCCTCGATTTGCACCGGCAGGGCAAGCGTTTGGGCGGGGATGAACAACTCCTGGCCATCCAGGGCGAGCCGGATGACGAGGCTCCCCTGCCCTTGCACTGAAAACGTTCCGTCCTGATCGGTGGCTGCGCGGTCGATCAATCGGCTGGCCAGGTAGCGGCGAATCTCGGGAAACTCGCGTGCGCGCGTTTGCTCCCAGCGATCGATCGGATCCATCAGGCTCGCGACCCAGGCCTGGTCAGGATTGCTTGCGAGATCGGCATACATCTGGTGGATCCAACGCTCATACTGCTCTGCCAGCGGCGGCAGCTTCTCGTTTGCGAAGCGCACCACCTGCTCCAGCCACTGCAGGTCGACCTGGATTTGGTCGCGCTCCGGACTATCCGCCGCAGCGGCTTCGTGGGCGGCCAGCAGTTGCTGGTTGGTGGACCGCAGGCGTTCCTGTACGACCGGCACCGCGCGGGCAAAGTTGTACGGGTTGATGGCCTGAAACAGCTCCCAGAGGGGGCGACCCATTTCCGCGCGTGGACTGAGCGAGCCCGACGGCGTGGACACCGCTTGCGCCGGCGGAAAGCCGCGCTTGAGTTCGGCGAAAGCACTCTCGAGCGTTTCGCGGTTTTGCGGCGACATCGCTTCGTTGATCTGGGTGCGCAAGAGCCGCTCCTCGCGGGTCAGCCCCTCGATGCTCGAGCCGTCGTCCATCCGCGCCTCGCGGTAGGTCTGGTAGCGCTGCAACTGCGTCTCCAAAATGCGGGTTGTCTCGGGCTGCTCCGCATCGATCAGCAAAACATCCGGCACATGGTCCATGCGCGGGCGCAGCAGGGAGAAGTCGACACGCCCCTGGATGCGTTGGGTCGTGTGAGTGAGCGGCTTCGTGGACGGGGACGCTGCCGCAGAAGGCTCTGGCGGCGCCGGCTCAGGCGGCGGCGCTTTTTCGCCACAACCACTCAGCAGGACTGCAGCCATGCAAAGATGGGTGGCAAGGTGTCGGGGCGCGCAGCGTTGCAGCGGGAGTTTCACGCGGCACAAGCCTGTGCAGAGCACGAGAAGAACTCAAGTTCGCGGGTGCGGCCAAGCTTCGCTTGTCATTACATATGAGCCGCCCTTAACTGCGCGCACTATGGAGAAGACTTTCGATTTTGTTGTCATCGGCGGCGGCACCGCCGGTTACTCGGCCGCCAGCACCGCCCGAGAATGGACCGATTCCGTGGCAGTCGTCGATAACAGCGATGAGCTGGGCGGGCTTTGCATCCTGCGCGGCTGCATGCCGTCGAAAACGCTCATCTACTCGGCCGAGGTCCTGCATCTGGCCCATCATGCGAAAAAATTCGGCCTGAATATCCCCGAGGCTTCCGCTGACATGGCCGCGGTTCACCGGCGTAAGGTGCACTGGATCGGGGACTTCAAGAGCGGTCGCCAGGAGAACCTCCAGTCTGAGAAGTACGCCCTGTTTCGTCAAAAGGGGCGCTTCATCAGCGCAGATCGTTTTGAGTTGGAAGACGGCACCGTGTTGCAGTCCGAGCGCTTTGTCGTGGCCACGGGTTCGGTGGTGAACTGGCCACCGGTGCCTGGCCTGCGCGAGATTGAAGGCGTTTGGACCAGTGATGACGTGCTCGATCTGGATTTTCTGCCCGAGAGTGTGATCGTGCTCGGTGGCGGTGTCATCGCGTGCGAGTTGGCGCAGTTCCTCAACCGCATGGGCTCGAAGATCACGCAGATTCAGCGCAGCCCGCACGTACTCACGGGCACGCCGACCGGCATGGTGGAAGTCATCGAAAAAGCCTTTCGTGACGAGGGCATCGAGCTGATCACCGGCACCGATTTGAAAAAGGTCGAGAAAACCGCCGACGG
Source organism: Opitutales bacterium (assembly GCA_050331815.1). GTDB lineage: Bacteria > Verrucomicrobiota > Verrucomicrobiia > Opitutales > JBHJGM01 > JBHJGM01. The sequence continues at coordinate 19,813 of JBHJGM010000007.1, read as the reverse complement.
GTTCGCGGTGCATTACGATTGCGACGGCAAATCTTGCAAAGCCGAGGCCAAGCACCTTTTCAACGCGCTGGGGCGGCGTCCGAATTCAGCTGAGCTGGGCCTGGAACAGGCAGGCGTGGAGGTCAGCAAGAAGGGTCATATCGAAAAAGACGCGGCCTGCCAGACCTCCAACCCGCGCATCCATACCGCGGGCGATGTGACCGGGCCGCAGGAGATCGTCCACTTGGCAGGCATGCAGGGCAGCATTTCCGCCAAGCATGCCTTTGGCAAAAACTACACGCCGATCAACTACGACCACGTGACCCGGGTGGTCTTCACCGACCCGCAACTGGCCAACGTCGGCCTGTCGGACGCCGAGATCGAATCACGCGGCATCGAATACCTGAGTGCCTCTTACCCCTTCGACGACCACGGCAAGAGCCTGCTGATGGAAGCGCATTACGGCTTTGTCAAAGTGAGCGCACGCAAGGACACCGGACAGATTCTCGGCGCGGAGTGTGTCGGCAAGGACGCCTCTGAACTCATCCACGCGCTCTCCCCGGCGGTCGCCTGCGCGTTGACGGTCTTCGACATGCTCAAGGCGCACTGGTACCACCCCACCCTGTCGGAGATCTGGGAATATCCGCTTGAGGAAATCGCCGAGCAAGTAAGCAGCTAACGCGCCGCGCTCAGCGCGCTGGCCACGTCGATGCGGCCCTCGTAGATCGCCTTGCCTACGATCACCCCTTCAAGGTTGGCGTGCGTTTTAGACATTTCCGCGAAACGCGCCAGGTCCGCCTGCGCGCTGACGCCGCCGGACGCGATCACGTTCAGGCTCGGAAATGCGCTCATGAGTTCGGCCTGGGCCGCAAAATTGGGGCCGGTGAGCATACCGTCAGTGGCGATGTCGGTATAAATCACGGTGCGTATTCCGAAATTGGATACGGTCTCTGCCAATGAGTTGACGGTCACGTCGGTGGTGTCGACCCAGCCACGGACGGCAACCTGCCCATTCTTGGCGTCGATGCCCACGGCAACCTGCGCGCCGTACGTCTCCGCCAGTTCGCGGGCAAAGTCGGGTTCCTGGCAGGCGCGGGTGCCCACCACAACCCGCGTGACCCCGGCGGCAAAAGCCTGCTCGATGACTTCGACACTGCGCAGGCCGCCGCCAAACTGCACCTGCAGGCCAAGGTCGGCAATGCGCTGAACCGCCGCAAGGTTGGCCGGCTGACCGGTGAAGGCACCGTCGAGATCAACCACATGGACCCAGGTTGCGCCGGCGTCGCGGTACTGCCGGGCGGGCTTCGCCGGGTCTTCGAAGTAAACGGTTTCGGCCTGGGCCTTGCCCTGAGTCAGGCGCACGCAGCGCCCCCCACGGATGTCAATGGCGGGAAAGATGGTCATCGACCGATGCTGCCACAGCCCCCGCGCGCATAAAGGAAAAAGGTGCGCTTGCCATCGACACCCTCGGGGCTTGGCATGACGCATGGCCGCCAAGAAAAAAATCCCTTCCGACAAGAAAAAGAAGTCCGCGACCAAATCGGCGAAACCGCCGGAGCTTCTGGTGAAGCTGTTGGAAGCGCGCTCGCCGACCGGCAGCGAGTTTGAGGCGCAGCGCGTGCTGGACAAGTACATCAAGCCTGTCGCCGATACCTATGCCTCCGATGCGCTGGGCAACCGCATTGCCACGCTCAACCCAAAGGGCGATCCGACCCTGATGCTGGCGGGCCACATGGACGAACTGGGGTTGATCGTGCGCTACGTCGATTCAAACGGCTTTGTCTTTTTTGACGGGCTCGGCGGGCACGACCGCTCGATGATCAGCGGACGCCGCGTGGCGATTCTGACCGAAAAGGGCCCGGTTGAAGGGGTGACCGGCAAACGCGCTGTGCACCTGATGAGCGCCGAGGATCGTAAAAAGGTGCCCGAGATGCACCAGATTTGGATCGATCTGGGCGTGGCCTCGCGCGAAGAGGCGCTCAAGCTGATTTCCATCGGAGACCCGGTGGTGTACGACCACGCTTTTCGCCCGATGCGGGGCAGCGTGTGCGTGGCGCGCGCCTTCGACAACAAGGCGGGCTGCTACGTGGTCAACGAGGTGCTGCGCCGACTGGCCGACTCTAAGGCCAAGCTCGCGGCGAAGGTGGTTTCCGTTTCCACCACGCAGGAAGAGATCGGCACCCGCGGGGCCACCACTTCGGCCTTTGCGGTCGACCCGCAGATCGCCATCGCGGTCGACGTGGGTCACGCTACGGATTCACCGGACTGCGATCCGAAAAAATACGGCGAGTTCAAGTTGGGCGGTGGACCCATCCTGGGGCGCGGGCCCAACATCAATCCGCTCGTTTTTGGCCGCCTGCGCGACCTCGCACGGTCCAACCAGATACCGTTTCAGGTGGAGGCGGAGCCGCGGCCAACTGGCACGGACGCCCGGGCGATTCAGATGGCGCGCGGCGGCGTGGCCACCGGCTTGATTTCCTTGCCGCTGCGCTATATGCACACGCCAAGCGAAGTCTGCGATCTCGAGGATTTTGAAAACGCAGTGAAGCTGATTGGCGCCTTCGCCCAGTCCCTAAAAAAGGGTGAGCGCATGGCCTACTGAGCCGAAGCTAACTCAGGCAGCGTCGGCAGCGTCCGCGTTTTTGCTCTTGGACGAGGACTTTGAAGACTTGGCGGTTTTGACCTGCTTTTTCTTGCGCAGGGACGGGCGGCGCTTGCCTTCTACCACCGCGCGGTTGATCACGACTTCTTCGATGCCCTCCTCGCTGGGAAGCTGGTACATGATGTCGAGCATGACCTCCTCCATGATGGAGCGCAGGGCACGCGCGCCGGTCTTCAGTTCGATGGCTTTTTCTGCCACCGCCGCAATCGCGTCGCGGGTGAAGTGCAACTTGGCCCCCTCGATGGAGAAGAGCTTGCCATACTGCTTGACGAGGGCGTTGCGTGAGTTGAGCAGAATGTTTTCGAGGTCCTCCTTGGTCAGCGCGTGCAGCACGGAGACGCTCGGCAGGCGTCCGATAAACTCGGGGATCATGCCGAAGCGCACGAGATCCTCCGGGTGGACCTCGCGCATGACGGTCTCGGGCTTGGCGTTTTTCTCCTGCTCTTCGCTGTTGACGCTGAAGCCAAGCACCTTGTTGCCAACGCGATCCTGAATGATCTTGTCGAGGCCTACGAAGGCGCCGCCACAGATGAAGAGAATGTTGCCCGTGTTGACCTGAATGTATTCCTGGTTCGGGTGCTTGCGCCCACCCTGCGGCGGCACGTTACAGACCGTGCCTTCGAGGATTTTCAGCAGGGCCTGTTGCACGCCTTCGCCGGAAACATCCCGGGTGATCGAAACGTTGTCAGTCTTGCGGCCGATCTTATCGATTTCGTCGACGTAAATGATACCGCACTCGGCGCGCTTCACGTCGTACTCGGCGGATTGCAGCAGGCGCAGCACAATGTTTTCCACGTCTTCGCCAACGTAGCCGGCTTCGGTGAGGGTCGTGGCATCGGCGATGGCAAAAGGCACGTCGAGCAGACGGGCCAGTGAGCGCGCCATAAACGTTTTGCCGCTGCCAGTCGGTCCGATCAGCAGGATGTTGCTTTTCTCGACCTCGACGTCGGCAAATTCGGCCGAAGGCGTTTCCAGCGTCTGCCCCTCCTCGGCGAGAGCTCCTTCGGAGGTTTCCGCGTTCAGGCGCTTGTAGTGATTGTAAACCGCCACAGAGAGGACCTTTTTGGCGTGCTCCTGGCCGATCACGTACTCGTCAAGCGCGGCTTTGATTTCACCAGGCTTGACCAGGCGAAAATGCCGCGGCGAGGCTTCTTCCTCATCACCGGGCGCACCGCCGTTGGCCGCCGCAGAGGTTCCGCGCAACTCCCGGTCGATGATGGTTTTGCAGACGTTGACGCAGGAATCGCAGATGTAAACACCGGCCGGGCCAGCGATCATTTTTTTGACCTCGCTCTGGGCTTTGCCGCAGAAGGAGCAGAAGGTCATTTTGGTCGATTTGGCCATGGTTGGTTCGTTGGTGGAGGCGAACGGGTGATAAAGTGATGAACGGGTTCCGGAATGCTTACATCTCCGGCTTGCTCTCGATGACCTGGTCGACTATGCCGTAATCACGAGCTTCTTCAGCACTCATGTAAAAGTCGCGGTCGGAGTCTTTTTCGATGCGCTCAACGGTCTGCTCGGTGTGCTTGGCCAAAACCTCGTTGATGCGATGACGCCAGCGCAGGATTTCGCGTGCGGCGATAGAGATGTCACTGGTCTGTCCGGTGGCACCGCCGGTCGGCTGGTGCAGCATTACCCGGCTGTTGGGCAGGGCGTAGCGCTTGCCCTTGGCACCGGCGGCCAGAAGAACGGTAGCCATGCTGGCGGCCATGCCGATGCAGAATGTCACCACATCGCAGTGCATGAAATTGATGGTGTCGTAGATGGCCATGCCATCGGTGACGCTGCCGCCGGGCGAGTTGATGTACAGCTGGATATCCTTTTTGGGATCTTCCATCTGCAAAAAGAGCATCTGAGCGACCACCGCGTTGGCGACGTAATCGTCGATGGGGGTGCCGATGAAAATGATACGGTCTTTGAGGAGGCGGCTGTAAATGTCCCAGGAACGTTCGGTACGTCCCTCGCGCTCCACGACGCTTGGAATGATGTAAGGCACAGTCTTTTAATTGTTGTTCCCGGAGCCTCCCGGGAGGTTTTTTGCGATTAGTTAAGGATGCATGGGGGTGGATGGATTTCCACCACGGAATTCGGAATTAAGCTGCGCTGCTACTTCGACCGCTCAGGGTGAAGGCACAAGCGCGATTCGATCAGGATGCGGAGGCGGCGAGCTCCGGAGTCTGCTCGGTAACCGTCGCCTGCTCGCTGACCCACGTCAGCACCTTTGAGAGAAGGACCTGTCGCTGCAGTTCGTTAAGGCGGTTGCGGTCCTTTTTGAGGTCACGCACCAGATCCTCGGGACGCTGCCGAGTGGCCATGGCCTGCTGCATGATGGCCTGATTGAGATCCTCGTTCTGGAGTTCGATTTTTTCCTTTTCGGCAATGCGCAGCAAAACGAATTGCCCGCGCACGCGATTGGCCGCCGCCTGCTGGGCTTGGGTGTAAAGCTGCTCCTTGTTTTCCTCGAATTGTTCCTCGGAAGCTCCCTGCTGCATCTGCCGACTCATGTACTGGGCCAGCAGCGTTTGCGTTTCGCGTTCCAGGGCGCTGTCCGGCAGGGGAAACTCCAGCCCGGCCAGAAGTTTGTCCATCACCTGGGCGCGGCGGGAATTCTCGTTCTGGCGCTCCTTCTGGGATCGAATGTCGTCGCGGATGCGTTCGCGCAGCTGCTCTTCTGATTCGACCTCAAAGGACTTAAGAAAGGTTTCGTCCATCGGGGGCAGTTCGCGCTCGCGAACTTCCGAAACCTCAATCGCGTACTGCACCTTTTTGCCCCGCAGTGGCTCGAGCGGGAAATCCTCCGGAAAATCCTCCTCGACGGTTTTGCTGTCGCCAGCGGACATCCCGATGATGCCCTGGATGACCGCTTGGACCCCGGGTGCCTCGGTTGAACCGGCTTCCTCCCAGGTGGAGGCTTGCTTGCCGAAAATAGGCTGGTCCGGCAGCAACTCCGCCAATGGCTGCCCATCCAGGGTGCCTTCGTAGGACAGCTTCACGTAGTCACCCGCTTCGGCAGCGCGTTCGACCGTTTTGAAATCGGCCCGTTCGCGACGCAGGTGTTCGATGGCGTGGTCAACCTCCTCCTCGGTGGCAGCGGTGGGTACGATGGTCACGGGAAGCTCCGTGTAGCCGGGCAATTCAAAGTCCGGCTGTATTTCCACGGTGAAGACCGTCTGGGTCGCTTCCCCGGGCGTGTAGGTGTCACCGGTCATTTCGACCACGCTGTAGACCTTCAGCGAATCTTCGGCCTGGACGGCTTCGTAGGCCTTGGAAACCAGGCGGCGGTTCAACTCGTTGGAGAGTTCTTTGGCAAAGCGCTGACGCACCATGTGAGCGGGCGCCTTGCCGGGCCGGAAGCCAGGCACCTTTGCCTGGTTGGCAAGCGCGGACAGGACCGATTTTTCGGTCTCGTCGATGGCCTCGGCAGGTACATCGACCACGGCCTTTTTGCGGGTTTCAGAAATATCCTCGAGCGTGACTTTCACGGGCTTATGGGGGCTGTGTGCGGGCCGGGACGTCATCCGGCTAAACGTGCAAGACAAAGCCCGACCCCCAACCGGGTCAACCTCGATGTGCAAAACGCCCGCCATCCTGAAATGAACCCTCCATGATTGGTTCTACACGCCCTCATGTAAGCTGTTTGGTAAAAGTGACCTTATCATCTCCTTCTTCGAAAAAATTTCGAATCCGAGATTCCTCCTTGTATCCATGTTTTGTGTAAAAGGACCGAACTGAGGCGAATTCATCCGTTCCAGATGTATCAACAATCAGTAACCGCGCATTTTTCGTCCGGAGATGTTCTTCGACATGTTCAAGCAGGCGTCCTCCTCGGCCTTTCCCCTGAAGCGGTGGTGCCACAGCAATCAAGCGAAGATTCCAAGTTCCAGATGTCATCACTTCTGGCTCACAATAAACCACTCCAACGGCCCCGGCGGAGTCGTCGGTCAGCCAAAAACGCCTCTGCCCGTCACCAGCTTCGAAGAATTCGTTCAACATCTCTCTGAGTGATTCAAGATGTTCGGATGGAAACAACCCAGTCTCTTCTGAGAGCTTCATTAGAGATGGAACATCAGTTTTTGTGCTATGGCGGATCATGATCCGATATCCTTACAAGCAGCGAGATTCAGCCACAAGATTACGTAAAAAAGCTGCAAGCATGAGTCGTTCAGAAGCAATCCAGCCAAAACATCCAACGGAAACGCCTTGGCAGCTCACGGAACCCTACCCTGCTTCGTGCCTTCATCGTAAAAATTCGCCGCTTCCAAGGGGATAGCTCCGGAATCCTGCGCGGTTCTCCGTTTCTGCGTGGCCAAGCGCGCGCGGCGGGACGTGTTAGTGCGCAGCGAGTTCCATGGCCGCCCCCTTGGGCTGACCGATGTCGGACAGCAGCTTTTCAAACCAGGGCAGGTCGATGTTGAAAGGCTTACCGCCCTTGATGCGGTCAAACTCGATCAGGCGCAGGCGGTCGCCATTGTCCTCGTCGTGGCCGGTGACGCCGCTTTCGCGCTTGAGGGCGCACTCCACGGCCAGGTCGACGCAGCTCTTGATCAGGCGCAAATCCTCAACGTTGGCGGCGGCGGCGCGGGAGAAGTACCCGCTCTTTTGCACGAGCACTTTTTCGGCATTGAGCTTGGCGGCAAACTGCTTGGCGAAGTAGGCACCCGGATTGACCGCATCGAGCTTGATGTGGCCAAAGGCGTCGCGGGGCACCTCCTCGCCGGCGGACTCCATCTCCTTAACGATGGACTCGACGCCGGCACCCTCACTGATGAAGACGTTGACGTTGTCGAGGCGGTCCATGACCTGCTTGAGGCGCGCGGCCTCGGAAGCGATGTCGATGGCCATCTCCGGCACAAAGACTCCATGCACATCGAGGCGCTCGCGGGAGAGGCCGATGCCCGGCACAAAGGCCTGCTGCAGCAACTGCTCGCGGTAAGCCTGGGCGGTGGCGGCGGTCAGCCAGCCGCAGTTGCGGCCCATCACCTCGTGAACGATCAGCATCCGCGGGTTGGCGTTGTGCTCGGCCACCACGTTGGCAAAGTAGCGAGCGCCCTGTTCGGCGGCGGTCCAGGCCCCCAGACTCTGGCGGATCGGAAAAACGTCGTTGTCGATGGTTTTGGGCAGACCGATGACGGTCAGGTCGTACTTGTTTTCCTTGAGGAAGGCGGCCAGGTCGGCGGCGGCGGTGTTGGTGTCGTCCCCACCGATGGTGTGCAACACGTCGACGCCATCCTTAATGAGCTGGTCGGCGGCCACCTGACGCGGATCCTGGCCTTCCTGCACCAGGCCGCGCTTCACACAGTCCTTCACGTTGGAGAGCTTTACCCGGCTGTTGCCGATGGGGCTGCCGCCGTATTGGTGAAGAATGGCCGCGCGTTGGCGAATCTCCGGCGTGACGCTGATGCTGTCGCCCAGCAGAAGGCCCTTGTAGCCGCTGCGGTAGGCGATGATTTCGATCTCGGGCGCGATCTCCGAGTAGCGTTCGATGAGGCCACCGACCGCGCTGGACAGGCAGGGCGCAAGTCCGCCCGCGGTGAGCAAGGCAATTTTTTTAGGCTGGGACATGAGAAAGATTCGTGCAGGCACCACCACTCAAATATCGGCGCTTATCGCGAGCAAATTTCGATTGGGCACCGAAGGCCCGCACCTGCGCACGCGCGCTCCAGCAGGCCCAGTGGCAAACCCATTCAAACTCAAGTAACCGGAGCCGGAGACGATTCTAACGAGCTAAAACTGAGGTATGTCCGGACTCCCGAAAGAATTTTTCTCCACGCAAGCCAACGCCCGCGAAGCCCTTGAGGCCTACGCAATCCTGGACACGGATCCGCAGCAGGAATTCGACGACATCGTGCGCATCGCCGCGACCTCTCTCAAGGTGCCGGTGGCGCTGGTCTCCTTTCTCTGTCCCACCCGTCAGTGGTTCAAAGCTAAGATCGGGATGGAGGTCAGCGAGACACCGATCGAGCAGTCGTTTTGCGCGCACGCGGTGGCTCAGAATGCCACGCTGGTCGTGGAAGATGCCACCGAAGATCCGCGGTTTGCCAGAAACTCCCTGGTGACGGATGAACCTCACCTGCGGTTTTACGCGGGAGCCCCGCTGGTCAGCCCGGAGGGAGCCCGCATCGGCTCGCTCTGCGTCATCGACTACACACCACGCACGATTTCGAGTGAACAGATCGAAACACTGGAGTCGCTGGCACGTCAGGTGATCGCGCAATTGGAGTTGCGGCGACTCACCGCAGGTGCCGCTGCCTCCCAGAACACATCGGACCCAGTATTACCCGAGCTTTCTTCCGCAGCTGCTGGCGAACTGGATTTGAAAACGCGCGCCGCCTCCGCCCTCAAAAAATTGGAATCGCTTTCCCTGCAAGCCGCGCATCAAGCCGCCCTGGAAACCCTCTCGGAAGTCTTTGAGGCGGTTTTTGAACAGGATTTGCAGACTGCCGCAGTCGAGAGCCCAAATGGCGTCTGCTGCGGTCTCGAGAAACTCGCCTCCAGCGGCTGAGCGCCTTCACTGACTGGACTACGGACTCCGACAAAATCAGTTGCGCAAAATCGGATTGGCCGCCGCAACGCCCCAGGGAATGTTTAGGACGATGCCACCATCGTTGCTGCCGAGATACGGCATGAGCGCGACATCCTTGAAGGCAGGCATGGTGATCATCAATCCCACGGAATCGCCGTAGGGCACCGGCACGATGCGCAGCCCGTTGGCGACGACATCGTAATCCAAATCCTTGGGCACCACCTTTTCGCGAACCATCAGCTTGGAGGTGATGAAAGCGATGCCCAAGCCGGCGAAAACCTCCCCCGGGCGGTGCGCCGGATCGCGGCGGTTGAAATCGTTGGAGAGCCACCACTCCTCAGGGTTGGCCTTGCGCACCAGCGTGCGGCTGAAGCCCGTGACCAGGGCCACTTGCAGTGGCTCCGAGGCGTAACTGTAGCCGTAGGATTCGGCGATGTAAAAGGCACCCAGCGACGCGGCGTCGGCGTGACCGGAGGGCATTGAATCGGTGGAGCCGCCATCGATGCGCGGCACCTGCAAAACCGCCTTGAGCGTTTGCACGAGCACCGCGTTGGTCAGCACATAGGCGGTCCACTCGGTTAGGCTGTTGCTGGCGTTGGCGTGGTAAAACGAATGCAGCGAATTCATCAGCTCGGCGCGGTCGCCGATATCGACGATGGAGTCGTTGCCCCCCTGGTCGATCGAATCCAGATCCATGACATGCCGGTAAGTCAGATGGGCCTGCGTGGCGAAATCCGGGCGGCGTTGCATGGGCAAATAGCCGACCTTGTCCGATGCCTGAAACGGCCAGTCTCCGATCAGCGTAGTCGATGATTGCAAGAGCACCGATGCCGGTGCGGCGGCGGCCAGAGGCGGGACGGCCACCGGCTCCAGTTCAGCCGGATAATTTGCCAAAAAAAATGCATATGGCGCGTCATCCGTATGCATTTGGGTTGGGGCGGTTGGCGGCGACGGTCGCGGCTGCAGCGGACTCGTCGCAAAGGTTCGCGCTCGCGGAGGCGGCGCGTTGTCGGCGGTACGCGCCAGCACATAGGGCGCAGCTTCCAGCAGGGCCGCCGCCTGATCCGCGTACGCAATCATAAATTGCGAACGGTCCGAGCGGGCGCTCGTGGTGGCGTCCACTTCGCCGCGGCTCCATGTCTGCAACGTCCTCAAGAGACTATCCGCAAAACGGCTGGAAAAATCCCGCGGGCACGGCGTGAGTTCAAAACCGTCGACTGCGTGGCAGAAAGACGCGGTCTGGAACCCGGCGTTTGCCTCTAAAGTCTCGGATGGATGCAGCAGAGGCGCGGCTGACAGGCAGCACGCCGCGATGGCGGCACAGCTCGCCGTAAATGCGATACGGTAGTTCATGGATGTTTGGTTCATTTTGCCTTTGGCTTTCCCCCTTGAGCAGAAGTGCTCCAGCCGACTGGCAGGCCAACGAATCAAATCCAGACTCTGTATTGCTTATCCCAAATAGTTGTATTTTAACAAATTTACGTAATTTCCGTTCGGACGCTGTTGCCCTTGGACCGATGAAGCCCTGCTGGTCCGCTGCAACACCTCTGCACAGTTTGTGAATAAGTCATCGGTCCCTGATGGCGAGCAAGTAATGGTAATTTCAATCTATGTATATCCGTGTTACATTATTTTTCATTTTTGTAACCTAGCGATTTAGTTTCGATAGCCAATTACAGCCGAAGCGCTTATGGAGCTGGCCGTTAGCTCGTGGTAAAAACGGGCAATTGCCCTCATCTTGTTTGATACACCTGTTTGAGCGTCATGCTTTCGACACGCAAAAGTTACATAGCAAGGCTGTGCGCCTCGCATGTAACGAGCCGGTGGCGAATAAGGACGCTAAAATACGGCGTCCGCCTACTTTCCGGGATTACCGGGGTTGTCCCGCCCCGACTCCTGCGTATCCAGGAACATTCCCTGCAGCTGATCGATCTCGCTCTCCTTAATGTGGATCGGGTTGCCCGTAAGGATGCCTGAGATGTTGCGGAAGGGCGGGCCGATGTGCATGCCCTCGCGGTCGATGGTGAACTCGCGTATGTCCTTGTCGTGGACCGAGCCGCGCATTTTCAAAACGGTGATGCCGCGACGCATCTCCCCAAGGATTTCGGCGTAGCGCAAGAGGATGATGCTGTCGGTGATGGTCGAAATGTGCGCCTCGGTGATGGAGGTGCCCCCGAGGAGAGTTGGCGTGGTCGAGGTGAACAGCCCGGCGATCTCCTCTTCCTTGATCACCGAAGTCAGCCCGATGACGAACTCGCGAAAGCCTCGGAAAGTCGAGACACGCTCGAGCGCCGAGAGGCTGTCCAGGGCGACGCGGTTGGGCTGGAAGGAATGCACGATCTCCTTCATGCGGATGAGGTGGTCCTCCAGCCCGGCGGTTTCCGGATAGGCGCAGACAATCTTCAATTTGCCCTCGTTCTCCATCTGCTCGAAGTCGACGCCCCAGCCCGAGGCGTTGCGGATCAGCTGCTCGCGGCTTTCCTCGAAGGCAAAGAGCAACGTGCGCTCACCCATGTTGACGCCGCCCTTGAGGAACTCGGTCACCATCAGCGTCTTGCCCGTGCCGGTGGCCCCGGAAACCAGAACGATGGAATCGCGGAAGAAACCGCCGCCGCACATGCGGTCGAGTTCGGAAATCCCGGAGGAGACCCGCAGCAGCGAGGAGCGCTGGCCCAGCTCGATCGCCGAAAGCGGAATCACCACCACGCCCTCGCGCGGGATGATCGTGAAGGGGTACTCACCCTTCTGGTGGCTGGTGCCGCGAAATTTGAGAATCTCGATGGTGCGGCGGCGCTTTTCCTGTTCGAGCACGTTGCGCAGGACAATCACATTGTCGGCGACAAACTCCTCGAGGTGGTTGCGGCTGATGGCCCCGTACTCTTCGGTGCGCTCGGCGGTGATAATGGCCGTTACGCCCAGCTTCTTCAGGCCGGCGGTGATACGGTAAATTTCCTGACGCAGCAGGGTGCGGTCGCCGTAGCGGCTGAAGATCGCCCCAATGGAGTCGATCACCACGCGGGTGGCCCCAACCTGTCGCACCGCATGCTCCAGCCGGGCGAGAAAGGCGCCCAGGTCGTAGGTGCCCGCTTCGTAGTGGTACTCTTCATTCTGCGGCGAGCCGTCGACAAAAGCCCACTTCTTTTGCTCTTCGAAAGCAGGAATGTCCCAGCCGAAGCTAGCCATGTTGGAACGGATGTCTTCGGGCGATTCCTCCAGGGTGACAAACACACCTGGCTCATCATCCTCAAGAATCGCGGCCACCAAGAATTGCGCGGCCAGAACGGTCTTTGCGCTGCCGGCGGTTCCGCTGATGAGCGTCGGGCGGCCTTCGGGCAATCCGCCCATGCTGATGTGATCGAATCCGGCGATGTAAGTTTTAATTTTTTCCATGTGGGCCCGGAGCAGGTAGCTAGCTACTGATTACTTGACGTTGTCTTCGAATTGGAGGGTTTGCAGGACCAGTTCCTGATGCGAGAGATCGCCGATAATGCGGCAACGCGGCAGGGGATAGTCACGAATCAGGGTGGGTGTTACTAAAATCTTTTCCTTCTCCGCGGCCTCGGGGTTGTCAGTGATGTCGATGATGTGCACCTTGGCGTCGTCGCCAAAGTGCTCACGGCACAGCCGATTGAGGTTGTTGACCGCGCGCTTCGAATTCATCGAATAGCCGGTCACAAAGAGCCTGAAGGAATATCTGGACATTTTTGGGGGAGACTTGGCTCAGCTCAGGATCGTATGGGTCGGGAGGAATTCGGTGCCAGCTAATTCGAGAGCCCGGTGGCCCGCAGGCGGTAGAAATTAACCAGCGCACCCAGCGCACGGATCATCAGGAAACGGCCTTCGGTGGTGACGGCCTGGGAGCGGCGCGGGTTGGCGTCGATCAGCTCGTCGCGCAGGACCTCGGTGTGCAGGTCGATCAGGTCGCGGGCGCCAGCCTGCAAGTGCCCCAAACGATGGGCCAAATCGCTGACGGCGGCGGCCAAATCGAAGTCGACCTTAAGCCGCTGCATCTCCAGCGCCTTGTTCAGGAGCGTGGCGTAGGATTTGATCAATTCGCGGAAAATCTCGGGGCTGCGCTCACGCAAGGTTTCGATGCCTAGCGAGGAACGGGTCACCGATAAATCGCTGGAGGGCCGCATCTCCTGAAAAGCGCTCAATTCCTTGGTGCTCAGCTGCTCCTGCTGAATAACCTGAGCCGCGCGCAACAGGCCACTGCGGCGCAGGGTAAAGCTGAGGGTTTGCTCCAGGATCTCAGGGCTCAGGGTTTCCTTATTCAGAAAATCGTAGGCGCCCATCAAAATGGAGCCGCGGGCCAGCTGTTCATCGTCAAGCCCGGTCAGGACAATCACCGGAATCTCCGGATAATCGTCGCGCAGGCGGCTGAGGGCTTCCAGTCCGGAGGCGTCGGGCAGATTCAGATCGAGCAGAATCAGTTCGCACGCCTTCTTTTCGAGAATCTGGTACGCGTCGCGTAGGCACGAACGCGCCTGCAGATTGAAGCGCGAATCAGAACCTTCGCGGATAAATTTTTCCAGCAAAGCAACGTCGCCGGGATTATCCTCGACGAGCAGCAGTTGGACGGTTTGGGGAGATTCCTGGGACATGGGGAAAGGGGGACCGCCTGTGTAGCTATTCCAAGCTCTGGTCAGGATTTCGAGTGCAAAGATTCATTCGTACCTAAATTTTTACGAGGGCCACCAAAAAGCCGGAAGCACGGGACGTACCCTCCGCGGGATACGGAATATCGAAATCCCACACCACCCCAACGTGGCTTCGGGCATGAGGCCTGAAGGTCTCAACCCTCGATGCGCTCAAGTCCCAAAGCGGTAGCCAACTGTTCGGACCGCACGGGCTTGGCGAGGTAATCGTCCATGCCGGCAGCGAGGCAACTTTGGCGGTCGTTTTTGGAGGCGGAAGCAGTCAGCGCTACGATACGCGGTCGGCTCTCGTCTCCAAACCGGCGCCGAATTTCGCGCGTGGTGGCAAAACCATCCATCTGAGGCATCTGCAGGTCCATCAGCACATGGCTGCACTTTTTTTCCTTCAAAACTTCCAACGCGCGCACACCGTTTTCGGCCACCCAGATCCGCTGGAACCCAAACTTTCGTAGCAGCCGCACGACGATCAGCTGATTGTCCGGAGAATCTTCCACCACCAATACGCCATCTTGATCGCCCGGGGTCGTAAAGGCGGGCAGTCCGTGATGGGTCGGCTTGCGTTCGGGCAGTTCGCCGAGGCGACTGGCTTGCTTCAGAAAGGCGTTGGCCAGCTTGGAGATGAGCACGCGTCGGCGCACCGGCTGGGTGATGAACGCGTGGAAAAGATTCTGGCGGTTCTCCGCTGGCAGCGAGGTGGGCTTGCCCGAGACGACGAGGAACAGGTGCAGCTTGCGCTGTAGCTCGCGAATCGCCTGTCCCAGTTCCCAACCGTCGCGGTCGGACAACTGATAGTCGATAATGGCAAAGTCGATGGAGTCGTTGGCCTGGATGACCTCAAGGGCTTCCTGCGTGCTGCGGGCCTGCATCACTTCGATGGCCCAGCGCTCGAGCGTGGAAGTAAAGCTGAGGCGCAGTCCTTCCGAATCGATCACCACGAGGGCGCGCTTACCGGAAAGCGCTTCCAACTCTGGCAACGGCTCGCGCATGCGCTTGTCGCGTCGCAAGGACACCGTGAAGGAGAAGATCGAACCCGTGCCCGGCTCGCTGTGCACCTCGATTTCACCGCCCATCAGGTGAACGAGGCTGCGGCAAATGGTCAGGCCCAGGCCGGTTCCGCCGTAGCGACGGGTGGTCGAGCTGTCGGCTTGGCGAAAAGCCTGGAAGATATCCGAGAGCTTTTCGGGCGGTATGCCGATGCCGGTATCGCGTACCGTGAAGCGACAGCGCACGCGCTCGTTGCTGCGCGCCTCGGCTCGCACGCTGATCTCGATTTCGCCCTTGGACGTGAACTTGAGAGCGTTGCCGACCAGGTTAGCCAAAATCTGTCGCAGACGGAAATAGTCACCGATGACGGCCTCCGGCAACGAGGGCTCGGTCCACTCGGTCAGCAGAATGCTCTTGGCCTGCGCCTGGGAGGAGAACATGCCGATGACGTCTTCGAGGCAGTCGTAAATACGAAAGTCGACCTCTTCGAGTTTTACCTGGCCGGCTTCGATTTTGGACAGATCCAGGATGTCGCTGATCAACGAAAGCAGGCCTTCGCCACAACGACCGATCACCGAAACGTATTCCTGCTGCTCGCCGGTGAGGTTGGTGTTGGCAAGCAGTTCGGAAGCCCCGATCACCCCGTTGAGCGGCGAGCGGATCTCGTGGCTCATGTTGGCCAGGAACTCGCTTTTGTAAGCGTTGGCCTTTTCGGCTTCCTCAAGCGCGGAGGCCATCCGGTTTTGCATCTCGACATGACTGGTGATGTCTTCGGAGATGCCCAGGATGCATTCGGGCTCGTGGTTCGGACCGAAAATCGGCACCTTGGTGGTGTTCAGGTACTGGCGTTGGCCCTCGCCCAGTTCGATCACCTCACCCGGCACGGACAGGTTGCGACCGGTCTTGAGGATTTCGCGTTCCTGCACCTTGAGCACCTCAAAATCGTCTTCGCTGATGAAGTCGAGCGGCGTCTTGCCCACCACCTCGGCGAAGGAGCGTCCGTAGATTTCCTCGCTTTTCTTGTTCCAAAACTGGAAGCGGTAGTCACGCGCCGAACGCACAAAGACAGATACCGGCAGGTGATACAGCAGCGTTTGCAGCAGGCGGCGCTGGCGGTTGGCCTCGCTCAGGTCCACGGCGAAGATCGTGGCGTAGCGCACGTGGCCAATCATGATCGGCTCGACGTACAGGACCAGTTCGGCGGTGGAACGGTCGCGGCGTTGCAACTCGACCTCGCGGCCTGCAATCGATCCGTGCTCGCTGAGTTCAGCGGTCAGCGATTCCCAGAGACTGGCCGGGGCGAGGCCCAGTTCTTTCAAGGTCATGCCCTCCAGGTCGACGTCCGACCACCCTAGCTGCTGGGCAAATTGGCGATTCACCTCAGAGAGTCGTCCGTTGTCCAGACGGATGACCGCCATGCCCACGGGCCCATGTTCGAAAGCGGTTTTCAGGCGGTCCTGACTCTCGCGCAAGCGGGCTTCCATGCGCTTTTCTGCCGTAACGTCGTCAAGCACGACCAGCGTCGCGGGCTTGCCGTCCCAGAGGACCGGGCGCCCACGAATTTGCAGCGTATCCACGTGGCTGATACCTCCGGAAACTTCAACCTCCTGCAGGCCCATGCCTCGTGCACCCGTACCCCAAAGTTGACCCTCCAGGGGACCCAGGCTGCCGCCCCACAAGCGAACCGCCGCGGCGTTGGCAAAGCGGATGCGCCCATCGCCATCATCCACCACCATCAAAGCGTGGACGATGCTGTCGAGCAGCGCACAGAATTCCTCATGCGTGGCGATCGTTTGCGCCTGAGCCAGCAGACGTCGCCGACATTCCTCTGCAAGCAGCGTAACCGCCTCAACAGGCAAGCCCGACACACGTTTCCACTCGACGCCCTCGAGCGCGGGCAGCGCTTCTTTAGTCGGGTTAAAAAGCAGAAACGCGGTAGCGTTTGGCGCCTTTTTAAGGTCGACTGAAACAGTACAAAGCGTCTCGAACGCCTGGGCATCCGGCACAAAAATCAAGGCCCCGCTGACGCGCTCCAAAGCAGTCTTTAGGTCCGCGAGCGTCAGCTGCTGGGCCTGCAAGGACTCTTCCGCGCAAAGGGCTGCCTCCAGGGCGGCCTCAAAGTCTCCGAGAAGATAAGTCCCAACGGCGGAGGTGGGCAGCTCCAGGCGAGCGGCCAAAGCATCCGCCGGTCCGGTCCTCTCCTGGGTCGGACGTCGCTCGTTCACGTTCGCAAAAATGCTCACAACCTAACGGGGCGAAGCTGAGGGATTTTGCAAGTAATCGCGAAGACCCTTCCGTGGCCTGATCGGCGCTTTCAACCCCTGCTTAATCGGTTTTTTCTTTCGTAAGGCATCGCGTGCCTTACACCCTCTGTCCTGAAAGTATGGATACACATAGGTGCATCAATATTTCGCAGTGGCAACACTTAAATATCCCCACATTTTTCCAAAATGCAATAGGACCTTTTTGCAGGGGATGCTTAAAACAGCCGGTTGCAACGAGAGGGCTTTGACATGAGTACATGCGTACGTATGCGAAAGAATCTACAGACTTGGAAACAGAGCGGTTGCATCGCTCCATGCACATTGCCAGTCACATGGGCTGTCTCTCAAGGCAATGCGCCCAAAAGCCATGGTTTTCACTGGCTCGTTTAAAGACAATCCCTGCCCGCAGACAGGTTTTTCCGAAACGGGTATTGAAAGCGTGGTAAGCCTCTGGCACCTGGTGCAGGGGCCGCATTCGGGTTCCTGCGAATGCCGGGTGAGGGCTCAAAAAAAATTCGAATTTTTATTTTTAGGTAGCCGGAATCGGACTTGTCCGCGTTTGGCGTTACCCTCATGAAAGAGCGCATGGGGCTTACCTCACCATCTGGCCTAAAGCCGGTTGCAGATCTGGCCAAAGACTCGGAATCGCATGGGTAGCCTGCGCCAAACTGCGGCTGCGTTCGCACACTCACTGCTGGTGCAAAGAGCCAGGCTGTGGCAGAGGTTGGGCGGGTACCCTGCGGTGGCGTTGAGCGCCCCGTGTTGCGGCTTCTTTGGCGCGGTTCAGATGACCTTGCGCTCCCTGCGTGCTGCTGAGTTGAACCGAATGTCCGCGTTCCCACTCTGGCGCGAAGGCTGTTTGTACGGAGACCTGAGCAAGTACGCTAACAGCTGGGAGGCCTACTTTGAACCGGTTATCGATGCGGCGGTTTACGAATCAATAAAACAGAACGCCTTCAAAGGCGTGCCCACGCTCCGGCCCACTTTCTTTGGCTGGCAAAACGATCCGGGCCAGGACCAGCGTCAGACGTTTGCCCGCCTGACGGAGCAATACATCCGTCCGATAGCCTCCGTGCGGCAGGCGGTCGACAGCTTCATTGCTGAGCACCTCGCGGCGCAGCCCTTTCTGGGCGTTCACGTGCGCCTGACCGACGCCGCGCGCGGCGAGGAGGACAAAAAAGTTAAGCGGGCCGAAGACTACTTCGCGCTCGCGGACAGGTGGGCTCAAGACAACACAGGCCCCATCTTTCTGGCGACCGATTCGCTCGAAGCTGTCACGCTCTTCAAACAGCGCTATGGGTCTCGCGTCGTCCAGCGTGAGGCCATCCGTTCCAGCGATGGCCAATCAATTCACGGACATTACGACGGGGGAACGGAGGGCGACCCCATCACCAAAGGCCTGGACGTGCTGATTGACGCCTTGATCCTGTCGCGGGCGGATCATTTGGTGCGCGGGCTCTCCGCCGTAACGGTCTTCGCCCTGTGCCGCAACCCTTCGCTGACCTTTCACGACGTCAACACCTGCGACGGCACGGCATCCAATGGCGATTGGATATCCGCGTGGAGCGCACCTGCACCGGTCGTGATTTGAGGCAGAGGGCACCTTCATTTTAGAAAGCGCTTCGAGGCACCATGGCGCAGACTGCCCCAACCTTCTCTTTCTCTTTCCGGCTCAGTGGCGGGGGCAGTTGCATGAGGTTCACTCGGGCTCCTGACGGTTTTTACCTTGCCAGTGCCGGGCGGGCTTTCGTTGCTTGACGATGCATGCCGCCTTCCAAAAACGCCACATCCTCGCCTCGTAAAACAACGCGCCGCGCTTCCAAAAAGACGCTGGCAAAATCGACCGGCTCGGCGCCCGAATCGTTGCCCGCGGCCGAAACCATGCTCCGCGCGCACAAAGCCCGCAGCGGGACGGCCCTCGGCGGCATTGGAACCGGCGGCTGCGAGTTGCGCAAGGACGGTCTGTTCGTCAACTGGAACGCCTTCAACAACAAGCCGCTGTTCACCGGGCCCGAGCTCGAAATCGACCAGACGCACCTGCTCTTCTTCGTCGTGCGCTATCAGGTCGAGGGGCAGACGCCCAAAATGAAGATACTGCAGATCGATGAAGGCCACGACGTTGGCGCGATCCCCACGCACATCTATGAGTTTCCCTGGCTGACGGGCGTCGATCGCATCGATTACCAGGCCAGTTATCCGTTTGCTCGCCTGCGCTTCAGCGACGCGGAGATGCCCTTCGACATCGAACTGG
The DNA here is from genome assembly GCA_050331815.1 of Opitutales bacterium. GTDB lineage: Bacteria > Verrucomicrobiota > Verrucomicrobiia > Opitutales > JBHJGM01 > JBHJGM01. The sequence continues at coordinate 492 of JBHJGM010000007.1, read as the reverse complement.
TGGCCTGGCATCCCTTCATCCCGCACAACGCCAAGGACTCGGGCCTGCCGGGCTTCTACGCCGACTTCACCCTGACGGCCAAAACCAGCCAGAAGGTGGATGTGCTGCTGACGGCCTCCTGGCGTAGCTGCGCCGGGTACGCAGTCGAGGATAAGTATCACAAAATTGATACGCGCCGCGAGCCTTCGGGCCTGCTCGCCACCCTGCGCGCCGAAGGCATGGAGGCCAACGAGAGCTCCAACGGCACGCAGACGCTGCTCTCCGTCGGCAAGCAAAGCACCTACTACGTGGGCTGGGAGCACCGCCACCCTTACTACGAAATCTTCCTGCGCTCGACCAAGCTGCCCGACATCAACGACACCGAAGGGCGCAACAACAAGGACCCCAAGACCGGCAAAAAGAAGGGGGGTGACCGGAATTGGGCCACCGTCGGGCGAGATGCGCGCTTCACCAAGAAGGGCAAGTCGTTTGAGCCCTCCTTCGTCGTCGCCT
>JBHJGM010000006.1:0-77439 GCA_050331815.1 Opitutales bacterium | reverse complement strand
GTCCCCCTCGAATGGCTCACCGATTTCTTCCCCCTGACAAAGCGGGATGAACGCTGGCGCACCTTCCTCCGGTCGCAGAAGGATTTCCTCGTGAAACTGGCCCGGTTTGAACTGACGAATGGGAGAAGCCCCAGCCAGACTTTCAGCCTACTGGTGAACCAAAGCCTTCCAGAGGGGCATCGCATCGATCTCCTCAGCGAAGAAGATGTCCGGGACATCTACCCCTTGGCGACTAATGCGTTAAAGCGTCTGGAAACATCGGATCGTCAACAGAATTACAATGAGGTGCGCCGGATGAAGTTCGCCCTCAGCTCCCTGCGCAATCAATTTCCATGGCTGAAGGAAACGCAGGAACGCGAGACCCTCAAGGTGACCGAGTTTATCCACCCCTACCGGGAACTTGATCCCTTCGGCTTCCCGGAGGCGATGTGGGGCTTCCATGGACTAACCGAGAACGATGGGTGGCTGTGGTTCTTTACTTTCGGACGATTTCCCAAGCAAGGCGAGGCGTTACTCTGCAGGGTCAACCTCGAGACCCGTAAGTGGGAATACGTTCGTCCACCCACGGCCCTGAGGTTCGGGGAGTTTTGGGGTGCCGATATTTTCTTCTACGATAACCAGGTCATCTTGGTCTACCGCTCTCAGCATAAAGACGAAGAGGGAGGCGGCAGCGGCGTGGCCCGTTTTTATCTGAAAGACAACCGATGGGAAACACACGCCGATCTCTGGCCCAATGGCGAGGTCCTCTTTCATGAAGGTAAGCTTTTTGTTCCCGTCAGTCTGATCATGGGCAAAAGCGGCGGGGCCGTGGAGCTAGATTTGGTGACTGGCAAGAAACGCATGTTGATCAACAGCCGCCGGAATCCGCCCGAGTCACCTTTTGATGGCCATGGTTTTTTTCGCTTTGTGCCGGTGTGCCTCCAGGATGATGGCAGCATTGTCTTTACCAGCCCAAAGGTCGGTCTCCATGCCTATGACCCAAAAACCGGGGCCTGGCGCAAGGTGAATGATAGAATTGCCCCGTGGGCCCGTAACCGCCTGAAGCTTCGCCTCCATCAGGTCAAACCGGACGACTTCGCCTTCCAACATGTGCAGGAACATTGGATCCTTCATCCCAAGGAACATGTTTTTGCCCGACAGGAATCAGGTGATAATTTCACAGAAACAGTCACCTACCTCTGCTTTCAGACTCCTGAACGAACCGAGCCTCTGGATATCCCGCTCAGCTTTGAGCTTTCCGACGAGACTTTGGACTTCCTACAACAGCACCACCGCAAGTATGGCACCGAGGATGGTCGCGTCGAACGCCAGATCATTGAACGGGATTTCATCTACAACATCGATTACCAATACCGTTCCGTTTACAAGGGCAGCGACGCGCTTTACTTCCGCCCGCGTTGGGCGACGGGGGTCTATCGCCTGCCCTTTGAGGATATCCGTCGATGGCTGCGTCTGGCCCCTTGAGCATAACGTACTGCCTCTTCGGATAGCCGGTCGACTCGAAGCAGTCCTCAAAGAGCCGTGTATGTTCCTCGAAGGGTGCCATGAAGAAGATACCCGCGCTGTCATGGTTCCAGCCTTCCCTCCAGCTTAGAAAAGACATTGCCCCGGAAACGCCCACAAAGTGAATGTAGTCATATTCAGGATGCCCGAGGTATTGTGTCACCGCCCGCATGCAGGCCGGAAAGATGATATCCTCAGGACCGAGATCCGCCGCATGTTTGCGCATCTCGGGGTGAAAGCCGACACGGGGTACCTCCGTCAGCACATTGCGCGTTCGAGTTGTCGCACTTTCCGCAGCTTCGCTTACGTTCATTCCTCCGGCTTCAGTAGTTTGACCGTGCACCAGACGTAGAGAACCGGCCTCGACGGTGCCCAAGACTCCAATCAGGCACGCAAGCCATTTAATCACTGACGCACGTAGCGGGTGCCTATTGATGCGAGCCAGCATCTCGGCACAGGCCGTTAACGTAAACAATAAACAGGCACAATGTGAACGTCAGTAGCTAGCTCCAATAGATATGTAGGGAAGCTAAATGACCTGTGAATCAGTGCGCCCGCACGCGTTGTCTGTCGCTAACAAGCGTGCTCATAAGTCGCACGCTGCGACTCCGAGCCATTAATCTCGCTGCGGCACCTGCCTGCCGATTCACCCCAGAATTGCTTCACCGCGATTTGGGCGTTCTCAATCGTCAGGTCTAGTTCCATGCCTGCTTCGTACAGGCTGACGAGCGCGGCCTTCGGATTTTCCAGTTCAAGGCCGTCGATTTCAATGTTGCGGCGGTAGCTGCCACCTCTCCCGACGATTACCCCCGGCAACTGCCCGCGCCCGTGGTCTCCGTAGATCTTCAAATTGCGAAAGACGGCTTTTGAATCTGCCGTTTCCGCGCCCCAGCCCAGTTGGATCGGCACACAATTTTGAATCATGCAAATCGTCGTATCCACCACCGTAATGTCCTTGTAGGCCTTGATTGCGTCGTCGCCCGTTTCCAGGTGGCAGTTGCGCACTGTGGAGCCCGGCGCCCCCGAAACACCGTCGCTGTGGTTATGCCAACCGCCCCGATTGTCGATCCCGGTCACGCTGTCGAGGTGCATCACTGTGCCGCTATTGCCCGTCCACATAAACCCGACCGGATTGAGCGTAGTCAGATTTTGCACCTTCACGGTGATTGGCCCCTGGCCCAGCACCGCCGAATAGTAGGCGCAGCGGGCAAACTGATCGAGCCCCTGATCATGTAGTAACCCCGAAGTGTCCGTGCCATAAATTACGGAGGTATCCCGGTCCTCGCCTTCCACGGTGCAGTCCCCGCGCAGCGTGAATTGACCGGTTACCTGAACGTTTTTTGCGATGGCAATGCGCCTGACTTCCGTCGGTGCTTTCCAAACGCCCGACAGCTCGCGCGTGCGCCGGAAGTCAATCCGCCCACTTTCGGTAAAGCGCAGTACACCGCTAGCTTCATTCCATTCGAACTTACCGTCGTAAGCCTGTCTCAACGCCTCCAGTCGGTTCATGCCTTATCTTCAATGTTGTGCACAAAACTTGAAAGAAAAATCATTCCCTATCAGCGATTATGATGGGTGCCGGGAGCTTCATCTTGGCAATAGATACTGCCCAGCCCACTGATCAAAAAGGGCAGGGCAGTTTCTTTCCGCTTCCCGACAGCATTGAAAAGATTTGACCCACGCGAGCCAACCTTGCCAACGCAGCGCTACCGGGTCCGCGCGTTTCGTGGTAATCTATGTTCCATGAACGCCTGCCCTCAACTGAACGGACGCCCGTCCGTCCCCGCCCCAAAATGCTCAACCGAAACTAGGTACGGTTCGATCGGTGCGATACTGGCGCGCACAGCGATCTCTACAATGCGATCCGGGCTGCGTTTCTTGCGCGCCCTGCGCCAGGTCGCGTACGCGGTTTCCAAAAGCGGTGCAAAGGTTGCGTATCCACGCCGGGCCACACGCCGGTTCGCCGCTCCAGAGTTGATCGGGCTTATCTCCATCTGTGCGCCGTACGCCTCGGCCAGTTTATGCGTGTCAAAAATCAGGACGCTGCGCTCCCGCGCGCGATTCAACCGCGACTGGAGCAGCCGCTGCAAATCGCGCGCATTGGACCAGAAAAAGACGCGCTCGTTCAGCAGCCGCAGCCACTGCGCCGGGATCAGGCCGTCGTCCAGGCTCGCTGCCAGTGCCTTCAAATTGATTGGGGAGTTGTCGCCCAGTTCTATCGGCCCGAAGTGCGGATGCCTCAGCGCAACCGGCTTTTTCCGCGGTGCCTCGATCAGCGAGCACGCCTGTGTTTCCGGCAGCTTGCAACCTTCAACAAGCCTGGCGGAACTGTGCAGCCCGTTCGAGAGAATCGATGCCACCAACCGCCTCGGCGTCACGTGATACAACCGGGGATGTCGCTGCGCCAATTCCTGCGGACTCATCCAGGCACCTTGCTGACACCCTCGCGCCATGCAACTTCCCGTCGCAGGCCCCCGAGCCGCTGCGAACCGCGTGCGCACCTACACCCTGCACTTCGGACTGAGCCCGGAGCCAAGACGCTGCTGTGCCCTCGTCAGCCTGGACTGACCGTAAGGGGCCGGCAGCGCCATCCCAGCAGCATCGTCAGGCAAGCGCGCCGGGCCCCACGATCAGCCCGACTGCATGTGAGCGGGCAAAGTCTCTTTGGAGGCGGCTTTTTGGGCTTCCTCGGCGGCGCGTTCCTCCACCGATTTCACACGCTGGCGGGCCGCGCCCCGGTTGCCTGGGAAGCGAGCCAGTTTCGGGCCAGTTGCCAAGGTGGCTTTTGCGGCGTCGATGGCCCCGCTTTGCGCGTACTGGGGCAACCACTGGGCCTGCGCAACCAGCATGCGGTCGGTCATCTCCCAGACTTCCGCTGGGTTGCAGACCGCCGCGGTCAACGGGTCCAGGGTCATCGCTTGTTTGAGCAGGGTGGCGTCGCCACTGAGGGCTGCCCGCATGCCCATGCGCTGCACGTTGATCGATTGCTGGCAGATCGCCGCGCAGCCCAGCGGCAGATCGCCCACCGTCGGCATGGCGATGCCGTTGGCGTCGACGTAGCCGGGTGCCTCGATGATGCAGTCCTCCGGCAGGTTTGCGATGACGCCCTGGTTCTGCCGGTTGAAATGACCCCGATAAATTTTATCGGTTTCCAGCCCTTCGATAATGTAACTGCCGTGCTCCTCGGAGCGTTCGCGCTCGGCGAAGTTCCAGGCCGGCTCGCTCAGGATGGCCTCAAACTCCTGGGTGAACCAGTTTTCGCGTTCGGTGCATGAGCGCAGGTAGCCGCCGGTCTCGCCGTGAATCCAATGGTCGAGGCTGATCCACTCCTGAATTTCCTCGGGGCGTTTGCGGTACCAGGCGAGGTATTCGGACAGGTGACCGTTGGACTCGGTGGAGAAGTAGCCAAAACGCCGCAGCACATCGATGCGCACCTTTTGGGTCTGCGAGAGGTTTTCGTGCTTTTCGAAAGCCTCCAGAAGATCGCCGGTGCGGTCGACGCCCTGATGCTTCACCTGAATGTACCAGGTTTGGTGGTTGATGCCCGCGCAGATGATATCGACTTCCTCTTTGGGAAGCCCGAGCACCTCGGCGATTTGGCGATGGCCGCCCTGCACGCCGTGGCACAAGCCGATGGTGTCGACGCCACCTGCCTCGATGGCGGCCCAGGTCAGCATGGCCATCGGGTTGGAGTAGTTGAGGAAGAGGCAATCGGGGCGGGCGACCTCGCGGATGTCCCGGCAGAAATCGAGCATGGCCGGGATGCCGCGCTGGGCGTACATGAGGCCGCCAGGTCCGAGCGTGTCGCCAACGCACTGGTCGACACCGTATTCGAGCGGAATCTCGATGTCGTCGCGGTAGGTTTCGAGCCCGCCGATACGTACGGTGGAGAGGACGTACTTGGCCCCGGAGATGGCCTCACGCCGATCGAGTGTCGCGAGAATCTGGATACGTGCCTCGTTGGCGTCGAGGTCGCGCTGGCAGAGGCGGCGAACGCGCTCGAGGTTATCGGCGTCGATGTCGTGAAATACAATTTCAGGCGGCGTCTCCTGGAAGGCGGGGACGGCCATCAGGTCGGCCAGGAGCTTGCGGGTGAAGCCGAGGCTGCCGGCACCAATGAAGGCGATGCGAAAACTCATGTCGGGATTTAGAAGGGGTTCAGCGCGCGTGCGGACAATTAGGATTTTAAATCTATATAATAAAATAGCTGGCCAGGCGTAGGTTGCAAAGCTGAGCTTTGTGCGATGACTAGCACAAACGTGCTGCAGCGGTTGCGCCGTCGGCGCCCAGCCAACCGGGCGATTCTGTATCCGAAGGATCGCTACGGTTTGTCCGCGATGGCGACGAGCGCGGGGGTTGAGCAGCGGAGCGCGCCCGAGGCTTACAGCTGGGACGGCGAGCGCCGCGGCACGGTGGCCTTCGCGCTGTTTCAATATACCTTTAGCGGAAGCGGGTTGCTGGACTACGACGACGAGACGCTCAGCGTTGCGCCGGGGCAGGCGATGTTGCTGACAATTCCCCACCGCCACCGCTACTACCTGCCAGCCGGGGGTAGCTGGCGCTTCTTTTATCTGTGCCTCAATGGTTCGGAAGTGCTGCGGGCAGTGCGGCAGGCGATCAACCTGAAAGGCCCCGTCTGGACTTTTGAGCCGGAGCAACCGGCACTGCAAGCAGCCGCTACGCTGTGCCATGAGCTGATCGGCAAACAGACGCTTACAAGGTGGGAGGTTTCGGCGCGGGTCTATGGGCTGGCGATGGCGTTACTGGCGGCGGCGGAGCCCGTGCGTGGCGAGCGCGGCAACGCTCCCGCACGCCCCAAGGCGATTCGAGCCGCGGTGGAACTGGGCCGGCGGCACTTTCGAGATCCGGCGATTGGCGTCGACGCCCTGGCGCAGGCGGCGGGATTGAGCCGCTACCACTTTGGGCGCATGTTTCAACAGGTCGAAGGGATTCCGCCGGGCGAGTGGCTACGCCGGCAACGGCTTAACGAAGGCGTTCGGCTGTTGCAGACCAGCGCGCTGCCGATTGCGGACATCGCGCGGCAAGCCGGCATCGGCGATCCGAACTACTTCGCGCGGGCATTTCGGAAGGTTTACGGGGTGAGTCCCCAGGCTTTTCGCGGAAGTGGTATGTTTTAGCGGTATAGTCATTGCCCGCGCGTTGGCGGCGCTGCTAGCTAAAAGGTCCTCTCGCAGTAAACCTCCAAAAGAAAAATCCTGATGAAAAAGCTCAAGGTCGGCGTGACCGGTGTCGGTGGCTTCGCGGTCAATTTCATTCCCCTGCTCAAGGCGCACCCCTGGGTTGAGGAAGTGCGCATTGCGGAACTGCGCGAGGCGCGTCGGGCGGAAGTAGCCAGCCAGTACGCGCTGCAGCACACGTATGCCAATCACGACGAGATGTGTGCCAGTGATGTGGACGCGGTGCTGATCTTCACCGAGCGGGTGCACCATTTCCCTTTTGCCAAGCAGGCGCTGCAGGCGGGTAAGCACGTGTACACGGCGGTGCCGATGGGCAACTCGCTGGAAGAAATCGGCGAGTTGGTCGAACTGGTGAAAACTACCGGGCAGGTGTACATGATGGGCGAGACCAGCCTGTATTATCCGTGCCTGCTGTACTGCCGCGAGCGTTTTGCCAAGGGGGACTTCGGCAAGTTTATCTACGGCGAGGGCGAGTATTACCACGACATGGCCGACAACATGGCGCCATTTTATAAAATCTATCAGAATGCGCACGGGGACAAATGGCGACAGTACGCGGGCTTCCCGCCGATGCTTTATCCGACGCACTCGGTGGCCATGGTGCTGGGTGTGACCGGCGCGCGGATGACCCACGTCTCCTGTATCGGCTATAACGACACGGCGCACGAGGACGGCTGCTGGGGCCAGGGCAAAAACTTTTGGGACAACCCCTTCAGCAGCCAGTGCGGGCTGTTTCAGACCAGCGACGGCGGCATGGCTCGGATCAACGAGTTTCGGCGGGTGGGCATCAGCAACCACAACCACGTTCGGTTGAGCATCTTTGGCACGAAGGCCACTTTTGAGGAACAGGTGGGCCCGGACGAAGGCAGTTACGCCTGGTCGGAGTTGGAACCGAAGTTTGAGGACCCTCGGGCGCTGGTGGAATGTCGCCCCGGGCAGGAAACCGGGCCGGCGGACCTCTATCTGGGCACCGCAAAAATACACCCGACGCACCGGTTGCCGGAAAGCTTTCGGGGGCTGCGCAACGCCCACTACGGATCGCACCAGTTTTTGATGGATGATTTTGTGAAAGCCTGTGTGCACGGGAAGACGCCGCCGAACAACGTGTGGGACGCTTCCCGGTTCAACGCGCCAGGTTTGGTCGCCCACGAGTCGTGCCTGAAGGACGGCGAGCGTCTGCCGGTGCCTGACTTCGGGATGGCCCCGACGGACAGCCTGCTCGATGTTAACGAGCAAGCGACATGATCGCGGGGATCAATCTGGCCAGCGTGCCGCAACTGTCGCTGGAAAAGGCGCTGCCGCGGGTGCGGGCGCATGGCTTTAAAGCGGTGGGCCTCTGGTATGAACCGGTCTGGGTGCTGAGCGTGGCGCAAGTGAAGCAGCAACTGGCGGATGAGGGGCTGCGGGTCTCTTCGCTGTGTCCCGCGGGCTCGTTTGGGGACCAGGGGCCGGAGGGTTTTGAGGCGGCGGTCAAGCACACGCTGGCGACGATCGAGATGGCGGCGGAATTGAATGCGGATTGCCTGTGCCTGCTGCCTGGCTCGTACGCGCGGAGGCAGACGGATTTTGAAGCCGCGCGTGCTGCCGGACGGCGCGGGCTGGAGGCGGTGTTACCACGTGCCCAGGAACTAGGGGTGACCGTGGCCATCGAGCCGCTGCACCCGATGTACACGGATGGTTTTTCGGTGGTGAACACCATCGCCGAAGCCCTGGAGTGGTGCACGCAGTATGGGGTGTCGCTTTTTGTAGATACGTATCATGTCTGGTGGGATCGCGAGTTGGCCCGCGTGCTGGCGCAGGCGGCAGGCCGGGTGGCGGGCTTTCACATCAACGATTGGCGGCGCGAGACGAGCGACCTCGTCCAGGATCGCGCGGTGCCGGGCGAAGGGGTGATCGATCTGCCCCGCATCGTAGAGGCCGTTCAAAAGACGGGCTATGACGGCGTACTGGAGCTTGAGATTTTCTCGCTGCGACACGCCAAGGACGACCCGGAAGCCTGGCTGCGGCGTTGCCGGGAAAGCTTGCGAGCGTTCCAGGTGTGACCTAGGCGATAGGCGGATGCCATCGCTGCCGTTATGAAAAAGACCTGTCTGGCCGTTCGCTACCATGAGACCGGAAAGCCGGAAGCTGTGCTGGGGGTAGAATCTCTGCCGCGAGTAGAAATCGGACCGGGGCAGGCGCGCGTCGCGTTGAAGTGTGCAGTGATCAACCCGTCGGACCTCGGGATGATCGGCGGCAGCTACGGTCGGCTGCAGGCGTTGCCGGCGGTGGCCGGGCGCGAAGGCGTGGGCGAAGTCGTGGAGTTGGGCGCAGGTGTGGAAGGTCCGGGCGTGGGGACGCGGGTGCGCATGCCCGAGGCGGCGGGCGTGTGGCAGTCGGAGGCTGTCGTCGGCGCGCAGACGCTGCAGGTGGTGCCGGAGAATCTGCCGCTGGAGCAAGCGGCGATGGCGTTCATCAATCCGCCCACGGCGCTGCGTTTGCTGAGCGACTTTTCGCGGTTGGAACCCGGGGACTGGCTCGTGCAGAACGCGGGCAATTCGGCGGTGGGCGTCTATGTGGCGCAACTGGCGCGCAAGCGTGGTTTGCAGTGTCTGTCGCTGGTGCGTGATCCGGATAAGTGGCGGGCGCGTTTGAAGGCGGTCGGGGCAACGGCGGTTGTCGAGGATACGCCGGACTGGCCAAAGCAGCTGGCGGAAATTACCGGTGGAGCCAGGCCCAGGCTGGGTTTGAACTCGGTGGGCGGGGAGAGTGTGACGACGCTGATCAAGGCGATGGCTGACGGGAGCGACGTCGTGACGTTTGGGGGCATGGTGGGCGACAAGGTGCGTTTTCCGACACGGTATCTGATTTTTAATGACGTGCGCCTGCGCGGGTTTTGGCTGGACCGCTGGATGCGCACGCAGGACGCCGCGGCGGTCGACGCGTGTCTGCATGCGGTGTACGCGCTGATTGCGGAAGGGGTGTTTGCGGCACCGGTGGCGGAGCGTTACCCGTTGAGCGAAGCCCTGGAGGCGGTGCAGGTGGCGTCGGCGGGCGGGCGCGACGGCAAGGTGCTGCTGGTGCCGGACCCGGGTCTGGGGTAAAAATTGCCGTTGACCGAAGCGAGCGCATCCGCTTTCATTTTCGTTTCTCCGGGCAGCTTCACCTAGCTGTCGACAGGACACGGCCGGATAGCTCAGTTGGTAGAGCAGAGGACTGAAAATCCTTGTGTCCCCAGTTCGAATCTGGGTCTGGCCACCATTTTTTTAAGCTACCTTGTGCTTCGTATTTAGCTATAGATTCGAGGGCGGCGTGCTAGGGTTATGCAAATAGGGTCCGTAATTCACGCACTGGGGATCTGAACTTCTGAAACTGGGTCATTGCGTATGAGTGTCTGGCGGTTAGAGAAGAGATCTGACAAACGAGGTAAGGCGCAAACGACACACTGCAGCGCAAATGATTGCTATTCGGCGTTTCAGCTCTTCGTGAAGCTAGCGTCATCCGCGGGGCGGGAGTGAGTTACCGGGGTGGTCGTCGCCGAAAGCAGTTGTAAAGCGGTTTGCGCGCTGCTTGTGTGCTGGGCATGCCTGACAAAACACCGCTGCACAAATTGGCAGATGCCTTACATAGCGACCTCGAGCACATCGTGGACTGCTGGCTGGACCGTTCCGAGGCGGACGAAAATCTGGAGGTTGTCAGCACGCTTTCGCGGTTTGATTTTCGCAACAACATACCCAACTGCATCGAAGTCTTGGCCAATCACCTGCGTCAGGTAGATCGCGACGAACTGGACGATTCCGAGACGCTCGACGTGGAGAAACACGGCCATCACCGTTGGAAGCAGGGCTTCAACCTGATGCAAATCGCGCGGGACTGGGGGAACCTGAACGAGGTATTGATCGACTTTTTCGAAGCGCGTTTTGCCAACAATCCCGAGTTTCCCGACGAGGATAAGGCGATGGCGTTGAAAGTCCTGGCGAAGTTCATGACTGACGCGATCGGTGCAAGCATCCAGCGTTTCGACGATATGCGTCGATCTGAGGCGCTCAGCTTTGGCAAGGACCTTGAGACCGTGTATGCCGAATTTAACCGCATCACCCAGATGCGTGCTCAGATGCTGACGGAAACCGCGCACGATCTGAAAGGCAGCCTGGCGACGGCTTCGGGGGCTTCCGAATTACTCAGCAGCGAGAAGGATGCGTCGGAGTCGCAAGCGGAGCTGACGGGTTTGATTCAAAACAGCATGGACACCGTGGTGCGCCTGCTCGACTCAATGCTGGACTTGTCTCGTCTGGAAAGCGGGCAGGAAAAACTGGAGCTGAGCAAGGTGGATGTGGGCGATCTGCTGCGCAGTATCGGACAGGATTATTTGCCCCTGGCCGAGCGCAAGGGGCTGGAGCTAGAGATGGTTGGCGAGGACAACATTCTGCTGGAGACGGATCCGCTGAAGTTGCGCCGCATCTTGCAGAACCTGATGAACAACGCCTTTAAATACACGCTGCGCGGTATGGTGCAGCTGTCCTGGTACACGGAAAAAGACTGCTGGCGTTTCATTGTTCGTGACACCGGCCCCGGGCTGCAAAACAAGCTGGGCTCCCCGATTGCGCAGGAGATGCGGGCACCCGACGAGCCTTCGGAGGAGCAAGAAGCCTACACCACCGTCGGGCTGCTGGCCTACGACGGAGAAGGGATCGGTCTGACGATTGTGAAGCGCCTTTGCGAGCTGCTCCTGGCCACCATCAATATTGAGTCCGAGCCTGGCCAGGGCACGGCGGTTGTCGTGCAGTTGCCCCTGGGTTATGGAAAGCGCAGCCCGGTGATGGAGGAAGCGGAAGTCTAGCAGTAGCCGTGTCGGTACAGGCTTTTGAGGAACTGTCCGCGTTGACGACTGGTTACAGTTGCTGGCGGAAGGGACGGATCAGTCGCCCAAGCAGCTTCTTACGCCAGGGACGTTCCCAATAGCGCGAGTTGCCGACCTTCTCACTGGAGCGCAGGTCGTTCCGGTATTCTTCATGCAGGCGTTGCCAGACGCGCGTGTCATCGACCACGAGCATCACTTCGTCGTCCTTGTGCATGGAGCGCTGATTGAAATTTGCGGAGCCGATGCAGCTGAGCCCTTCGTCAATCAGAAAGATTTTCGTGTGAAGCATGGTCTTCTGGTAGATGTGAAAGCTGACCCCTTCGGTTAGCAATTCGTCGATGTCTCGCGCGGCGGCCCAGCTTTCGTAGCGCCGGTCCAGATACTTGCCAGGTATCATGACCTCAATGGAAACGCCGCGTCGGGCGGTTTCGATCAGGATATCGCGGAATGTTTGATCCAGGACGAAGTAGGGTGTTTGGATAATTATTTGGCGGGTGGCCAGTTTGAACAAGGCGCTGAAGAGGGAGGTGACTTCGCTGGTGTGTGGTGAAGCCGACGAGCGCACGACCATGATACTGGAGCCGTCCAGCAGCTCTATCGGCTGAGGGGAGACAATTACCTCTTGGGCACTCGGCAAGCGATAGTGGGAGACTTCCAGCCAGTTATCCCAAAAGGTGGCGCCTAACTCGACAACCGCGGGTCCGGTGATTTGGAAATGCGTGTCGCGCCATTCGCCGGGGTTGCGCGCATGGCCGTCCCATTCTTCGGCGATGCCGACGCCGCCGACGAAAGCCACCTCGCCATCGCAGACCAGCACCTTGCGGTGGGTGCGGTGATCCGTCTTCCAGGGCGCTGCACGCAGAAGCGGTCGAAACCAGCCCACCTCGACACCGGCGGTTTCCATGCGCCGCAGGTACTTTTTCGGCATGGCGTTGGCCCCGTAGCTGTCCAGCAGCACCCGCACGGTAATTCCTTCGCTGGCTTTGTCAGCAAGGGCCGCGGCAAAGCGCTCGGCGACGTCTCCGGACCAGTAAACGAAGGTGAGGAAGTGGATGCTGGACCGGGCCTGGCGGATCGCGCGCAACATGGCTGGAAAAATTTCGCCACCATTGACCAGGATTTCCACCTTGTTGCCATCGCTGAAGCGTGCGCCCAGGATGGCTTCCAGATAAGCGCGTTCGTCGGACATGGACTCGGGCACCGAATAGGCTTCCAGGCGGTTCCAAAACATAGCGTAAAAAAGAGAGCCGACCTTCAAGCACTTAAGATGAAGGCCGGCTCCTTTATTGAGTGTCTATCGAGGTGATGCAGGCGTAGGGTAGTTGAACACTCGAGCAGCTCTAGAGCTTACGTCTGGGAAATCTCAATCTCGCTGACGACGCGGCGCGTGTAGCGATCGCGGGCAAACTTCAGCACGCGGTCCTTCACTTCGCGCGAGGGTACGGTGCCTTCCAGCACAACGATGCCGCGATCGGAGCGGCGAACGTCGATGTCCGCGACTTGCTTGCCGAACTCCTGTTCGAGGGCTTCAGAGAGCGCTAGGGGTGAACGCAGACCGCTGGACTGCTGGGCCTGGAGGCCTTCTGAACCGCCTCTGGCGTTTTTGCGCACGTCCGAGTCGCTGTCGCTGTAGGCAACTCCATCGGCGCGGCTGTGGGGCGGGTGCACCAGTTCCTGGCGCTGCAGGTCATCGCTTTGGAAAAACTCAATGGCCTGCGCCTCGCTCACGATGATTTCGAACAGGTAGGGTCCGGTTTCAGCTTCGGCATTGCGGAAGGTAACCTGTCCCATTCGCCGGGCGCTGGGAGCGTCGAAGTTGGCCAGGTGCGGATTATCCGAAAGCTTGGCGTACTGGGCGCGGGTGACCATGATCCCGTACTCACCTTTAGAGTCTTTGCCACTGGTAGAAGCGTTGGTCCGGGCGACTTCGAGCGAGCCTTCGTTTTCCTTAAAGGCTCTCATCTCTTTGGCCTTTACCGAGTACTGCTTGAGCTTCGTCTCTGATTTAAAAACCACCAGAACGCCTGCCGGCTTGTGGTAAGCGACCGTGGAGAGCGGCAGGAAGAGGTGCTTCGCGGATAGTTCGCTGTCCTTGTCCACCTCGACCAGCACGCCCGGGGTGTCGCCGTTGGTCCGATTGGTAAGCATCGTTACCTCGCCGATGAATTCGCGGTTTTTGTTGTAAACGGAGGTGCCCTGAAGATCGACGGACCGGATGGAGCGTCCCTTCTCCCAGGATTCACCGCTGACTTCGCTGGGGATGTTCGTCTGCTTGGCGGGGTTGTCCGCGAAGGCTGTGGTCGTGGCTGAGAAAACGCAGAGAACGCAAGCAGCCAAGGCGGTGCGTCCAAACAGTTTGCGCGTCGGATTTGTGTAATGATTCATGATGCAAGTTTGCTAGAGTACGTAATTGAACGCTTATAGAACTTTACAAAGGCCGTGCCAATCGGTGGTCTCTGTCTGCATCTGATTGATGGGCATTACTTTGGGACTTTTTGATGCTGCCTTGGTAGTCTGCTTACGGATGAATGCAGCGAGGGAGCCGGTGTAAATCCAGCGATCTGCATGGTTTGTGAGCACTCTGAATTTTCCGCAACGGAGACTGCATTCTGCCGGAAAACGTCACGTGCCGACGCTGCAGACAGCCAATCGAGTCGGGAGTCCGATCGTGGCTCAATCTTTAACCCGCTGTTTGGTAGCGTCTTAGCCTTTTCTTACTGTGATTGGTACGGAAGCGGCGACGCAACGCGTCTATGTCGAAACGGACCATACATAAAATTTTTTCCGAAATCTTCAGCATTGAGTGGGTAGGCATTTTCCTGTGCGCGTGCGCGCTGCTTTTTGCTGGCTGCAATACGACCCGAGGGGTGGGCGAAGACTTTGAGGCGGCCGGAGAGGCGATCCAGGACGCCGCCGACTGAGCAGCTAAAGCCCAAGAAAGAGGTGTGGTTGACTCCATACCTGTATGCGGCTGTCGCTCGGCACTCCCACGAATGTCCGTAGGACACAATCAGAGACATCCGTCTCACATACAGCAGCCGAGGTGCGCATCTGCTTTGCTCAAGAAGGTGCGCACCTCGGACTTTTCTCGACCTACAGCGATTGCCGGCCTATTGCGCACAAACTGAGCACACGCGATGCTAGCCGAGCACAACCACCGATCCGCTCACATGAACATCCTTCTGGTCGACGATGAGAAGAACGTCCTGACGACGACAGCCGGGACGTTTGAATCGTTGGGTTATCGTCCGTTCATGGCTTTTACCACCCGTCAGGCGGACAAGATCCTGATGGAGGAGCCGATTGACGTGGTTTTCCTGGACATGATGCTGGGCTCGGAGAACGGGCTGGAATACCTGAAGCGGCTGCAGGAAGATCACAGCGACCTGCCAGTGATTTTGTACACGGCGCATGCTACCATCGAGACGGCCGTGCTCTCGATGAAGTACGGAGCCTACGATTATGTGCAAAAGCCCTTCGTGCCGGACGAAATTGACCGCAAACTGAAGGTGCTGGCCAAGAGCTTTCAGCTGCGTTCGGAAGTGGCCAACCTGCGCTCGCAGATTGCCGAGTCGAACCCGGCGCTGGTCTTTGACTCGACGGAGCCCATGGTGCGCAACGCCTTCGACGTCGCGTTTCGAGCGGCGCAGTCGGATGCAAACATTTTGCTGCTGGGACCCAGCGGCACGGGCAAGACCGTGCTCGCGCGCAACATCCATATCGAGAGTCGCCGCGCCGCCTCACGTTTTGTCACGGTCAATTGTCCCAGCCTCTCCCGGGAGTTGCTGGAGAGCGAATTGTTCGGGCACGTGAAAGGGTCCTTCACCGGTGCCATCAGCGATACGTGGGGCAAAGTCGCGGCGGCCAACGAAGGCACGCTGTTTCTGGACGAAGTGGGTGAATTGCCCGCGGAGATACAGCCGAAGCTGCTGCGGCTGTTGCAGGACCAGGAGTACGAGCGGGTAGGTGAAACACGCACGCGGCATGCGAACATTCGCGTGATTGCCGCAACCAACCGCGACCTTTGGAAGGAAGTGCAGCAAGGGCGTTTTCGCGAAGACCTTTTTTACCGGCTGAAGGTCATCACCGTGAGCATGCCGGCATTGGTTGAGCGGCCAACCGACATCGTGCCGCTGGCACAGAACTACCTGAACTTTTTTGCGCGCGAGCAGAATCGACCCAACCTGCAGTTCTCCGAGCAGACCAAGCAAGCGCTTGTTGATTACGAATGGCCGGGGAATCTACGCGAACTGCGCAACGCGGTGGAACGGGCCGCTATTTTGGCGACTGAAAACGCCATCGAGCCGACTGACTTGCCCGAGGAATTCCAGCGCAAGCAGGATTCTTCGGTTAGGCCCGGCTACTATGTTTCCCTGCGTAGCCTGGAGGAGCTGCACATCAAGCGGATCATCGCCAAAACCGAAAGCCTCGAAGAAGCAGCCAAGGTGTTGGGCATCGATACCGCGACCCTCTACCGCAAGCGCAAACGCATGGGCCTGGCCAACTGAAGCGTTTTTTCAGTCTACCAGTTCGCCCGAGAGCTGTAGCGCTTGGCACGCTCCAGACGCAGTCGAGACAGGTGCCCGCGGTTTTGACCGTTGGGGTGGTCGTTCAAGCCGCAGGCTTTGCGCCGGTAAGGACCAGCCAGAGCCCGTGTATGATGCCAGGGACGTAGCCAAGCAGCGTCAGGATGAGGTTGATCCAGAAGTGCGTGGATAAGCCAACCTGCATGAAAGCCCCGACGGGCGGGATCAGAATTGTCAGGATGATTTGAACGAGTTTCATTTTCTTTCTTAAAATTGGTTGAAAATAGTGAAGACGGCAAGCCCCCATGAGCCTGCCGCCTTCTTATCGATGTCGCCTTGCCAGTTAGGATACTCTTTATCCTGGAAAATTAGCGAAGGTTGCCCGTGCATCCGGGCGTCAACTCATGGATTCACGCAGGTCTTCGAATTCGGACTGAAGATTCTCCCAGGCTTCCTTCACGTCAGCCTTGGCGGAATCCCACTGATCTTCGGAAGCATCGCCGAGTTCGTCCAGCTCGCGTCGCAGGCGGATTTTGGCCTCTTCCACATCCTGGGCTCCAGAATTCCAAGCTTCCTTGGCTTCGCCAGAAAGTCCTTCAACCTCGTTGCCCAGTTCTGAAAATTTTTCGTCAAAAGAGCCGAGCATGTCATCCACGCCGTCCGCAAAGGCATCGCCCTGCTCTTGCGAAAAGTCTTTAACGTTGTTCCACGAGTTCTCGAAGAACGACGAGATTTCACTGGCGGAATCGGAGAAGGCCTCGCTGATCTCGGAGGAGCCCTCTTCGAGCGTGTTCTCCAGCTCGCTTTCCTCGGAACACCCAAAGCCAGCAAGCGCAAGCAGGGTCATGTTTATATAAACAAATTTTCGTATCATGTCTCAAAAGTATGCGTTTCGTATATAGTCCGTTAGGAATTTTGTGTTTACACCGGTGGACGTTTTCCGCGGACTGCGCCGGCGATCAGCCAAACGATCAGCAGAACCAGAAAGACGAAGAAGAGAATTTGGGCGACCCCGGCCGCCGCTCCGGCGATGCCGCCGAAGCCGAGTACGCCTGCGATCAGCGCAATTACAAAGAAGACAACAGCCCATCCGAGCATGGTAGTAACCTTTCCGTTATGTGTGAGTACGATCTGGGTTTGAACCAGGAATCAGTTTGAGCAACCCAGCGGCTGTCTAGTTTTCAGCCGATTTTTCGATCAGGCCCGTTGAGAACAGACCGCCGTCGGCGATTTTCTCCAGTTCGGATAAGGTATCCTTACAGTTGGAGTGACACTCTTTGAGGGACGAATTATCTTCATCTTTGTCGAGTGCGTTTGCGATGGCAGCGGCCACATCATAACCGACAATCTGGTAATGCACGACCCGCTGTCCGTTCGAAAGTAGGTGCACGTCGACCACGATCTCGGAACCCACGTTGCGCAGAGCTTCCCCGGTTTCGCGGATCAGTCCCGTCATCGCGTGGCACGTGTGCCCGCCGGGAGCTTCGGTGGTGTTTCTGTGAATTAGCGCTTCGAGTTGCTGAATATGCTGCTGCGCATTGTCAATGTGGCTGCGGAAGCACGTTTCCAGCGATTCCGTATTTGCCTTGAGCGCAAGGCTTGGCAGGGCTTCCAGCAGTTGGGTTTCCGCGCTGTAAAGATCCTGGAGTTGTTCGATGTACAGTTGTTTCAATGTTTCCATATTAAATCCGTTAAAATTAATGCTGATTAGGAAGGGAGAAATTTTGCAGTATAAAGATTTATGCCAGATTTCTAAGCCGTTGCTTATCAATACTTGAAAATGTGTCTGCACTTACAGGCGGCAAACTGCATGGTTAAGCACACGTCAAATCATGCACGACCTCGTAGGCGATGCGCATTCATTTGAGTGCTTTCGCCCGTTTGCCTTTATGTTGCATTTTACGCAGCAGGTAATGCGAGGTCGGCTTCAAACAGATGCGCGATAATACCCTAAGACAGTATGTTGAGATTCCTACTGATTTCGACGCACGCGGCTTCGCATTTTGGGTCCGGCTGAAGTCTACAGCACTGAGCACCCATTGTGTGCCGGTGGACAGCAGGCTAAGATTGTTTAAAAAGCTAAAGCTGTGAGCGCGAACCTGCCGACGGGAATGCTCGACGCGTCGAATGGTCTCATTTTTTCGTTCGCGCAAACTCATTTTTTTGAAGCTGGGAAGAAGACCTTTTGATCTTCTTTCAACTCGCTGAGTGTTTGATTGAAAGGTTCGGCGCGAAATGTGGCCAAAGCTAGAAAAGTGAACGCTGCGCCGCTCGCGAGGGCATAACCCGCAGTCACAATTGCCAGTAGCGCTATGGCGAGCTCACGTGGCAGCAACAACCAGCAAAGGCCGAGGAAACAGACCGAAAATGCGATCAAAGTTGTTGTGGCGATGACCGTTGCCGCAGTGAGCTTGAGCTGAAGTCGCCGAAATTCCTCAGCCTCGACTGAAAAAAGTCGGACGCGCGCTTCAACCAAATACCAAACCGCGGAGACGTAGTTTTTGGCTGAATCCAAAAACACCATCAGTTTTGGCTGCTTCGATTGACGAGTAGGCCAATCAGTACGCCCAGGCCAGCGGCCAAAGCCATACTAGTCAGCGGACGCTCCGTTACCTTTTCGCGTCCGACTTCGAGCTGTTCATGGACTTTTTCAGGCACGGCGCTGCCCTGTTCCTTGAGTCGGTTGGTGGCATCGAGCACGTTTTGGCGGGCGGTATCGATGTGCTCGTCCAGGAATTCTTCTTTGGAGGCGGTTAGCAGGCCCTGAGCGTCTTCAACGACCTGTCGCAGATCGTCGACGAGCGCATCGCGTTTTTCCTTCACCGCACTGGCGGTGGCTTTTTTGGCCTCAGTGGTTTGCTTGGTTGCGTCGTTTTTCATCGGCTGACGAGCCTTGCAGGTGTCATGCCAAAATTCGGGACCTGTTTCAGCACAATGGCTTAGATTCGTTGCCTGCGTTCTGCACTGCAGGCTGCATGGCACCTGGGCCGCGCGATCATGCGAAAGGTTTGGGCGAAGCGCGGTAAACTTGATTCCGCAAATAAGCGCAGCCTAGGTCTTCACAGCCCGTGGGGCGTGCCTGCGGCCGCTCGATGAATCCGGGGTCCGACTGGGCTCAACTAATGAGAGGCGACAGCAATGGTAACCGTTTTCCGCCTTGCGGTATTGGCGACCTTCCACAAGCCTTGGGGCTACAACAGACAGTCAAAGGTAGGCTCAGGGCAAAGACTTTATTTGCGTACGTGCACGCTCCAGACGATAGTTTGGCAGACTGTTTGAATCACTTTCGCCGGGTTAGCTCAGTTGGTAGAGCAGCCGCCTTGTAAGCGGCAGGTCGTCGGTTCAAGTCCGTCCCCCGGCTCCATTTTGATTGGGTGCTTTAAGAAGGGCGCTTGCGGGGCGGCTCCTTCGGCAGGGAAAAGAAAAACGTCGTGCCTTCGCCGGGCTCGCTTTCCACCCAGATTTTGCCGGAATGGTTATGCACGATTTTCTCGCAGACGGAAAGTCCGATGCCTGTGCCTTCGTAAGCCTCGCGGCCATGCAGGCGCTGGAAAATGCCGAAAATTTTATTGTGATGTTCCTGGGGAATGCCAATGCCGTTGTCACTCACGCGCACGACCCATTCATGTGACTGGTCCTCGCAATTAATTTGAATGACAGGGGGCTCATCGCTGCAAAATTTCAGCGCATTGCCCACCAGGTTTTGAAACAGCTGCGCCATCCGCATTTCGTCGCCGTAAACGCGGGGCAGGGCGTTGATGGTGATCATCGCGTTGCTCTCCTCGATACGCATGGCCAGATTTTTCAGTGCAGTGGAGACGGCATCCTCCATGGGGAAGTCGCGCGGTTCATGCCGGCGCGCGCTCAGGCGCGAGTAGGTGAGCAGGTCATCGATCAGGTGCTTCATGCGCTGCGCCCCATCGACGGCAAAATCCATGAACTCGTGGCCGGTTTCGTCCAGTTTCTCGCCGTACTCCTTCTTAATCAGCGAAAGGTAGCTCGTGATCATGCGCAGCGGTTCACGCAAATCGTGTGAAGCCACGTAGGCGAAGTTTTCGAGTTCTCCATTGCTGGCCCGCAAATCATCGATGGTCTGCTGCAGGCTTTCGCGGATCTGCCTCAGTTCGCGCTCCAGCTTCAAGATGCGATTGTTGGGCGTGGGCGATCCAGCCAGGAGCGATTCCGCTTCGGAGAGCACCGCCTCGGATGGTTGGGAACAGCGCACCAGAATCAGCCAAAGCTTGCCTTCGCTCACCCCCAGCTGAATCGGAGAGATTTCAAACTCGAGCGGACTCTTTGAGCTTCCGGCGGCTTGATTGCCAGCCACGCGTACCTTTTTGCCGGTGCTGCGCGCTTCCTCTAGGGCACGCCGCACGGTTTGAAGCAATTCGGCAGACAGAACTGCTTCCAGTGACTCGCCTAACTGGCTGGAGGCGTGCTGAAAGAGCTTCCAGCCGCTGCCGAAGGTCTGCAGTACGCAGTTGTCCTGGTCGACCAGCAGGCCCGGCGGCATGTACTGCTTGAGCAGCTCGTCGTAAACCGGGAGCACCCACTCCTGCGTTAGGGGATCGAGCAGGCGTTGGGAAGACGGTGGCGCTGGGTCGTGAGGGGCCATGTGTCAGCGTTCACGGTATTTAGAAAGATTCTTCCCCGGCGTGTATCCGTAGGTAGGCCGTTTGAAGCCAAAACTCTCCGAGCTTGAAAACGATGGCGAGCATCTCCTCGAAAGTCGCGGGCTTGAGCAGGTAGCTGTTGGCGTGCATGGCCAGGGCCGTTTGCACATCCGACTCCGCATCCGAACTGGTGAACATGATGACGGGGATGTGGCGGGTCAGCTTGGAGGCCTTGAGCTCCTTTAGCAGGTCGAAGCCGCTGACTTTGGGCAGGCTGATGTCGAGCAGGATCAGGTCGGGAAAGTGAATCGGGCTGATTTTGGAGAAGCTGCGGATCTCGTTGGCTGCCTCGGGGCCGCTGCCGAACACACGCACCTCCACGCGCTCATCGAATTCGTTGAAAGCGCGCTTGAACAAGAGGATATCGCCAGGGTTGTCCTCTACCAGCATGACCGACCGGTGAGACTCTCGCGTCCAATTTGATCGGCAACTCACAGCCTGAGGCTACCAGTTGCGCCCGGAAACACAAGCGGTGTTCTAAATGGATACCGCGAAATAGGGTTGTGGCTGGAGCAGGGCTTTTTGCAGCGCGCGCCTACGGCTTGAGGTCCAGATAGGCCTCGGGCACCTCGAGTTCGGAGTCCGCGGGCAGGCGCAGGGCGGGGATAGCCTCGGTGACAACGTCGCCCACGCGTCCGGGCTCGTAGCCGCCTTTGGCATGTTCCACCAGTCCAAAGGCCGACAGGACAGCTTCCCTGATTTCTACGAGCGTGCCCCCGCGCAGCAACGCGCTGAAGCGGCGGCTCTGGATGCCGAGGGCTTCCAAGGCGGTTGGCTCGATCTGGTAAGGATCTTTCCGTAGCAGCCCGAGCTCGGCGTTGTTGAGGCCATCGAGTGCATCGGGCACCTCCATGACGAGGGCCACGGGAAGGAGGAAACTGCCCAGGCTGCTTTCGGCGCTGCTGCGTGATTGCGCGCCGGTGGCATCGGCCAGGGCGTCGGCGGTTTCGGAGTTGCGCCGTCCATCTTTCTGGTTGGCGTTGAGGTGGCTTTTCCAGGAGGAAGTGGCGTCGCTGGCGCCGGAAGCGTCGGCGGCCGTGGCAGCCTGCACAGCTTCGGTGGAGCCGACCTGAGAGGAGCTATAAGACTGCGGGCTGCTGCCGCGTGGACCTTCGATCAGGGCCTGCTGGCTGTTGGCACCGGAGCCGTCGGCCAACTCGCTTGAAGGCGAGCCCGCGGCATTGGCAGTGGCGTTGGGCGAGCCCGCGCTGCTGGCCCCACGCGGCATCTCCTCCATTGTGACGGCGGTTGGGCCCATTTCGAAAGGCTCGTGAAAAGACTTGGGCGAGGTCGAGGCGACGCTCGGATTGGCCGCGCGCACCTGTTGGAAAACTTCCGTCTGCAGAGGGCTGGCGTCGGATTGACCAGCTTCCGGCAAGCCAGCGGCGACGGGTGTCGGGGTGGAGGACGGGGCCGAACTGGGTGCCTCCCAGGAGGGTGCGGGCAGGGCCGCCGAGGCCGAGGATTCCACGGCGGGGAGGGCGCCCACGCTCTCGCGAATGGCCAGGCCGATACTCTCGCGGGCGAGGGCGTTGACGTTGATGGTCATCTCCTGTGGGCGGGTGAGTTTTTCCTCGATCTTGGAGCGCAGGTACCAGGTTCCCGACAGGGCGAGCAGGATGACGTGCACCAGCAGGGAGGCCAGCAGGCAGCGCGGGATCAGCTTGAGGCTGCTTTGCGAATTAAAGAAAAGCTGGAGCAGGTGGTTGATGGCCAGCAGCGCGATGGCGGCCAGCAGCAGGCAGACCAGCAGGTAGCGCAACAGGTCGTAATCGATGCGCACGAGCACCTCGCGCGAGGCGGCTTGAAAGAGATTGAAGTCGTCGCCGGTGCGGCTGAGCCGATTGGAATTGAAGTAGAGGCGGAATCCGTCCGGGTGGACCGAGGGTGCGCTCTCGTCCATCGCCGAGTTGACCGGTTGGCCGAGATTGGTCGGTGGCTGGAAAACGCCGTCCACGCGCAGGCTGCGGTACAGATCGCTGCCGCCCAGACCGCCCGGGCGCTCGGAAACCAGGTAAAGCACGTCTCCGCGTGAGGCCGAGACAACCTTCGCTTCGTCCGCAGCGGAGTTGAGGGCCTTCATTTCGAAGGGTGCGCGGTACAGGATCGGGTCGTTCTGGTTTTTCTCCGAGGCGTCGGTTTCCGGATTGCCAAAGTAGGCGAAGAAAATGTTCAGCGAGGCGTTTTGTTCGCCGGGGCCAGTGGAGCGATTAGTGGAAAAATACAGACCGCGCTGCGCCGTGTCCGGTGAGGGCGAAACCTCGTCGTAGGGCGTGTTGATAGTGAAGCCGAGATTTTGCGGCGTGTCCCAGCCTTTCTCGGTTTTTTCCGCGACCCAGAGGTCAAAGCCGCCGGCGCCTTCCGGGCGGTCGGAGGTGAAAAAGAGCTGCTGTCCGTCCGGGCTGAAGGCCGGGTCACCCTCGTTGAAAATGGTGTTCATCACGCGCATGCGCTCGGGTGCGGACCAGTCCTCGCCGATGCGCCGCTGTACGAAGAGGTCGGTGTTGCCGGGGCTGAACTGGCGGGTGAAGACGAGGGTTTGCCCATCGGGGGAGAGGCAGGCCTCGCGGTTGCCCCGCACGCGGTTGACCCGGGCGTCGATGGCCTCGGGCTCCTCCCACAGCACATAGCGCAGCACGGCTTCGTTGGCGCGCTGATGAATCTGGCCGCCGTCGGTGTAAATCTTCAGCCAGCCCATCGCCAGCGCAACCGACAAGGCCAGAACACCGAGGGTGGCTGCGGACCACAGCAGCAAGCGCCGGATGAGCCGTCCGAACCGGGCCGGACGGGTGGCGGCGGCGATCGCTGCGGGCCCTTCAGACATTGAGAAAATTGGTGAGAGTGACGGGTCCTCAGCCCCCTTCGGTCGAGGACATGTAGCCGATGTTGGCTTCGTAGATGCCGGCGCTGCGGCAGGCGGCGATGGCCGAGGCGACCTCGCCGTGACGGGCTTCGCGGTCGCCGCGCACCAGGACCTTTTGCCCGGGATTTTCCTGCGCGGCTTCGTTCAGCGCGGCTTTCAACTCGGCCAGGTTCAGGCGCTGGTCACCGAGGAAGTAGACGCCGTCCTCGCGCACGTTGATCACGAGCACCTTGACCGCCGAACTCAGCGTGGTGTCGGTCTCAGGCAGATTGACGAGGATATCCCTTTCCTGGCGTGCGAAGGATGTTGTAACCAGAAAGAAGATAATCAGAATGAACATGATATCGACGAGCGAGGAGGTGTTGATCACCGTTTCCTCGCCGTCCTCAGACCGCGGTATATTCATTGCGCTCCTCCGTGCTGGCGGGTTCGGCGGCCGGCTTGGGGGCCGGGGTGTCGGGCGCATCGCTCAAGTCCGCGTTGGTCAGGGTCTCGCGCAGCTCGTCAGCAAAGAGGTTGCCCTCCTCCTCGATCACGTCGGCGAATTTATCGACGCGGTTAAACAGGAGGTTGTAGGCAACCAGCGTTGGAATCGCCACGGCCAGACCGGCGGCGGTCGTCACCATGGCCTCGTAGATGCCCTGGGCGAGCATTTCGGCGCGGCCGAGGCTGCCGGTCGAAGCGGCGACTGTCTGAAAGCTGCGGATCATCCCGGCAACCGTGCCGAGCAAGCCCAAGAGCGGTGAAATCGTGGCGATGATTTTGAGCCCACGCAGGCTGCGGCGAAGCTTTCCAACCTCAAGGGCGGCGGTGTCGCTCATGGCCTTATCGATGTACTCGCGGCTTTCGCCTCGCTTGAGCAAGCCAGTGCGAAAGACCCTCGCCAGCGGCGCGGCCAGTTCCTCGCACAGCTCGATGCCGTGACGCCAGTGGCGCTTGCCGTCCTTCACAACGGTGGTGTGGACGGAGTCGCGCAGGTTGGGCGGCAGGATGCGCGGGCGGGACAGGCTGATGAAGCGCTCGAAGCTGAGGGTAACCGCGATGACCGAGCAGATGGCCAGGGGGATCATGACCGGTCCACCCTTCAAGAGCAGGGAGAAGACCGAGTCGCTGGCCTCCTGAGCCACGACCGTTTCCGTCTCCTGAGCGAAGGCGGCGGCCATGCCCGCGCCGGTCAGAAAAATGAGGGCAAGGGCCCGTGAAGTGTATTGGTTCATAAGCGCTGAATCCTCTCGAGGTTTCTATCGATTGCGTTGTCCTTCCTTCAGGATTTCCTCGGCGGCGTTGGCTTCGCGCGTGCCGGGGAAGCGGACCACCACCTCTTCAAAACGGTCCTGGGCCTGAGGCTGGCGGCCCTGGCGCACGAGCACCTGCCCGACCTCCAGAATCGCCCGCGAGCTCCACTGCGGAAAATTGTAATTCACGTCCACCTTGACCAGTTCCTTGATGGCCTCGTCGTACTGACCGAGCGCGAATAGGCATTCGCCCAGTTGGAACTGACTGCGGGCGGCCAGCTCATCCTTTTCACCCGAGGCGATGACCTGGCGGTATTGGCCAGCGGCTTCCTCAAAGGCCTTCTGGTTTTCGAGCGACCAACCCAGCCACATGCGCGCGCGGCGGGCGAAGCCGCTTTCGCCATGCTCCTTGAGGAAGGTCGTGAAGGTCGTCTGGGCCAGCTTCCAGCGGTTGGTCAGCGTTTCGCACTCGCCCACGCGCAAAATGGCCTGCTGGCGCAGGGCGGTTTCGCCGGGCGCGGTGGCGGCGGACTTAAAGAGCGTGTAGGCAGCCTCGTAGGCGTGCTGGGCCAGGCGAATCTCGCCTGCCTGGTACGCCGAAACCATCTTGTAGCTGGTCTTGGGGAAGTTCGCCAACACCCGCTCAAAGGCCTGAGCGGCGGGCTCGGTGTTGCCTTGTCCCAGCAGACACCAAGCCTGGCGATAAAGGACCTTTTCGAGCAGTTTGTCAGGCAGTTCGCGTGAAAGGAGGCGGTGGGTCAGCTCCAGGGATTTCTGGTAGTTGTTTTCTGAATACTCCAGCTCGGCCAGCTCGAAGTGCGCGCGGTTGCGCAGGGATTCGTCGAGGGTGGCTTCGGCCAACGCCTGGTACTGGCGGCGGGCCGTTTCGACATCGCCTTTTTTGCGGGCCGACCAGGCCCACTCGTAGAGCGCCTGTGGCACGTAGTGCGAACTTGGATACTTGTTGAGGAAGTCCTCGACGGCGGCGATGGCCGTATCGAAATGCTCACGGCGCGAAAGGGTGGCGGCCAGGTAGAAGGTCGCGTCCTCGACCTTGGCCCCCTGCGGATAGGTGTCCAGGTAGGCGCGCCAGGCTTGCTCGGCCTTGTCCAGTTCGCTGGTTTCCAGGTGCAGGAAGGCCTTTTGAAAAAGGGCGTCCGGGGCCAGCGGGTGCTTTATGAATGTTTCCGCCACGGCGCTGAAGCGCTCCTTGGCCTCGTCCTTGTTGCCTTCGGCCAGGGAGACCCAGCCGAGGTAGTAAGTGGCCTGCGGGACAAAGCTCTCGCCGTTGGGATTGGTCAGGACAGCCTGCAACACCTCGCGGGCGCCGGCGTATTCACCGGCTTCGTTGCGCAGGCGACCCAACTCGGACTGCGCGTGGGCCAGCAGCGGGCTGGTCGGGTGCTTTTCCAGAAGTTGCTCCAGGGCCTGGCGGGCGAGGGCGGGCTCACGCGAACGCTCGCGGGCCTGCGAGAGCTTCAGCAGCGCCACATCGACGTTACCCTTGTCAGGAAACTGTGAGACAAACGCAGCGAAGCGTTCGGCGGATTCCTGCCAGCTCTCCAATTCGAAGGCGGACAGGCCGGCGAGGTAATTGAGCTGGTCGAAGAAGGGTCCCTGAGGCGTCGTGGTCAGCAGTGGCTCCAGGTGGCTGTAGGCCAGCGTCCACTTCTTTTGCTGCACCTGGTACTGAGCAATACGGAAGTGCGCCTCGTTGGTGTAAGGACCGCTTCCCTGAAAGGGAATGAAGTGCTGATAGGCCACCGCGGCCTCGTCCCGGCGGTTGAGAAAGTACAGGTTCTCCGCGCGTAAAAAGGCAACATCTTGGATGTAGGGGTCGTTTGGATACAGCTCCACGAAGGTTTCCGCGGAGGCCAGGCTGCGCTCGTAGGTCTTGTCGCGGTTAAGCGCGAATGCGTTCAGACGCAAGGCGTCGGCGGCCCGATCCTTGGCCACAAAGCCGTCGGAGGCTTTTTCAAAAAACAGGGCGGCGGCTCCGAACTCTTCCAGGCCTAGCAGGGCGTTGGCGTAGTCGAAGTGCAAATCGGGCAACAACTCGTGCTTGGCAAACTGCGTCAGAGCCGGCTCCAGGGTTTTCTTGGCTTCCTCGAAACGCTCTTCGCGCAGGAAGGTTTTTCCGAGCCAGAGGAACGCTTCGGCAGCGGATTTCGGGTGCTTTTGCAGCGCGATGAATTGTGCGCGGGCTTCGTCGAACTTGGCCTGCTCGAGCTTGGCGCGGCCCAGGTAGATGCCGGCATCGCCCTCGAAGGGGCTTTCCGGAAAGCGTGTACGCAGCTCGCGGAAGGCCTTGGCGGCGGATTCGTAGTTCTCCTGCAAAAAGCGGATGAAGCCCAGGCGGAAGAGCGCCTCGCCGGCGAAGTGGCCATTGATTTTGCGCGCCACCAGTTCGTGGTGCACCGCCGCGTTGTCGAGGTTGCCCAGCTCGCGTTCGCACTCGCCGAGCAGAAAAACGGTGTGCTCAAAGATCGAGCTGTTGGCGTACTTTTCGGCCAGTTTCAGCAGCGTGTCGCGTGACGCGGCAAACTGCCCCAACTCGTACTTGGCCAGCGCGCTGAGGAAGGTCACCCGCGCGGTGTAGCTGCCGTTGGGCACCAGCTTGGACAACTCGTCGACGCTCAGTACCACGTCGTTCCATTTCTGCTGCTGGAACTGGGCTTCGATCATGCCCGCGTAGCTGCGCTCGAGCGGTTCGAGGTCCTGCACGGTGGAGACGGAAATCTCGGGCGACTCTGTGACGCGGCTGGCCACGCCGGGCAACTCGATGAAGAGGCGCTCGCGCCCGCGGTTCACACTCCAGCGAAAGGCTTTTTCGGCGTCGGCGGGACGTCCGGCCACCAGCAGACACTGTCCCCAGAGGTTGTGCACCTGCACCTGATGCGGCGCGTCGGTGTTGCCGGCCAACTCGGCGAGCACGGGCTCGGCTTCGAGAAACTGTTTTTGCTCGTAGCGCGCCAGGGCCAGGCCGAGCTTGGCGTTGAGCGTCTTGTCGTGACGCGGAAATTGCTTCAGGAAGGTTTCGTATTCCTGTTCGGCCAGGTCGAAGAGCTTCTTATTAAAAAGCGCGTTGGCCGTGTAGTAGGCCTCCAGTCCGGCGTCCGCGCGCAGCGGCAGGGCCGCGGCGAAAAGGGTGCCCAGAAGGAGACAAGTCAGTCGCGAACGTTGGCGGATCATGAAGGGGCGGTCGGCTGGGGTTCCTGTGCGGGCCTCAGAAAAGAGGGCTCAGAGAAAGTCGGTGGGACGCGGCAGTTGCGGAGCACGCTGCGTCAGAAAGGGTGAGCGCTGGGCTCGTGAATGTGCGGGCGTGTCTGTGCGCGCGGCGTCGCCGTACCAGGCGGAAAAAGCGCGAGCGCTGGCGATGGCCTGAGTATCCGCAGGCGTGTCCGGATGCAGCGGCTCGGGCGCGCATGGGTGGGTCGGGTTCAAGGCGTAGGGCATCGAAGGGTCGTTGTGCGGAGCGTGGCAGGTGGAGGATTCGGGAAAAGGAAAGCCGGCCAATGGCTGGCCGGCTTTCCCGTCAAATCCCGTGAGTCGGTTTTGGCCGAAAAGCCGAGGCAAACGTTACTCGTAGAAGTGCGTCGCTTCGTTTTCGGTCACCGGACGGTCGAGCTGTTCGGACTCGATCGAGGCTGTAAAGCGCACGTTGTTGGCCTTGGTGGCTTTCACGATCACGCGCCAGACAGCTTCCGACTGGGCGTCCAGGGCCGGCAGCGGCTCGAACACAATCGAATTGCCTTCAAGGTTAGCCTTGGTCGCACCGGTGGATTTCACGAACTCCATGCCATCTTCCAGGATACAGCGGACGACGAGGCGTGTGGCCGTCTTTGAGCCCTGGTTGGTGGCCTTAATTTCGTAAGTCTCGGTTTCGCCGACCGGTACCGGGTCGTTCAAGTCACCGACCTCGAGGAGGATGGCGGCGATACCTTCGATGTCGGTCGTCATGACGGCGTCGACATTGTCGGCAGCCACGGCGCGGGCCTTGGCGACCGAGCGGGCGGTCAGAATCTGCTTGGCAACGGCCTTGGCCTGCACGCGCTTGGTTTCACCCGGTTGGAGGGTGCCCACGTTCCAGACCACGGCGTTGTTAACGGAGTTGCCGCCTTCGTTGGCCGAGACCAGCGAGGTGCCTTCGGAAAGGGCCTGCTCGATGACGGTGTTGCGCGCCGGCGCGTTACCGGTGTTTTTCAGCGTGATGTCGTAGGTAATGATGTTACCCACGAAACGGCGGCTGGGCGCATCCGCGGAGATCACCAGCTGCGGGCGCTGCACCGAGGTACGGTAGGTCGCCTGGGCGCTGAGGTTGTCCAGCGCGGTCACGATGAACTTGGTCTGGTAGTCGCCAATCTCGATACCGCGCAGGGACAGGTCGTAGGCACGCGAGGCACCGGGCTGCAGGTCGCCGACCGGAATCTCAATGTTGCTCTTGCCTTCCTTGGTCAGCAGGCCCTTCGGCAGCGTGTGCACAATCTTGGCCTTGCGCACGGGTGCGCTACCGGCGTTGCGCACAGTCAGCTGAATCGGAATCAGGTCATTGATGACCGCGTTGGTCGGGCCGGTGAGCTTGAACTCGAGGTTCGGCTCGACCACGGCGACGATGGCAACCATCTCACCGAGCGAGAAATTCAGATCCGTATTACCCCCGTGCTTGAGGCTGCCCGCGCGGCTGGCCGAACCGGTGATCGTGATGATCTCCTTTTGACCCGGGGCCATCGTGCCGAGGTTCCAGCGCAGCGAGTTCTGGCGGATTTCGGGCTTGGGCGTGGCCGATTCCAGCTTGAAGTCAGCCGGGAGGGCTTCGGTCAGCGAGATGTCGTCGAGGGAGTAACCCGAGCGGTTCACCACGGCCATCTCGTAGCTGTAGATCTCGCGGGGCTTCACTTCGCGCGGCACGCTTTTTTCCACGAGGATTTCCGCTTCCTGCGGCGTGCGTGCCGACGGTGGAAAACCCTTCCAGGTGTAATTACGGTTGGAGGCGTCGGCCCCCTGCGAAAGGACCAGCGTCTGGCCCAGGTTGTTCGAGGAGGGCGCTGGCGTCGGCGCCGGGGCGGCCGCGGTATTGCCCTCCGTGGTTTCGCAGCCGGTTACGGCTACAAGCAGGCCCGCCGCCAACAGCAGCGGAACCCCAATCGTCGTCATTGCTTTGCGCATGGCAGCTTTCCTCTTTTAACCTGTGTTAAAACGGTCAATTCGTGGTTCGTTGTTTGGATTGGTTCGATTCTTCGGCGGCAAGAAAGCGCGGGGACAAGGGAGGGACCATCCAGTGGGCGATTGCCGCGGGCTGCGGCTTTCGGACATAAAGGGTGTTACCTGAAGTTATCCTTGCTCGTGGTTCGCTTGCCGGCGCGCTCAGGCAGAGTCTTCCTGATTGCGCCACTGGCCTTACTCGGACGCTTCAGGGATTTTTTTAAAAAAAATTCAAAGTCGCGGTCGGATTTTTAACCCCGCGGCCAATCGCTGGGAGCAGGCACGGGGTGCCACTTCGGTGCGTGTAAGGGCCCTTAGTGATCGCGCGTCGCAACGGCGATCCGTCGATTTGGGCGGGTCCGGGGTCCAGACCCTTGGGAACGCTTGCAAAGCGCCCGTTCGATACGCGTATAAGTCGGGCTCGAAACCGTCGACTTTACCTCAAAGGTAAAAAGAAGGTAATCCCCGCACGGCGTACACGGATGCATGTTTGGTCTGAACGCTTGAGTCATTTTCAGGCCTTCCGAGCCTCCATCGCCAGACTCACCAAAGCATTCACCATTGACGTCAGGGAAACATCCGACTGTTATCAAATGGTACTGAGAGAATGCTATCGTCCTCAGAAAATATCAACGAACCTCAGACCGAGGTCGACGTTTCGGTCATCGTGCCGATGTTTAACGAACAGGACGGCCTGGAGGTCCTGTTCAAAACACTCGAAGGTGTTTTCTCGCCGACCGATCTGACCTACGAGGTGGTGTGCGTGAACGACTGCAGCCGCGACCACACCTTGCGGCACTTGACCGAATACGCGGAGCGCGATCCCCGTATCAAGGTGGTGTCCCTGAGCCGCAATTTCGGCAAGGAAGTTGCACTCAGTGCTGGCCTGGACTTCTGCACGGGCCGCTGCGCGATTCCCCTCGACGCTGACTTGCAGGATCCGCCCGGGTTGATTCTCCGCATGGTTGAACTCTGGCGCGAGGGCTTCGATGTGGTGCTGGCCAAGCGGACTTCACGTCAGAGTGATTCCTGGCTCAAACGGCTGAGCGCCGGCGGTTTCTACCGGGCCTTCAACAAAATTTCCTCCATCCCGTTGCCCGATAACGCCGGGGACTTTCGCTTGATGGACCGCCGCGTGGTGGAGGTCGTACGCTCGTTGCCTGAGCGCAATCGCTTCATGAAAGGCCTCTTCGCCTGGGCTGGTTTCAAGACGACTTCCGTCACCTTTGAACGGCCCGAGCGGCAAAGTGGGCAAACCAGCTGGAATTACTGGAAGCTCTGGAATTTCGCCCTCGACGGGGTCACCGCATTCAGCACCGTGCCGCTGCGCATCTGGACGTACGTGGGTCTGGGGGTCTCCTCGATGGCCTTTTTATACGCGTTGTTTTTGATCGTGCGCACGGTCGCCTTCGGTATCGATGTGCCGGGCTACGCGTCGTTGCTGGTCAGCGTGCTGGTCTTTGCCGGGCTGCAACTGATCACCCTCGGCGTGATCGGCGAGTACCTAGGCCGCATCTATCTGGAAACGAAGCAACGCCCGCTGTACGTCGTCGAGCAAACGCACAACCTGCGCCCCTTCGCGCAGGAGAGCAACGCAGCTGCTCTGGCGAAGCGGCCGGGCCAGCCCCTGCCGCCCAGGGAAAGCCGTCCGTTGGCCCAAGTGCCTGCCGAATGAAGCTCAGCGGGCGCATCCTTCGCTTTGCGGCGATCGGCGGGGTGGCGACCCTCGTCCATTTCCTGACCTACGCCGCCATGCTCGAACTTGCGGGGCTGCCTCCGCTGATCGCCAACACGGTGGCATTTGGCGTGGCCTTTGTGGTTTCTTTCGTAGGCCACCGCTGGATCACTTTTCGCTGCCGGCGTAACTTCCTGCAATCACTGCCCCGGTTTTTCTCGCTGGCCCTGGCAGGCTTCGGCCTGAACCAACTGCTGGTCTACCTCTCGGTGTATCCGCTCGGGCTGGGGGAGTATCCCGGGGCGATTGCAGCCGTGGTTGTGGTTCCGGTTTTTACCTTCATGTTGAGTCGTCTCTGGGTTTTCGACCCCGACTCCGCGGACGCCGTGAAGCCCGCGACTAGCTCGGACGCTTCCCTGGCACCGGACCCGGCAGGACTGAACCGTTGAGGCTGCCGACGGCTGTTTTCGTATGATTGAAAAACTTCTAGCCCTTGGCGCCGTCCTGGCGGTCAACGCGGTTCTCTTTTACCTGATCATTCGTTTGCGCCCGCCCTTTGCGATCGCGGCGTTTCTGGTCGCTTATTCGGTCTTTTCATTTTTTGGCCCGCCAGTCGTTCGCGATTACGGGGTCCACCAGATGCTTTACAGCGGCCTGTTGTACTCCGCGTATGCCGATGTCTTTTCGGCGCAAAATCCCTACATCGCCGGCTATGCGATCACCTTCCCCTGGCTGCAGTATCTGGTCTACGGCTTCATCGGCGAAACCTTTGACGCCACCCCCTCCGAGGCGACCAGGTATGTCGGTTACGTGGGCTGTTTGATTGTTCTGATCACGCTGTTTGCTCTTTCCAAATGCCTCATGCAGGGGCGGACGCGTCCCTTAGGCATCGGCGTTATTCTGGCTTTGGTCGGCACATCCTGGGTGGGGCCGGACGTGCCGATGATCGGCCTGGATACCCCATGGAATTTTCGCGGTTTGCCGGCGGGCTCGGTCTTCTTCGCGATGCCCTGGGCCATCGGGTTTCCGCTGTCGATGGCGGCCTTGTACTGTGGGCTGCGGTTTGTTTCCGATAGAGCCACGCACCTTTGGTACGTGATCGCGGTGCTTGTCCTCGTTGCGGTGGCCGGGCTCTTCTATCCGTTCAGCTGGCTGGGCGCATCCGTAGTCCTTGGCGGAGTGAGCATTTTCAACCTCGCTTTCGGGCAACGCCAGCGCGCCCTCTGGCTGTTGAGCGCGCTGGTGGTGGCGACGCTTTTGGTGCTGCCATATTTTTTGAGCATCCGGCCCGAAACGGCCGTCTCCTCCACCTTTGCGCCCCGGCTGAATCCAATTGGGGTGCTGTCCCACTTTCTGTTGGATTATGTGTTCGTGCTTTTTCCGCTGATCGTGATGGCCGTCCTCAATCGCAAGGAAATCCTGGAGGACTTTCGGCAGGGGCAACCGCTGGCGGCCAACCTGTTGGCCGGCGCGTTGACGGTGGCCCTGGTCGGTTCGCTTGTCGCCTTCAAGGAAGACACTGACTACAAGATTCGCGTACTGGGTGCCATCCTGCTTGCGCTGGTGGCGGGACGCTACCTCGCCGGGCTTTGGCCCCGGCGCTGGCCCGTCGTGGTGGTGGTTATCTTCGTGATGACCTTTTGGTGGTCTTTTGAAAAGTACCGTCACGTTCACGTGTCCTGGGAATATACTGCGGATTTGCCCAAACTGGATCAGCGTCATTTTCAAATCGCCTTTCAGGACGAGGCCGACCGGGATCTGTATGACTGGATCCTGGCCGAGACGCCCGAGGCAGCCGTTTTCTTCGACAACGAGGATTCGATCATCCCCGCGATGACGCAGCGGCGCATGTTTGTGGCCTACGCGTTCACCTCGCCCGGGTTTTCGCTCGACATGCGCGACTTCCTGGCCCGCACCTGTGCGCTCGGCTACGAAAGCGTCGACGCCCGAATCGCTTTGGCCAGGCGTCTTTACGCCGGCCCAGAAATGGACCCTGAACCGGACATGTTGCTAGAAGCTCTCTATGCGCAGGTCGACGCGCCGCTTTTTGCCGTGGCTCGCAACCCGGAGGACTTGGCAGCGTTGGCGCAGTGGCCCTTCGCCGAAGTCATTTACCGCAATCAGGACGAGGCTGTCTTCAAACTCCAAAGGCCAGAGACGACTCCCTAGCACAGCTACCAACTTCTGGGATCTCGCAAGCCACGGCTTGGGCCCAGCCGTGTATCCATCTACGCACCCTGGCCTCTGATGCGCCAAAGCAGAACTCTGGTTTCCTCCAGCGATTCCTCACGCACTCTGGGTTTTCCAAAGCGACTTGCGTGAGCAAGCCTGTCCTGTGGCAGTCATGCCACTGTGAGGGGGGTGCCGTTGGCCTTGGGGGCAATCTTCAGGATGTAGGGCGCGGCCCGTTCGGCCCATTGAGCGGGGCTCGGATAACCGCTGGCGGATTCACCGAAGCACTGCTGCAGCATATCCGTGGCAATGACACCCGGGTTGAGCGCCACCGCGGCCATCCCCTTGGGCAATTCCTGAGCGAGCGCCTGCGACAATCCCTCGACCCCCCACTTGCTCGCGCAATAGGGGGCGACCTCCGGCGAGGTCGACCGGCCCCAGCCCGAACTCAGGTTGACGATGACGCCGCTACCGCGTTCGACCATCGCGGGCACAAACGCGCGGATGCAGTGGTGCACCCCGGTCAGGTTGACGTTCATGATGTGGGCGAAGACCGCCGGCTCCACCTCCCACAGCGGGGCCGGATCGTTGATCACGCCCGCATTGTTGACCAGGCGGTCGGGCGCACCGTCGGCCAGAATTTTTTTCGCGAACGCCTCCACGGCGGCAAAATCGGTCACGTCGACGGATTCAAAGTCATGCGGCGCGCTGAAGCGCTCGCGCAATGCAACGATCGCTTCGGTCGAGCGGCCAAATCCATACACGGTGTGGCCCGCCTCGATGAAAGGTTCGACCAGTGCCCGTCCCAGCCCGCGGGTGCACCCGGTAATGACAATGCGTTCGCCCATGCAATGACCTTACACGCATGGGTTTCGCATTTACAAGCAGCGGAACGCCAAACAAGATTTCGGGTCTTCCTTCGGGCGCAGACTGTCCGAAGTCCAATCCCTGACCTGGATGGCCAAACAAAAGAAAAAACGTTCGGGGGGCGCGCGTACGGCGCAACGGGCCAGGTCCGCCCCCGCAGCCCAGCCGGCCAAGGGCGATGCGCAGCCAGCCCCGGTCAAGGTAACCGCCTCCGCCGCCAAAAAGCGTTTGGAGCTGCAGGGGCTGCTCGTGTCGATTGCGTTCTTCTTTCTGCTGGTGTTCACAATTTTTCCCAGCGGGCAGATCACCTACTTCACGAAGTTTTCAAAAACCTTTTACGCCGGCGGCTTCATCAATCTGGTCCTGATCGTTTCCGCGGTCTGGATGGTGTGGAAACGGCGCGGCCTGAGTTGGAACTGGGGCATCGTTATCTTTGGCGGATACACCCTGTACCTCGCGGTCGTCTCGCTCTTTTACGAGGGTTACTACACCAGCTACTACCTCGCCAAGCACCTGGCCTTTCTCAACATCATGCTGCTGGCGGAGAATTATCTCTCGAAGCAGTCGATTGGCACGCTGGCGATCGCGCTGGGTATGGCCCTAGGCTCGATGGGCCTGTTTTACGCCGCGGGCCTGGCGGGCTTGTTCGACGGCCCCGGGGGCAATCCCGACAACGCGCTGGTGTTTCATTCGCTCCACTTTGGCCTGGATGCGGACGGTAAAGGACCCGACCCCACGTTTGGGGGCCGACGCCAGCTGGAGCTGACCTTCGGCAATCCGAACATGTTTGGCTCCTTCCTGGCGCTGATGATTCCGCTGGTGGTCTGCGGCATGATGCTCCAGCGCAAATGGGGCGGTCGAATTTTGTTGGGTGCGGTCGGCGCGAGCATGGTGATTATGGCCTTCCACTCCGATTCGCGCAATGCGATCGGTACTGTCTCTGGCCTGGGCTTGGTCTCGGTGGCGGCTGCGGGATCTATTCTTTTCAGCAAAACCCCGTCGAAGATCCTCGTGCCCTTTATGGCGGTTATCGTGGTCTGCGGTGCCTTCGGCGGCGCCATCGTGATGGATGATATATTTGGCGAGGAACCGTTTTTGCCACTGAGGCAGACCGCGCAGCTGCTTGGGGCGTTCGCCCTGGCGGTGTTGTGTGTTTTAATCGGCATTTTCGCCCACAAACGCCTGCCGTATTATGCGCTGGTTTTCGGTTACCTCGCATTTTTGGGCTATTGCGCTTACAGCCACAGCTCGGAATTTGCGGTTGGCAAGTTTAACGACACCGGCAAGGGCGTCTCCGATGGCGGCCGCAATTTTGCCTACCAGGTGGCTTTGGATCTGGCCAGTGAGGAGCCGGCCACATTGGCCTTCGGTCGGGGTCCCGGGTCTTTGTATCAGAACGTTTTTGAGGCCGACACGGTCGACTACGATTACGTCGGTACCAACAAAAGTTACCTCTTTGCCCACCAGGAGAATCTTGAGATTTTGCTGCAGGGAGGCATCGTCGGCTCGATTATTCATTATGGGCTCGCCCTGCTGACGGTCGGGATCTGCGCGCTGGGCGCCCTGCAAAATGACCGCTCGCCTCAAGAACGCATTTTTGCGATTGGGCTGCTGCTGTCGGTCTGCGCGTTTTACTTCTTTG
The DNA here is from genome assembly GCA_050331815.1 of Opitutales bacterium. Taxonomy (GTDB): domain Bacteria; phylum Verrucomicrobiota; class Verrucomicrobiia; order Opitutales; family JBHJGM01; genus JBHJGM01. Next base: position 41,043 of record JBHJGM010000006.1, on the reverse strand, counting down.
GCATGTTTTCGCTGGCGGTGCGCTACAGCGCCACTGAGTTTCCGTATCATTTGGTGTTGGCACTGGCCTGGGCCTTGTACTCGCCGCGAAAGCTGCCGCCGGCACCGCACTGGGCCTGGCTGGTGGTTCTGCCTTTTGCGGCTCTGTCCCTGGTTACGGTGTACCGTACCTTTTATAGTGACAACTATCTGGTAAAAGCCGTCACGGGATTGAATCGCGGCACCCTCGACGCCGACCAGGGCAATCGCATGCTGCAGCAGGCCGTAGATCTGTTCCCCCAAAACATCCACGCCAAGACGCAAATCTTCCTGCAAGCTTACAACCGCCCGACCGGTCCGGACATCGCTGTTCTCGATGAGATTTATCCTTTGATTGAAGCGCAGATTCCCAATTTCAAGGAGATTCGCTTTTTCTACGGGCGCGCCTGCTTCTTGGCCGGGCGTAGCGACGACGCTATCGTGCACACCAAGGCGTACGTGGACTACAACCACTTCGCCTACACCGCGCGGGCCTGCCTCGGTGCGTACTACTGGTTTGATGGGCAGCCCGACCAGTTTCTGCGCACCTTCGACGAAATTGTCCTCACCGCCATCACCGAGTTGCGGCTGCGTAAGGACGCACTAATCTCGGCTGAAATCATCGAGCAGGACGGCAAGCGCAACCTGCAGGTCACCCAGGAGATCCCTTCGGATGACGGCTCCGAGATCGAGTTGGACGTCAGACTGGTCAACCTCGATAAGTATTACACCGACCTGCAAAACAGCATGCGTTTTCAGGTGGAACCGCGAGCGACCAACAACAACCAGCGTGTTTCGGTGACCGTGAGCCTGCTCATGCAAGCGGCGGTGCAGGTCCTGACTGCGGAGCTCGAAACGGAAATCCCGCGCGGCATCCTCAACATCATGCGCGAGCGCTAGGGGCTCAGTCGCGACTCGGCCCGGCCCGTCCTTCGGGCACCAGCGCGTTCTCGTGAACAACGCGCCCGGCGTCGAAATGCTGGCGCTTCTTGACGCGTCCGCTCTCGTAATAACCGATGACTTCACCGTCCAAAGCACCGTCGCGGTACACGCCTTCAAAACGCAGTTTCCCGGACTCAAAGTATTGCTTGATAGCGCCCTGCTTGACGCCTTTGACGAAGGCGACCTCAACCTCCAGGGCGCCCGATTCGTAAAAGATGCGCTGCTGCCCGTGCGGCAGGCCGGCTCGAAAGGTCATTTCCGATTTCTTGTTGCCGGACTCGTAAAACAGTTCGGTCAGCCCATCCTTCTGTCCGTTGCGGTAGGAACTGCGCCCTTTCAGTTCGCCGCTGGGATAGTAGAGCAGGCTCTGGCCGGACTCGCGCCCGTTCTCGAATGTGCCCTCGCGCTCGAGCTTGCCCGAGTCGAAGTACACCTTGCAGACGCCGTTGAGCTGCCCGTCGTGCACGTTGAACGTGCGGCGCACCTTACCCGAGTCGTAATACTGGGTCCAACTGCCGTTAGGTGCCTTGCCGCTTTCAAATTCAAATATGCCGCCATGGCTCCAGTACCCGGTGGCGACGGTGCGTCCGTTACGCAAAAAGCTGAACAGACTCGGCTGGTTCGCCCGGCGTACCTCGGTCACCATTTTTTCAACGTCTTCGTAAAGCAGCGTACCCTTGCTGTCCTCGATGCGTAGGACGCGTTTGGCTGAGACCGTCTGCGTGCGTCCCGACTGCACGTAGACAAACACTCTACCGGTGTCGCGAACCTCCGAAACGTCCTTCAGCCGGGTGCCATCTTTCAGGATGATGGTGTCCGCGCGCACATCCGGCACCAGCGTTGGCAGCCAGGCCAGCGCCAGCAAAAGAATGGCAAAGCGTTTTCGAAAGAGTAGGTACATGTGGCATTCGCCCAAACAGAGAGCGCCCCACGGTCTGAAGTCGTCACCGCTACCGTCTGGTTTGAACGAAAAGATGCGCCCTACAGGCTTTTCCCAGGAAAAGATACAGGCTTGCCCCCTCGCACCGGCTATCTTCAAACATGCCGCATGAAGAAATCCCAAATCGACTGCGCCCTGCACGCTCTGGACTCGTTTGAAATCGAAACACCTTCCTGGGGCTACGCCGATACCGGCACCCGTTTTGGCAAGTTTTTCCAGGACGCCGCCGCCATCGATACCGCCGACAAGTTCGCGGACGCCGGCGCCGTCCACGCCCACACCGGATGTTGCCCGACGGTGGCCGTCCACGTACTGTGGGATTTCCAATCTGGCGAGGATCCTGCCGCGGTGGCCCGGCTCGCGCGCAAACACGGGGTCAAGATTGGCTCAATCAATCCCAACGTCTTTCAGGACCAGCAGTACAAGTTGGGTTCCTTCAGCAATCCAGACGCCAAGGTACGCGCCCAGGCGCTCCAGCATTGCCTGGATTGCATCGACATCGGCAAGAAGGTCAAAAGCCGCTACGTCTCCCTTTGGTTCGCCGACGGCACCAACTATCCCGGACAGGACGACATCCGCGCCCGCAAGGGACGCTTCCTTGATAACCTCAAGGCGTGCCACCGCAAGCTCGACTCCAAGCAAATTCTTCTGGTCGAGTACAAGCCCTTCGAGCCCGCTTTTTACGCAACCGACATCGCCGACTGGGGCATGAGCTACATCCTCTCCAAGCAAACCGGCCCCAAGGCCAAGGTGCTCGTGGATACCGGCCACCATTACATGGCCCAAAACATCGAGCAGATCGTGGCCTGGCTCCTCGACGAAGACATGCTTGGCGGATTCCACTTCAACGACCGCCGCTACGCCGATGACGACCTCACCCTCGGCTCCATCGACCCGTACCAGATCTTCCGCATCTTTAACGAGATTCACGGATACGCCGCCGACCACAAAGGCAAGTACCCGGACATCGCTTACATGGTCGACCAGTCCCACAACCTGAAGCCCAAGTGCGAGGCCATGATCCAGACTGTGGTGACCGCCCAGGAACTCTACGCCAAGGCGGCCCTCGTCGACCGCAAAAAGCTCAAAAAGGCCCAGGGCACCGGCAACATCGTCGATGCCGAAGAGTGCCTCAAGGAAGCCTACCGCACCGACGTGACCGAGGCTCTCCACAAATGGCGCAAGAACAAGGGCCTGCCCCTGGAGCCCCTGGCCGAATTCCGAAAGAGCGGCTACGCACGCAATGCGGCCCGCGAACGCAAGGCCCGCCGCAAGGAGCTCGGCATCGTCCAGGGTGCCAGCTATGCTTGAAACCCGACGAACGCGCCTGCGCGTTCGAACTGCTTAAAAGTCCGCTTCGTCGAAATTCTCGCCAAAGGTCTCGCCGATTATCGAGGGCTTGTTGTCATCGAACAGGCTTCCGCTTGCGGGGTCCTCAGCAGAGGGCGTAAAGTCTCCCTCAAGATCGCTGATGGAGAGGTTGTCCTCGGGGACCGCCGCACCAGTAGGTTCGCCCAGGCGTGCCACCGTCACCGCTTTCCAGACCCAGGGCTGTGTACGAGTCAGCTCCGTTTTGAGAGTCGCTCCGGCTTCCGATTCGGCCTCCAGTCGCACAAAAAAATAGGCCTGGTTGAAACTGGCGCTGGCCTGCGTGACCCCGAAAACAAAAGTCGCCAGCAAACTCAGTTTGGCGGTATAGCTAACGGCCTGATGGCTAAAAAACGTCATGTGTATATGATAATAAATGTGATAAATGGGTCGTTGCAACATTGATGCCAGCTTTGCGCCATATTGACCCGATCCGTCCGAAGCTTCCGACATTCTGACGCCTATTCACTAAACCCAGGCAGGCTTCTTCGGTTTCAAGTATGAGTTAATCCACTAATGTACATATAGTTGTGCATGTTTGAGATGTAATTCGCATCCAGGGCGGATGGCCTGCATTTTGCGAAGGAGCAGTTATGAGTATCGACCTCAACCGCTTCACGGAAAAGGCCCGTCAGGCTGTTATCGACGCACAGGGTCTCTCTCGTGCGCGTAGCCACACCCAGGCGGACACCTGGCACCTGCTGTCCACTCTGGTCAGTCAGCAGGGTGGGCTGGTCCCCGCGCTTTTAGGCAAGCTGCAGATCACTCCAAGCGCCGTCGAACTGGCGGTGGGCCGCGAACTCGACAAACTTCCGGCGGCCTCCGGCAGCGTCGATACCGCCAGCGCTTATGTCTCCGCGGACCTTCAGAAAGCCCTCGCCCAGTCGCAAAAGGAAGCCCAGCAGCTCAAAGACGACTTCATCTCCGTCGAGCACCTGCTGCTGGCATTGGTCGAGTCGAAGCAGCCCGCGCTGCAAAAGCTTTTTCAGTCCTTCGAACTGAGTCGCCAAAAAATCCTGGAGGCGCTGACCCAGATTCGCGGCTCCCAGCGCGTGACTTCGCAAAATCCCGAAGACACCTTTCAGGCCCTCGAAAAATACGGGCAGGACCTGGTTGAGCAGGCGCGTTCCGGGAAGATGGATCCCGTGATAGGCCGCGACGAGGAAATCCGGCGCGTCATCCGCATTCTCTCGCGCAAGACTAAAAACAACCCCGTGCTGATCGGCGAGCCCGGCGTCGGCAAAACGGCCATCGTCGAGGGACTGGCCCAACGCATCGTACGGGGCGATGTGCCCGAAGGCCTCAAGGACAAAACCATCTTTTCTCTCGATATGGGAGCGCTCCTTGCAGGCGCGAAGTACCGCGGCGAATTTGAAGAACGCCTCAAAGCAGTGCTGCAGGAGGTCAAGCAAAGCGACGGCCGCATCTTGCTGTTCATCGACGAGTTGCACACCATCGTGGGTGCGGGCAAGGCCGAGGGCGCCATCGACGCCGGCAACATGCTCAAGCCCATGCTCGCGCGCGGCGAGTTGCATTGCGTCGGCGCGACCACCCTCGACGAGTACCGCAAGCACATTGAAAAAGACGCCGCCCTGGAGCGTCGCTTCCAAACTGTGCTGATCGACCAGCCCACCGTCGAGGACACCATCTCAATCCTGCGGGGACTGCGTGAGCGTTTCGAACTGCACCATGGCGTGCGCATCATGGATGCCGCCCTCGTGCAGGCCGCCCTCCTTTCGCACCGCTACATTTCCGAACGCTTCCTGCCCGACAAGGCCATCGATCTGGTCGATGAAGCCTGCGCCTCCATCCGTACCGAGATGGACTCCATGCCCGCCGAGCTCGCCGCGCTTTCGCGCCGCGTGCTACAGCTTGAGATCGAGGAAACCGCCCTTGAAAAGGAACGTGACGACCCCTCGCGCAAACGCCTCGATGAGTTGCGTGCCGAGCTCGCTGACACCCGGGCCCAGGCCGACGCGCTGCGCGCGCGTTGGGAATCCGAGAAAGGTGAAGTCGGTCGTCTGCAACAAGTTCGCGAAGCCATCGAAGCGACCCGCCGTGAGATGGAGCAGGCCGAGCGTGCCTACGATCTGCAAAAACTGGCCGAGCTACGCCATGGCAAGCTGCCTGCTTTGGAAGGTGAATTGCGCGAACTGGAAGCCAGGCAGCACGCGGGTAATGAAAATGCGGATACGCTGGTGCGCGAGGAGGTGTCTCCGGAGGAGATTGCCGAGATTGTTGCGCGCTGGACCGGTGTGCCCGTCACCCGTTTGGTCGAGGGCGAAAAGGAGAAGCTGCTCAAGCTGTCTGAGGTGCTGCACCAGCGTGTGGTCGGACAGGATGAAGCGGTCGACTTGGTCGCCGAGGCAGTCATGCGCTCACGCGCGGGCATCAAGGACCCGCGTCGGCCCATCGGCTCGTTTCTTTTTCTCGGACCCACCGGTGTCGGCAAAACCGAGCTGGCCAAGACCCTCACCGAAACCCTTTTCGACACCGAGCAGAACCTCGTGCGGCTCGACATGTCCGAGTACATGGAAAAGCACAGCGTCGCACGGCTTATCGGAGCGCCCCCTGGCTACATCGGCTACGAGGAAGGCGGTCAGCTCACCGAGGCTGTGCGCCGCAAGCCCTACTCGGTCATTCTTTTTGACGAGATCGAGAAGGCGCATCCAGACGTCTTCAACACGCTCCTGCAAATCATGGACGACGGCCGCATCACCGATTCGCAGGGCCACACCGTCGACTTCAAAAACACTGTTATCATCATGACGTCCAACGTCGGTTCACGCCACCTCACTGAGGGCGTTGCCGGCAGTACGATCCCCGAGTCCGTGCGCGAGAGCGTTTTCGCCGAACTGCGCCAGGGCTTCCGCCCGGAATTCCTCAACCGCATCGACGACATCATTCTCTTCAAGCCGCTCACGCTCGAGGAGATCACAAAAATCGTCGACCTGCTCGTTGACGACATCAACCGCCGTTTGACCGATCGCAACGTCCGCGTCTTGCTGACGAAGGAAGCCCGTGAGTGGGTGGGCGAGCGCGGTTACGACCCGGTCTATGGCGCGCGTCCGCTCAAGCGCTTCCTGCAAAAGCAGGTCGAAAACCGCCTGGCCCGCGCTCTCATCGAAGGCCACCTCGGGGAAGGTCAGAAAGTCACCTTCGACCTCGTCGACAACGACCTCTTCATGCACCCACCCGAACCAGTCCAAGCCTGACCTTATTGAGGCTCAACCGACGATAGTCTCTACCTTACTTCGAACAGGGGCCAGCAACATTTTTCTTGTTTAAACAAGAGAATGCGGAAGCCGCAAAGCGATGATCTTTAAAGGATAGGATAACAGGAAGTCTCGGGCAAGCCGGCCTGTTTCTGTTTAAAATTATTTAAGGCGTGGCTGTTTCTTCGAACTTCAACCGTCATTGCGAGGAGCGAAGCGACGTCGCAATCCACGCATCCGTCCTTGATATTTTCGCAAGTGTGAATGCCACGGATTTTTTATAGTTATCTTTATGGGTGCACAAATAATCCATCCGTGTGCATGCGCGTTGTATCTACGGCTGACCTAGATAACTTTCCCATATCCTGTTAAAACACTCCTCTTTGTTTCCTTTGTTTTCTTCTGTCTACAAGCTAGCTCACACCTTCTCGATCTCGCGCTTGAGCACGTGCCGATGGCAGCGCGCATCTGCTTCGGCGCAGTAGCAGAGCAGGGTGACGTTCCCGCGCTCGCTTAAGGACTTTAACAGGCGCAGCGTGTACTTCTGCCCGTGATTGCGGTTGCGCCCGTTTTCGGCATCCACCGCCTCACTTTGAAATAGCTGCACGCGGTACTGCTTGTGAAAGGCCTTCATGTCGAGACCCTCCTTGAGGAAGGCGTTGAGCAGTTCGGTACTTGGCGCGAGGCTGGGCATCCACACATCGTAAACACCCGCTTTCATGCCGCGTGGCAGAAACCGTGCGACCAACACACGTAAGCCATCGGCTTCCGGCTCGATTGGCGACTTTACGCTTTTCACTCGTAGCATGAATGCATTGGACCAAAGGCAGCTAAAGAAGCGAAGCAAAACGCTTCCGGTGGCACGCTTCATGCCCCTTCTTCCCGTTCATTGCGACCTTCTGTTCAATCATTCTCGATTTCGTCTTTGACTCACTTCTCTTTATTCAATTGCTGCCGCCCGGGTGACCAGCAGGTGGTGCGGCCACCGATTTCTTCGCGCACAAGTTCTTTGCCGGTCTTGGGGCAGATGCCGCCGTCCTTCCAGCGCACCTGAAACAGCCAGCCCTCTGGCGGGTCTTCGTTGTGGTGGGCAATCGTCGAGAGCGCGCCCTCCGTGACGGCAACGGTCTCTTTGAAGATAGCGGTTTTTTGACGCGCCGTGAGGTCTCCGGCGCGTTCGGCCGGATGGATGCGCGCGCGCCACAAAATCTCATCGGCCATCCAGTTGCCGATGCCCGGAAAACCTTCCTGATCGAGCAATACGGCTTTTACAGGAGCGCCGCTGCGACGCTCCAAAAATGCCTTCACGTGGTCCTTGGTAAAATCCTCTGAACGCGGATCCGGCGGAATCGCCTGCCACCAATCCGGCCCTGAGGCGTCCTCGGTGGCATCGTAGCGAATCCGTCCAAAATGCCGCATGTCGCGAAAAATGAGCGCCTTGCCGGCCTCCTTCAGATCCAGCACGAGATGGTCGTGCTTGGCTGGCGCATAGGGTAGGGGCTCGCAAAAAAGCTTCCCGGCCATCCCTAGATGCACGCCCAGCCAGTGCCCGCTGCTGAAGCGAAAAACCATCTGTTTGCCACGCGTCAGGCCTTCTTGAAGCTCCGTGCCCTTGAGGCCTTTATGCAACGCGTCGGTGTCGCACTTGCGAAAAGGCCGCTTGTCGGCTTGCAGGCGGATTCGCGTCACCGCCGCGCCCAGCCCGGGCTCCCATTTGTTCTTGTAGTAAACAACCTCCGCTAACTCCGGCATCCCTTCATGTGCGAAGCCCCCGAGGTGAACGCAACCCGCCGCCGCTTTTTCCGCGCCGCAAAAGGGACAACCGTTGACTTTGCCCCCGCGCCTTTTCAAAACCGCTACTTCTCGTCTCCTCCCACAAACCCCGAAAAACTGTATCTCGTATGAGTGTGAACGTAGGTGTGATTGGTGCCGGCGGCATGGTGCATTACCATGTGCCCGGATTTCAAAAAGCAGGTGCGGAGGTGGTGGCCATCGCCGACATCAACGAAGCAGCCGCCCAGACAGTCGCCGCACAGTATAACGTGCCCAAGACCTTTGGCGACCCGGCGAAGATGTTGCAATCGGGCGAGGTCGACGCCGTCTCGGTCATCACCCCGAACAAGTTTCACCACCCGCTTTGCATGGCCGCGTTGCAAGCCGGTAAGCACGTCTTTTGTGAAAAGCCGCCCGCGCTCAACGCCGCTCAGACACAGGAGATGGTCGACGCCGCCAAGAAGTCCGGCAAGACGCTCATGTTCGACTTCAACAACCGCGCTCGCCCGGAGTCGTACCAGATGATGGCCTACATTCAGGACGGCACGGTGGGTACCATCAACTCCGCGCAGGCCATGTGGATTCGCCGTTGCGGCATCCCAGGTTTTGGCGGCTGGTTCACCAATCGCGAACTCTCCGGCGGCGGCCCGTTGATCGACCTGATGCACATGCTTGATCTGGCGCTGTATTTCATGGGGTATCCAAAGCCTGAATACGTGCTCGGAGGCACTTTCGACACCCATATCAACGACCCCGCTTTCAAGGGCCCCTGGGGCATCCCCGATGTGGTGGGCGCCACCAACACGGTCGAGGCTGCCGCTCATGGCTTCATTCGTTTCGAAGGCGGTCAGGTGCTTTCCTTCCGCAATTCCTGGGCCGAGATGAACGAGCGCGAGGAGGTCAGCGTGGTCTTTCAGGGTACGAAATCCGGGGGGCGCGTGCGCCGTCTCTTTGGCGTCGACGGTCTCGACGACACCGCCACCGACGACTGCACGCTTTTCACGATGGAGCAGGGCATGCCGGTTAACCGGGCGCTTGTTTTCCAGAACGATGAGGCAATGGGCCGCCTCCGCGCTGCCGAAAATTTCATCCATGCCCTCGACGGCAAGGAGCCCCCGCTGAATACCCCTGAGGAGGCCCTCAAACTCATGCAGATTATCGACGCCACTTACGAATCCGCCCACACCGGCAAGCCCATCCAGATCAAGTAGGGCACCTCACAACTTCAGATTTTGTTTTCCTTCTTACTTACAGATTCTAGCTCCTTAATTCCAAAAAGCCATGCCCCGTCCTGTCACTCTCTTCACCGGCCAATGGGCCGATCTGCCGTTTGATCAAATGTGCGAAACCGGCAAGAGCCTGGGTTACGATGGCCTGGAGCTTGCCTGCTGGGGCGACCATATCGACGTCTTCCAGGCCGCCGAATCCGCCGACTACTGTAAGCAAAAGCGGGACACCCTCGCGAAGCACGGCCTGCAATTGTACGCGATTTCCAACCACCTGGCTGGCCAGCTCGTGTGCGACCCCAACGACGACGCCCGTTCCGATGTCTTCGCTCCGCCCGAAACCCACGGCGAGGCCGAGAAAAAACGTGCCTGGGCCGTCAGCGCGATGAAAGCCACCGCCCACGCCGCTAAGAACCTCGGCGTCTCGGTGGTCAACGGCTTTGTCGGTTCCTCCATCTGGCACATGCTGTACAGTTTTCCGCCCGTTTCGGATGAAATGATTGACGAAGGTTTCAAGTACTTCGCCCAAATGTGGAATCCCATCTTCGACGAGTTCGACAAGTGCGGCGTGAAGTTTGGCCTCGAAGTGCACCCGACCGAGATCGCCTTCGATATTTACACCGCCCAGCGTGCGCTCGAGGCGGTCAATCACCGTGAGACTTTTGGCTTCAATTTTGATCCCAGCCACCTGCACTGGCAGTTCGTCGACCCGGTCGAGTTCATCAACGCCTTCCCGGACCGCATCTACCACGCGCACATGAAGGACGCCACGCGCCTGCTCGACGGCAAGAGCGGCATCCTTGCCTCGCACCTCAATTTCGGGGACCACCGGCGCGGCTGGGACTTCCGCTCGGTCGGGCGCGGCGGGGTCGACTTCCAGCCCATCATCCGGGCGCTCAATCGTATCGGCTACACCGGACCGCTCTCCATCGAGTGGGAAGACTCGGGCATGGATCGCCTGCACGGCGGACGCGAGTCTTGCGAATTTGTGAGGCGCCTGGACTTCGCTCCCTCCAACGTGGCCTTCGACGCCGCCTTCGACGAAAAAAACCGCTAAGCCGCGATCGCGAACCACGAATGAACGCAAATGAACGCGAATGAAAATAAGCATGCGTGTGTTTTCGTATTAATTCGTGGTTAACCTTCTATATCCGAAACTATGAAACGCAAATTACGTATGGGTATGGTCGGTGGCGGCCATGGTGGCTTTATCGGCGGGGTGCACCGCATCGCCGCGCAGATGGACGGCCAGATCGAACTCGTCGCCGGCTGCTTCTCATCCGACCCCAAAAAATCCAAGGCCTCGGGCAAAGATTTCCACGTGGCGCCCGAACGCACCTACACCGACTGGAAAGCGATGCTGAAGGCCGAGTCTGAAAAGCCCGCCGACGCGCGCCTCGACTTCATCTCCGTGGTGGTGCCCAACTGGCAGCACTGCCCCATCTCCAAGGCCTGCCTGCTGGCGGGCTTCAACGTCGTTTGCGACAAGCCCCTCGGGCTTTCCCTGAAGGAGGCGCTCGACCTGCGCAAGACAGTGAAGGCCTCAGGCAAAGTCTTCGCGCTCACCCATAATTACACCGGCTATCCCATCGTCAAACACGCCCGCGCGCTCGTGGCCTCGGGTCAGTTGGGCAAGCTCATCAAGGTTGTCGTCGAGTACCCGCAAGGCTACATGACGCCGCAAATTGAGGCCAAGGCCGGCACCGGTATGGCGCGCTGGCGGACCGATCCGAAAAAGTCCGGCATCTCCAACGCCACTGCCGATATCGGTACGCATGCCGAAAATCTCGCGCGCTACATCACCGGCCTTGAGATCGAGGAGCTCTGCGCCGAGCTGACCTCTTTCATTCCCGGCGATCCGCTCGAAACCGACAGCAACATCCTCATCCGCTACAAGGGTGGGGCGCGTGGCATTCTCTTTGCCTCGCAAATCATGAACGGCGAGGAAAACGACCTGAACATCCGCGTCTACGGCACGAAGGGCTCGCTTGAATGGCATCAGGAGCAGCCCAACGAACTCATGCTGAAGGCCGCCGACCAGCCCCGCCAGATTCACACACGAGGCAACAGCGCTTACCTGTCCAAGGTGGCTGGCGAAAACAATCGTCTGCCCTGGGGCCATCCCGAGGGCTTCATCGAGGCCTTCGCCAACACCTACCTCAACGCTGCCCAGGCCATCCGCGACGAGGTCTCCGGCAAGAAGCCGCCGAAAAAGGGCTACGACTTCCCGACCATCGAAGACGGCGTCATCGGCATGGCCCTCATCGAAACCGCCGTAAAATCCTCCAAGGCTAAGCAAAAGTGGGTCAAGTTCCCCTCAGTTTAAACGTGGCTAACAACCAGTTTACACGAAGTTGCACGAGTTAAAAACCGGCTGTGACTAAGCTTGTTTCCGCCCGCATATATCGGCGGCTTACATGTCAGTCATCTATGCCTTCATCCGTGCTAATTCGTGTTAACTCGTGAGCATTCGTGGTTCCTTAATCAAGTATCCTCGATGCGTGCGATGACCTCGCCATCCGCGAAGTCCACGGCCAAACGGTCACCGCGCTGAAGTCCAGCCTTACGTGTTACCACTTGGCCGCGCGCATCGCGCACCACTGCATAGCCTCGCCTCAAGGCCTGCTGCAGGCTGACGTTCTGTAGCCGGCGTTCCAAAGATATATTTCTTTCTTGGATACGCCTCAGGTGCTGCCAGGTCGCTGTTTCCAGACGTCCGCCGAGGCTGCGCACACGTTCGCGGCTGTAGCGCAGCCGCTGCTCTGGGCTGAGGGCGGCCAACCGCGTGCGCAGGTTCGCGAGTGACTCACGCTGACGGTTCACCTGAACCTGCGCCACGCGCTCCAGCCGGTTGGCCTGGTCGTCCAACCTCAAGGCGGCGCTTTCCAGCCGGTTCTCCGGAGACGCCGCTTTCAGCCGTGCCGCGAGTAACTCCAACCCGCCTTGCAGCGTTTCCAGGCGTGCGGAAAATGCGCATTCAAAATCGTCATACAGCCCGCGCAGGCGTTCGCGCGCCTGCACCCACTGCGATGAGAGTAACTCCGCCGCGCCCGAGGGTGTTTCTGCCCGCAGATCCGCGGCCAGGTCACTCAGGGTCGTATCAATCTCGTGTCCAACGGCCGAAATCACCGGTAACGCGCAGGCGGCCACAGCCCGCACCACGGTCTCCTCGTTGAAGGGCCAGAGGTCCTCCAGGCTGCCGCCTCCGCGCGTCAACACGATCAGTTCAAAATCGCCTTGGGTCTGCGCGCGCTCCAGTTGCGCGACAATCTCCGCCGCGGCTTCCTTGCCCTGTACCCGCGCCGGAAAAAGCACGACGTGACCACCCCAGCCGCGCCGGTTGAGGATGCGCATGAAATCCTGCAGGGCCGCTCCGCTGGGCGAAGTAATCACCCCGATCCGCCGGACCAGCACAGGCAGAGGCCGCCGCTTAGCCGGATCGAAAAGGCCTTCAGCAGCCAGCTTACGCTTGAGTGCTTCGTAAGCCGCCTGCAGGCGTCCGGCACCGTCTTCGATCACCAGTTGGGCCACCAGCTGATACTGCCCACGCGGCTCGTAGACATTCAACCGCCCATAGACGACCAGGGCCCGCCCGTCTTCAATCGGCACGCCCTGCCGCAGCGCAGCCCCCTTGAACAGAACGCAGCTCAGCGATGCTTCGACGTCTTTCAGGGTAAAGTAAACGTGTCCGGATGCCTGCCGCCGCAGGTTGGACACCTCGCCGCGTATCCAGCAGGCGGGCAGTTCAGTCTCCAGTAGCCGTTTGATCTGCTGCGTCAGCGCGCCCACGCTCAGTACGGTCTCGCCGCCGAGGCTCGGGGCGAGCTCGCGGCTCGGGGTGCGCTTGCGGCTCGGGCGGGCGTGGCGTTCGGGCATTGCGTTGAGTGTACAGTCGCGCCAGCAGCGCCAAACCTAAAATGACCGCAAGCCCCGCGATGGCAAGGCCGCTGCCGCCTTCGAAGAGCGACAGGCCCACCAGGACGAAGCCCAGCGTCATGGCTCCCTGTACCGTCATTGTAACCCACAAGTACGTCCCAAACGGCACGCCCCCCAGTGATAGCACAATCCCCTGCAAAACCGGTGGCGGGCCCGGCAGCAGCCGCACCGCGAACGAGAACTTCACCGCCTGGCCTTCTGGAACCTGCGGCACCGAAACGCCGCGCCAGCGGCAAACCATCTGCGCGGGTCGGCACAAGATGCGGGTCCCCAGCGTATACACGATCACCGTGTTTAGCGTCAGTCCGGTCAGACCCATCAAAAAGCCCAAAGCAGGTCCGTGGGCACCGCACAAAACCAGCAGCACGCTCGCCGGAAACCCCGTTAACGGCAGCAACGCCAGCGCAACCACCAGCAAGAGCGGATAGGCCTGGCTGGTGACCTCCAGCCAGTTGATGAGCGCCTTGGCCTGGGCGAAAATTTCCTCCCAGGTCAACGGGCTCAGGATTGCAACCGTGACCAGGCCGGCCCCTACCAGCACCCCCAGCGAAAACAGCCGCCAGCGCCGTTTCAGCACGCCCCAAAGATCTTCGATCGAGACTGGAATCGACCCCACACATAAACCGATAGCGACTGCGCCTTCCTGGCACAAGGTCCGCTTGCCATCCCTGCGCACGAAAAAGCCGCACCCGTTTCCAGGTGCGGCTTGAAAGTTTGTCGGTGGCTTTCCTTAGACTCGGTGGTCGAGTAACTAAGGATCGACGCGGCGACCTTCTTCGTTGTACTCGACGCCGGCGCCGCCATTGACATCACGGTGCTGCAGGAAGAAGCTGGCACCTGAGGCAATGGTCGTCGCTTCGGTCGTTCCGGAGGCATCCGTAACCAGGCTCACACCATCGGAAAGCTCGGTCATGTAGCTGCCGAGAATGTTATCCATTTCGATGGTGGTGATGTCCGGGTCGTCCATGAAGTACTGCTGCGCGGCCGAGGCGATCTGGCGCGCGTCATTGTCCATGGTGCTCTGAACCGAGCTACGGCGAATTTCTTGGAAGGCCGGAATAGCCATCGCGGCCAAAAGGCCGATGATGACCACCACGATCATAATTTCTACGAGGGTAAAACCCTTTTTGTTCTTACGCTGCATGATACACTCCTGTTGGATTCTTCGTATGCGTTGAATGATGCTTCAGCAGGCCCACGAGGGCCCATTGCTTGGCGCATAAATCGGCTGCCCTGCGGCTTACCTGAGCCCAGAGGAAGGCTTTTTACACAATTTTAGCCTTTAGCCAGCGCGTACGGAACATCCTGTAAATGAGCGGCTTCCGGTATCCCTGAAATCTTCGCGAAAATCAACTTACCCCCCGCCGAAGGCAGTACACTCGTCACCTCCACCTGCACCTGCTTGCCGATGTGGCTGGCGCCCTCGTTCACCACCACCATCGACCCGTCGGGCAGGTAGCCCACCGCTTGATGGCTTTCCCGTCCCGGTTTCACCAGCTCAACCTCGAAAAGCTCGCCCACCTTCATTTCTTGGGCCAGGGCCTGCTGTAGCGTGTGGAGGTTCAGCCACTCCACGCCCTGAAATTCCGCCAACTGCGCCAGATTGTAATCCAGCGTGAACAGGCGCGCCTTCAGGTGCTTGGCCACAAAGACCAGCTTCGTATCCACGTCCGCCGCCTTCGCCACATCGCTCTCGTGGATGCGCACGTCCAGGCCGGCGATGCGTTTCAGATCGTTGAGCACTTGCAGGCCCTGTCGTCCACGCTCGCGGCGTTGTGGGTCCTTGGAGTCTGCCACCATGTGCAGTTCCTCCACCACGAAGCGCGGGATCACCAGCCCCGCCGTCAAAAATCGGCTTTCGCAGATACCGACAATGCGCCCGTCGATCAGCGCGCTGGTGTCGACCACTACCAGTTGCGAGTTCACTTCCTGCGCAATGAATTTCACGTACGGGATGACCAGGTTGAATTCGTCGCGCCCGCGCAGGGCCACCACCGTCCCGATGTAGGTGCACATGGCGAAGAGAATCAGCCGCACCATGAAGAGCATCGACTCATCACCCTTTTCGAAAAACGGAGAGGAAGACAGCAACCATGCCACAAACGACCCCATCGCCAAGCCGAAGGAGACCGCCGTCAGCCCGCGCAGCGAAAAGCCCTTCAGGAAGATGTCCAGGAGCACCGTCAGCGTGCCCACGCAGGCCCCCGCGAACAGGATCGGCAACAGGTAACGTTCCCAATCCGGGTTCGAGAACCAGATCAGGTAAGCCGCGCCCACACACAGAAGGCCGAAAAACAGGCGGATCGTCAGCAGAGTCTTCTTCATGGCACACAAGCGCAGGCGCACCTCCTTCCTCCTTTAGTCGGCAGTTTTTACATTTCCATGAAGCGCGCGCGGGTCCTTCCCGCTTGCTTCGTGTTTGCACCGGGCCTAACTTCCTGGTTTCGCGATCCCCAAATCATTGTGGACGATGCAGTTGGAAAAACAGCCCGAGACTCCCACCGAAGCCACCCGCTACTACAACCGCGAGCTTTCCTGGCTCGCCTTCAATCATCGGGTCCTCGATCTGGCCTGCTCAGACAGCTTCCCGCTGCTCGAGCGCGTGCGCTTCCTCAGCATCGTTTCCTCCAACCTCGACGAGTTTTTTGAAATCCGTGTGGCCGGGCTTCAGCAGCAGGTCGACTCCGGAGTGCTGGAGGTCTCCATCGACGGCCTGGGGCCGCGCGAACAACTACGCCGCATCCAGGAACTGACCGCCAAGCAGGTCGCCGAGCAATACCGTTGCTGGCACGATCAGCTCGTGCCCGCGCTGCGCGCCGAGGGCATCACCTTCGAAGCACCCACCGATCTGCGCGGTGAGGAGCGCGAGTGGCTGGCGCGCTATTTCGAGGAAGAGGTGTTCCCCGTGCTGACGCCTCTGGCCATCGATCCAGCGCACCCCTTTCCGCAACTGATCAACAAGGGCCTCAACCTCCTTGTCTGGCTCGATGACCCTTCCACGCCCGAGATCGAAACCCTCAAGGCCGTGGTGCCCGTCCCACGCATTTTGCCGCGCCTGGTGCAAATCGAGATCGATGATCGCCCGCAGCCGCGCTTCATCTTCCTCAACGACCTCATCAAGGGCTTCGTCCAGGAACTCTTCCCCGGCTACAAAATCAAGGGTGCCTGGGCCTTCCGAATCACGCGCAACAGCGATCTTTATTTCGACGAGGAAGAGGTCGAGAACCTCTTGGCCCGCATCGAGGAGGAACTCTACAAGCTCCGCCGCGGAGCCGCCGTGCGCCTGGAGATCGAAGACGGTGTCCACGAGGAGATCTTCAGCGAGCTGCTGCGCGCCAACAGCCTCAACCGCCAGCAGGTCTACCGCATCAACGGGCCGGTCAACCTCCTGCGCCTGGCGCCCATCTACGACATGATCGACCGGCCCGACCTGAAGTTTGCCACCCAGGTCCCGCACTGCCCGCCCGCGCTCTCAAACCCGGGCCAGCTCTTCGAAGCCATCTCTGCGCGCGACTTCCTGCTGCACCACCCTTACGACTCCTTCAACCCGGTCGTCGAACTGCTCAACCAGGCCGCGCGCGACCCCGAGGTCTTTGCCATTAAGCAGACCATGTACCGCACCAGCGGCGACTCGCCCATCGTCGAGGCGCTCAAGACGGCCTCGCGCAACGGCAAGCAGGTGACCGCACTGATTGAGCTGAAGGCCCGCTTCGACGAAGCTGCCAATATCCAGTGGGCGCGCCAGCTTGAGGATGTCGGCGTGCACGTGGTCTACGGGATGGTTGGGCTCAAAACTCACTGCAAGTGCTGCCTCATCGTACGCCGCGAGAAAAACGGCCTGCGCCGCTACGCCCACTTGGGCACCGGCAACTACAACCCCAAAACTGCTCGCGCCTACACCGACTTTTCCTTCCTCACCGCCGATCCCGCCCTCACCGAGGAGGTCGCCTCCCTCTTCAACACCCTGACCGGGTTCGCCCGCTCCCCCGAGTTTGAAAAGCTGCTGGTCGCCCCCTTCAACCTGCACACCTCCATCCAGCGGAAAATCCAGCGCGAGACCGCTCACGCACAGGCCGGCAAGCCCGCACGCATCATGGCCAAGGTCAACAGCCTCATCGACCAGGACACCATCGACAACCTCTACGCCGCCTCCCAGGCCGGCGTGAAGGTCGACCTGAACGTGCGCGGCATCTGCGGCCTCGTCCCGGGTGTGCCCGGCCTCTCAGAAAACATCCGCGTACGCTCCATCCTTGGTCGCTACCTTGAGCACAGCCGCATCTACTACTTCCTCAACCACGGCGACGAGCCCGAGGTCTACCTCGGCTCGGCTGACTGGATGCAGCGCAACTTTTTCCGCCGCATCGAGTCCGTCTTTCCCCTCGAAAACCGCGAACTGCGCGACCAGGTGATCGACAATGTCCTCGAAGCTTACTTCCGTGACAATCGCTTCGCCACCGAACTCCAGCCCGACGGCACCTTCACCCCGGTGCGCGTGCCCGAAGGCGAAGAACCCTTCTGCGCGCAGGATTTCTTCATGGCACAGGCCGACGAAGCTCGCCTGCGCTCCGAACGCCTCCTCGCCGAAACCCCCGTCTAAACCTCTGCCCACGGGCTCGTTGGCAGCACAGGCAACTAAGAACGGCGCTCCTGGATAGCTCCAGAGCTCCAGCTATTCTTTTTTGTTATACCGTCTAACCGCTTGAGCTCTCATTTTTTGCGCCTTCTCGCGGCTCACCTCTTTCCCTTTCTTACACCTCTTTACGGTTTCGGCATCTCCTTACTCAGTCCTGCGCGCGCGGCGGTGCGAACATGCTGGGAATCACCCCCAGGTTGAACCGCACGTCCTCAATTACCAGTTCCGACAGCGTCTCTCCGTCATGCGTGCTCACCACCCGGTGCGCGACCTGGTAGCCATCGATGTCCTTGTAATCTGAATACAGCGTCGTCAACGGCATCTCATCGCGCATCGCGTACAGGTCCACACGCTGCTCAAGGAAGGTTTCGCCATCCAGAAAAATCTCCTCATAGCCGCCGCCGGGCAGTCCGAGCCGCAACCGGTAAAATTCCACGCCCTCGCCATCGGTGCGCGGCACCGCCCGAAAGTCCTCGACACGCGACGGGTCCAACTCATCCAGCGAATTGGCAAAGCGCGCCTGCAAACGCAGTAACTGGCGCTCCAGCCCGGTCATCGCTTGTGGCTTCGCGTCCGCCTCGCTCGTCCAGCGCCAGCCCGTGCGCCCGTCATAGGTCACAAAGGTCACCTGCCCGCGCGCCTCGGCTTCCACCCGCAATCGGTTCGGACGCCGTTTGAAGACGGTCAGCGTAACGGTGGCTTCCCCCTGGCGCAGCGTGCCACGCACCCGAACGCTATTGAGCGCCAGCAAACGCTGTAGCCCGCCTCGTTCACGCACATTAGCCTGGGCGATCCTCAACACCTCCGCAATCGCGAAGCCCTCCTCGTTGCCGGGCGCAGTCTCCTGCCCCTGCGATGGCGCGTAAGCGAGCAGCAGCCCACAAAGCGCACTTGCACATAATTTGAAACAGCAGCGATTCATAAGTTCTAATAAATTACATCGGCAGCACCTTCCAGACCAGAATATACCACCGTTGACCGCCTTAGCGCTAACCCCGACGTCACCGCAGAGTTGCGCGCTCCGCTCAGGCGCGCCTCAGAACCCGTCCCAACGTGCCCACAGCGAGAGGGGCAGCAGCCGCTTGCGCGAGCCCTCGCCGGACTCCCGCAACGCCAACTCGCCCACCGAAATGCGCCCGCCCCTGGTCGCCAGTGCCTCCGCCAGCGCGTTGCCCGCCATGATGGGCGAAGCCTCCAGCGAGTACAGTGTCAACAACAGCAGCCCCGCTTGTGCACTGAGCAATTGCGCGCACAATTCCAGCAAGGTCATGATATCCCGCTCCACCCGCCATAATTCCTTTTTCGGCCCGCGCCCAAAGCTCGGCGGATCCAGCAAAATCGCCTCGTACTGCGAGCCACGATTCATTTCCCGCCGGGCATACTTCAGGCAGTCCTCCAGAATCCAACGCACCGGCGCCCCCTCCAGTCCGGACGTCGCCTGATTGTGTCGTGCCCAGTTCAAGGCCGGTTTCGAGGCATCCACGTGCGTCACGGCAAAGCCCGCCGCCGCCGCCGCCAGCGTGGCCGCCCCCGTGTATCCAAACAGATTCAGCAGCCGCGGCTGTTCGACCCCGCGTGCCCGCAGGGCATCCGCCGTGGCCGCCACCCGCTCCCAGTGCGGTGCCTGTTCCGGAAATACGCCCAGGTGCTTTGAGGTCTCGGTAAAGCGCGCCTCCATCGTAAAACGTGCCTGCCGGAGCGACCACGCTTCGGGCACCTGGCTACGAAACTGCCAGCGCCCGTGTTCGTCATCATGGGTGGCATCTGCAGCATTCCACGCCTCGGGGGGCAGGGCTGGGGACCACCAGGCCTTGGGCTCCCCTCGGATTACGGTGATCGACCCGAAGCGCTCCAGCTTGCGCTCGTTGCCAGTATCCAAAAGCTGATACGCCGCCCAGTCGCTCTCCAGCACCGCGACCTCCGGCGGCTCTGTGCCAAACGTGGCCAAGCCTTATGCGCGCTCCGGCGTGTTTGCACGACTTGCCAGGGCTAGCTGGTTGCAAGTAATCCGATGAATCATGGCATAGGCAAACACGCACAGCGCAACAGCAAGTACGGAGTCATAGATGTAGGCCATGCTTGCGCCGATCAAGTCGCTGATGTTCTCTGTCGTTCCATGGGCCCGCAAGCTAATGTAACCCATGATTCCGCTTCCCAGCCACAATCCCCACCATAGTCTCAAGATCCTGGCGTTGCGCAGATGCATCCACTTTTTTGGATGCCAGCTCACGCGCTCAATATCATTCGATCGGTGGCGAAAGCGACGTGCCCGAAGCCGAATCGCCAATCGCAGCGACGCCTTCGAAAAATGCAGCCGCGGGCTGCCATTGCGCCATGCCCTGCTGCCAATACAACGCTTCCTCCGGAATACTTCCTTGCTCCCGAATCGCACGCGCATCT
This sequence comes from Opitutales bacterium, assembly GCA_050331815.1. Classification (GTDB taxonomy): domain Bacteria; phylum Verrucomicrobiota; class Verrucomicrobiia; order Opitutales; family JBHJGM01; genus JBHJGM01. The sequence goes on along the minus strand of JBHJGM010000006.1, from coordinate 20,593 downwards.
TCCAGCGCGTACTCGATTGGCCCTTCGCCGGGCCGAGCGATGTGAATGCGCTCCATTTGGACATCCGCTTACTTAGTTAGCCGGGACAATCACTCCACCAGATTCGCCGTGATATAGTCAAAACTCTGCTTAGCCGAGTCAAACGGATCGCCTGGGCAGCGGTCCTGCTCCACCACAAACCACTCGCAACCGCCGGCCTCGGCTTCGGCGATGATCGCCTCGAACGGCAGTACTCCGGCACCCACCTCCGCAAACTCGATGCCATTCTCCGCGTTGATCCGGTAGTCCTTCAGGTGAATCACCGGCTGGCGGTTTTTCAGCTGCGTGCACCAGTCCACTGGGCTGCCACCGCCGTACTGTATCCAGTAGGTGTCGGTTTCGCCCTGCAGATACTTCGGGTCGGTCTCTGCGTAAATCTTCTCCAAAATAATCTGCCCGCCTAGCTTCCGAAATTCGATCTGGTGGTTGTGATACAGCAGCGTGCAGCCGGCCTCGTGCAACACTTTACCCGCCGCGTTGAGCTTGCCGATCAATTCGTTCACCGAGGCTTCTGAGGAAAAATCGACGCCACCCGGATAGGGGTAAGCCGTGTACTTGCAATTCAGCGCGTTGAGCTTCGCGGCCACCGCTTGCGGATTGTCCAGGATTTCCTGACCGCTCTCATGCGTCGCGCACAGGGCCAGCCCGTGGTCCGCGCACAACTTCACGAGCGCCTCGTTTTCGATCGGTCCGACCGCGCTGACCTGCACGGCCTGGTAGCCGATGCCAGCGACTTTTTTCAGGCTCTCGGCGAGTGCTTCCGGCGTTTTCGTAAAATCACGGATTGTGTATAGCTGCAGGGCGACTTGTTCGAGCTTCATAAGGCATCCAACCTGCAACGCTCGCCCGTCTGCACGCCAGCAGAAAAATCGCTCGCACCCCATCTCAGTGATTTCAGCAGCTTGTCCAATCACGGCTGCCCTCAATAAGCCGGCGCACTCTGCAACCAACTACCTCCCGCGCGCAACACCCGTATCCAACCAATGACTCGCGACCACGCATACCGTCATTGCGAGGAGCAGAGCGACGTCGCAATCCAGGCACGAGCGAGATCCGACGTATAGCACATCCCGAACCTGCCCGTTCCTCTTAACTCACCAAGGGGAGGGTCGCCGCGCCGCCAGACCTTAGCCATGTGCAGCCTATGCTATCAACGCCTCCCCGCCATCACCACCTTGCGCCTTTTGAGCCTTTTTGCGGTCAGTTCCTCAAGCCCTGTCTCGCTAGCACACAGCCAGCTTGGCATCATCACATTAAGCTCGACTCAGGCAATGTCTGCATCATGATGCATTTATGCGCACGACAATTGACATCAATGATGCACTCCTGCGTGAGCTCCGTTTAAAGGCAAACAGCACCGGCAAGGCCTTCAAAACAGTCGTCAACGAAGCCTTGGCCTCCGGCTTGGCGGCGTCCGACAAGGCTCCCCAAAAAGCGGTGAAAGTTCGCGCACGCGCATTGGGGTTGAAGCCTGAATTCACCAACACCTCGCTCAATCAGCTCCACGACCAAATCGAGGCCACCGAACAGGCGAAGCGCTTCGAACGCTAATGACGCTACCCGATGTCAATTGCCTGGTCTACGCCATCGATAAGTTGGCCCGGCACCATACTGTCGCCAAAAATTGGCTAGAGCAGGCGTTCGCTTCAGCCGAGCCCTTGGCGCTGGCGTGGCCGGTCGTCCTGGGCTTCGTGCGCATCACAACGCATCCCGCCATTATGGACAAGCCGCTGCGTGTTGGAGATGCCTGCGGGCTCATCAACGAATGGCTGAGCCTGCCAGGCACGCGCCTCATTCACCCGACCGAGCAGACCTTTGCGCTCTTTTTCGAGCTGCTTAAGCAACTGGGCTCAGGCGGCAATCTCTCCACAGACGCGCTCATCGCGGCGATGGCGATTGAGCACGATGCCACAGTCTTCACCTACGACCTCGATTTCCAGCGCATCCCACAGGTGAGAACCGCCACCCCCGCACCTTGAGCTGAGCCACCTCCCCGTTGTCCCATCCCCTGGCTGCCGCCTGCCCGCACGCGCTTCATGCACCGTGCCTCCTTGAGCTTTTCTGCGGCTACCAACGAAGCCTCTCCAAACGCAACCAACTCCCTCAGGCCGCGCCGCCGCTCTTCAAAAAATCCCGCGTCTGCCGCTTCAACTTTTTTAGCTTTGGCTCCAGCTGTTTCACGGTGGCCGGCCCCATGCGCTCGGTAAACAACACGCCCTGGTTGTGATCGTACTCGTGCTGAACGCAGCGCGCACACAGCCCGTTGCACTCCAGCACGTGCGCGTTGCCTTCCACGTCCTGGAAACCCAGCACAATCGCCTCGGGCCGCTCAATCGCACCCCGAATTCCCGGAAACGACAGACAGCCTTCCTCGGCCTCGGCTGGCGTACCCGGCGGCACGATTTCGATCTGCGGATTAACCACCGCCAGCGGAAAAATCAGATCCAGCGGTAGCTTGCGCCCATCGTAGCGCCAGTCAAAGTCCGCGTCGCTTTCGGGCATGGCCAGGTCCATCACAAAAAACTGCAATGCCTGGCCGATCTGTTGGGCCGCCAACCCGATGCCTTCTTCCGCGTGCATCGTTTCAACCATGTCCTCAGCCAGCTGCTTCAATTCCGGCCCAAAGGTCGTGACGGGCGCTCCCTTTTCCTTGAGAATGCTTTCTCCAAATTGAGTGACTCGCAGCCGCATGCCGTTCAACAACGCCACCAAACCACCCACTGGCAAGGGCAAACCCGGCGCTGGCTTGAACCACCGGAACATTTCTCGGCGGCTCGCGGACATACTGTGTTTAATGGTCTGCAGACCAACCCGCACGCGGGCTTTCCTTTATCCGTGAGCGGTCGTTACACTTCCTGTGTCGATGAACAAGCTTGGGGCAAGAATTGGGGGAGGCAGCCTGCTCGTCCTGGCCGTGCTGTTTGCTGTGCTCAGCCTGGGCCTGCCCGCGCACTTCGCCTTTGTCGACCGCGACGAGATTCGCCTGGCCCACCTGCGTACGGAACAACCTTCCGAAGCAACCGACCCCACCGACATCGCCAGCCAGCTTGCACGCATTACCCGCGAGCCCGACAACCTGCTCGACCTCGCCAGTCAGCAGCTCGCGCGCGAACTCACCGGCCCCGCCGAGTGGACCCTCCAGGCCGCGGCCAGCACCCAGCTCGAACCAGCCGCAGTCAATGAACGGCGCAACCGCCTGAACGAGCGCCTCGCCGCCAACCCCGCCCTGCGCACATCCGGTGGCACGGCTCCCTACTTTGACGCGCTTGAAAAACTCCTTCCCCTCAAGCCCGACCCCGCAACCGGTCAGAACGTGCTGCCGCTCCTGGCTCCAGAGGCCAACCGCGACGTCACCCGCAACTTTCTTCAGCGCTCGGCCAGCCCCGCCGTGGCCGCCATTCTGCAAACGCGCGCCATGAGCGGGACCACACGCTTTTTCCCCGCCACCAATCCCGGCGGCGCACCCCTCGATGCCACCATTCTGACCACTGCGCTGCTTCTGCAGGGCGAGCACTTCGGCAGCGCCAATCCCGACCTTATCCTCCAACTGACCGAACTCGCCAACCTCGCCACCGCCGACGACCCGGGCGCCGTCGCCGCGCTCGAGCAGGTCTACCAGGGCATCCTGCGCCTCGGCCGCTTTATGAACTGGCGGCAGTTGACCGAGGTCGCCCGCCTCGCCACCGACCTCTCGCACCTGCCGCGCTTAGCGCAGCTCGCGCGCGAACGCCCCGAAAACAGCGCCTTGCTCTTTGGCGCGCTCATGCTCTGCCGCAATACCGAAAGCCTGCTCGAATACCTCGAAGCTTACGGAGACGACACCGGCTGGGACGACCTGCGCTTCGCCACGGGGCAGGGCAGGGCGGCCCTCGACCTGTTGCTCGAGCGCCAGCAACCCATCTACCATCCGCCCGGCTGGCTGGCCCCGCTCTCCGGCTACGCCCCCGAGAACGTCACCCGCTTCTGCCTGCGTCATCCCCCGCAGGCGCTCTTTCTCAAGGGGCTGGGCTTCCTCGCCGCGGGCATCTGCCTGACCTTCGGCGTCACCTGCCTGCTCTCGTCCAGTCTCCCGCGCGAATGGACCGCCTTTCATCCCCTGGATCTAGCCCGACACGCCCTGCTGGCCTCGGTGGTGCTCGTCTCGCTCATCGCCCTCTCCGAGCCTTCGCTCTTTGCCGAAAGCGCCGAGTTGCCCTCGCGCATCTCCATCGACTTCGGACCGCTTGCACAGGCCGTCGATATACCCAACACTGTCGATCGTAGTTCCATGCCCGACCAAATCACACTGCTCATGCTGGGCATCTTCTTTGTCCTGCAGGTTTGCCTTTACCTGATCTGCCTGATCCGCGTCGGGCACATCCGCAAGCTCGAGGCCCCCGCCGGTCTGAAGATGTCCCTCCTCGAAAACGAAGAGGTTCTTTTTGACAGCGGCCTGTACGTCGGCCTTGGCGGCACGGTTGCCTCGCTCATCATGGTGGCCACCAGCTTGGTGCAGGCCGGGCTCATGGCCGCCTACGCCTCAACCCTGTTTGGCATCCTCTTCGTTGCCGTCCTCAAAATTTTTCATGTGCGTCCCTACAAACGCAACCTCCTCTACGAACTTCAGGGCGGTAATTGAGTATTTTTAAGAACTCAGAATCCAGCATCCAGGAGCCGCGATACAGAATTCAGCAGCCAGAACTTAAAAGACAGCAGCTTAACTAACGCATCCAACCCGACCTGCCGACCACCTGACCAACCCACCAAGCACCAGGTACTAAGTACTAACTACTAAGTACCAAGTAAAACCCACCAAGCACCAAAGCCCTCCAAAAAACGTGAATCGCTCCCTCCTCCTCGTCGTCTGCGACTTCCTCCTGCTGAGCATCCTGGCTCTGGTGGACTTCGACGACGTCAATGCCGACGACGAGGAAACCGCGCCCGTGGCCCAAACCGCTGAAGAGGTCATGGCCACCGTCGAGGAGGACATCATCGCCCTTCTGCAACTCGATCTTCAAAGCCAACAGGAAGCCAACGAGGCCCTCAGCCAGACCAACGACTCCCTGTCCGAGGAACTCGCGGAAAAACAGGTCGAACTGCAGCAAAAAGCCCGCGATCTGGCCACCACCACCTCGCAGCTTCAACAGACGGAGAGTCGCCTGCAGGAGGCCAGCACCCGCGCCGAGGAACTCCTCACCCAGCAGACCGAACTCGAAAAACGCCAGCGCGCCCTCGAACAGGAAAAAGCTAAGGTCGAGTCCGAGCGCCGCCTCCTGGCCGAGCGTGTCGTGGATGCACAATCGCGCCTCAACCAGACTCAGGAGGAACGCCTCGCCCTGTCCGAAGAACTCGGACGCCTCAAATCCGAGTCTGCCGTGTCCACCGAGCGCGTACGCCTGCTCCAGCGTCAGCTCAGCGAAAAAGAAAAAATCCTCTCGCAGGCCCAAGAGGAGGTGCAGTCCCTCGAAACTGAAAAAACCTCTATCGAACGCGAAAAGACTTTTCTCGAAACTGAACTCCGTGTCGCCGAAACCGAGAAATCTGCCCTCTCCGAAAACCTCAACGTCGCCCGCGGCGAGGTCGAACTCGTGCGCCGCGAAAAGCAGGAAATCCAGCAGCAGGCCCAAAAGCTGGCCGAAGGCGTCACCTCGCTCGCCGAATCCTCCGAGCAGATCAAGGAAGAAGTCGCCTCCCTCCAGACCCTCTCCCTCAACGCGATCTTCGAGCAGTACAAGGAACGGGTCGTCCGCCTCAATTTCATCGCGGTTGAGCGCAACTTCGGCTCCCGCACCCGGGAGTACTCCGTGCGCTCGGTCCTCGTCTCCGACGGGCGCGAGACCTTCGTTGTCTTCCACCGCCGAGACACCCCCCTCGAAAGCGACCGCAAGGTCAACTTCGTCGAAAACCTCGCTGCCACCGTCGAACTCGCCGGCCAGCGTTTTCGCGTCTCGCGTCTGCATACGTTAAAAAACGACAGCCGCCTGCTGGCCGTGCGCGTCGACCCGGCGCTTATCGAGCGCATGGGGCTGACCCCCTTCGAAACCAGCCAGGACCCGGGCCGCTTCTCCAGCGCCGTCCTCGTCAACGCCAACGAAAACTACTACGGTGAAACCGAATACACCATTTTCACCGAGAACGACCGCTATCTCGCCATGGACCGCAAAATCTTCTCCGGCCTGCGCGGCGAGTTCTCCCCCGAAGCCGGCGACATCGTCTTCTCGCGCCACGGCCAGATCATCGGCTTCATGGCCAACGGCACCTACGCCGTGCGTACCGAAATCATCGTCACGGGCGACACCATCAGCCTCGGCTCCGACTTCAGCCAGCCCCAGACCGAGGCCCTCGTCGCCCGCCTCGAAAACCGCACCGGCGCCCTCTCCCGCGAACTTCGCTAGCAGGCTTACCCCCAAACGCGATGGATGTGCATCGCTGTCCCCTCGAGGCCACGCGAGTCGAGTTCCGTGCCTCTCACGGCACCGGGTTTGCCCCCAACGAAATGCGCGAGCATTTCCGTCCCGTGCCGGTCACGGCACCGGGCTTGCCCTAAAACGCGATGCGACTGCATCGCCGTCCCCTCGAGGCCACTCGAGTCCTCTCGAGGTCACTCGAGCGAGCTTGCTTCGGTTCGCAAAAGCTTTACGGTGCACAGAAATGATTGGTTCGCGCGTCACCCTTTCGCTGCTCTTAGCCGTATCGGTTTTGCCGCTGCTCAGTGGCTGCAGCACTGTCGAAAATGAGTCCGTCATCGGCGAGGTGATCCAGGGCGAAACCGACCGCGCGGAGTACCTCAACCGCGTCCGCGAAACCAACACCGAGCGCACCCGCCAGCGCGCCGACCCAAACGCACCTGACCGCCCCGACTTCGACCCCGAATTCGGTGACCCCGGCTACAACCCGGAATTGTAGCCCACCAGCCAGAAGTGGGTTCGCCCTCAAACGCGATGCGACTGCATCGCTGTCCTCTCGCGGTCACGCGAGTTGAGTCCCGTGCCGGTCACGGTACCTGGGCTTGACCATCCCAGGTCCAAAAGGTGCCGGTGTGTTCAGGCGTCCAGGCAGCGGCCACGCGCGCCATGCTCGCCACACTCTGCGCCGGCGTCAGCGGCGGCGGCGGGTCGACGCCGGCGGTCATGTCCGTCCGCACAAAGCCCGGCCCCATCCCACAGACAATGATGCCCGCCGCTTTCAGGTCTGCGGCCATCCGGACGATCATCAGCTGTAGCGCCGCCTTGCTTGAGGGGTAGGCATACTGCGCACCGGCTGCCGGTAGCGCCTTGCCCAAGCGCCCCGCGCCCGAGGTCAACGAAAACGTCCGCGGCGCGGTGCCTTTCGCCAGCAGATCGGCGAAGCTCCGCGTCACGATCACCGGCCCGATCGTGTTGGTGGCAAAAACATCCGCCAGGGCCTCCCCGCACTGCTTCATCAGGCCGTCGCCGTCGGGCGCAAAAGTCCCCGCGTTGTTGATGAGCAGGTCCAGCGCGTCCGTCTCGGCACCCACGGTCTCGCGACACGCCTTGACCGAGGCCTCCTCACCGACGCTCAGGGCCACAATCGACAGCCGCCCCGCGTTCTCCGCCTTCGCCTGCAGCGCCTGCAGCGCCTCCGCCCCTTGCGGTTGCCGGCAGCACGCCCAAACCCGCGCCCCCTCGGCCAGATAATGCGCTACAAACGCCAGACCAATCCCCCGATTGGCCCCGGTCACCAAAATCCGTTGCTGCATCCCCGTATCCTGCCCCAGCCGACTTCGCCCGCACAACGGCAATCAGCATGTGGGCTTCAGCGTTTCATCCAGGCACCCAGTGCATGGCACAGGCATACGGGTCGTGTCGTCCTTTGGTGCGCGCGGGGAGAATCGAACTCCCACGGCCAGCTTGGAAGGCTGGAGTTCTACCATTAAACTACGCGCGCCCTCGCTTCTTCAGCGTGATAAGGCAAGTATCGGCTGCGGGGCTGCCTCCGTCAAGCTGAGCCTTCGCCCGTATCGGTTGCCTTGCCCAAGTCCAGCCCCCGGCCCCAGCCCCCAAAATTGCTTCATCTCCGCGTTTGCTCAAAAAACTCACAAACCCCGGCTTACGCCCTCCGCGCCTTCTTACAACGCAACCTTTGAAGCCCATCACGGCTCTCCACCACCACGCACACGCGCTAAGCACCAAGCACTAGAAACTAAGCACCAAGTATTGCTCCAGCATGAACCTCCTGCTCTTCGAACGCGCTGAGGACGCTGCCTTCATCCCGACCAGCGATCCGCGCACCCAGCACTTGCGTGGCGTGCTGCGTATCCACCCGGGCGATACTTGCTACGTGGGCGTGGTCAACGGTCCGCGCGGGTGCGCCCGCCTGACCCGCGAGGCCCCCGAAGGCCTGCACTTCGAGGTCGCCTGGCAGGCCACGACCGATCCCAAAATCCACCTCGACTGCCTCATCGCCACCCCGCGCCCTCAAACCGCCCGCCGCATCCTCAGCGAACTCACCTCCCTCGGCATCCGCCGCCTCTGCTTCACCGCTTCCGAACGCGCCGAACCCAGCTACGCGCAAAGCTCCCTTTGGGCCTCCGGGGAATGGCGTCGGCACTGCTGGCAGGGGGCCGAGCAAGCCTTCGCCACCCGCCTGCCCGATATCTTCCATGCCGATGCGCTCACCGCCGCCATCGCCCGCCTCGATGCTCAACCGCCCCCGCGCCGCCTGGCCCTCGATGTCTATGAGCCAAGTGCATTCCTCGGCCATGCACTCGCCCAAGCTACCTCAGCCCCCGCGCCGGCGTCGGGCACCGTTTTGGCCTTTGGCCCCGAGCGAGGGTGGGGCCCCACCGACCGCGACACCCTCCGCGACGCCGGTTTCCAACTCGTCCACCTCGGCGAACGCCCCCTGCGCAGCGACACCGCCTGCATCGCCGCCACTACGCTTGCCCTCTCCAGCACCGGCCACCTCCGCCAGCCCTTCGACTCCGCCTCACTCCCGCCGCCGCCCTGAGCCGCGCTGTCTTAAAGACTGTGCCCTTGGTATTGAGTGCTTCGTACTTGGTTGAACAGTGCCCAACTCGCTGGCACCTCGCGTCAGCAAACCAAGCGCTGCTTCAGCGCCGAAACGTAATCTGCCAGAGACTCCCGCCACCGCTCCGTCCCAAGCCGCCCCTCCCCGACGTCCCCAATCTGCACGCACAATGTACCCCGCACTCTCCACCAAGTTCCACGCACCAAGCACTAAGTACTGACCTCCCGACCTCCTGAGAACTGTTTATCCTTGATGGATCGCCCGCGCAGCCGAGAATGAAAGCGAGTCCCGCGCCGCCTGGCGCTCCTTTCAACGTCGATACTTGCGACCCATGAAACGTCTGTTTGCCCGCCTTGGCTCCCTGGCCACTCTCTCCGCGCTCACGCTTCTGCTCACGGGCTGCCCCGGCGGTGACCCGTCTCTCTCCGATCCCACCGGCTGCGTCTTCACCAGCGACGCCGAGGTCGCCGGCTTCATCGATTTCGAGGCCATGAACCAGAGCGAGTTCCAGCGCAACCTCTCCAAGCTGCCAGTCCTCCAGCAGCTCAACCAGGCCGCCGGCCAGAAGGATCCCGCCACCATCCTCGGCATCTCCGAGGACGACATCCTCTCCGGTGCCTTCAGCCTCACCGGCATCAAAGCCGCCATCGAAGAAAAACCCGACGGCATGAAGCTTTCCTTCGCCCTCACCACAGCCAAGCCCATTACCACCAAAAAAGTCCGCGACCTCATGGCCGCCATGACCGACGGCAAAAGCGAGCGCAACATGAAGACCGAGCAGATCGATGGCAGCGAATTTCTTGTCTACCGCGACAATCCCAAAGAGCCCGAACTGCTCATCACCTCGCTCAAAAACGGTGAGGGCTCGCTCATCGTCGCCGGCACCCGCAACGCCATCAGCGATACCATCGGCCGTTATCAGGACGCCAGCAATGAAACCCCCGGCCCGGTCATGGATGCCCTCAGCAGCGCCCTTTCCGATCGTCAAGCCTGGTTTGTCTTTACCCTGCCCAAGGAACTCCAGGACGAGATCAAAAAAGAGATGGCCGGCGGCAACGCGGGCCCCATGGCGGGCGTCGGCAAGAGCATCCAGGAGATGCGCTCCTTCGTCATGTCGATGTCCGTCAGCTCCACCATGGATATGCAACTAGGCTTCAACTTTAGCGGCGACGAGGAAGCCAAGCAGTTCTCCGACATGGTCAACGGTTTGATGGCCGCCTTCATCATGCCCATGCTTGCCATGCAGCCAGACGTGCCGCAGGCGGTCCATAACATGAGCTTCGAGCCCGATGGGGATTACACCGCGGTCACCCTTTCCTTCAACGAAGAGGAAACCGAAAAAATCCTCCAGCAGGTCTCGCAAAACATGACCTTCATGCCCTGAGCCGGCCAAAAGGTCGCACTCACCACGGGACCTGCCTTAAATACCAGATGCGCAAGCATCTGAGTCCCGTCGCGGTCACGCGACACAGGCTTGCCGACAAAACGAAGTGCGTGAGCACTTCAGTCCTGTCGCGGTCACGCGACACTTTCGCCTCGCCTTTGCGCGGCCCACGGGTGAGACAAACGCCTTCGCATCTGGGCAACCGGTCCCGTCACGCACGGACCTGCCCGGTTTTCTGGGAATTATATGCAGATCAAAATCATGAAGCACCTGCTCAACGCCCTTCTTCCGACCGCACTCCTGACGACGAACCTGGCGCTCGTCTCCACCGCAAAGACCTCCGTGATGTGCGCCATCGCACCCGGGGCCGAACTCGCCGGCTACATCGACGCCGTGGCCATGGGCCAGGCCAGCATCATCGAGTCCCTCGAGACCAACCCCCTTTACCAGCAGTTCGAAGAAAACTCCGGCAGCGATGAAATCATCTCCGGCCTCGACTTGAATGAGGAAGACCTCACCGCCGCCGCTTTCAGCCTGACCGGACTCGAAGGCGCGATGCAGGAGGACCCCACCGCGTTTTCATTTCAGTTTGCCGTCGCCTCGGCCAAGCCCATTTCCAACGCACAGCTCGGCGAACTCCTTGAGCAGGAAGCCGCTGAAGACGGCGTGACCCTGACCCAGACCGTCATCGGCGGGCAGACTTTCTTCGCTGGCCGGAAATCCCCCGATGAGCCCGAACTGCTCTTCGCCAGCCTCGACAACGGTACCGGCTCGCTGGTCGTGGGCGGCTCGCGCAAGGGCATGGACGCCCTCATGACACGCCACGCCTCCGGCGGTTCCAGCGCCTCAGGTCCGCTCACCGACGCCCTGACCGAATCGCTGCCCGGACGCCAGGGTTGGCTGGTGTTGACGCTCTCCGAGACCATGCGCCAACAGCTCAAGGAGCAGATGGACCCCAACAATCCGCAGGCCCCGCCCTTCGCCGCCGTGCTTGGTAACTACCTCGCCGCATCGGAGGCCGTCGTGGTGGCCGCCGCCGCCAGCGACACCATGACCCTTCAGCTCGGCATGCAGTTTCCCTCCGAACAGCAGGCCTCCGAATTTACTGCCTTCACCAATGGCCTGCTCGACAACATGCTCCGCCCGATGCTGCAGCAGCAGCCAGAGGTCCCGGCCGCCGTCAAAAACATGCGCTTCAACGCCAGCGCCGACTACGCCTTCGTCGACTTCGCCCTGACCGAGTCCGACCTCGAAGCACTCTTGCAGCAAGCCGCTCTGATGGGCCCCGGCGCCGCTCCGCCGCCTCCCGCCTACGGCGAGTAGGCCCGTCGATCTATCCCGGCATTGCCGCCGCCCCTCGGTCTGTCTATGCCTTCGGGCATCGACGCGCACACCGGCACGCAACGCTTCCTCATCCCGTACGAGAACCCGCTGCTCGAACGGGTAGGGGAGGCGTTTTTCAAAAACCTCCCGCGCACTCCCGGCGTCTACCGCTTCCTCGATGCCGCCGGACGCATCCTCTACATCGGCCACAGCGCCAACCTCCGCCGCCGCCTCGCCGACTATAAAAACGCCCGTCCCCCACACGCCGCGCGCAAGATCCTGCGCCTCGTCCAGCGTGCCCAGGCGATTACTTACGAAACCTGCGCCAGCCCCACCGAGGCCCGCCTGCGCGAGGCCGCGCTGCTGCGCCTGCACCGTCCGCCCTTCAACCGCCAGAACACCCATCCCGAGTCGCACGGTTTCGTCGTGCTCCGCTGCCAGGGCGGTGCCTTCTACCTGTCCTTCACGCGTCACCCCGACGACCTCGACAACCCGCGCGACCATGGCAACCGCCTGGCGCCCACCCAGAGCTTCGGCGCATTTTCCGGCTACAGCACGCGCCGCTGCCTCATCGCGCTCGCGCGTCTGTGGTGGCTCCAGCAGTCCGCAACCTCCGCCACAGCCACCAGCGCGCACCTGCCTTGCGGCCTCGCTGGCGAGCGGCTGCCGGGTCCCTGGCCTCTCGCTGTATCCAAAAAACAACGACAAACCTGGCGTCGCACGTTTCAACGCTTCTTTACCGGCGATTCGCCCCGGCTGGCCCATCGCCTGGCCGGGCAGGGCGGCGAAGCCCTCGCTCCGGTCCGCGAGCCCTGCCTGCGTACCCTCCTGAATCAGGACGCCGAGGCCCTCCTGCAATTCTACCGCACCGGTCCGGCCCGCCTGCGGCAACTGCGCGCCAACACCGGCGAACGACAGCGCCGCCCCGTCTCCCAAATCGCCCTCGACGATTTCCTTGCCCTGCGCGAAATCCAAAACCGCCAACTCCCAATCTAGATCTACCTCCAATCTTCAGTCTCCTGACTCCCTGAACTTTGCGCCTTATTTCTCCAACCGCAGCACCAAGTCCGAACCCACGAAGCATACACTCACCAAGCCCTGCATCACGAAGCACCAAGAACTTAGCACTGCATCACCAAGAACTAATGCACGCTTTCCCGACCTCCCGACGTTACTACCTCTAGACCTCCTCCCCATGACCCCTTTCCGTCCACCCGGTTTCTGCCCAAACTGCGGTACCCACGTCAAACGCGGTGCCCTGGCCTGCCCAAACTGCGGTGCCGACGAAAGAACCGGCTGGAACCTCGCAGCCACCACCTACGATGCCCTCGATCTCCCCGAGCACGCGTTTGATGATCCTGAAACCGCCAACAACCCCGCCGACCGCGACGCCCCCGGCTCCCTCCGCCGCGGTACTCCTTCGGTCCTGCGCACCGTTTTGGTCGCGACCCTCCTCGTCCTGATCGCCGTCACCTACGTCTTCCGCCGCTTCGTCTAGCGCGCAAGTGAATACACACGAACACGCGTCATAGCGAGCGAACGCAGTGAGCGTGGCAATCCAGGCGCAGGCTTTGCGCACCCGCCACGTCCTCACGAGTCTCCCTCGCCAACACGCCACGCTACCGAGCCTGCCCCAAACCAAATGATTGGCGTCAGCAAATCAGTCCGCAGCCGGTCAAGGCAGTCCTGTCGGGGTCACCCGACAAAGCGGCTCAAGTTAACTCCCGACTTCTGGCTCCTGAGTCCTAAATTCTAGCTCCTAAAAACCCTTACGCCCGCCGACGTCGGCGCACGCCGTTCGGGCCGCCTGCCGGACGAGAAGAGCCTGTGCCGCCGCTCGTACCCGCGCCTACCGGAGCCTTGCCGCGTTTGCCGCCCGGCCCCGAACCACGCCCGAAACGCTTCGGCCCACGGGAACCTCGCGGACCCCGCGAACCACCGCGACCCGCAGGCTTGCGCGTCTGCTGCTGATGCGAGCCACGCGTCGCCGCGCGTTCCGCCAGACCCGCCCGATGAAACGGCTGCTCTTCCAGCACCGGCACCGCCTGCTTGATCAAACGCTGTATGGCCCGCAATTCGTCCAGTTCGTTCGGCGAGCAAAAAGAGTAGGCCACGCCTTCGGTACCCGCCCGCGCCGTCCGCCCGATGCGGTGCACGTAAGCTTCGGGCTCCACCGGCAGATCGTAATTGATGACCATCGTGATGTCCTTCACGTCGATACCACGCGCAGCCACATCTGTGGCCACCAGTACCGACACCTTGCCGCGCCGCAGGCTCTCCAGCGCACGCTGTCGCGCATTTTGGCTCTTGTTGCCGTGAATGGCGTCAGAGCGCACCCCCGCGCGGTTCAGGTTGCGCGAAAGCCGATCGGCTCCGTGCTTAGTCCGGCTGAAAACGAGGGTCAGGTTCCGCCCGTCTTTCGCGGTCTGAACTTCCAACAGATGCCGCAGTAGGCCCATTTTATCCTCACTCTGGAGGAAGCACATGCGGTGGTCGATCTTCTCAGCGGTCGTCACCTTCGGCGCGATGCGCACCTCCACCGGCTCGTGCAAAATTGTTTCGGCCAGCTTTTGGATCTCCCCCGAAAGTGTCGCCGAGAAAAACAGCGACTGCCGTGCTTCGGGCAACTCATTCACGATGCGCCGCAGGTCCGGCAAAAAGCCCATGTCGAGCATGCGGTCGGCCTCGTCCAGCACGAGGTACTGCACGTGATCGAAATTGATGTGCCCCTGCTCGTAGAGGTCCAGCAGCCGCCCGGGCGTGGCCACCAGCGTGTCAGTCCCACGCCGCAGCGCCTGAATCTGCGGACGCGCACTCACCCCTCCATACACGGTGGCGCAACCCAGCTTCAGGTGCTTGCCGTAATCCTTGAAGCTCTGTGCCACCTGCTCGGCCAACTCCCGCGTGGGCGTCAGCACCAGCGTGCGAAAGCGGTTGGACTTCAGCCGTTGCCGGTCGGTATCCATTCGGTGCAACAACGGCAGCGCAAAAGCCGCCGTCTTGCCAGTACCGGTCTGGGCGACGCCCATCAGGTCCGCGCCGTCGAGCAAATGCGGAATCGCCTGGGCCTGAATCGGCGAGGGCGTCTCGTAGTTCTTTTCGCGCAAAGCGCGTTGCAGGGGCGCCGCCAAAGGCAACGCCTCGAAGGTCTCAATCGAGGTCATATGGTTGGGTGGCCTGCTTTCGCCGCAGCGAATCCGTTCAGAAGGAACGGTCGGGCCGTTCGATGAATGTCAATTTAACCCAAAACAATCACTCATCGATGGAGACTACTTCAGGAGTTTTGGGCCACCACGCCAACCATTGACGCTTGCCCATACGCAGGTCTTTAACCCGCACAACTGGCCGTAACATCGTCTCTCCACTCACAAACGCAAGCGAAATCCTCCACGCGTCCCGCCAGCTGTTCAAATTCTTTGCCCGCCAACCTGCTTTCCGCCAAACCACTTCGAAGCACCGTTATGGCCAACAGCGGACCGACAGCGGCGCAACTACACCCGCATCCCTCCCACAAGCCTAACAAGGTAAAACAGCTCTGTCATTGCGAGTGAACACAGTGAGCGTAGCAATCCAGGCGCAGGCCGTTGATTCTGCCTCACGACTACACAACTCTCCCTTGCTAATACGCCACACTACCTGGCTTGACAAAAAACGATTTGCGCGAGCAAATCAGTCATCTGCCGGTCACGGCAGACCTGTCGGGCTCACCCGGTAAATGGTCCACTGCCGGTCACGGCAGACCCTTAAGCAAAATGCCACACTACCTGGCTTGCCAAAAAACGATTTGCGCGAGCAAATCAGTCATCTGCCGGTCACGGCAGACCCGACACATGGGCCGCCGGGCGCTTTCGTGCTGGGGAAACAAGCAAGGGAAAGTCACGCGCCCGACGGCCGCTCGATCCACAAACCAGCGCCGCGCAACGCACCTGGGTGCACTGCCGCACGCGCTGGTTCGGGTCTGTGGGGGCTTTCAGGGAGAAATGGCGAAGACAACGCTCGTGAAGGTCACCACCGCCAGGGCACCGGGCATGGCCGCGTACAGGGCCTGCTTCCACTCCTGGTTGATGCTATCACTGTCACCGAGGCTGTCCGAAAAAAGCGTTTCCTCTTCCGGAACCGATTCCACGTAGGCTTTCTTCTCTTCAACGCTCATCGCGTTCCAAATTTCGTAATCGATGGTCATGGGACTTGGGGTTGGGGACTGACGAAGGGGTGGGGCTTGCGGTGGCGTCCGTTGCGTCTGGATTCTCACCCGCAGCATTTCTCGCGGACGTCTGCAAAGTCGGCCAATATATCACTGCATTGAGACAATGTGCCGCCAGCCTCTTTCACCGCACTGCCACCCGCCCTCATAAGCGACTTCCCTAAGCCCCTGCCAACCAGCCGCTTAGTGCCACGCTACCCGAGGCAGCTCCAGCATCCTCCACCAGCGACCTCCGTAACTTCACCCTCGCCCCTACGGCCCATTTCCCCAACATCCCCCCTCTTTACCAAACGCATCGCTAACCCGACCTTCTGGTCAGCACCGTCATTGCGAGCGCGCGAAGCAAGCGTCGCAATCCAGGCGTCTGACTTTGAGAACTTAGAACTCAAGCAACCCCGCACAAAGCACTAAGCACTCCTCTCCAACCACCCATGCCCAAAGCACCCAAAAACGCCATTTCGCCCACCCGCGCCGAGGACTACCCCGAGTGGTACCAGCAGGTCGTGCGCGCCGCCGAACTCGCCGAAAACGCCCCCGTGCGCGGCTGCATGGTCATCAAGCCCTGGGGCTACGCGCTGTGGGAAAACATGCAGGCGGTGCTGGACCGCATGTTCAAGGAGACCGGTCACCGCAACGCCTACTTCCCGCTCTTCATCCCCAAGAGCTACCTCGAAAAAGAGGCCAAGCATGTCGAGGGTTTCGCCAAGGAGTGCGCGGTTGTCACCCACTCGCGCCTGGAGGCCGGCCCCGACGGCGGACTGGTTCCCGCCTCACCCCTGGAGGAGCCGCTCATCGTGCGACCCACCTCCGAGACCATCATCGGCGAGATGTATGCGCGCTGGGTGCAGTCCTACCGCGACTTACCCATCCTGATCAATCAGTGGGCCAACGTCGTACGCTGGGAGATGCGCACCCGCCTCTTCCTGCGCACCGCCGAGTTCCTCTGGCAGGAGGGCCACACCGCCCATGCCACCGAGGCCGAGGCCCGCGCCGAAACCAACCAGATGCTCCGCGTCTACCGCGACTTTGCCGAAGACTGGATGGCCATGCCCGTGGTCATTGGCGAAAAAACCGAGGGCGAACGCTTTCCCGGCGCGGTCTCAACGCTTTGCATCGAGGCCATGATGCAGGACCGCAAGGCCCTTCAGGCCGGCACGTCTCACTTCCTCGGCCAGAATTTCGCCAAGTCCTGCGGCATCCAGTTTCTCAGCGAAAGCGGCGCCCAGGAATTCGCCTGGACCACCTCCTGGGGCGTCTCCACCCGCCTGGTCGGCGCGCTCGTGATGACGCACAGCGACGACGATGGCCTCATCCTACCGCCCAAAATCGCCCCCGCCCAGGCCGTCATCCTGCCTGTCCTCCGCGACGACGGCACCGCTGACCGCGTGATGGAGTACTGCCGCCAGCTACAGGTCGACCTTGAGGACCGGCCCTACGCCGGTGGTCACCTCCGCGTCGAACTCGACAACCGCGATCTGCGCGGCGGCGAAAAAATGTGGTCCTGGGTTAAAAAGGGCATCCCGCTCACCCTTGAAGTCGGTCCCCGCGACCTCGAGAGCGACTCCGTGTTCCTCGGCCGCCGCGACCGCGAGCGCAAGGACAAGGTCTCCCTCAAGCGTACCGAGCTTCTGGATACGGCCCCCGCCATCCTCGACGACATCCAGTCAACGCTCCTCGAGCGCGCCCGGGCCTTCCGCCGCGATCACACCCGGACCATCGACACCCTCGAGGATTTCCGCGCCTTTTTCACCGCGCAAAACAACGACAAGCCCGAGATCCACGGCGGCTTCGCGGCCACCCACTGGGCCGGCTCACCCGCCGACGAGGACAAGCTCGCCAAGGAACTCAAGGTCACCGTCCGCTGCCTTCCCCTCGACGACGACCCCGACTTCGGCACCCCCGAGCCCGGCACCTGCCCCTTCACCGGCAGGCCCGCTCCCTGCCGCGCCCTCTTCGCCAAAGCCTACTAATAATACTGCCCACCGCCTTCCGCTCAGAGGCCCCAGCACCTCGCCCCCAAGTCACAACGCCCACACCAGGACCCCGAGTCAGAAAAAACCGCTAACCACGAATAAACCCCAACGTTCACCAATAAGACTGCTTCAGTGGTTCCTTTCCAACCCTCCGCATCAAACCCAAGATCCCCAATCCCGCTGCCTCGTCATCCTATCAAAAAACCATTCGTGTAAACTCGTGCCCATTCGTGGTTCCTGCCTCACTTCGTCCTATTCGTGGCTCCCCTGAAAACATCCCGCCTGACCCTCCGGCGCTTCACCCTCGACGACGCCCCCACCATCGCGCGCCTCTGCCACGACACCCGCATCGCCGACACGACCTTGCGAATCCCGCATCCCTACGAGCCCGCCATGGCCGTTACCTGGATAAGCGGCTTGCTCGAGGACTACCGTGAGAACCCGCTCGCATCGCTCGCCATCACCCTGCGCGCGACCGCTGAACTTATTGGTTCCATCGGCACCAGCCTGGACCTCGAACACCGCCGCGCTGAGTTGGGCTACTGGATCGCCCCCGACCACTGGAACCGAGGCTACGCCACCGAAGCCCTGCGCGCGCTTATCGACCACGGTTTCAACACCACCGAAATCCTCCGCTTCAGCGCCTACCACTTCGCCAACAACCCCGCCTCGGGGCGCGTGCTCCAAAAAGCCGGCATGAGCCTGGAAGGCACGCTGCGACAGTACATTCGCAAAAACGGACGCCAACTCGACTGCCACGTCTACGCTATGCTCCGCAGCGAGTGGGAACGCGATTCCAAACGCAGTTAGCGATGCGGCCAAGGCCTCTGCACATGAGTGTGCATACTCAGGTCATCGATGTATGACAAATCACTGATGCCTAGGTGCATACGCACATCATACACTGTAATTCGGGTCTTGAAATTTCCCGTCTCATCGTTAAGTTTCTACTTATTCCAGACGATTATAGTTACTGACCATAGCGCCCGATTTACCCCGACCATCCCGCGAAAAACCATCGCCTTGCCCGACTTCCCATCGGGTCCATGCGTAGGGGCACTTGAGGGCACACCCGATGTAGCGCTGCTTGCGCAATCGATAAGCACACCTTAGTCTCGCCCAACCTTTCACCCTGATTATGAGCGCAAAATTCCCCACACTCTGCGTTTTCCTGGCAGCGGCTTCCTCGCTGTCAGCCGCCCCTGCCGTGCAACACGCCGCAGCTTCCGCCGTCCAACTGGAAATTGCCCTGGGCGGCTTCGTCGCCTTCCTCTTTATGTTCGCCCTGTTTGGCCTGCGTCGCAAGGCACGCATCAACGCCGCCCTTCGCAAGAGCGAGCATTTTTCCCTGCACGGCGTTGAACACCGTTCAACCCTGCCGCAGCGACACACCGTGCCTACCCCCACGGCTGACTTCAGCCAACTGTACAAGACTCCTGAAAAGCCCCAAAATGCTGCTGCCCCTCTGGTTTCCGAAACTGTCCGCCCGAGCCCTTCTGAGCGTCCTGCTGCTTACGCCCATCTCGCTCACAGCTGAGCCCCAGCCGCTCGCTCCTGTCACGCTCCCCCAAACGGAGCCCTCCGCGTTTCCCGCCGGTAAAGCCGTCTTTCAGGAGCAAGACGGTCTGCTCGTTATCGAGGCCGAGCACTTCGCCGCACAGGCCCAAACCGAAAAACGCCGCTGGTACCTCTTCAACGAGCAGGTCTCCCCGGACATCTCCCCCGACGCCGACCCCCCGCACTTAGAAGACGCCGGCGGCGAGGCTTACCTCGAGATCCTGCCCGACACCCGCGTCACGCATGCAGACCCGATGCGCTTCGGCACGAACTTCGCCAACGCACCCGGGCGCCTCGCCATCCTGACCTACCTTGCCGAGTTTACCCAGCCAGGGCGCTACTACGTGTGGGTCCGCGCCCACTCGACCGGCACCGAAGACAACGGCATCCACGTCGGCCTGAACGGCGCCTGGCCCGAATCCGGACGCCGCATGCAATGGTGCGAGGGCAAGCGCCGCTGGTGGTGGGAAAGCAAGCAGCGCACCGAGGAAAAACATTGCGGCGTGCCGGGTGCCATCTTCCTCGAGATCGAGGAGCCCGGCCTGCACCGCATCCACTTTTCCATGCGCGAAGACGGCTTCGAGTTTGATCGCTTTCTCCTGACCACCGACGCCGACTTCCCGCGCCCAGCCGACGTCGGCCCGCCGGAGTCCCCCTCAGTCATCCCCACCAGCGACCCTGCCATCGCCGCCACCAGGTAGCAGAAGAAAGCCCAGCAGTCCCGTGCCGGTCATGGCACCGGGTTCACCCAACCGGCTTGCTCCAAAAACGAATTGCGTCAGCAATTCAGTCCCGTGCCGGTCACGGCACCGGGCTCACCCGACCAAAGAGGTGAGGGTGTGCCAGCTCTGTTTGCGGGCCAGCCGGCGCAGGCGCAAGAAAATCTGCGCAGTAATGAAGGCATCCCCCGGCGCGGTGTGCCGGTCGTGCGGTGCTATCGCGTAAAACCCGGCCAGCGCGTCCAGCGACAGCCCCGGGCGCTCACCTGGGTCCGCGCCAAAAGCCCCCGCCTCGCCCAGGCGTTTTGCCAAATCACCCGTATCGACCAGCGGATTGAGCAGGTCGTGCCCAAAGTGCTTTTGCAGCGCCTTGTTCAGCAGCGTGCGGTCAAAGCTGGCATGATGCGCGACCAGGATGCCGTCG
>JBHJGM010000005.1:0-121716 GCA_050331815.1 Opitutales bacterium | reverse complement strand
TATTGCCTCACCTTTGATACGGGAGACGGGCGCAAGACGCTGCAACTGCCTCAAGCTGCGTGCGACAGCGAAAACCAGCCGGTGGCCGCCGAATCTTTCGCGCTGCACCCGGATGTGTATCATGCGCTACTGCAACGGGTTGAGAACCTGGTAAAAAAGGACGTTTAATTTCGGCGAACGGCGGCCAACTTTATTCTCTACCATGGCCGCGGTAATCTTTTTGAACGGAACCTCTTCCTCCGGGAAGACCACCGTGGCCGAAGCCTACCAGCGCCTGGCACCCGAGCCGGTGCTGTACGCCTCCGTCGATCATTTCATCTTCATGCTCAGTGATCGGGTGCTCGAAGATGACGACCTGCGCACCGAACTGCTCCCGCCGGTGGTCCATGCCTTTCACCGGGCCCTGCCCCTGCTGGCCAACTGCGGCACGCCCGTGGTCGTCGACCACGTCCTGGAGCGCAAACGCTGGCTGGAGGACTGCCTCTTAAGCCTGCGCGAGCACACGGTTTACTTCGTGGGCCTGCAGTGCCCGATGACACTGCTGGAAAGCCGCGAGCGTGAACGCCAGGACCGCCAGATCGGCCTGGCCCGCAAACAGGCCGCCATCGTCCACAAGCACTGCTGCTACGATTTCGAGATTGACACCTCCTGCACCACGCCCGAGGAAGCCGCCCAGCAGTTGATCGGCCTGGTCTCTTGCGGCATCCCTCCCGTGGCCTTTGAAAAAATGCGCCGCAAGCTCTTCCAGAAGCAGCAACTGGGCACCTCGCACGTTTCAACCGCCAGGTCGTAAGACAACCACCCCGGCGACTCAGGGGTTTTCGCTACCTGGGGCGGTCAAAGACCTGATTGTGGCCACCAAACCACCCCCGTCGCTCAAAACAAGCCGCCCGAGGACGACCTTTTAAACGGAAACCCCGGTATTCCGTCACTGGTACACCCAATTCGCCGCGTCAGTCCCGTCCGCAGTCATGCAGCAGCAAGCGATCATCAACGCGTTGTCCGAGTGTCAGCTCTTTGACAGTCTGGACGCCGGGCAGTTGCGCTCGCTCTCGAACAAGGTGCAGGTGCTCAATCTGCCCTCTGGCGAGACCCTCTTTAAGGAAGGCGATCTGGGCGAGACGCTGTATTTCATCATTCGCGGTGAGTGCAACGTCATCAAGGAGGACGACATGGGCCACGAGATCCACCTGGCGAGCGTGCAGGAAGGCCGCATCCTGGGCGAAATGGCCATCGTCGACAACTCGCCACGCTCAGCCACCGTGCGGGCCCGGCGTGAGTGCGTACTCATCGCCCTGGACCGCGAAACCTTTGACGCGATGAGCCAGACCCGCGCCGACATCGCCGTGGAGATCCTGCGCAACATCGCGCGTCTGCTCAGCCTCAACCTGCGCAACACCTCCGGTCGCCTGACCGCGGCCACCGCCGCCGCCTCCACCGCTCCCGTCGAGCACTGACTGCGCTCACTGGTTAAAGGCCGGGTGTGTTTCCAGCCCGGCCAGAAAGGGTTCTCGCCAGTGGTAAGCCTCGAGCAGATCCGCGCACGCCACCCCGAGTAAGCGCAGGGCCACGTAGAGCGCCTCCACCGAGGCCAGCCCGCCTGCGGGATCCGCCGCGAGTTTCGACACGCGCGGATAGGCCGTTGCAATGCCTGCGGGCAAACCGACCGGAATCGCTTGCGCGCGGTTCACCAGGCATGCCTCCAACCCGGGCAACAGCCGCCAGGTACTGTCGAGCAGGATGAGCGGACGCGGTTGACCCGTCTCGGGGTTTGTCCGCACGTCCGGCGTCAGTACCGGAGCCCCGACTTCGAGCAGGAGGCAGCCGGCCACATCCAGGGAAAAACGCGGCGTCGCCTTGTGGAAGGTGAACCCCGCGCACCCTTCCAACGGACGCAGGCTGCACTTGCTCAGACGTTCCTTGGGGTGGCGTACGATGATGACCGGGTGCATGGCGTCAGACTCTCAAGCGTACGCGTGCACGGACGAGGACTTCACGTCAAATCGAACGCACCCGCGAAAGCGGCGCACGCTTGAAGCTTGTCGGCGGGCTTACTTTGCGCCCTCATCTTGCAGCGTGTCCGTCCGTCGTCCCATCACCCGAGAACAATGGTCGTGGGCCGTCTACGACGCCGCCAATTCGGCCTACGCGCTGTGCATTCTGGCCGGGTTCTATCCGATTTTCTTTTCCAAGTTCTGGACCGCCGGACTCGCCGAAGATGAAGCGATTTTTTTGCAGAATCTCTCGGTCTCGGCCGCCGGCTTGACGCTGGCGTTGCTTGCGCCGTTTTTGGGTGCGCTTGCGGAGAACTGGGGCGGGCGCAAACGCCTGCTGGCCATCGTCACGGTGCTGGGGGCACTGGCGGGCTCGCTGCTGGCCCTGCCCGACGAAGGTGATTGGCCCGCGGCCTTTGCCATCTACGTGGTGTCCACGGTCTGCTTTTACGCCGCCATCTTGTTTTACGACGCCTTACTGACGACCGTGGCCACGCCGGTGGAACGGCACCGCCTCTCCGGCGTTGGTTATGCCTGCGGCTACTTTGGCAGCGTCGTGCTGTTTTTGTTCTGCACGTTTCTGGTCCAGCAGCCGCAAGTCTTTGGGCTGGCCGACGAGAGCAGTGGCATCCGCGTGGCCTTCATTCTGACCGGGGCCTGGTGGATGTTCTTTGCGCTGCCGCTTTTCCTCATCGTCAAGGAACCGCCCCGGCCCAGGCCGCCGCTGACGCAGGCGATCGCCATCTCCCTCGGCTCACTCAAGGCGACCGCGCTGGAGATCGTGCGTACGCCGCGCGTGTTTTGGTTTTTGCTGGCCTACTGGTTTTACATCGATGGGGTCCACACGCTGATCACCACCGCCACCGCCTTTGGCGAAAAGCTCGGGCTGGAGACCGGCAGCCTGCTCGCGGCGCTGATCGTGGTGCAGGTGGTGGGTATTTTCAGCGCCTTTTTCATGGGGCGCGCGGGCGATGCCTTTGGGCCGCGTAAGGTAATTGGCGCGATGCTGGTGGTGTACCTGGCCGTAGCCTGGATCGCCTCGCAGCTGACGCCCGAGCCCTGGGATTTCCTCCTGTTTGAAATGCCGCCAGTATACCTGATGGCTGCGTTGATCGGGCTTGCTCAGGGCGGCGTACAGGTACTCTCACGCTCGTACTACGCCAACATCGTGCCCCCCGACCGCGCCGCCGCCTTCTTTGGCTTTTACAACATGCTGGGTCGCAGCGCCGCGATCCTGGGGCCTTTAGTGGCGGGCTTCGTCAGCCGGGCCACCGGGGATATTCGCAACGGTATCGTCTCGGTGGGGGCCTTGTTTATCATCGGCCTGGTCCTGTTGATCTACACCCGGCGCTACGACCGCACGAAGGGCGTTCTGGACGCCACCGACCCTGCCTGAACCAGCACGCACACACCGCGCTTGCGCCCCACCGCCGCTGCGGTAGGTTTTGGGTTGTGGATCATCCTTTTCTTGACCCGGCGTTTCACCCTCCGTGGGGACGCTTCACCGCCAGCTGCATCGAGCCTGACATGGAGGCCGCCTTGCAGCGCGCCCAGAAACGCCTTGACGCCATCGCCGCCCAGGACCTCGACAGCCTGACCTATCGCAGCGTCCTGCAGGCCCTCGAAAACGCCACCGACGAGCTCGAGCGGGCCTGGACCTACGTCTCCCACCTCGACTCGGTCAACAACTCTCAGGAACTGCGTCAGGCCTACAACGCGGTGTTGCCTAGGGTGACGGATTTCTTCACCCGCATCCCGCTGAACGAAGATCTCTGGCGCGTGCTCGAAGCGTATTCAAAAACCCAGGACGCCGCTGCGCTCGACCCGGTGCGCGCCCGCTTTTTGGAGGAAGTGCTGGACGACTTTCGCGACAACGGCGCGGACCTGAACCCCGAGCAGAAATCCGAGCTCGAGCAGATCAACGCCGAGCTGGCCGCGCTCACCCAGAAGTATTCCGAAAACGTGCTCGATGGCACCAACGCCTGGGAGAAGCTCATCGACGACGCCTCGCTGCTGGAGGGCCTGCCCGAGAGTGCCCTGCAGGCGGCCCGGCATAACGCGCAGCAAAAGGGCCACGGCAGCGAGGCCCAGCCGGTTTATCGGATCACGCTGCAGTTCACCTCGTTCCTACCGGTCCTGCAGTACGCGCACAACAACGCACTGCGCCAGGAAGTCTGGGAGGCCACCAGTTGCATCGGTGCGACCGAGGCACACGACAACCGCTCGCTGGTTCCGCGCATCCTCCAGCTGCGTCAGCAAAAGGCCGAGCTGCTCGGCCACCCGCACTTCGCTGATTTTGTGCTGAAACGGCGCATGGCGGCCAACGGCTCAAACGCGCTGGCGTTTGTGGAAAATCTACACGCGCGAGTTGTCGAAAAATTCACCGAAGACAACACCGCCCTGGAAAACTATCGCGCCGAAAAAACCGGTCAGCCCGCCGCGCGCCTCGAGCCCTGGGACCTCGCCTACTGGGCCGAGCGGATGCGCCGCGAGCACCATGACTTCGACGAGGAAGCGCTGCGCCCCTACTTTCCTGTGCAAGGCGTGATCGCCGGGATGTTCGACCTGGTTGAGCGCATCTTTGGGGTCACTATCAAGGAGGTCCCGGCGGAGTGGCTGGGCGAAGGCGGGCAACCTAACAACACCCTGCCCCCCTGGAAGCAGCCCATCGAAACCTGGCACGAGGAGGTCAAGGTGTATCAGATTCTGGATACCGACGGCACGCACCTGGGCTCCTTTTACGCGGACTGGCATCCCCGCGAAACCAAGCGCGGCGGAGCCTGGATGAACACCCTGCGCACGGGCAAACTGAACCAAGATGGCCAGCTGGAGCCCCACCTGGGCCTGATGTGTGGCAACCTCACCCCGCCCATCGGCGACACGCCCGCCCTGCTGACACACCGCGAGGTCGAAACGGTTTTTCACGAGTTCGGGCACCTGCTGCATCACCTGCTCGGGCGCGTCGAAGTGCCCTCGCTCAACGGCATCCACGTCAAATGGGACTTCGTGGAGTTGCCTTCGCAGATCATGGAAAACTGGTGCTGGCAGCGTGAAAGCCTGGACCTCTTCGCCCGCCACTACCAAACCGGCGAAACCATTCCCGAAACCCTTTTCAACAAGATGCTCGGGGCCCGCAGCTTCCGCGCGGCGGCGAACACCATGCGGCAGCTTTCCTTCGGCAAGCTCGACCTCGAGTTGCACCTGCACCTCGCCCGCGGACTTCCCGAAGATTTGGAAGCGGTGCTCTCTGAGCGCATCGCCGGCTACCGCATCCCCACCCGGACGCTCCCGCCCACCGGCATCTACCGCTTCAGCCACCTCTTTGCCGACCCGACCGGTTACGCCGCCGGCTACTACTCCTACAAGTGGGCCGAGGTGCTCGACGCTGACGCCTTCACGCGTTTTCAAAAGGAAGGCATCCTCAACGCCGCTACCGGCCGTGACCTGCGTGAAAAAATCCTGGCCCGCGGCAACAGCGCACCGCCTGACACACTCTTTCGTGACTTCATGGGCCGTGACCCCGACGAAACCGCCCTGCTGCGCCGCGACGGTTTGGCCTGAAGCACGCGCAGGCGGTCTCTTTACAAGCGCGACGCATTTGGGGATGTCAGGCGGTTGTCGCAGCGTAAGGCATGATTCGCTCATGGCTGATGGACATGGCCGGCTCGTTGAAAAGCACGGTCCCCGCCGCGAGCAAACGGCGTGAACGCGCAGCGGCACGCGCCCGCCTGTCACTCTAACCGGGTCAGGACGGCACAATGTGACACCAAAAATTCGCGAATTTTTGAACGTGTTTTGCTTGAATCGGCGTCTCCAGTCGCTTTCTTGCAGATATTGAAGCACTTATGATTAGGGCCAGCGCCCCGGAACCCTTTCTGCTTTAGACTTTCAAAACCAACACACAATTCAAGGAGACCACACCCTATGTTGACTTTTCTGTTACTGATCGTGCCGACAATGCTGCTGGCCCTCTGGGCGCAGTCACGTGTCATGAGCACTTACAACAAGTGGGTGCGCGTCGGCTCGCGCGGCGGCATCACCGGTGCCGAGGCGGCCTCGGCCATCCTGCGCTCGGCGGGCATTCACGACGTACAGATCGAGGAGACCGGCGGACAACTCACGGACCACTACGACCCGACGCGTAAAAAGCTGCGCCTTTCGCGGATGAACTACCGCGGCAGCAGCTTGGCTGCTTTGGGTGTCGCCGCGCACGAAGCCGGCCACGCCATCCAGCATGCCCAAGGCTACCTTCCGCTGAAGGTACGCGCTGCGCTCATTCCGGCCACGAGCTTTGCTTCGCAAATTCTGCCCTTCGTCCTCATCGGTGGCTTTTTCTTTTACATCCCGGGCCTGATCTGGGTCGGCGTCGGCGTTTATCTGGTCCTGACGATCTTCCAGCTGGTCACGCTGCCGGTGGAGTTTGACGCCAGCAAGCGCGCCACCGCCCAACTGGGCCAACTGGGAATCATCGGGCCGGACGAGCGCCCGGGCGTGGTGCAGACGCTCAACGCCGCCGGCTGGACCTACGTGGCCGCTTTCATCACGAGTCTGGGCTGGCTGCTACATTTCCTGATGGTGGCGATGTCCAACCGCGAGTAAGCAGCGTAACTTGTCACCTATTTCAAAGCCGGAGCGCCTCTGCAGGGAGGTCTCCGGTTTTTTGTTTGCAGGGAGCCATCGCAAAACCCGGACAGGGGCACTTAAAACGCAACTTGCCAGCGTCCCGATTACGCCAGATCGTTGCAGAAAACTCGGTAGATTCAACAAAGCTCAACCCCACTACTTCCGCCATGAACTTGTTGCCCTTTTCCATTTCGCGTTGCTGCGCCGCTGCCGCTTTTTCCATGCTGACGACCTCCCTCTGTGCTACTTCGCCCGCCTTTGTGTGGTGGGAAGCCGAGGACTTCGAAACCTCGACCAACGTGGAAGTCCAGGAGCATGCGCCCGACAGCGAGTACGGCTCCGTCCTCTCAGAGCACACCCTGATTGAGGCGGCCAACACGAATGCCGCCGAGAAGCTGACCGCCAGCTACACCCAACGCGTGCCCAGCGCGGGCAAGTGGGACCTCTGGGTGCGCAAGTTCTGGAAGCACGGCCCCTTTAAATGGCGCATCAACGACGGCGATTGGCAGACCTGCGGGCGCGACATCGCCCTGCACTCGGATAGCTACATCCTGAAGTTTATCGGCACCAACTGGGTTTATCTGGGCGAAGTCGAGCTGGAAGCCGGCGAGTTCACCTTCGCCATCGAAAGCCTCGACAACAAAGGCTTTTTCGACTGCTTCCTGCTCATCGACGGACCGTTCCAGCCCGCCGGTCGGCTCAAGCCCGGCATCCGCTCCGGTGAAGCCGAGGATGGCCACTTCGCCTGGGAGCCTCCCACGGATCCCTTCGGCCCCGAGAGCCTCATCGATTTGCGCCACCTCAATGAATCCGAAGCGGGCATCAACGGGCATGTCCGGCGCAAAGGCGATCACTTCGTGCTGGGCGACGGCACGCCGGTCAAATTCTGGACCACTCAGGCCACAGCCCTGATGCCGATGAAGCCAAAGATGAAGGATGTCCATGCCCGGCGGCTGGCCAAATACGGCGTTAACCTGGCGCGGCTTGAGTTTTTGCACGCCTTCAAAATCTGGCGCTCCGGAGACCAGGAAGCCTTTGCCGTCCAGCTGGACAAGATTCACCGCACCTTTGCCGCGCTTAAAGCCCAGGGCATCTATGTCTACTTCGGCCATCTGTTTTGGGACACGCACGTAACGGCCCTGAGTGACGTCGACCTGCCCGGCCTTAAAAAAGGCCAGAAAACCACCGGCGCGCTCTTCGTCAACGAGCCCCTACAGGCCAAGTACCTTGAGTGGGTCCGCGCGCTGATGACGCCCGTAAATCCCTACACCGGCCTCTCGCTGGCCGAGGATCCGGCGTTGGCGATTATCGAAATCCAAAACGAAAGCAACCTCTTGTTCTGGACCATGAACCCGGCACAACTGCCCAAGACCACCCGCACCTATCTGCAGGAAGCCTTCGGCGAGTTTGCCAAAGAACGGTACGGCTCCATCGAAAAGGCCATCGAGCACTGGGGTGAGCCGATCGAGGGGGACGACCCCGCCCACGGCAAGGCAGGCCTGTTGGGTGCCTGGCATATGACCAACGCCGGCTACGATGCAAACCCGGCGCGCATGGCCGACCAGATTGAATTGCTGGCGGGCCTGCAGTTTCAACTCAACGCGAAGATGAAGCAGGCCTTTCGTGACATGGGCATTCAGGCCCTGGTTGCTGGCAGCAATTGGAAGACCGCCGATCCCTCCACGCTCGGCCCGCTCGAACACCATTCGTACACCGCCGTCGACATGATCTGCCGCAACGAATACTTCTCGCCCATCAGCATCGAAAACGAGCGCACCTATGCCGTCGATGTCGGCGATGCATTCGGGCCCATCTCCGCCTTCCTGGCACCGGAAGCCGCCGGGCCGCTGATGACCAACCAGCTCGTCGATTTCCCTTACCTCATCACTGAGAACAACTGGGATACCCCTAACCCATACCGGGTCGAGTGGCCGTTTCTGGTGGCCACCTACGGCTCAATGGCCGGGGTCGATGCCTGGAGCTTCTTCGCCTACGACACGCCGATGTGGCGTACGACCTTCGACGTCTGGGACATCAGCACGCCAATGACGCTCGGGCAGTTTCCGGCCTACGCGCTTATGTACCGGCGTGGGGATGTCGTCTCTGGAGAGCCCGCCGTGCTCGAGCACAAACCGCTGCAGGAGCTTTACCAGAACAAGCCGGTCGCCCTGCCCGAGATTCAGTTCAAGGACGCGGTCTGGAAGAACACCCTCGGCGGAGATCCGACGGTGGAGTTTGAGTCCAAGGTCAATCCGCGCGCCTTCTTCGCTGGACCGGTGCGCCTGAACCTGACGGCGGATGAAAGCCAGTTGGAAACCGCCGACCTCGACAAGCTGATCAACGAACAGCGCAAGCGGATCCAAAACACCAACGGCCAGCTTGTATGGGACTACCGCAAAGGCTTTGCCACCGTCGACACCCCGACCAGCAAAGGGGCCTGCGGATTCTTGAAAAAGGCCGGACGCGTCCGGCTGGGCTTCGTCGTCATCGAAGCCGACAATCACTACGGAGCTATCACGCTGGTTTCGCTGGATGGGAAGCCGCTGGAAGCGTCGGAGCGCATTCTGATTCAAGCCGGCACGCGTGAACAACCCTTTGGCTTTGAAACGGTTAAGGAAGGCGCGCACGGGCGACGCATCACCAGCGTGGGCGGCTACCCCATGAACGTCGAAAAAATTGACGCCACTGTGGCCATCAAGGGCTTTGCCGGACGCAAGGTGACCGCCCTCGACGCCCTCGGCTACCCGACAGATCGCATCGTCCAGACCCAGGAAACCAACGGCAATCTTATCATCAAACTACCCGCCGACACCCTCTACACAGTCATTGAGTAGCTCAGACGGCTCCTACGCCATCGACTCCGCCTCGGCCTCAGAATTCGCGTCTGCCGGCGTATCGGCGTCGTTGCTATCGGCTTGGTCCGGTCTGGGCGCGGGCTCGTCCACTTCGCGCACCTCGACCCGCTCAAAATGGGTGGCCGCGCCGCTTTTCGGATCGATCTGGACAAGGCAGCCACACAGCCGCACGTCTTCTTCGGCCACAGTGAAGCGACGGGGCATCCCGTCGAGGAAACGCAAAATCACCGGCTGTATGTCGCGCCCGAGGCAGGAGGCGTAGGGCCCGCTCATACCGACGTCGGTGATGTAGGCGGTGCCGCGCGGGAGGATGCGACCGTCGGCGGTCGGGATGTGCGTGTGCGTACCCGCGACCAGGCTCGCCCGGCCATCCAGGTACCAGCCCAGCGCGCATTTTTCGGAGGTGGTTTCCGCATGCGCCTCGACAAACCAGACATCCGCCGCGTCGCGATGGTTCTGCAGCATGCGGTCGGCACACAGAAACGGGCACTCGGCCTTCATGTTCATAAAGGTGCGGCCAAGCACTGTAAACACGCCCAGCCGCAGGCCCGCCGCCTCCGCAACGACGAAGCGTTTGCCCGGGCAGTTTTCGGGGAGGTTGGCCGGGCGGCAAACGCGCTCCAGCCGGTCGATTTCGCCGTCAAACCCCCGTTGATCCCACACGTGATCACCCAGAGTAATGACGTCGGCACCTGCGCCGTGCAGTTCCTCGGCCATGGCCCCGGTGAGCCCCGAGCCGCCCGCGCTGTTCTCGCCGTTGACCACCACCAGGTCCGCGCGCAGTTCCTCACGCAGCCGAGCCAGCCGCTGCTTGAGGTAGCGTCGGCCCGGTTTGCCCACGATATCGCCCAGAAAAAGTAGCCTCATCCCTCTTATCGAAATACCTGATGGATATACATTTGCAAACCCGGAGAGGCCATGACGCTCCCTCCCGGCCAAACCGGCCTTTTGGATTGCCTACCCATCGTTTGCGTATATCTTTTAAATTTCCTCAAAGGAAGTCTCAAACGAGAAAAGCGTACCCATGCACGTCTCCACCTGGCTGGCTTTATTGACCCACTTCGGCACCTCGCTTTTGGCCGTGGCTGTTTCGACGTGCGCTTTTTCCGTAATTCAAGTACGTTAACGGCCGTTTAGTTGCCGTACTTGGCCCACGTCTGGCTCTGTTGGGC
This sequence comes from Opitutales bacterium, assembly GCA_050331815.1. GTDB lineage: Bacteria > Verrucomicrobiota > Verrucomicrobiia > Opitutales > JBHJGM01 > JBHJGM01. Next base: position 111,072 of record JBHJGM010000005.1, on the reverse strand, counting down.
GCACACCTTACCGCCTCCGCCCAAGCCGCTACGCTCTTTGCACATCTGAACCTGCCAAGCATCCATCCACACCTTATTGAATCATGACACGCGAAGCCTCCATCGACACGCCGCCAATGGACCAGATCGGCCCACCCACCAAGGGTGCCGATGTTGTCATCCAGTGCCTTGAGCGCGAAGGCGTCGACACGGTCTTCGCCTATCCCGGCGGTGCCAGCATGGAGTTGCACCAGGCGCTCACGCGTACCCAAAAAATCCGCACCATCCTGCCGCGCCACGAGCAAGGCGGCGGGTTTATGGCGCATGGCTACGCGCGTGCCACCGGCAAGCCCGGCGTTTGCATGGCCACCAGCGGTCCGGGTGCCACCAACCTCGTCACCTGTATTGCCGATGCTTTCATGGACAGCATTCCGCTGGTCGCGGTGACCGGGCAGGTCTTCCAAAACCTGATCGGCAAGAGCGCCTTTCAGGAGACCGACTTCTACGGGATGACCCTCCCCACGGTGAAGCACAGCTATCTGGTCCTGCGCGCGGAGGAACTGCCGCAGATCATGAAGAAAGCCTTTCACATCGCTACCACGGGTCGGCCCGGTCCGGTCGTGGTCGATATTCCCAAGGATGTACAGCAGGCCATTTTCGAGCCCCGGTTTCCGGCTTCCATCGAGCTGCCCGGCTATGCGGAGCCCCCGCAGGCCAACGATGAGCAGCTGGAGCACGTTCTAGAACTGATTCGCAAGGCCAAGCAGCCCGTGCTGTACACCGGCGGCGGCATTCTTTCATCCAACGCCTCCGACGCCCTGCGCGAATTCGCCGAGATCACTGGCCTGCCCGTCGCCTCGACCCTGATGGGTTTGGGCGCGTTTCCGGCCGACCACCCGCAGAGCCTGTACTGGTTTGGCATGCATGGCACGGTCGCCGGTAACTGGGCCGTCTGCGAGAGCGACCTCTTAATCGCCGCCGGAGCGCGTTTTGACGACCGCATCACCGGCGACGTCTCGAAGTTTGCGCCTGACGCGCACATCGTCCACTTCGACATCGACCGCTCTGAGCACAACAAGAACGTGCGCGCACACCTACCCATCCATTCGGAAATCGGCTACGCGTTGAGCCGCCTCTGCGAGCTGGCCAAGGAGAACGATTTCAAAAAGCCCGAACTGACCGACTGGTGGGCAAAGATCGGCGAGTGGAAGCGCCAGCACCCCTATCCCTTCACCTACAAGCCCAGTGAGCACATCCTTCCGCAGGAAGCCATTCAGGTGCTTTTTGAGGAGACTCAGGGCGAGGCAATCCTGGCCACGGGCGTCGGCCAGCACCAGATGTGGGCCCCGCAGTATTACCATTTCAAATGCCCGCGCACCTTTGTCAGTTCGCTCGGTCTGGGCACCATGGGCTTCGGGCTGCCCGCAGCCATCGGCGCCAAGGTGGCCTGCCCGGAGCGCATCGTGGTCGATGTCGACGGCGACGGTTCCTTCCTGATGAACGTGCAGGAGCTGGCCACCGCCAAAATCGAGAAGATCGACGTCAAGGTGCTCCTGCTCAACAACCAGCACCTGGGCATGGTGGTCCAATGGGAGGACCGTTTCTACGAAGGCACCCGCGGCCACACCATCCTGGGCGACCCGAGCAACATCGGCAGCCCAGAGAACCTTGGCGGGCTGTATCCGGACTTCGTTAAGATCGCCAATGGCTTCGGCATCCCAGCTCGACAGGTTGTCCGACGCGAAGATTTGCGCGGAGCCATCAAGGAAATGCTGGAGACGCCCGGCCCCTACCTTTTGGATGTGATTGTTCCTTACACCGAGCATGTGCTGCCCTTTATTCCACAGAAACATTCAGCCAAACAAATAATCACCGATTGAACTCCGAGTGAGTCTTCAACACTCAGAGCGGCCAGCCCAGGCAAAGCCGAGCCAAGCCATGCCTGCGGCAGACCTTTCGCAAAACGGTACCCACGCGGCACCGACGGTGGCATTTATCATTACGGCTTACAACAAGTGGGATTACCTTCAGCGCAGCCTGGAGGCCGTGCGCGAGTTGAAGCCGCAACCCACTGAGCTGATCATCGCTGACGACGGCAGCGCCGACGAAACACGTAAAAACATCGACGCCTTTCTGGCCAGCGTCTCGGACGTGCCCGTGCTCAGGCACGTCTGGCAAGATGACAAGGGCTACCGTCGCAGCCGCGTGCTCAACCAGGCGATCGCCCAATGCACCAGCGATATCGTGGTTTTTACCGACAGCGATTGCCTGCCACACCGGCGCTTTATCGGCGACCACCGCAAGCTCCTCAAAACCGGGCACTACATTTCCGGAGGCCGGGCCTACATCGACGAAACGGCGCTCGACCGCTTCGACATCTCGCTGCCAGGGCGCATTCTTGGCGTGCTGCGCGGTTACGTTTATCCGAAAAAAGCGGCCTTCCGCTTTCCCGGCATCGAATCCTGGGAAACCAACGCCAGCCCCTGCGGAGCCAACCTGTCCTTTTGGCGCGATGACCTGATCAAGCTCAATGGCTTCGACGAATGCTTCGAAGGCTGGGGCTTTGAAGACACCGACCTGATGATGCGCGCCGAAAACCTCGGCCTGACGCGCCAGCGCATCTGTCAGCGCTGCCTCATCTACCACCAGGAGCACCCGCTGCTCAGCCGCGCCAACCTCGACGACAACGAACGCGTCTACGAGGAACGCAAGGCAGCTGGCTTTGTTCGCGCGCAGGACGGGCTCGACCAGTACCTCTAAAACGTCTCCAGCTCACCGAGCGGCGGTTAATGAGGGCGCGTGCTACGGCCATAGCGTAGCCCTCGAATCTCGCAGCTGCGCAACCCGGATCCGAGCAGCCTGCGGCCCTGGACGCAAAGCGTTGGAGCGCCACCTGATGTTTTTCGGGTGCGCTTTGCCGGATAGTACGCAGCCTCCATTCGCAACCAGCTTCGCGTACTGCAAGAATCGCAGGGGGGCGCTTGGTCAATGTTGCGGAGAGACTCAGCGCAGCCTTTTAACTACGCGAAAAGCCCCCTTCGGCATCCGCCGAAGGGGGCTTTTCAAGATTCGCGCGGCGTAATCAGCCAGACAGGTTCTGACTGTTACACTCAGCCTATGGAAGCGGGGCTTCCACCTTGGCCCGGATCAGGTCGATATCCTGCGAGCCAAACGGATTCGCCGCCCGGGCAATCACCACCCGGAAGTCCTGCTGAATCACGTTGTTCTCGACGATGGCTTCCTTCAGCGCGAGCACCGTACCATCGACTTCGTCGAATCCGGCAAAGCTGGTTTCAACAGTCAGGTCATCACCCGCTTCGAAGTCCACGACCTCGCCGCTGCTGGAGTTCTGGCGCACGCTGAGCAAGAGGTACATCTCGCCTTCGCTGATGACGAAGTCCTGGAAGATGAATTTCGAATCCGGGTCGGTCGGGTCACCGCCGAACATGAACTCTTCCACGTTGGTGCAACCGTCGCCGTCGAGGTCGAAGTCGCGCGCCGCGGTCGGGTCGCTGGTCGGGTCAACAAACTGGCTGATCCATTCGAAGTAGCCGAGTTCGGTCAAGGAGCCACCAATGTTGATGGTGAAGCTTTCGATCTGGTCAAAGACCTGAATGAGGTCGTCCGTGGTATCCGTGCTGACCGTAAGCTCAACAAGCCAGCCCACGCCCGTGACGTCGTCAAAGGTGAAGGTGCTACCGCCGGTGTTGTCGACCTCGAGAGCCGCGAAGCCTTCTGGGGTGGTCGGGTCGACCAGTTCCCAGTTCTGGTTGTTCGGGTCGGTCAGGGAGACCACGCCAAAGTTGCCTTCGTTGAGGCTGTTGCGGTCGATGTAGTACTCGGTGCCGTTGCGCACGACCCAGTTCTGGCGACGGGTGACGAGGCTGGAGTCGGTCATGAAGGGGCTAGGCGGACCAATCTGCACATTCACAAACTCGCGGAAGAGTGACAAGGACGTGCTGCCGTCAAAGGCAAACGGTACACCCTGGTCGACGCTGAAAGCCGACTTCGGCAGCATGAACAGGTAGGTGTGCGTGCCGCCTTTGTTGTTGATGATTTCCGGAGAAGCGTTGATGCGGTCCGGGCTCGTGTTGCCGTTGACGCCCACAAACAAACCGAAGGTCCCGTCGGAGGTACCTTCGCCTTCCCAGCGGCCATTCCAGCCCACTTCGGAGATGCTGGTGTTGAAGCCTTCCAGACCGGATTGCACCGTATCGAAATCGAAGGCTGCCGTGCCTACGAGATCCGCACCGTCGCTGGTGAAGTCAGCCCCGACGGCCTCGTTGCCGGAATTGCCGTTGGCATCATCGATGTCACTTTGGTCAAAGGCGACGGCATCGGTAGCGGGGAACTGCACAAACGGGAAACCGGGACGGGTGATGTTATCGACCAGAATCGTCGCATCGCCGGTTGTGTTAGTGTTCTGGCGTCCGATCCGGGTTTCACCGAAACCAGCTATTGAACCGGTATTCGGGCTCACGCGGTTGATGATAATGAAGCTGTCGATGGCCACCGATACCTGGTTGTTGTTAGAGTCGATGATGACGCTGACTTGGTACTCCACGCCCGGCTCGAGTGTATCCACGAAGCCCACATCTGAATAGAACACCTTGCCAACATCGCTGAAGAAACCGGTCATGCGGACACCATCGTCTTCGATCAAAATGGTGGATTGGTTGGTGCCTAGTACGAACACCCGGAAAGCGCCCGGCACAGTCGTCACCAAATCGCCCGAGGCATCGATTTCGCTGAAGCCCAAGACGCCGTCAGCAAAGGTAGTCATATCGAAGATCAAGGAGCCATCAAAGCCGCCCCCGCCGAAGGAAATCGTAAGGTCCTCAAAAGTGGGGTCACCCGTACCGGATACAAAAGCCAGCTTCTTGTCGCCAGCGACGTCAACAATGGTAGCACTGCCGTTAGGGCCACCTGTAATCTCGAAGGTGGTGTTGTTATTGTCCCCTTGATTGTCGTCCGGGAAGCCAAAATCGGTGGTGGTATCGTCAAAGAGGGCACCCACGGTTTCTCCCTCGAAATCGAGGAAGAGAATCTGGGCGGAGAGCGGGCTGAGGCCGAGCATGGCTGCCGCGGCAAAACCCGCGCGGAGCAAACGCGTATATTTTTTCATAGCACGGAGTAACAGGCGTGTGGTTAAAGCGCGACGGCACCGTTCGCAAACTGCGGAGCCGACACACCGAATGGGTTGGAGATAAAGAGCAAAAGGTAAAGGGGTGTTACCTAAGGGTAGGTGGTGCTTACAATAGCACCCCAAGCTATCCTTTGGAAAGACTTATATTTTACGCATAGCTAATTTTTCGAAACAGCTCTGAGGCTCAATGACTTACGACAGCTAGCGTGAGAAGAAACTCCCGCTATCAATAAGCGACCGGCTGGGTGAGCACCCGCTTACGGCGCCGGTTCGACGCGCACATCGACCTCCATCCAGCGCTGATCGGTACCTCGATAAGTGCCAGAAACCGGCCGAATATCCCGATAATCACGCCCCACCCCGATCTTCACATAGTGCACGCTGCAAGTGCGGTTGTGCGTGGGGTCGAGCGCTAGCCAGCCGTAATTGGGCAGGTACGCTTCGACCCAGGCGTGCGAGGCCTGCGTGTTGTCGGCAGGGTCGCGGGTGTCGTCAAAAAAGTAGCCGCTGACATAGCGCGCGGGCACGTGGGTGACCCGGCACATGCCGATCATCAGATGCGCGAAGTCCTGGCAGACGCCCGCGCGCAGGTTGATCACCTCCTCAGGCCGGGAGTTCACGTGCGTGGCGACCGGATTGTACTGAAAGTTGTGGAAAATCCAGTGCATGATCAAGGTGACGGCTTCCCACACGTCGACCGTGGGCTGGGGAATGGCCTGCTCGACACACCAGCGCAGTTCCGGCCCCAACGTGATCAGATCCGACTCGGTCAGGAAATCGTGAAAGTTCTCGCCCATCGCCGCCTGGGACAGATCGGTGCGCGGGAAAAGGCCATAGGGCTCGCCGCGTGTGTCCGCAAAGGTTTCAACTTCGGAAAATGCCTCGATGACGAGCGCGTTGTGCGGATTTCCGACCTCAAAGAAATGCACCACGTTGAGGTAAAAATCGAGGTAGCTATTAAGGGTAGCCCACGGGGTCACCTGCAACTGGAACGACTGCAACTGCTGCCCATCGGCGTTGAAGGGTTGCAGGCGCACTTCGTTGAAGCTGTCAGCCACGTTGGCCTGATAGGTGTAGGCCGTGCGGTGGTGGATGCGGAGTTTCATCGAGACGGGGAAAACAGGCAAAGTCAGGGCTCGGTCAGGGAGCGTTTAAACAAGAACAACAACAACGGCGGGCGGGCCTGCGGTCACTGCTGTTGTTGTTGCTGCTGCTGAATCTCCGCGGCCATGTCAACCGGCGGATGGAACATGTAGGTCTTGTAGACCGCAGCGTGAATCCCCTGCAGTCGCTCCTCGATCTCGCCGAGGTACTCGTGCAGCCCGCGGCGGAAAATCTCCTCGACCGAGCCGTAGGTCAATTCGCTCAGCAGGCGCCCGCTGAGCCGCTCGGCTTCGTTGGAAAACTGGTTGTAGGGCGTGCCGGAGATGTGGTGCAGGAAGTGATCGATCGCCTTTACACTGAAGCGGATGGAGCGTGGAAACGTTTCCGAGAGGATCAAAAACTCGGAAATTTTCCAGGGCACGACGTCGGCAACATAGATGCGGTGATAGGCTTCCAGCGCGCTGGCCGAGCGCAGCACCGCCTGCCACTGGGCCACGTCCACGGCTCCGCCCACATCACTGAGACTGGGCAGCAAGATGTGGTACTTCAGGTCGAGGATGCGCGCGGTGCGGTCGGCGCGCTCCAGGTATTTGCCAAACTGCAAAAAGTCGTAGCCTTCCTCACGCGAGAAGGTGCTGTCGGTGAGCCCCTGGAAGAGGTGCGAGCTGTGCTTGATCTCCTCAAAAAAGTCGTAGCTGCCGGACTCCCAGACCTTGCGCGCGTTGTTCGAGCGCAGGAAGAGGTAGAGGCGGTTCACGGTCTCCCACATCTCGGCCGATATCTGGTCGCGGATCATGCGGGCGTTTTCGCGCGCGGCAAAAATGCAGGACAGGATGCTTTCCGGGTTCTGCGTGTTGAACGTGAGGAAGTCCGTCACGTTGGTCGCATCGGCAAAGTCGTAGAGCGAGTTGAAGAGCGCCTCGTCCCCGCCGGAACGCAGGATGGGCTCCCAGTGCGCCTTGAGCTTGAGGTCGTCGGTTTCCTGAAAGTCCAGCATGAGCTGCTGGTTGACCTCCAGGAGGCGGGCCAGGTTTTCACTGCGCTCGATGTATCGGCTCAACCAATACAAGGAGTCGGCTACACGGGAAAGCATCATGACAAAAAGCGGGCAGGTGTTTGCAGGTGAGTGGCGGGCGGGAGTGCGCTATTCATCGCCGTGGAGAACCCAGGTATCCTTCGAGCCGCCGCCCTGCGAGGAGTTGACCACCAGCGAGCCCTTGCGCAGGGCCACCCGGGTCAGCCCGCCGGGAGCGATGCGAATCTTGTCGCCATAAAGAATGTAGGGGCGCAGGTCGACGTGACGTCCTTCGAAATGATCTTCGACCCAGGTGGGGTGGCGCGAGAGTTTGATCGGCTTTTGGGCGATGTAGTTGCGCGGGTTCTCTGTGACCAGATCGCGGAACTTGTCGATCTCCTCCTGGCTGGCCCAGGGCCCCATCAGCATGCCGTAACCGCCGGCTTCGTTGGCAGCCTTGACCACGAGCTTGTCGAGGTTCTCCAGGATGAATTTCCGATCGGTTTCCTCGTAAGCGAGGTAGGTCTCGACGTTGTTTAAGATCGGATCCTGGTCGAGGTAGTATTTGATAATACGCGGCACGTAGTAATACATCACCTTGTCGTCCGCGCAGCCCGTGCCGATGGAATTGGCCAGAGCCACCCGACCGGCCCGACAGGCGTTCACCAGCCCCGGCACGCCCAGCACAGAGTCGTTTCGGAAGACGCTCGGGTCGATGAAATCGTCATCGATGCGGCGGTAGATCACATCGACCGGCTGAAGGCCCTTGGCCGTGCGCATGAGCACCTGAAAGTCCTTCACGACCAAGTCGCGTCCCTCCACGATCGGGATGCCCATCGAGCGGGCCAGGAAGCAGTGCTCGAAGTACGCGCTGTTGTACATACCCGGAGTCAGCAGGACAACCCGCGGATTTTCCGAGCCGTCGGGGGCGATGTACTTCAAGGTCTTGAGCAGGTCCTCGGCGTAGGTGTCCAGGCGGCGCACGCCGATTTTCGGGAAGAGGTTCGGGTAGGCCCGGCGCATGGCGGTGCGGTTCTCCAGCATGTAGGAAACGCCGGAAGGGCAGCGGGCGTTGTCCTCCAGCACGAGGTATTCGCCCGAGTCGCTGCGGATCAAATCCGTGCCGCAGATGTGGATATATATGTCGTTGGGCACGTTGAAGCCCATGAACTCGCGCCGGAAGTGCTTGGCCGAAAGTAGGATCTCGCGCGGTACCACGCCGTCCTTGACGATTTTCTGATCGTGGTAAACATCGTGTAGAAACAGATTCAGCGCAGTGATTCGCTGTTTGAGGCCCTCCTCCAGGTGGGTCCACTCGGCGGCCGGGATAACGCGCGGTACCAGATCGAACGGGAATATGCGCTCCGTGCCGCGGTCGTCGTTGTAAACCGTGAACGTGATGCCCTGACGCATGAACGAGAGGTCCACCGCTGAGGCCTTGGAGGCAAAGTCGTCCGGCGTCAGCGAGTTGAAGCGCTCATAGATACGCTTGTAGTGCGAACGCAGTTCGCCGCCCTCGGTGAACATTTCATCGAAAAAGCCGTCCGTCTGATATCCTTCAAAAACCATGAGCCAATGGGGGCGAAGTTTGCGCTCGGTCTAAGCAGGAGACATGCCTCAAACCGAAAACCTGAGCGTGAATAAACTGTTGGGAGGCGTTGAGGAAAACGCAATGATTCGCTCAAAACTCCTTCAGGTTCAGGGGCTTGACCCATCGCAAGGACGGCTTTTGTTTACGCGGTTTCACTCTGACTGAACTTGCCGTGCCCTGGTTGCATCCAACCCTGTCCTTTCTGTTCGCCCTGGCCAGTGCGCTGAGCCTGTGTGCGCTCTGGGCTCGCTGGCAACGTCGCCCGCTGCCGCCGGAGGATACAGTGCGTTTGGTTGGCGAGGAAGGCCGCTTCGTGGAGTCGGGCCTGATCGCGCCTGCTTACGTGGCGCTGGCCCCGCTGGCCGGCCGCCTCGCCGTTCGCGGCGTCGCGCCCTCGTTACTGACCGCCGGGAGCCTCTGCGCCGCCGCGCTGATCGCTGGCGCACTGCTGCAGGGTTGGTGGGTCTGGGCGCTCTGGCTGCTGTTGCTGCACGCCTGTTTTGACACGCTCGATGGCGCGGTGGCCCGCCGTGCCGACCGCGCTACCGCACGCGGGGCCATGCTTGACCGCGGCGTGGACATCCTCAGCGAAGCGATTGTGCTGGGCGCCCTGGCCTGGGTAACCATCCAGGACCCGCTCCTGCTGGCTGTCGGCGGTTTGCTGATCGCGGCCTGGCTGGCGAATCTGGGCCTGTGGCAGCAAGGCCTGCCCTGCAAAGTACCGGTGCTGGCGCGCCGAGGGTGGCGACTGGGCGCAGTGGCTGTGATATTAGGTGTACAGATCATCGTTGAGGGCCTGGCTCCCCTGACCCAGTTACCCACCGGCTGGCCCCTGCCCACGGGCTTAATGGTGCTGGCCTTTGGCTCAACCTGGGGCCGTTATCGCTGGGGCCGGCGTCTCGCCGAACGCCGCGGCCAAGACACTTTGCAGCCTAACGCCGTTACAACGAATACTTCGGTTCAAGACTACCCCCAGTTGCCTTAGTGGTATACGCCTGAGTGCCAAACGGGGGAAGCCCTGATTGCCGCCGGTACGCCAAACTGCTACTATCCGCGCCTTGTCGGGTTGCTGCCCTGACAATCCGACTGCCGCTTTACCTACTCTGCACCCCCTTGAAGAAGCTATCCACCAACCCGGGAGGCTCGGTGTCTCCATTTTACGAGGCAGCTGAAGTCCTCGCTGGAACCCAGTCCGGGGAGGACGCCGTGCAGCGCGCCGGCATCCTCATCGTGGAGGATTTTCCGGTGTTGATGGCTGCCCTGGCTTCACTGCTGAAGCAATCCCGCGCGAACACACCGCTGGAAGCCACCGATTCCCTTGACGAAGCCCGCCAGCGCCTGGAAGCCGTGCCGCGCGAACTATTGGTGGTGGACATTTCCCTACAAAAAAACGCCGGGCCCACCTTCATCCGCGAGGTGCATCAAAAAGACCCCGGGCTGCCCGTTCTCTGCCTGAGCCTCCACGACGACGTCTTTTTTGCGGAGTTGTGCTTTCAGGCGGGCGCACGCGGCTTTGTGACCAAGGCAGATACGCCCGAAGAGGTTGTCGAAGGCATTGAAGCCGTTCTGAAGGGCCAGTACTTCGTCAGCCGCAAGGTCAAACGGCGTGAAAACCTCGAGCTTGAGGACGGCGGACCCCCGCGTATCCGCAAGCCCGAAGACGTATTGACCGAACGCGAATTTGTAGTGCTGCAGCAGATCGGTGAAGGCCGCTCCAGCGCGGAAATCGCCCGCAGCCTCAATCTTTCTCGCAAGACCGTCCAAATCGAACAGGTCTCCATTAAGCGCAAGCTCAACCTGCGCACCAGCTTCGATCTGACCCAGCTGGCGGTGCGGATGTTTGACAAGCGTCTGAGCTACCGGTGACTCGCGCTTGTAAAGCCTGCCGAGGGGTGACGTTGCGCGGCAAGCGTATGCCGGCGCTTTGAGGTAAAACGGCCAAACAGGACATCATACGGGATTTGACTTTCGGCGCGCCGTCAAAAAACTGGCGACGGGATGTTAAAGGGGCCGACCGGGGAACTCACGGCACTGGTGGTGGAGGATCAACCCTTCAACCAGGCCATCGTGCGTGGCTTGCTCAAGCAGTTGGGCTACACGGTGACGGTGGTGGAAACCGGCGGCGAGGCCCTTGAACAACTGTTGCAGGGCAATTTCGCGCTGGCGCTGATCGACTGCCAGCTGCCCGACTTCGACGGCTACGAACTCGTCCAGCGCTACCGGGCGCAGTTGGACGCCAACGCGTCCCACACGCGCCTGATCGCCCTCTCCGCCCAGGAAGGCAGCGACTTTGCCGAGCGTTGCCGCCAGGCCGGGATGGACGCCTGCATCTCCAAGCCCGTCCGCCGCGAGACGCTGCTAGCGGCGATGGATGCCGAGAGCAGCTTGCCCACCAAACCGCCCTGCCCGACCGTTGGTGAGAACGCGGCTCAGCCGGATTTTTCATGCAGCTTTGCGCAGCTAGCCGAGTCGGGCCTGTCCCGTGAAAACCAGATGCTCCTGCACGAAACGCTGGTCGATGACCTTCAGCGAGCCCGTACCGCGCACGCCGCCGCCGACCTCGATCAGGTCTCCAGGCACGCGCACCGCATCAAGGGCGCACTGGCTTTCAGCAAACTCGCCGACATGGAGGCGGTCGCCGCCTCGCTCGAGTCCTTTGCCCGCACAGGCGAAACAGACTCCGCCCACCACCTGCTGACGCGCCTGGAGGACTTTCAGAGCGCTCTGGGCGAACACCTGAGCGAAGCCGCCCGCGTTTAGCGTGCGGTGGCAGAGATCGCACCAGGCTCGGACGCCGTCGTGGAATCGGCAGCCTCCTTCAGCCCTCTGGAGACAATTCCGCGTGCCCGGGTCAAGAGGGTGCGCTCCTCAGGGAGCAGCGCCAGCCCGCGCATGCTGGTGGGCAAAAGAAAATCGGCCTGCGCGTATTGCCCGGCGTTGGCCAGGATGTAGCCAAAGACGATCCGGCGGGCAGGTCGGGTCGGGTCGCCCTGCTCTTCGGGCGAAAAGGACTGCACGCGCTTGAGCGCAGCCTCGACCTGCCCGTTGCGATAGAGGGCAAAGGCCTCGGTCAGCCGAAAGTTGGGGTCGTCTGGGTTCTGGTTCAGGCAGCGGTTGGCGTAGTTCAGCGCATCGGCCTGCTCCCGGTCGGTGAGGAGGTAGAGATAGGCCACGTCGTTGAGCAGCTTGGTGTTTTCGGGATCCTGCTCGAGCATCTGCTCCAAAAGGCCGATCGCCTGGACGGTCTGGCCCGCGTTGAGGTAGGTCTGCAAAAGAACCTTGCCCATGGCTTCCTGCGTAGGGTCGGCCCGGTATGAATGGCGGGCCACCTGCAGGGCCTTATCCTCCCAGCCCCATTGCTCCGCCAGCAGACCCAGTGAATCGAGCCGCTCACGGCTGCGTCCCGCCGCTTCAAGGGCCTGGTCCCAATGCGTTTGGGCCTGGGCGCTCTGGCCCTGCTCCTCGCTGACCCGCGCCAGCAAGGCCCTGCGACGGTAATCAAAATAGCCCCAGTCCTGCGCCACGATGGTGGCCTGCAACTCGTCCCAGTCTTTGAGCTCAACAAGCGAGGCGGTGTACACCAGCTGGAAGGAAAGGTTGTCCGCGTGGCGGCCGGAGAGCTCGGCCAGCCAGTCTTTGAGCAGCCAGGCGTACTTGCGCTCAAGCAGTGGCCGGGACAACGCCGCGACGGCCTCGGGGTCGTCCGCGTAGGCTGTTTGCAGTCGGGGCAGCCACTCGTTGAAGCGCAGACGGTCAATGGCTTCGTAGGCCAGCAGGGCTTGAATCCGCGAGACCTGGCTGGAGGCGGCGTCATCCAGAATCGCCTGAGCCATTTCGAGAGCGCGGCTCTCGCGGTCGCGCTCCAGATAATACTCCAGCAGAACCAGGCGCGCGCGCTCGGCGTCATCTGAATTATCCAGCAGGGCGCGCAGGGCTTCCTCGCCTTGGTTGCGATCGCTGGCGTTGGGGCTGTTGAGCAGCGTGCCCGCGTAACGCAGCTGGAGGCCCGGTGCATCCGAACCCAGTTCCCGGGCCCGGCCCAACGAACGGGTAACCCGGTCGATATCCGGGCGTCCGCTGGCCACTTCCAAATCGGCCACCGCCAGGTGGTACTCGGCGGAATCGGCCGCGAGCGTCTCGATGGTCGCCGCGTTTTCTCGGGCCTTGCTCACGGCTTCCTCAAGCGCGTCGGGCTTGGCCCGATTCTGGCGAAGATCGCTGACGCGCTGCACCCGCGCCTCCAGCAACGCAACGTTGGCGCTAACGTCCTGCGGGCGCAGCTTCACCAATTCTTCGAGGTAGGCGACGCGGTTGCGCTGCTCCAGCCCCGGCAGATTCTCGACAAATTCGATGGACTCGGTAAATGCGATCGCGGCTTCTACCGCCTCTGCGCGGGTGTGACGCCGAATGGTGGCGTCGAACTTCGAAATCGCGTTTTGATAATCAGAGATGAGCGTATCGCGCGCAGTCATGACGGCCTCGGGAGGGGTCTCGCCGCGCTGCGTGTCGGCCTGCTCGGAAAGCTCTTTGAACGTCTCCAGGGAGTTCTTTGCGCGCTCGCCCGCCTGCACGGCCTGCTCCAGCATCCGGTAAAAACTGCTCTCGTCGTAGACCGGTTTGAGCACGAGGTAACCCACCCCGCCGACCACCGCCAAAAGCAGCAGGACGACCAGCGCGATGCCCGGAGGCGTTTTTAAAATGGCAGTGGCTTTGGACATACGAACGGAGTGACTTAACAAAGGGTCGGCAGACCCGAGCCTGGGTCAAGCCTACCCGACATTGAGAATCCGCCGCAGTTCGCGGCGCAATTCCGCTTCGGCCGCCGCATAACTGCCGGGTCCGCGGATGAGGACGCCCAGTTTGCGCTGCCCCTGGTTGCGCCAGCCGTTAGCCACCGCTTCGAGCCGCCGCTGCACGTTGAGGGGTGCTTCGCGGGTCTGGGCGCTGGCTTCGAGCGTGCGATCCTCCTGGATGCAGTGAAACACGTAGACCGGCTGCCCTTGCAGGTCCTCAAAGACAAAAGCGCTCAGCTCCAGGGTCACGCCGTCCATCTCGAAGCGCACCGGCTCATCGAGTTCGCGGGTCTGCTCCAGGCCGACCGCGGGCAGGCAAACCGTTGGGCTGTGCGCCCAGGCCAGGCTCTTGGAAACGCGCCCAGGCTCCCAGCGCAAGTAATAGGCGTCAAAATAGCTGCCTTTGTGGGTCAGCCAGGCGGCCTTGGCCCCGTTGCTGTACTTTAAGATGCGACTTTCGGCGTCGGAGAACTCGCCTTCGCGGTAATGCGGCGCTTCGGCGGGAAAGGCCACGGTCCAGGGCTTCAGCGCGGGTGCATCGCTTTCGTTCCAGGCGTACCAGCCCTGGGTAGCCGCTTCGGTCAGCGCGAGCCAGCCGCCGGCAAAGAGAATCAGCCAGACCGGAATGCGCCGGAAGCGCTGCCAGCCGCCGTCGCGGGCGTCGCGCTCGGCGCTTTGCGCGCGTTCGGCACTGCCGGGGACAATCCCATCGGTCGCCAAGCCACGCGCCGACGTGAGCGCTTGCTTGTCCGGTTGGTCGCCGGGTGCAGCCTGCGTGTCGGCCTCTGCACTGGCGAACCAGCGCGCCAAAATCCACAGACCGGCCAGGCAGGCCACCATCACGACGAAGCCCAGCGGATCGTGCCAGGTGTCGATGCCTTCGGTGCCTTCGGTGCCGCCCACGTAAGTCAGCGTGAGCGTGCGCAGGTAATTAAAGACGAACGCCACAGCAAAGCTGCAAACCATCAGCATGACGCGCGCAAAGACTCCCAGGTGAAAGAATTCGCCAAAGAAGAGCGACATCATGAAGGCCGTCTGCACGGACTTGATCCCACTACAGGCTTCGTCGACCAGTACATCCTGCCCGTTGACGGTGATGGTCGCCCCGTTTTGCACCGCGGTGAAGCCGAGCAGGTTGACCGTCTCGGTGCTAAGGAAAGCCTGGGCCAGCGCGAGGTTTTGCAGCAGCGCATTCTCAAACCAGGTCGGCCAGGCCACAGCGGTCACGACAAAACAAACCGGAAAGGCCAGCCAGCCAAGCCACCGGACACCCCCGGCGGCGTAGAGCACAGCAAGGGTCACCCCAATCGCCGCAGCGGTGAAACACCAATTCAGCAGGATCCAGTCGGGGTTGGCCTCGGCGATCAGCCGCAGTGGCAAAAACAGGATGAGCCCGCCCAGCGCCAGCAACGTCGCCAGACGCAGATGGCCCGGCGCTTGCGGCTGCGGGCGACTTTGCCAGCGCTCGCGAAAGAGATACAGCGACAACAACGGAATCGCCCAGCCGTACGCGTACAGCGCGTTGACCCGCCACTCGAGGCTCAGTTGGGCAAGCACCATCAGCCACAACAAGCCCACCACCACCGCCAGCGCGTAGAGCGCCCAGCGCGGTGCCTCGGGCAGGTCGTTTTCGGTAACGGTGGTCATCGGGCGAAGGTCACTATACTTGAAAGCGGCGTTTTATGTGTTTCGGCGTCAGTGAGGTTCGGCCTAAGCTCAAGCCGGCATTCAGCGCTTAAAATACACCGCGAACGAGGTCCAGGGAAAGGGATTTTGGATGCCGTGCCACCTGAATTGCCCTGCGCTGGTTGGACTTGGAAATGTGAAAGGCTGCCCGATCACGCGGACAGCCTCTCTGGCCTGTTCTTGGGGAACTCTAAGAAGCCGATGTCTTGGTAACTAAAAATCGTTTGCGCCGACGCCCGAGGGTGACCGCGGCCAATGAGGCCAGCCCCATCACAACGGCGACCGTGGCCGGTTCGGGCACGACCGCGCCGACGCCACGCACCACCAGATCGGGGGTGCCGACACCGGGGCCGGCTCCGCTGCTGCCGATGAAAGCCTCGCCGAGCTCGTCGCTGGCGTTGAAGAGGTAAAGGCGAAAGTAGACCGCCGTCTGAATGCTCTGCAGGAAGGTCAAATCCCACTCGGTGGCGGTGATGCCGGCGATTTCGCGCACGGTGCCTTCGGCGTTGCGCAGGACGACATCGGGGTTGGCATCGATCTCGACGAAGTTGTCGGTGAGCGGGTCGGCGCTGAAGGAGTAACCCAGGGCCAAGCGGTTCGGCCCCTGATGAAAGGCGAAGCCGCCGTCATTGCTGATGGTGTTGAGTGTGCCGACGTTGACCGTGAGCGAGGCGAAGTCCAACGCGTTGCCGGTTTCGGGCGTCACGACAAACTCCCAGAAGCTGCTTTCGGACTGAGCGACGCCAAGGTCGCCACTGGTCGAGTAATTGATGCCACCGAAAACGCCGTTGGTGGTGGTGGTACCGGCGATGGAGCCGCCGCGCGTCAGGGTGCCCTGCTCGACCATCGGATTGGTAACGTCTGAGTCGAAGGCGGCCGCCGACGGGTCGGTAAAGGCGGCAAAGTTGCTGGCGGACCAGGATAGAAGCGTCTGGGCCTGCAGACTCGCCGCCAAGGCGGTCGAGGCAGCGGCGAGGCTGGTGACGCGGATTAAATGGGAGATCATTGAAGCGGCGAGAGAGTGTTCGGCAGGAGCGGTGGAGTCATTAAGTGCTCAGAGCGTGGGACGGGCCCGGTGGACAAAACGGCGGCTGACGATGAAGCCCGCCAGAAAGAGCGCGCCAAAAAGGGTGTGAGCCGGTTCGGGGATAACGGTAGCTCCAGAAAGTTCCTTATCGGTGACAATGTCCAGCAAGAAAACGTTCCATCCAAAAGCGCTCTCGGGGTCCTCGCCAAATTGCTGAAAGGCCAGGCCGAAGCTTTGACGCTCGGCGGTGCTTTCGAGGTCAAGTAGGCGCACATTCGAAGTGACGTTGCTGAGCAGGAGCGGGTCGATGGGGCCGTCCAGGGGCAGGATGGCCGCATCGTGAATCATGAAGAGAGCGGACAGGCCGGCTCCCTCGGGGCCCACCTGCCACTCCACGAAGTCGCCCGGGGCGAGGGGGTCACGCAAGAAGCTGTCGTCGAATTGGTCAAAGGCGGTGGCCACCTCTGGAAAGACGAGGAAAGGGGCCCCGGGGTCGTTGGGCTGGAGTCCGTTCAGCGCGGTGGCACCGAAGTTGACACCCAGCGAGTCCACGTTGGTCGAACCGGCTGTGCCGCCGCCACTCTCGATAAAGGTCAGGCGGATGTGGTCTCCCGCGTTGAAATCAAAGAGCGCGCTGCTTTGCAGGGTGCCGGACGCGATTGTCGTCGAGGCAATGAAGTCCGAGCCCAAGCCGTTGCTGCCCGAGTTGTCGAAAGCGGTATTGTTGCTGCCGTCGGTCGTGGTGCCATTGGGGCGCACGTTATCGACCACATCCAGACCGATGGACTGAAACGGATGACCCACGAAGTCCGTGGCGTAGTCGGTCACGAAGGGTGCTGGCGGGCCAAAGGTCGTAAACAGCTGCGCCGAGAGGACACTCGGGACAAGGGCCAAGCCAAAACTCAGGCAGAGGGAAGACAGACGAGACATGGAGCGGATGTAAGGTGATTGACGGCCACCCGGGGCTCCCGAGCAGCAGTGGGAGGAGTCTATCATCTGGGAACTTTTCCCACAATCGGGCCCAGGCCTGCCCGCAACCTCAGAGAGTGCCTCCACGGGATATCCGGGAAAACCCGAGTGGTCGCCTAGGGGTGATTTACCACCAATTAGAGCGGGACTGCTCAGGCCTTTTAATCTAATTCTTCGACCGTTACTTTTGCGCGCGACTGGCTGCGTTCCAGAGGTAGTCCCTGGCGATATTATCGAGTCAGGCGGTACC
The DNA here is from genome assembly GCA_050331815.1 of Opitutales bacterium. Lineage (GTDB taxonomy): Bacteria > Verrucomicrobiota > Verrucomicrobiia > Opitutales > JBHJGM01 > JBHJGM01. Next base: position 93,512 of record JBHJGM010000005.1, on the reverse strand, counting down.
CTCGGCCTTGGGGGCAGCTCGCAGCGCTGGGGCATGCTCGCGCTCGGGCCGGGGCTGTTTGGAGGGCGCTTCCGGAGTGGGTACGGGGTCAGCCTCGGGCGTCTGCGTTTCGTCGGTTGCGTCGGCTTCGTCGGAGGTGTCCGCGGCGTCAGGTTCGGTGGCCGCACCGAAGGCGGTCTGGTGACCCAAGCCGAGCGGGGCGAGTCGCAGGGGCTTGGCATCGCGGCCCAGCAGCCAATTCCAGGTGGCCCCGCAGATGCGCTGGATGTCTTCCAAAATCAGGTAAGTGGCCGGGACCAGCCCGAGCGTAAGGAAAGTGGCAAAGGCCACCCCGAAGCTCAGGGAAATCGCCATCGGAATCAGGAATTGGGCCTGCAGGCTGCGCTCGAAGAGCAGCGGGGTCAGGCCGACGAAGGTCGTCAGCGAAGTGAGCAGGATCGGGCGGAAACGGCGCACTCCAGCATCGCGTACGGCCAGGTGCAGTGGCACGCCTTTTTCACGCTGGCGGTTGATGTAGTCGACGAGAACCAGGCTGTCGTTCACAACCACCCCGGAGAGCGCCAGGATGCCGTAAATCGAGAAAAAACTGAGCGGATAGCCCATAATCAGGTGACCGCCAGCGGCCCCGATGATGCCAAACGGAATGATCAGCATGACGATGATCGGCTGGATGTAGGAGCGGAAGGCTACCGCCAGCAGCGCGTACATGATGGCTAGCACCAGCAGGAAACTTTGCTGAAGGCTGTCGAGGGATTCGCGCTGGTCCTTGGACTCGCCCTCCAGGCTGGCGCGCAAGCCGGGGAACTGCTGTTGCACCGCGGGCAGGATCTCGTCTGCGAGGTCGCGTTTGACGGCCTCCAGGTCGATTTCTTCCTTGTCGGCGTCGGCAAAGACGTTCGTGGCGCGCTGTCGGTCGATGCGCGAAATTGCCGCATAGCCGGTGCCCAGCTGAATCTCGGCGACTTCGGAAAAGGGCACCTCCTCCCCCTGCCGCGTGCGGATGCGCATGGATTCGAGCGAATCGAGGGTGGCGCGGTCCTGCTCGGGAAAACGCACCATAACCCGCACGTCGTCGCGCCCGCGCTGTACGCGCTGAGCTTCTTCCCCAAAAAAGGCCTGGCGCACCTGGCGCCCAAGCTGGGCCTGGGAGAGGCCGAGGGTTTCAGCGGCGGGCAGGATGTCGATTTTCAATTCCTGCTGGTTGTCGGCCAGGCTGTCGCGGATGTCGTAAACGCCGGGATAGTCCGTCAGGGCGTTCTTTACAAAATTGGCCGCCCCGCGCAGTTGGGTGAGGTCGTTACTGCGCAGCTCGACATTGATCGGCTCGCCCTGCCCCCCACCGGCGGAGGCTTCGAAGGTGATCTCCTTCAGGCCTGGCACGGTGCCGACGTTTTCGCGCCAGCGGTCGGCCAGCGCCGGGGCCGAGACCTCGCGTCCCTCGCTCTTAACTAACTCGACATCGATCTGGGCCAGGTGGCTGCCGCCGTTGCCCTGGGTGCCACCGGGACCGCCGCCGCGCTGCTGCTGACCGATGATGGTGCGGCGGTAGCGTAGCGGATTGGCAAAGCCCTCGGCCTCGACCTGGGCGATCGTCTCATCCAGGGCAGCCTCCACACGGTCGAGCACCCGGCGGGTGTCTTCGACGGAGGCACCCTCGGGGAGGGCGATGTAGGTTTCGATGTAGTCCGAGGGAATCCGCGGGAAGGGCACAAACTTGATCCAGCCGCCCAGCATCAAGCCCACAGTGACCAGCAAAATGGCGGTAAAGCCGGCAAAGAGGTAGTAGCGATGCCGCAAAATGAATTCTAACTGCGGCTTGTAGTACTTGCGGATGAAGCGCTCCAGCCCGTCGGCCACGCCTCGCTGCATGCGCCCGAAGGTGGAGACCTTCGAGCGATCGCCCGTGCCCACGCGGGTCAGCGAAAGGTGGTAGGGCAGGATGAGCTTGGACTCCACCAGGGAGAAAAAGAGCGTGATGATCACCACCACCGGAATCGCGTAGAGGAACTTCCCCTGCGTACCCGGCAACATCAGGATGGGCACAAAGGCCACCATGGTGGTGATGACGGCAAAGGTGACCGGCTTGGCCACGGCCTCGGCCCCTTCGATGGAGGCTTGCACGCTGGAGCCACCCGTCTCCTGAAAACGCGAAAAGACGCTCTCGCCAACCACAATGGCGTCGTCGACCACAATCCCCAGCACCACGATGAAGGCGAAGAGCGAGATCAGGTTGATGGAGACGCCCACCCAGCCCATGACGAGGAGCGCGCCCAGAAATGAAATCGGGATGCCCAGGGTGACCCAGAAGGCCAGCGAGGGCCGTAAAAAGAGCGTCAGCACGAGCAGGACGAGCAGGAGCCCGGCACTGCCGTTGGTGATGAGGGTGTTGAGACGGCCCCACAGATAATAGGAGAAGTCTCGATAGGGCGTCACCTGAATGCCTTCCGGCAGCCAGTTCAATTCGGCCACGTAGGCCTCGACTTTTTCGACGATGTCGAGGGGGTTCTGGTCACCCACCTCAAAGATTTGCAGCATGACGGCGGGCTCGCCTTGGAAGCGGGTCAGGATGGGGTCGTCCTCGAAGCCATCGATCACGCGGGCCACGTCGCCCAGCAGGATGCGGGTGCCGTCGTCCTGGGTCAGCAGGACGATTTGCTCGAACTCCTCGCCGGTGTAGGCCTGGCCGACGGTGCGCAGCAGAATCTCGCCGGAGGAGGCCTTAACGGCGCCGCCGGGCAAATCGACGCTGGTTTCCTGGATGGCGTCCGCCACATCAGAGAAGGTCAGCCCGTAGCGCCGCAGGTCTTCCTCGGAGACCTCGATGGTGATCTCGAAGCTGGGCAGGCCGAGGAGCTCAATCTTGGTGATGCCGGGGATGGCGAGCAGGTCTGCGCGGACTTTTTCGCCGAGGGCTTTAAGGGTACGCTGGTCGGTCTCGCCATGGACGGCGACGACGATCACCTCGGGCTCCACCTCGAGCTCCTCGATAATGGGCTCCTCGGTTTCGACCGGAAAAGTGTCGATGGTGTCGACGCGGCTTTTAATCTTTTCCTTGAGCTCGATGAGGTTGTAGCCCCGCTCGACCTCGACAGTGACGTTGCCGGAGCCCTCCACCGCCCGGGAGGTCATTTGCTTGATGCCTTCGAGGTCCTCGATCTCTTCCTCGATGCGCCAGATAACCGCGCGCTCGACTTCCTCGGGCGCGGCCCCGCGGTACGGCACGGTGACGGACACGCGGTCGAGGGAGAACTCCGGGAAGAGCTCCATCTTGATGCCCAGCAGCGAGGTGATGCCGCCCAGGACAATGATGGCGGCCAGCAGGTTGGCGGCGACCCCATTACGCGCAAACCACTGGATCACAGGGCACCTCCTTCGGCCGAGGCGGAAACCGCGGTTGTACCCTTGTCGGCGATCTCGGTCGGCGGGGCCGCGTGCAGGACCTGGCCGGTCTCCGCATGCTCGGCCTCAACGCGCATGCCTTCGACCGGGAACTGTATGGGGCTGACCAGATAGGCGTCTCCGGGCTCCAGGCCACCGCTGACCAGCACGGAGTCTGGACGCCCCTGCACGACCTCGACGTTGCGCAGCCGCAGGCGTCCATTCTGATCAATCACGTAGAGCGCCGCGTTGCCGGCCATGGCTGCGCGCGGCACCACAAAGAGGTCACCAGCGGTTCGGCCCTCGATCTCGGCTTTAACAAACATGCCGGGCTTGAGCGGCGGACGGTTGGGCTGCGCGGGGTCATGGCCGTACGGATTGTCGACCACGGCGATGACAAAGAAGAAGCGGGTGCGCTGGTCGACCGCACCCTCCACGCGCTCGAGGTTGCCGTCCCAGCGGTACGCGCGGTCGCCGAAGGACGTGTGCACAGTGACGCTGGGGCCGGTGCCCGGCTCCATGTCGTTTTGCTCGAAGGAGAGGTCCAGCAGTGCGATCTGGTCCTTGCTCAGGGGCAGGCGAACCTCTGCTTTTTCAATCGAGATGATACGCGCCAACTGCGACTGCGGGCCGGAACTGACAAACTGCCCGACGTCGACAAATTTTTCGATCACGCGTCCGTCATAGGGGGCGCGGACCTCGGTACGCTCCAGGTTACGCTGGGCCTCGCGCACGGCTGCCTGGTCGCTGGAGACGTTGGCCTGGGCCCGTTGCAGCTGCGGGATACGTAGAACGAGGTCGTTGGGTTCACCCTTGCCGAGGGCCTCCCAGTCGCGGCGGGCCTGTCGGGAAGCGGCCTGCTCCTCGGCCAGCGCCAGACTCGATTGGGCCAGGTTGGCCCGGGCACGCTCCAGGGCGACCTCAAAGTCAAAGGCGTCGATGCGCAGCAGCAGGTCGCCCTCGTTAAAAAAGCCGCCCGCGCGCAGTCCCTCGTCAACCTCCAGGATGCGGCCGGAAACCTCGGGGGTCAGGATGGTCTCGGTGCGGGCCTGCACCGTGCCTTCGGATTCGACCGTGAGGCGTACGGGCTTAGCCAGCGCGGGCAGGACGGCCACCTTGGGCAGTACCTCCACGCGTTCCTCCTTGGGGGCGTCTGGCTTGTTGGTTTTGGCGACGTAGGCCAGGCCGAGCGCAACCAGCACAATGGCGAGGGGGCCGATCCAATAAAGCGGTTTCATGGCGAATCTTTCGGGGAGATTGTTGAATCAGGCGGGCTCAGGGCGTGGGAATGGCCAGGGTGAGCACGGCATCGTTGGCTTGCTCGACGACGTCCGCCGGGGCCGCCTCCGGGTCCTCCGGCAAAAAGGGACCTCCCAGGGCCAAGTAGAGATCGATACGGTTTTGCAGGCGCAGGTTCCGCAAATCGATCAGCGAAATCTGCTCGGTAAAGGCGCGTTGCTGTGATTCGAGGACGGTAATGATGTCCGTCAGCCCGTTGCCGTAGCGCTCGAAGGCGAGTTCCTCCGCCGCGACGGACTCCGTGGCCGCGGTCTGCTGAAAGCGCACCTGGTCGGCCAGGAAGTACTCGGCGGCCAGAGCGCTCTCGATTTCCTCAAAAGCTTCGAGGGCGGTCTGTCCGTAAGTGGCCAGACGCTCGCGGGCGATGGCTTCTTCGCGCCGGATGCTGGCTTTCAGACGCCCGGCCTGAAATATGGGCGTGGTCAGATCGGCGGCGAGGTTCCAGACGTTGAAGTCGGGGTCGACGAGGTCGCCGATCTCGTCGCTGGAGGTGCCGAAGCTGCCGGTCAGTGAAAAGGAAGGCAACAAGGCCTTGCGAGCAGCTAGGACCCGTTCGCCCGAGGCGGCCAGCGCGCGCTCGGCGCGTTGCAGATCCGGTCGCCGCTCCAGCAGCGTGGCCGGCAGGCCCGCCGGCACCGACGGCAGCTCTTCGGGCAGGGTCTTGCCGACGGCGAGCTCCCCCACCGGATAATCGCCCAGCAAGACACGTAACTCGCGCCGGATGCCGTCCAGGTCACGCTTGCGGCGCTCGACTTCGGCCTCGGCGATGGCGGTGTTGGCCCGGGCCAGCCGCAAGTCCAGCGCGGGGCTCAGGCCCTGCTCAAAGCGGTCCGAGATGATGCGCTCGGAGGCGCGAAAGTTCTCGGCGGTACGGCTAGAGAGATCGAGTTGCTCGGTAGCGGCGATGGCGTTGTACCAAAGGCGGGCGGTGGTCGCTGCCAGGGACAAACGCGCGCCCTGAAAATCGGCCAGGGCACCCTCGGCATCGGCCACCGAGGCGGCCTGAAGGTTGCGCAGGCGCCCCCACACATCCAGCTCCCAACTGACGCCGGCACCCAGGTCGAAGCTGTTTTGGGTGAAGGAGATTACGGTGTCGCCCCCGCCGAAAGTTTCGGCCTGGGTTACGGCGCGACCGCGAGCGGCTCCGAAGCTGCCGTTGAACGCCGGGTAAACATCCGCGCCGGTGATCACGGCGGTTTCCAGTTGCTGCTCGAAGCGGGCCGCCGCAGCGATCAAATCGTAGTTGCGGGCCTGCGCGCGGCGGATCAACGCCTCCAGATCCGGGTCGTCGAAATCGCGCACCCAGCCGGTGTCTGCGGGCAGTGCCTCGGTGGGTTGCGCCCGAAAGAGATCGTCGTCTTCGGCGTACAGGCCGGCGGCGTCCCACCGGGCGGGTATCCCAACGGGCTGATCCTGCACCCGGCTGTCCGGCGAGGAAGCGCAACCGGCGATCGCCAGCGAGCCGACCGCCAGCGCGGCCCTGGACCAGTTGTGGGGCATCAGGAAGTCTCCACCTGCAGCGGCTGCGACAAACCGCTGAGGATGAACATGCGCATGCGTTGCATAATGGTCTTCACGGGTTCCTTGGGGAAGCCGCTGTTGTTGACCTCGGCGCACTTGGCGTGGTGCATGATGACGCCCAGCATGATCGCCACCATCATCATATAGCGCTGGCGGACCTCCTCGGGCGGATAGTCCGGCATCGACCGGCACAACTCCGCGATAAAGCGCTCGGATAGCTCTTTAAAGAAGGTCTTGAAGAGCTCCTGAAAGAAGTCCGAGGATTCCGTATACATGCGCGTAACCAGAGCGATGAGGATGGGCTCGTCGTCCTCCATCTGCTCGCGCATCGACTCCGCCACGGGCGCCATGAACGCGTCGACGATCTCCTCGACGGGGACCGGACCGCCGTCGGCCCGGGCGACGGCTTCATCCAGCAGGCCCAGCCGCTGCAGGTTCAACGGCTCAATGCGCTCGCGCAATACTTCCCAAACCAGCTTGTCCTTGCTGCCGAAGTGATAATTGACGGCGGCCAGGTTGACGTCGGCAGCCTGAGTGATGGTCCGCAGGGATGCGCCGTCGAAGCCCTTTTGGACGAAGATGCGGCTGGCCGCGCGCAGGATGCGGGCGCGCGTGTCGAGAACTTCAGGTGTGGGTGCGTTGAAGGGGGCTTGAGTGGGGGTTTTTGTCTCGGTCTGCGACATACACTATAAAAATGAAACAAATGGCCGGTTTAAACAAACGTATGAATCATGCGGGCGGCCTGTCAACGCTTCAGCAAAGTTTTTCGAGCGCGTTTAAAATTCACTGCGGGCTTGTGCTCACGCACGGCCCAGCGGACACTACGATACATTGAACGCGCACATGCAGAAACCCCGGTTGCGGTGGATCGGCTACAGTGGATTGGTCGGTATTTTTCTGTCCACTTTGGGTTGCGGCAGCGGTCCGCACGCGCACCTGCACGTGCCGCCGGGGGCACCCACGCCCGTCGAGCAAACAGCCTCAACCAGCGCACTGACAGTGTTTTACAACGAGGTGCCCCCGGGCTTTTCGGGTGAGTTGCGCGGCATCGTTTCTCAGGCCTATCCGCAGGCAAAAGATGGGTTGGAGGCCTTTGAAACCGAAGTTGCCCGGCAGGCACGCCAAAACGGTGCCGAAGCGATCCTGATACTGACGCCCGAGCCGATCTTCGATGTTGAAGGCGACACGCGGCCTTCTTTCGGCAATCAATTGACCCTGTATCGCGCCGAACTTTATTCAATCGGGGGGTCTTAAGGATCTGTTCGACTGGCTGTTTGAAGCTACTCCGACCGGGAATAGCGGGAGCGCCTCGATTCTCCGGCGGGTGAAACGTATGTTGTTCCAATTCAGACAGACGCAAAAGTGGTTCGGAGCAGTGGGGCTGACTGTCCTGGGGCTTGCCGGCTCCCTGCCAGCGCCGGCGCAGCCGACCCCGCTGACCGCCTTTACTACCCAAACGCAGCCCGCCGACCCTAGCGTGGCCCGTTCCGACCATGTTGAAGCGCGGCTGATTGCGGAGGCACAGGCGATTGTCCCCGGCGAGCCCTTTATGGCAGCGGTGCGCCTTACGATGGCCGACAAGTGGCACACCTATTTCAAAAACCCGGGTGCCTCCGGCGAGCGCACTCAGATCGATTGGACGCTGCCCGCGGGCTTTTCTGCTGGTGCGATTCAGTGGCCGGCGCCCGAGCGCTATAATTTCAGCGGCTTCGTTAATTATGTTTACCATGGCGAGGTGGTCCTGCCGGTGCAGATCACCCCACCCGCCGACCTGGAGCCCGGCAGCGAGTTTACACTCACGGCGATGGTGCACTGGCTGGAGTGCGCGGATGTCTGCATTCCCGCTTACGACAAGACGCTCAAACTGACCCTGAACGTTGCCCAGGATGGACGCCTCGTGCCCGACCCGGCAGCGCGCGATTCGATCCAAGCGACCCTGGCGGCGTTGCCCCAGCCTGCCGCCGACCGGCTGGAGACAAGTTATTTTAAAGAGGCGGATCGACTCGTCCTGTTGGTGCAACCCAAAGAAGGTGCAGACCTGCCGGCCTTTGAGGAATTGTATCTCTTTGCCACGCAAACCGAGGGCACCACCGGACCCGCGCCGTTCGAACCGACCTTTACCCAGGAGTTCAAAAAACTCGCGGACGGGACGGCCTACACGCTTTCGTTTCCGATCAATCCGGTGTTCTCCGAAATACCCGAACACCTGGAGGGCTACCTGCAAACCCAGCCGGGCCTGGCGGCGGATGCCAAGGACATGGCCTATGTTTTCATTGAGGCCAAGCAGATCACGGTCGAAGAAGGCCAGGCACTGCTGGCGTCCATGCCCGCGGATTCCGCCACGGAGGCCGATGGCTCGGGAGACGCGGAGGGCGGGCGTTCGAGTATTTTGTTTTTGCTGGGGGCGGCTTTTCTGGGCGGGCTGGTCCTGAATCTGATGCCATGCGTGTTTCCGGTGCTGGGGGTGAAGGTGCTCAGTTTCGTGAAACAAGCCGGGGAAGACCGCAGCCGGATTTTTCAGCATGGACTGATATTCACGGCGGGCGTCCTGGTCAGCTTCTGGCTGTTGGCGCTGGCCATCGTGCTGCTCAAGAGCGGCGTACTGACCTTCATCGACATCGACGCCACGGGCTGGGGCGGGTGGCTGCAGATTCCTGAGTTCGTGCTGCTGCTGGCCATCGTGGTTTTTTTGTTTTCGCTGAATTTGAGCAGCGTCTTTGAGGTCGGGCAGAGCATCGCCGGACGCAGCCAGGGGCTGCTGGGCAAGTCCGGAGCCGCCGGGACTTTTCTCTCGGGCATGCTGGCGGTGGCGGTGGGGACTCCCTGCGCCGCGCCGTTTCTGGCACCCGCGTTGACGGCTGTCTTCACAATGAATGCCTTCTGGATTTTCGTGCTGTTGACCGCGATGGGCGTCGGGCTGGCGCTGCCGTACCTGATTCTGTCGGCGTTCCCCGGCTGGGTGAAGCTGTTGCCCAAGCCCGGGGCCTGGATGCAGCACTTCAAACAGGTGATGGCCTTTCCGCTGTACGGCACGGCGGGTTACCTGGTGTGGGTGTTCGCCGGACAGGCCGAGGCGCTAACGCTCTGGGTCATCGTCGGCTTCACCTCCATCGCACTGGGGGCCTACCTCTTTGGCGCGTTTGGCAGTTCGCGCAAAGCCACGGTCGCCTTGGGGGGTAATTTTGCAGCGGCCCTTCTGGTGCTTGGCCCGATCGCTGGCCTGCTCTGGTCTTTGAGCGACGCGCAGTCGGACCAGCAGCGCGAAGTCGAGCTGGCGACCTACGACGCGCGCGCGCTGGCCCTGCAAACCGAACGGGACAACGTGTTGCGCGACATCGCCCAGCGTGTGCTCAAGACCGGCGACGTGATGTACGTGCAGACCGACATGCTGCAGCAGTTGCGTGCCATTGATGCCGAACTGGCCAAGCTGGACAAGCAGCGGCGCGACCTGCGTTCGGAGCGCGATGCGATTGTCTGGGAGGCCTGGAGCCCCCAACGGCAAGCCGAGCTTTTGGCCGAGGGCAAAACCGTATACGTGGACTTTACCGCGCGCTGGTGCGTGACCTGCCAGACCAATAAATTCGTCTACGCCGATCCGGCGGTCATCGAGCTGTTCCGCAAACATGAGGTCGTGGCGCTCAAGGCCGACTGGACCAACCGCGACCCGCTCATCGCGGCGGAACTGGCGCGCTTCGACCGCAAGGCCATCCCGTTCAACGTCATTTACGGCGCTGGGCTGGAGGCACCCGTCACCCTGCCGGGGCTGCTCACTCCGGGGGCGGTGATCGCCGGGCTCAAAGATGCCACCTTCGCCACGAAACAAGGCACGGAGGCGATTGCGCTGTCCCGGTAGCGCGCGATCAAAAAATTCTCAGGCGGAGGGCTCGCCGGGTGGTCTGATCACCTTGGGGGAAAACTCGCTTGCCATTCAATCGAGAGGGATGTTCATCTGTGCGCCCTTATCGGTTGACTCCCCATGTTTTTCCTAACCTGCCCTCTTCGGGCCGTGCTTAGCAGGGCCCTGCCTTTATTGATTGCGGTCAACCTGGCCTCCGGCGCAGTGGTTGAACTGACCAACGGTGACCGGATTTCCGGCGAACTGCGGCGTCTGGACGCGGACCGTGTGTTGATTGTTTCGCCGGTGTTTGGCGAAGCGGTGGTGAATGTCGCCCAGGTGGCCAATCCGGAAGTGCTGCCAGCCATCCCGGTGCAAACGGCTCCGGAGATGGGCTCTGACGCCAGCGCGAATCTGCCCGCCGAGGACGGCGTGAGCATCTCAGCCGATGCGGCCGCGGACACCACCACCACTGCGGCTCCCGCCGCCGAGGCCACCGCGGAGGACAAGCCCTGGTATTCAATTTTCAGCTACAAGAGCCCGGAGAAATGGGACGGCGAGTTTGCCTTTGGCGCGTCGCGCGAAACGGGCAACACCGAGGAAACCGACATCGACGTGGCGGTCAAAATCTCCTGGGAAAAGAGCGACAAGGACAGCTTCCTTTGGAAGGCAGATTACGATTACGGCCGCGAAAACCAGGAGCGCACCACGGACGAATGGCACGTCTCGATGCAGTACCGCCGCTCGTTGAGCGAACGCTGGTTTTTGCAGTCGCTGACCAGCAACGACACCGATGACATCCAGGAGATCCGCTGGAACATCCGGCAGAATCTCGGTTTGGGCTACCACGCGGTCAAGCGTGAGCGCCTGACCATCGACGTGATTCCGGGCCTGGGCGTGGAATACATCGACCAGCCCGGCGAGGACGGCTTTTTCCTGAACGTCAGCTTCCTCGAAAACCTTACCTGGATCATCGTACCCGACCGCCTGACGCTCGAGCAGTTCTTCGAGTTTTACATCGACCCGACCGACACCGACATCTGGGAGCTCGAGTTTGACGTCTCCCTGACAACGGACCTGACCGAGCAGTGGGCCCTACGCCTGGGCTTCAACTACGAGCGCGACAATTCGGTGGGTGCCGGGGTCGATGAGGAAGACACCGAAACCACGGCATCGATCATTTGGAAATTCTGACCTAGTTGCAGGTACGCCCCCTGCTTCAATCCGGCACCAATCTTCTCCCCCATACTCACGAAGACTTAAAGAAAGACGACTGTCATGGAAGAATTCTGGGATAATAACGGGCCCTACATCCTCGGATGGGTCACTGATATCGCTGCGGCGATTATCATTCTTGTCGTTGGCCTCTGGCTTGCCAAATTTGCCAAACGCCTCGTCAAGAAAATCCTCACCAAGCGCAGCATCGAGGAAGTCCTGGTCGGCTTTCTAGGCAACATCGTCCAGGGTCTGGTCGTGGCGCTGGCGGTGATCACCGCGCTCGGGCAGGTCGGGATTGAAACCGCCTCCTTCGCCGCCGTCATCGCTGCCGCTGGTCTGGCCATCGGCTTTGCCTTGCAGGGCTCACTCTCGAACTTTGCCGCCGGTACCCTGCTGATTCTTTTCAAGCCATTTAAGACGGGCGACTTTATCGACGGCGGGGGCACGATGGGCATCGTCCTGGAGATCGGGCTGCTCATGACCATCCTCAAAACCCCCGATAACAAAAAGATTTACGTGCCCAACTCGAACCTGATGGGCGACAACCTGACCAACTTCACCGCGCACGATTCGCGGCGCATGGACCTGACGATCGGCGTTGGCTACGAGTCGGACATCCGCAAGGTGAAAGAGGTGCTGATGAAGGTCCTCGAAAATCACGAAAAGGTCATGAAAGATCCGGCCCCGGTGGTCGCGCTGGCCAACTTTGGCGACAGCTCGCTGGATTTCTGGGTACGCCCCTGGGTGCCGACCGCGGAATACTGGGACATCTTTTTTGAGCTGCATGTGCAGATTAAAGACGCCCTCGACGAAGCCGGCGTGAGCATCCCCTTCCCGCAGCGCGACGTGCACCTCATCAAAGAGGAGTGAGCGTAGCGGTCACTTTTATCAAAAGGCGTATCGAGCATTTCGATACGCCTTTTTGTTTCACCACTGGAACGGGATGGTGCCGGACGCATCGACCGCGTAGCCCCACTGCTGCACGTACTCCAGGCCCGATCGGAAGTCATCCGCGTTCTCACGCAGGCGCTCGCGGAGTCTGGCGGCGAGGCTCGCCTGGAAGTCGGCAAGGGCCGGATCGTTGACCAAGTTGATCTGCTGAAAAGGGTTGGGTGTGTTGTCGTAAAGCAGCCAAGGGCCGTTCAGATCCTCGACGTAGGTGTGGCGCTCGGTGCGCAAACCGCGGGCGTCGCGCGCCCGAAACAACGCCGGTACTGCGCCGGATTGCTTGGCCCAGTTGCCGAACGCGTGATAACAGGCGTAGAGCGCATCGTTGGGCGTGGGCAGCGTGCCCTCGAGCAAATGGCGGCTGTGGTCGCGGCCCTGTACGTCAGCGGGCAAATCCAGTTCAAGCAAGCCGCAGAGGGTCGGGAACCAGTCGACGAAATCATGCAGCAGGTTCGAGGTCGTCCCGCGAAGGTGTTCCGACGCAGCGGGCACCCGCAGCAGGCAGGGCACGCGCAACGATTCATCCCAGGGGCCCTGCTTGTCGTACAGGCCATGCGCGCCGATCAGGTCGCCATGGTCGCTGGTGAACACAATCCAGGTGTTTTCGAGTTGCCCGCTGGTGCGCAGGTACTCCAGCAAGCGGCCCATGCATGCATCCAGTGCGGTGCAATGCGCGTAATACCCGGCGAGGTTTTCCGCCGCCTGCTGACGGTAATCGCCTTCGTCGGGCACGTTGGGCGGCACGGTCAGGGTGCAGCCGTCGTAGCTTTTGCGAAAGGTTTCCGGGGCGGTTTGGTAAGGACTGTGCGGCGGGCCCCAGGAGAGAAACAGCGCAAACGGCGTATCGCTGGTGGCCTGCGTCTGCATGTAGTCGATGGCAGCCCCGGTCTGAGAAAACGCATCGTAATCCGGCCAGGTTCGGATCGTGGGGTCATCGCCTGAGTAGTACCTGGAGTCGTTGTAGTCGTGCGTGCACTCCAGCGCCTGAAAATGCTCAAAGCCGTGCCGGCGCTCCGGGGAAATGTAGGCGCTGCGTCCGCCCGCGTTCACGTGCCATTTGCCGATCCAGCCGGTCGCGTAGCCGGCGGCCTGGAGGTGCTTGCCCACGGAGGGCAGCGCGGGGTCCAGCGGGGCATCGTTCAAAAAGAGCCCGTGCTTGAGCGGGCGTAAACCGGTTAAGAGGCTGGCCCGCGCGGGCGTGCAAACCGGGCAGCCCGAAACCGCCAGCGGCAGGTCGATGGACTCGGCCCGCAGCACGTCCAGATGCGGTGTACGCACGTCGGCATTCCCCGTGTAGCCCACGGCGTTGTACCGCCACTGGTCGCCAAAAACAAAAAGCAGGTTCTTCTTTTTCATGGGGGTGACCAAGGTGTATCCAAAAAACAGTTACAGCTGCAAGCGCAGGCCATCGTAGGCCAGCGAAACGTACGCAGGCAGTTGCGGGCTGAAGGCGTCGAAATCGATCTCGAAAGTCATGTGGGTGAAATAACTTTGGGCCGGTTGCAGGTCCTTCGCTACCGCGAGCGCTTCCTCAATGGACATGTGCGAGCCGTGTTCACGAAAACGTAGGGCATCCAGCGCGACCGCCTCCACCCCACGCGCGCACTCCCGCGCCTCGGGCACCACATCCTTGCAGTCGTTGAAATAGGCAAAGCGCTTGCCGGTGCCGGCCTCCTCAAAGACCAGCCCGAGCGTCTCGATGCGCCCGTGCGGCAGCAGAAAGGCGCGCACCACTCCACCCGGCAGTTCGAGCACCTCAGGCATCACCTGCGGTAAAAAGGCCGCGTAGCCCCGCACGACGGGTCGCTCGCCGATAGCGTAGGGAAAGATGGTGCGCACACGCTCGATGCCGTGCGCGGTGCTGTAAACCGGCAGCGCCCGCCCCTCGCGCAGGTCGTTGAACCGACGCAGATCATCCATGCCAAGGATGTGGTCGGCGTGCCCGTGAGTGAGGATGAAGGTGTCGACCTGCCGGATGTCGTTGTGGATGCACTGCAGGCGAAACTCCGGCCCCGCGTCGACCTGGATGTGGTGACCGCCCATGACCACATGGATGCTGCTGCGTGTGCGCCAGTTTTTGGGGTTGGCCAGGTCAGGGCCGATGTCTTCTGGATGCGCGATGATGGGTACGCCCTGCGACGTGCCCGTGCCCAGAAAAATCACCTCCATGCCGGTGAATGCTTTGCCGATGTCGCCACGCCGCAAGGCTTTTGTCGGTGGCACCTGCAACAGCTCTGTGACAGCTGCCGACAAACGCGTTTGCGCCCGTCCGGGCCCTAGCCGAGACTGCGTCGATGAGCGAAGACAAACGTACCATCGTCATCACCGGAGCGACCCGTGGCCTGGGCCGGGTGATGGCGCTCTCGATGGCCGCGCATGGCCATACCGTAGCCGGTTGCGGGCGCACGGCGGAAACGGTTGAAGCACTGCAACGCGAACCCGGTCCGCCCGAGGCGTTTGCTGCGGTAGACGTCACCCAGCCCGACGCGGTGGCTGGCTGGGCTGTGTCGGTCGTGAACCAATTCGGCGCGCCGGACCTGCTCATCAACAACGCCGGGGTGATCAACGACCACGCGCCCAGCTGGGAAATTCCCGTCGACGACTACCGGCACGTGTTGGAGGTCAACGTGCTGGGGATCGTCAACGTGCTCAACGCCTTTGTGCCAGCGATGATCGCGCGCGGTACGGGGCTGATCGTGAACATGAGTTCGGGAGCGGGCCGACAGGGCTACCCGCAAATCGCGCCGTACTGCGCCTCGAAGTTCGCGGTCGAAGCCATCACCCAATCGCTGACGGCGGAACTGCCCGAAGGACTCGGCGCTATTGCCCTGGCGCCGGGCGTGATTAACACCGAGATGCTGCAGTCGCACTACGGCAGCGAGCGCGCGGGTGAAAACGAATCCCCTGAAGCATGGGCTCGCCACGCCGTGCCCTACATCCTGGGCCTGACCGTGGCGCAGTCGGGCGAGCCACTGCGTGTGCCGCAAGGCTAGCCAGGGTTACAGATTGATGCGCACGTCCACACCGCGGACGTCGAGAAAACGTTGTGGCTACCTTTCTGCCGATGCGAAAAGCCCAGCTGCTGCAGCCACTACAGAAGATCTGCAAAAGCGATATTCGCGTCTGATCTTTCAGTACAAACTTTTTCAATGAGGCCTTGATTTCAACTCATCGCCAAACTCCGCCTTTACGGTTAAATGCCTTCCAGCGGATTCTGAAAGCCCAGCCTTACTGCATGGTGGGACGTTCGCTGAAGACCCGAGGCCACTGGGTGTAGATGCCGTGCTGGTTGATGAGCTTCTGGAAGTCGGCCAGCTTATCGGTGTCGTTGCGGACCTGGCGCGGCGCGAGCCCGTGCTCGATACAGTGAGCGGCTAGAATGCCGGCAGATTCGCCGATGTTCCACTCCACCGGGTGCAGGCGGTAGGCTCCGTTAGTGATGTGGGTGACGCCCAGATTTTTACACCCGGCCAGCAGGTTTTCCATGCGCTTGGGGATGAGCGCACCGAGCGGCAACTGGTGCGGGCAGCACCACACGTCGATGTAATTATCGCCGCCGGTGGAGGGGTGCAGGTCGATGTTGTAATGGCCGATGCCGACGGAGTCGTGATAAGGCTCCGCACCTTTGTCGCCGCGGATTTTCTTGTCCACGTGGTGTTCGAGCACGGTGAACTCTGCCTGGATGCGGCGTGACTCGCGAATGTACGGATGCAGCGCGAGGCCATTGGGGCCATCGCCGGTGATGTCGGGGCGCAGCCGGATTTCGGGATAACCGTGACCCCCGCCCTCGTCTTCGGTGCGCGGTGCCTCGGTTTGCAACCAGTAGAGAAAACTCAGCGAATGCTGCTCGCAGCCCTTGAGGTGCTTCTGCTTTTCTTCTTCGGAGACGCCGGTGAGCGGGCCGAGGATGTAGTCGATGTTGGGCCAGTTGACGAGGGTGAGGTCGGCGCGGGTCTCGCTGTCGGCAAAGTTCTCCGGATTGCAGACGCGGCGAAAATTCCATAGGCCCCAGCGTAAATTTTGCTGCCGCGCTTGGAGGGTCATTGGCGAGGTGTTGTGAAAGGCCAGCATCTTGCCGGGCCAGGGCGGCTGAATGTCGGGTACGTAGTCGCGCCAGAAGTCATACTGCTCGGGCTTGTCGATGATGTTGGCGTCGCTGGGCTGCTGGGTACGCTCCAGAACGAAACACCATGAGACCGCCTGCTGGTTCAGCGGCTGGTACTCGTCTTTGGCGGAGGGCTCGCCGGTCATCGCCTTGGACTCAAAGCCCTCGACGTACTCGGTGCCGGTCATCGGGAGCAGGTCGCCAAGTTCGGTCGCGTCGATGAAATAGGGGGCCTCGATAACGGTTTCCTCGCCCGTCTGCAAATTTCGGACACGCACGCTCTTCACGCGGTCGCCATCGACTTCGGCATCGACCGGCTCGTTGTGCAGGAGAATGCGCAGACGCCCCGCCGCCGCGTGCGGCATCAGCGAGGCCTCCAGTACGGCCAGGCCAATTCGAAACTCGTGGCACAGCGCGCTGACATTTCCGCCGCCGGGGTTGAATTCCACCGAACAGTGCCAGTGGTGGTGGTTCAGGCTCGGGTAGCCGTCGCGGAAGTGCTGACGCACATGGTCGGCCACCGGGTAATGCTCTAAATAAAACTCTCGCACCTTGCGCCGGTACTCGCGGTAGCGGCGTGTGGCCCCGTAGGTTTCGATGGAGGGGTTTTCGTCGGGCGGGACGGCCTGCTGGGTGAGTTGCCCGCCGATCCACTTAGTGGGCTCGGTCATCACAACCGTGCGGCCCATTGCGAGCGCGGCTTGTGCCGCGGCGACACCGCCGGTGCCTCCGCCAATGATCGCGACATCCGCCTTGAGGTGCTTTTCCTGTGCCATAGGACCGACAGGCTGTAGAGGTGCTCAGGCCCAGAGCAACGCGATTCCGCTTGGAAATGCGTCGCACCAGTTTTTTTTCGCCGCCAGGCAGCAACCCAGGCGCTCAAAACTGATTCAGCCGCAGCTGCGGGCGGCCTGCTAAAATTGCAGCAGCTGGAGTCTGGGCTCACCCGCGCTTAGGCACGCCGGCGGCAGAGCTGGACCAGCCCCAGCGAAGCGACACCGAAAATCAGCACAAAGGTGGTCGGCTCGGGAACGTCCTGCACGACGGAAAAGTTATCGGCGGTGACGAGAAAGGAATCGAAGTCGGCCATGTCGCCCTCGGGCACGGCGATGCCGCCAGACTGGAAGGCCGTCACAGTGATGAACCACTCGTCCTCGTCGGTGATTTGCAGATCTTCGCCGGTCAAGCCGAGGTCGATGGTGCCAAACTCGTTAAAGACCGGCGCGCCCGGCTGGGATTGGTAAATGCCCAGGGCCGTAATCGTTTGGGCCGAGGCGTCGTAGCGAATCCCGACAGTGGTGGTCTGGTTTTCGTCGCCACTGCCGCCGATGATCAGATTTTCCAGACCAGAACTCAGCGGGGTATCCGTATCGCCGTAATCGGTGATGAGATTCGTCACAACCTGGTTGCCGGCGATGGTCGAGCGCGCCAGCAGGCTGGAAAACTGCGCGGAGGTCGGCGTGCCGGGCGAAACAGCCCCCGGGCGGAAAAGGACGGCGTTCAGGCCCACGTCCACGAAGTCGCCATTAACGCCGCCGCCAGCGAAGTTGCGCACATCGAGCGTGGCGGTGAAGTCCAACTGCGTCGAGAGCGGCCCAAAGTTGAGCTGCGCCGACTCAAAGGGCGCAACGCCCGGAAACGTAAAGCTGGCAAAGGTTTGCCCCTCAGCGGCCATCAGCGTGACCACGCCGCCATTGAGCTGGGGAAAGAGCGACGGATCAGGAGCGTCGAAGCCCGAGGAAAAATTGATCTGCGCCTGCAGGGTGGAGGTCGCGGCTAAACCCAAGAACAGCGCGGCCGCTTTTAAAAATTGGCGGGAAGGGGTGAGGTGCATCTGATGAAGACACACGAACCGGTCCCGGCTCGCAAGATTGATGCGCATACGTTGACCCCTGAACGCACCTCAGGAAATCCCTGAAGCAGACCCAGGGATGTGCAGCTGGAAGCCTTGCCGAACACCGCCCCGCATCCACCAGCGCAATCAATTATCCGTGTACATCCGCGTCAATCCGTGGCCCTTGAAATCTAAGCCACAAAAAAGCTCAAAACGCGCAAAAGAAGACACCTGGAGGGCACTTACTTTTTGAGCATCCTTGAGCTTCTTTGCGGCCAAACACGCTTTCCTCCGCAGGCTGCAGGCTACCGTGGGTCGCGCGTTGAGACCTGGCTTTTTGGCTGCGAACATTCCGCTTGCGCTGAAGGCGTTCAGGGGCAAGAGCTTTGGCTGCGCTGCCCCATCCGATGTCCATGGCCGTACCCGCCCGCAATTCACTGCCCGCCACCCCCCAGCCCGACGAAATGGAGCAGGAAATCGCCAACGCCATCGACAGTGGGCTGGACTGGTTTGCCAAGCGCCAGCACGACGAAGGTTACTGGGCCGGGCGCCTCCAGACCAACTCCTCCATGGAGGCCGAATGGATCCTGGCGCTCGGGTTTCTGGGGCTGGAGGACCATCCCATCCGCCAGCGCCTTGCCAACGCCATTTTGCGCGAGCAGCGCGCGGACGGCGCCTGGGAAGTCTTTCACGACGCGCCTGCCGGGGACGTCAACGCTACCGTCGAAAGCTACTGTGCGCTGCGTTCGATGGGAATGGACCCGGACGCCGAGTCATTGGCCAAGGCCCGCGCCTGGATCCTCGAGCGCAACGGCCTGCGCAACATCCGCGTTTTCACTCGCTACTGGCTCGCGCTGATCGGCTTTTGGCCCTGGGAAAAGACGCCCAACGTGCCGCCGGAAATCGTTCTATTTCCCAACTGGTTCACCTTTTCGATTTACAACTTCGCCTGTTGGGCCCGGGCCACGCTGCTGCCCATCACACTTCTTAGCGCCAACCGTTCGGTGCGCCCGCTGCCGCCCGAGCTGCAGCCCGAGGAGCTCTTCCCGGACGGCCGCGCGAACTTCCGCTTCGATCTCGCGCCCAAGGCCAGTCCTGACCTCTACGATCGCTTTTTCCTCTTTGCCGACAAGGTGCTGCACCGCATCCAGGCGATGGGGCTGACGCCGCTGCGCGCCGGCGCCAAGACCAAGGCGGTAGAGTGGATTGTGCGCCACCAGGACGCCGACGGCGCGTGGGGTGGCATTCAGCCGCCATGGATTTACTCGCTGATGGCGCTGCACACCGAGGGCTACGGTACGAACCACCCCGTTATCGCCAAAGGCGTCGGCGCGCTCGACGACCCGCGCTGGCGCATCGACATCGACGAGGCGACTTATATCCAGGCGTGTGTCTCGCCGGTGTGGGATACCGTCTTGGGCTTGCTGGCGATTCAGGACTGCGACGCCGAAGAAGAAATCGGCGCACGTACCTGGGCCGCCTACGATTGGGTGCTCGGCAAGCAGTCGGACACCGTGGGCGATTGGGCGGTGAAGGCACCGAACGTGGCTCCAGGTGGGTGGGCCTTTGAGTACGAGAACGCGCATTATCCCGACGTCGACGACACCGCCGTGGCTCTGGTCGTACTGGCCTCGCTGCGTGAACGTCCCGGCTGGCAGGCCAAGGGCCTGGAGGATTCGATTCAGCGCGCCGTCGACTGGATGCTTGCGCTGCAGTGCAAAAACGGGGGCTGGGCTGCTTTCGACAAGGACAACGACAAGGCATTGCTGACGAAGATTCCCTTTGCCGACTTTGGCGAAGTGCTCGACCCGCCCAGCGTCGATGTGACCGCACATGTGATTGAGGCGATGGGCCGCCTTGGCTACGACGCCACCCACCCGGCCATTGCTCGGGGCCTCAAATTTTTGCGCGAGGAGCAGGAGAAAGACGGCTCATGGTTTGGGCGTTGGGGCGTGAATTTCATTTATGGCACCGCCGCCGTGTTGCCGGCCCTGGAAGCCATCGGTGAGCCCATGGACCAGCCCTACATCGTGCAGGCGCTTGACTTCATCCTGTCGCGGCAACAGGCCAACGGCGGCTGGGGAGAGTCGTGCTCAAGCTACATGGACCCGCGGATGTCGGGGCGCGGCGAGGCCACCGCTTCACAAACTGCCTGGGCGCTAATGGCGCTGGTGGCAGCGGGCCGCCCCGAGGATCGCGAAGCCATTGAGCGCGGCGCGGCATTTCTGACCCGCGCACAGGAGGCCGGCACCTGGGAGGAGCCTGAGTACACCGGCACAGGCTTCCCCGGCTACGGCGTGGGCCTGCGCATTAAACTGGACGATCCGAAATTGCAGGAACGCCTGAAGCAGGGCCCCGAACTCTCCCGCGCTTTCATGCTCAACTACCACCTGTATCGCCACTATTTTCCGCTGATGGCTCTGGGTCGCGTCCGCAAGTTTTTGGCCAAGAGCTGAGGCGAACGTAGCAGGCGTGCGCTGCGAGCGTTTTCCAAAAACGCGGTTACTAGCGCACATTTATCCATCGAAGCGTTCAGCCTAATAGCCGGGTTTGCGTTTCGCGTGTGCGATAGCCAGCAGCAGTATTTCTTGCTCTCGAATCACGTAGAATAGATTGAACGGAAAGACCTGAACGCGGCAGCGTCGGAAGCGAGCAAAAGCCACTAGATAAGCTTTAGGATTTTCACGCAGCCTGGCTATCGCCGCTTCAATTTGATGAACGAACCTTAAGCCCAGTCCTGGCTCAATCGCATCGTAGTAGCGAGCAGTCGCTTCCAGTTCTTCAGCCGCTGCGCCCAGCAAAAAAAATACTTCACCGATTCAAACGCTGACGAATTGCTTTCAATGCAGTCTCGCCGGCCAGCGCGGTCGCCTCGCCGCGCTCGAAAGCTTGCAAGCGTTGCTGACCTCACGACGACCCAACTTGCATCTGACAAACCGACTTCATGACGAATAGACCTCCTCGACAACCCGACAGCAGGACAAACTGACAGGTGCCTTAGCCCTTCAGGCCCCAGTGTTCGATGCGTTTGCGCAAGGTGGCGCGGGTGATGCCCAGCAAGGCACTCGTTTTGACCTGATTGCCGCCGGTTTCAGCGAGGGCACGCACGATCATCTCGCGCTCGAGCGCCTGCAGGATCGGCTCCTCGCATTCGGCACGCACGCGGGCATACACCGCATCCAGAGCATGAGCCAGGGAAAGCTCACCAGAGCCAGGCGTGGCCTCGCCGTTGAGGGAAGTGTCAGATGTCGGATGGCTCGTGGCACCGGCCATCGTTTCGGAGGCGGAAGCCGGCACATCCGTGGGCGCGCTATCGTTTGAAGCAATCGTTTCCTTGGCAGTTGCCTTGCCTTCGGAAATGGTCTGAGTGGCCGCAGCCGCCTGCAGCCCCAGCGGACCAGACAATAAATCCTCGGGCAGGTCTTTCATGAGGACGGTCTCGCCCTTGGCCACCACGGCGCTGCGGTAAATGACGTTTTCCAACTCGCGCACGTTGCCGGGCCAACTGTGATGCTGAAAGACCGCGAGCACGTCTGGCGAAACCTTGAAGGCGCGCGCCTTGCGGCTCTTGACGAGGCGCTGCAGCATGAAATCGACAAGCGCCGGGATGTCGCTCTTACGCTCGCGCAGGGCCGGCAGGCGCAGGCGCACCACGTTGAGCCGGTAGTAGAGGTCCTCGCGAAATTCGCCCGCCTTGACCATCTTTTCGAGGTCTTTATTGGTGGCGCAGATCAAGCGCACGTCGACCTTGATGGTCTGGGTGCCGCCCACGCGCTGAATCTCGCCCTCCTGGATGGCGCGCAGCATCTTGGTCTGAGTGGGCAGCGACATGTCGCCCACCTCATCGAGAAAGAGTGTGCCGCCGTCGCAAAGTTCGAACTTGCCGGCTTTTTGCGAAGTGGCTCCGGTGAAGGCACCCTTCTCGTGGCCAAAGAGTTCACTCTCGATCAGGTTTTCCGGAATCGCCGCGCAGTTGACCGCGATGAAGGGCTGCGAGGAGCGGTGGCTGTGCTGGGCGATGCAGCGCGCGACGAGTTCCTTACCGGTGCCGCTCTCGCCGGTGATCATTACCGTAACGTCACTGGCGGCCACCTGCCCGATCACCTTGAAGACCTCCTGCATCGGCTCGGAGTCGCCCACGATGCCTTCCTTGTAATCCTCGCTGTTGATAATGGGCTCGTACTTATCCTGGACGGCGCGGTTCAGGTCCGCCTGCGCCGAGAGCGCGCCCTCGACCAGCCCGAGGATCTTCTTCAGGTCGAAGGGCTTGATGATATAATCAAAGGCACCGTATTTCATGGCCTCGATGGCCGTCTGGGTGGTGCCAAAGGCGGTCATGATGATGACCATCGAGGTGGGGTTGTCGGCTTTGAGGTGCTGGAGGGCTTCCAGCCCGCTCATCCCGCCCATGCGGTTGTCCAACAGGATGACCTGAGGAGCCTCGCTGCGCGCCACCTCGATGCCTTCCTCGCCGCTGGCGGCACCCTTGATGGTATAACCACGAGCACCCAAAACGCGATCGAGCGAGTAGCGAATCTCCTGATCGTCGTCGATGACGAGAACTGTTGGACTTTTGGGCATGGGCTCTGTAGTATCCGATTATCTCCCGGCGCTAAAACGTATACACCCATCATCCTCCGACGGGCTCGCGCAGCCCTAAAGTCCAATCCCTCATGCGGTTGTGGTCAATTAAACTATTCCGTTTGCTCGGCATACGCATAGAGCTGCACCTGACGTTTTTTCTGCTGCTGGTGCCCGTCGCGTGGCTCAGCTACCAGAATTCAGGCCTGACCGCCGCACTCGGCGTCACCACGCTGCTCATCCTGCACTTCACCTGCCTGCTCCTCCACGAATTAGGACACTGCGTGACGGCGCAACGCTACGGGATACACGTTGAGCGCATCCTCTTTCTGCCTATCGGGGGCATGGCACAATTCAGCGAAATTCCGCGAGACCCCCGGGCCGAGTTGGCCATCACGATCGCTGGGCCGATGGTGAACTTCGCTTTGGCCGGGGCAGCCTGGCTGATCCTGGGCGCGCCCTCCACCCTCGACGAATGGCGGCCGCTGATGAAATCCGTTGAGCAATTGCAGTTCCCGGAGGCCATGGTTCCCGCGCTCTTTGTCCTGAACCTGGCCAACGGCGTCTTCAATCTGCTGCCGATTTTCCCGATGGACGGCGGACGCATCCTGCGTGCCACCATGGCGCTGCGGATGAACCACCTGCAGGCCACCCGTGTAGCCGTTTACACCGGAAAGGTGCTGGCGGTCCTCGGCATTCTGTTCGCGCTGAGTCAGCAGATGTGGCTACTGGCCGCGCTGCTGGCCTTCATTTTCTATGCAGGTGCGGTCGAGTACGACATCGCCCGCCGCAGCGAGCAACTCGCCGGCATCGTCATCGGCGACATCGCAACGCCGCCCGCGCTCACATTGCAGAAAGGGCGAATGGTCTCTGACGCCATCGACCTGCTGGGGGCCTATCCGCAGGGTGGCGTTCTGGTGCTGGACGGTCCGGTGGTGGTTGGACGCCTCTCGTTGGAAACGCTCAAGACGATGACCAGCGAAGGACGCCTGGACGAACCGCTCGCCGAGCACATGGAGCAGGATGTGCGCATCCTGCAGGCGGACTGGCCGATCGAGTTGTTTGCCGAGTTGCTGTTTGAAAACCGCCCAGCCCTTTACCCGGTTTATCAAGGTGCGCGGCTGGTCGGCGTGGTGGACACCTCACGGCTCAACGAGGCGCTCTTCTGGGCGCAACATCGGCGCAAACTGCGGGAGACCATTCTTGCGGAGATGCCCCCTGCCGAGCGCTAGGTTCTGCAAGAAGCATCGAAAGTATGCACAGCGTGCGCGTGCTAAGCTGTGCAACGGCCCTGCGGAATCTGCCTGCTGCCGCCAAATCCCGGGCATATACCTGCATGCACTAGGCGGTGTTACCGACCTGAAAACGCGCCTTTACAAAAATGCGGCGCGAATGCCTCACGGCGAAGTGAGCATTATACGAATCAGTCGGCGCTCATGCGAAAGTGTTCTCATGTCGGTTGGATAAGTCCATGGTATGGAGACGTTAACAAAGCCTGTTTATCAGTGCGGAACCCACATTGACGTTGACTACTACGGAACAGAGCACATATTCTACTCACTTGTTCTACCAAGAACTGTAACCTCAACCTCAGTCTCTTCCTCTGCTCAATAATACCCTATCTGCCTTCCGGTATCTCGTTGTCGGTGGCCCTCAATCTGTCGTTTGTCTAGCTTGTTCTCACGCAATGCTAGACCCTCGGTAGACGTTATGGGCATGCGTGCACGGGTTTGAGTCTGTGGTGATCCGAGTTTCATCCCAACCTCAGTCTCAATTATGAAAAAGTATTGTCTCGTAACTGCGGGCCTTTCGCTGTCTGCGGCTTTTGCCACGACTGCGCTTGCCCAAGACCGTACCCTTTATTGGAACGGATCCGTCAACGGCAACTGGTCCAACGCTTCCAACTGGAACGAGTTGTCCAGTGACAACGTTACCTTGCTGAGCACCACGACTGCACCGGTTAGCGGTGATGAGGTGGTTCTCACCGGTTTTGGCGTTACCACCACAAACCAGGACATCGCTGATCTGGTCGTCGATGCCATCTGGTTTGCTCCCAGTAACGACACCATCGTTGTCAATGGTCTGACCCTCGGTGTTAATTCGGGTGGCACTTCCATTGTCGACGGCACTGACTTCGTCGGCACGGTCGCCGCTCGTGTGGAAGCCACTTCTGGTGACCCCACGCTGACCGTCACGGTGAGCCCCCTTCAGTTTGGCTCCAACCCCAATATCGAGCAATTCCTGCTTGCCGTCGATGCGGGCACGGTCCTGGTCAACGGAGCGGGCAGTTCTTCCTTTTTGGATGGCCTGGTAGTCGCTTCAGTCGACCCGGTTGCGAATACCATCACCACCACCGTGCCTCCGACATCTTCCGGCACCAATCTGCTGATCACGCTGCCGTCGAATTTCGACCTGAACGTTCCGTTGGAACTGCATGGCAACAACGACTCGGAAGTCTTCTTCCACGTGGCCCGCACTGAAGGCACTACCGACTTTGACTTCCTCATCACCGCCAATGCCGCCGGTGATATCGTTGGCCTGCGCATGGAAGGTGGCGAAGATCTCCCAGCGGACCTCGGCTTTAACAACGCCTTTGTCACGCTGTCCAACGACAACAACGACTTCCTCGGTGGCTTGGAATCTGCGCCGACCAATGGGCGTATCATCCTGAGCTCCATTGGTGCAGCTGGTGTACCTTCTTCCGCGGGCGCGGGCGACCGTATTCAGATCGCAGGCGGCGGCGGTAACGCCATTGAATACACCGGTGGCAACATTTCCACAGACCGCACCTTGGAAATCACCGGCGGTGGAGCGTTCTTCCTGCAGTCCAATTCGGATGCGGTTGTCGACTGGACCGGCCCTATCAACATCTCCAGTGGCGGTGGTATCGTTAATCTGAACCCCCTGGGTACCTGGAATCAGTTTGGTTTGATTTCTGGCACCAGCGCTCGCCAATTTGAAAAGGATCTCGGCGGCACTCTGAACATCTTCCAGCCGGACAATCCTTTGGCCGGCAACTTCCTGATTCAGAACGGTGACGTTGGCGCAGTGGTCATCGGCGATGTCGGTGAAGCTTCCAGCCTCGGCGAGGCTGACGACATCAACTTCCCGAGCAACTCGGGCGGTGATCTGGTTTACATCGGCGATTTCGATGAAAGCACCGACCGCACCATCCAGATGGCCAGTTCGAATGTGCGCCCGACGATTCGCAACGCTTCCTCCAACGGTTCCTCGCTGACTTTGAACGGTGTGGTAGACAACCCGATCACGGTATTTGACTTCCGTGAACTTGGCTTCGACGCCGAAGAAGGTGACATCATCATCAATGCCAATCGCGTCAGTCGCGATGACGGTAATGGTGGCTACCAATACCAAAGCAGCGGAAACAACACCGTCTTTGTCAATGTGCCGGGCTCGGCCACGGGTGCGGTTAGCGTCGATGGCAACGTCGTGGTTCCCTCGACCAACGTCGCCGAAGGCAACGTGACGGTCACGGTTGGTGCCACGATCACTGGCGTTGGCTTTACTCAGAGCGCGCTCGACACGAACGTGCAGATTACGGTTAACGACACCAGCGGCCTGAAACCTGGCTATCTGGCCATCCACCCGGATCTCTTTAATGGGGACACGGCAGCGGGTGTTGGCAACGGCGGCGGTATCGAAGTGCGCTCGGTTATCTTCAGCGTGGACTCGCCGACCGAACTGACCTTGTCGGCCTCCCCCAGCGAAGACATCACCGTTGGCGAACAGATTACCTTCATCGGTTACGCTCCATTGGGCTACGATTACATCACCATGGACAGCGGTGACGGTGTGCTGAATATCAACACCACGTTGATCAACAGCGACATCGATGGCGCTGCCAACGCGCTCGAGCTCAACGTCGGTGGAGGCTCCACGGGCGATGTGGTCACTGGTAACGGTGCGCTGGCACCCTTCCTGGCTGACCAGAGCGTTTTGTTTAGTGGTGGCAGCACGCTCGCACCTGGAAACAGCATCGGTACGTTGACCTTCGGCTCCGTTGGCACTCCGCTCAGCTCGTTTGTAATGGCCAACACGGCGACGCTGGACATTGAAATCAGCGGCGACACCATCGACAGCGTGGACGTTTTCGCCAGCGAGAACTTCCAGTTTACCAACACTCCGATTGACCTGACCAACATCGGCAGCGGTGCGGTCGTGCCTGGTGACTACGTTGTCATCCAGAATGTCGGTGGCGACGGCCTCAACACCATCGGCGCGCCTTCTATCGGTGATGTGACCGGACTGAGTGGCTTCATCGTCACACTCTTTCAGGACGATGATTTCTTCCCGACCGCTTACGGGGTGACCATCGCAGTGGACCTCACTGCAGATGATGTCCTTACAGAGTTCTTGTCGGCTTTCCCGGGTGCCAACGATGATCCCACCAGCGACGAGGACAACGACGGCTCTACCCTGCTTGAAGAGCTCATCGGCAACACAAGCCCGGTCAACAACGACGAAGTGCCCCTGGTCGAGTTCATCATCATCAACGATAGTGGCACCGACTTCCCGGGTATCCGCTTCACCCGCCCGACGGCCGATGAGGTGACTGCTGTCGCCGAAGCCGATGACGACCTGACCGCAGGTGGTGTCTTCACCGGCGGCGTCACGCTCTTCAGCGCTGGCGCGCCCTTCACCGGCAACGGTGGCGTCGAGTACGAGGTGGTTGAGTTCCGCTCCAACAACCCGCTCAACGCGGCCAACCCGCAGCAGTTCCTGCGCGTGGCTGGCGAACTAGTTACTCCGTAATCCCACGGAGTCTGGATCGTTACGCAAAAAGCTTGAGAGAAATTAATGGCCGCAAGCCGCCTCCCGAACGGGAGGCGGCTTGTTGCTTTTTGAAGGGAGTGAACCTTGAGACAGGTTGAAAATGAGAATGCATTCAATGCAGACTCCACAATGTGTGACTTTTGCAGCATTTGGCCTTTGACAGGTTTTCTGCATTTTGAAATATTATACCTAGCATACGGAAGGTCGCGAACCTCACGACTTTTGTTACTCGTTTACCCCTTTACTCACAGGCTCGTTGCTATCGTCCCTACTTAGGCGATGCAGGCTGTTTTCGAACGGCGTCATACCTCTGCTCATTACCCGCTCAACCAATCATCCGGCCCGTATCCAAGCTGCTTTCTCATGGCTGTTTACGAGGCACAGAATTCCCACCTCTTTTCTTTCTTACCTACTGTATCCCGAAAACTCGTTACGCATGAAAAAGAAATCTCTCATCTCCAGCTTCGCGCTCGTGGCTCTAGCAGTCGGTGCGCAGGCTCAGGACCGCGTCCTTTACTGGAACGGTTCCACCAACACGAACTGGTCGACAGCGGCCAACTGGAGCGTACTTGCTTCAGATGCCTCGCTCAGCGCGGCGCTGAGCGCCCCTGTATCTGGTGACGTGGTCGTCCTTACCGGCGGCCAAACCAACAGCCCCAACAATCAGGATATCGTGGGCCTCGAACTCGAAGGCCTTTGGTTTGCTCCGAGCGTGGAGGTCGTCACCGTCAACGGTAATGACATCGGCCTGGTTGCCGGCGGCAACGATTTTCTACCAGGCGACCTCGTGGGCTCGTTGGCTTTCGACGTCAACTTTGTCAGCGCTCAAACCACCTTTCCGCTGATCGACACCAACTTGGATGGTAGCTTCTTTGACGACCAAACATCCGAGAACACAGCCTTTCTTCTGGCGGTTCAACCCGGAGCCACTTTCACCCAAAATGGCGGCAATCCACAGTTTGAAGACTCGATTGCTTCGGTCAATCCGGCTGCGGCTACGCTGACAACAACCAACCCCGCAACGATCACTGAAACCAACCGGTTTTTTGTGCTGGGTTCGCGTTTCGACCTGAACGTTGACATCTATCTTGTTGGCGATGACGGCGACTTTGTCGAAGTTTGGATCGGCCAGGAAGACGACGGTACTTTGGCTCTGGATAATGCGTTCGAGTTGAATCCCAACAACACCACCGATGCAGTCGGTCTGGATTTTGGCGGTGACGACGGTTCTGAAGCCCTGAGCAACTTTGGCTTCAACTACCTCGGTGACGTTCAGCTGTTGAACACGAACAACACGTTCATCGGCAACATCTCCACGAGCTTCACCGGTGGGGATATTCTGCTAGCCTCAATTGGGCCGAGCGGCGACATCACGGCGGCGGGCCGGGGCGACACGCTTTTAATTCCCGGCAACACTGACAGCAACAGCTTCAGCCTGCAGGGCGAATTCACTGTTGACCGTGCTCTGGACTCCAATCGCAACGGCTTCCAACTCGAGAACGAAGCTTCCATCGACTGGACCGGCCCGATTAGCCTCGGTGGCGGATCTTCAGGCGGTGCTCGCATCCAGAACTTTGCGGTCTTTAGCTTTGGCAACAACTCCGAGCTGAATCTCTTTGCTGACGTTGTCAGTACTGCCGGTAACGCTGGCATCGGCTATGTCGGCAGCGGTTCGGCTCGTGTGAATGTGCTCGTGGACCAGACCGACACGTCCCCGCTCTTCATAGAGAATGTTCAGTATGCCACTCCGAGTTTTGGCTTAGACGGCGCTTCGGGCGGTTTGGGTGCAGGCGAGTTCATCCAGATGAACGGCGGCGCGGACCTGGTCTACACCGGTACCAATGATGTGACGCTCACGCGCTTCATTATTCACGTGGATGGTAACACAGAGATTCGCAACGAGAGCACCGCCACGCTGACCATCGACAATCTCTGGGAAAGCCGCCGCACCGGCAACGTCCGCGGCAACAACTTCAATGCGGTTGATGGTCCGATCATCTTCGATGGCGAATACTATAACATCGAAAACGGTGAGCTGACCTTCATCTTCAGCTCCCTCACAGGGCAAAGCATCACTACGACTGCACCTGTCGGTGCGAATTTCGAAGGCGATATCGGCAACAATTCGCCTTCAGGTGCCGATGACGACTCGACCGATCTGTTCTTCAGCACGAGTGTGGCGGCCAACCCAGACGCGGTGACCACCGTCACCAGCGCGCCGACCGGCAGTGGCAACATCACCTTCGAGGTGGCCAGCTTGGCCAACATCACTCCGGGTATGCTCGTCCTCGGCGACTTCGTCACGGATACGCAGACCACGGTGAATTCAATCAACACCACCGATGGCACCGTAACGATCTCCGACGATGGCG
Source organism: Opitutales bacterium (assembly GCA_050331815.1). Classification (GTDB taxonomy): domain Bacteria; phylum Verrucomicrobiota; class Verrucomicrobiia; order Opitutales; family JBHJGM01; genus JBHJGM01. Next base: position 63,627 of record JBHJGM010000005.1, on the reverse strand, counting down.
ACGGTTCGCTCTCGATCAGCGACTCGATCACCTTCAAGGGCTTCCAGCCGCTGGGTTACGAAAAACTGACCTTCCGCAACTCGACCTCGACGATCAACACCACCCTCACCAACGTCGATTTCGATGGGCTCAGCGGTGGTGCGATCCAGTTTGGCGAAGGCGGTAATTCTGACCAGGTGATTCGCGGTAACGCCTCCTTCGTGCCGTTTATCGCAGGGCAGACCATCTTCGCGCAATTCGGTCAGACCACCCTCGCCCCTGGCGACAGCATCGGCACGATGACGTTTGGTTCGGCTAGCCTGCAGCTTGGCGAACTCGACCTCAACGACATCGACTGGGAAATCGAGATTAGCGGCGACCAAGTCGACAAGATCGACGCCTGGGTCAATGCCACCACCGGTTCGTTCGGTACCAGCGGCACCGGCGGCCAGTTCGACGCCGTCGACATCTTCTTCACAAACATCGGCGCGGACTCCCCCGAATTGGGCGACTACGTTATCTTCGAAAGCCAGACCGGTCTGGACTTCTTCGCAGCGCCAGAAGATATCACTCTGGTAGGCAACTTCTCCAACCGCGTGGTCACCATTACCACCGACGACGCGTTCTTTCCGACCCAGGTCATCCTGAGCGTGGAGTTTACTGAAGATGCCACCACGGTGCTGGACGACTTCTTGGCCGCCTTCCCGGGTGCCAACAATGATCCGAATAGCGATGAGGACAACGACGGCTCTACCCTGCTTGAAGAGCTCATCGGCAACACCAGCCCGGTCAACAGTGGCGAAGTGCCCCTGGTCGAGTTCATCATCATCAACGATAGTGGCACTGACTTCCCGGGTATCCGCTTCACCCGCCCCACGGCGCCAGAAGTGACTGCCGAGGCTGAGGCCGATGACGACCTGGTTGCGGGCGGTGTCTTCACCGGCGGTGTCACGCTCTTCAGCGCTGGGGCGCCCTTCACCGGTAACGGTGGCGTCGAGTACGAGGTCGTTGAGTTCCGCTCCAACAACCCGCTCAACGCGGCCAACCCGCAGCAGTTCCTGCGCGTGGCTGGCGAACTGGTTACTCCGTAATCTCACGGAGTCTGGATCGTTACGCAAAAAGCTTGAGAGACTAAGATTGAGGTACGGGCCGTCTTCCCTAAATGGGGAGACGGCCCGTCGCTTTTTGACACTTTTCGAGCCTCCGAAAGAGGCACAAAGCCTCCTTTGGCCAGAGACGAATCGACCGATGAAACCGTGCGTACGTGGCCTCGTCGGAAGGCCAGGTACAGCCGCGCCCCACCACGAGTCTCCACCTTGATTGCGATACGCGAACATCCATTTTTCACCAATGCCGCTCTGGGCAGCCAAAGCGGGCTCGCAGAGGCTGCACGCACTGAAACGTATGCGACGGGGACGCTCATCTTTGAAGAGCATGCGCCCGCCGAAGCGCTCTACCTGGTGTTGTCCGGGTCGGTCGTGTTCACCAAGGCCATTCCGGGCAACCCGCGCCGGACAATCAGCATCTGCCGTGAAGGCGAGTTTTTCGGTGAGGTCGGTGTGCTCATGGAAGAGCCGCGTTCGCTTTCGGCGCTGGCCCAGGAAAATTGCACGCTGGCAGCCATTCCAGGGGAAGCCGTGCGCAAGCTGCTGAGAGACGTGCCCACGCCGGTCGATGCGCTCGTCCAAAGCCTTGTGCGTCATTTGCACCAGACCACACGCCACTACATCGAAGATATCCTGGAGCAGGAAAAACTGGCGGTCGTGGGCTCGATGGTGAATTCAATCGTCCATGACTTTAAAAACCCGTTCACGCTGATCAGCCTCGGCGCACATCTTTTGCTCAAACAACATGACGACCCGCAGACGCGCAAAATCTGCCGCAACATCGAGACGCAGGTAAAGCGCATGGTCTTCATGGCCAATGAGGTCGTCGACTTTTGCCGGGGTACTGCCGTAATCCACCGCGAGCCGGTGAACCTGGCGGAATTAGCGCTGAATTTTCGCGAGTTGAACGAGCCCATCTTCGAATCCAGCCGGGTGCGCATCGACATCGAAGCCGAGCCCTTCGTTATCGAAGCGGAGGAAAACAAGCTGCTGCGCGTACTGCAAAATTTGGTCGGCAACGCCATCGACGCCATCCCCGCCGACCGTTCAGGACACATTCTGGTTACCCTGCGCGGAAACAGTGACGAAGCCGTCATCGAGATTGCCGACAACGGCTTGGGGATTCCTGAAGAGATTCGAGACACTCTCTTCGAGCCCTTTGTGACCATGGGCAAATCGCGCGGAACGGGACTGGGAACTGCCATCGTCAAATCGCTGGTGGAGGCTCACGGCGGAACCATTGATTTCAAAAGCGAATTGAGCTGGGGCACCACGTTTACGCTGCGGCTGCCACGCCATGCGCCCGAGCCACGGCAAACGCCATCGCCGATGACCGCGCCCTCATTCGCGCTGCCTAAAAGGCGTTCCTGAAGTCGGCGCGAGGCCGCGCTTTGATTGTACAGCGCTGACCTACGTCGCGTGGCTGGTCTGGGGCTGCGCGTAATCACGCTTATTGCAATTCGCTATAGTGCATAATGCGAGTTATCAGCATTCATCATACCTCTTTATAGCAAACTTAACAGGAATGTCACATACTGGCAAATAATTAGAAAACGGCGCGCACCTGGTTTTAGAATCAGAGAATTATGACACATTTCATCACACGTAGTCTTTTAGTGGTGAAAATTACATGAGTAGAAATGCAATTGTGCCTTTAACGAAAACGCGAGGTTACATTCATGTAAATGCACCTGCTAGGTTTTGATGAAAGCTTATGACCTGTTCTGTTGCGGCTGTTGTTTCGTCCGTACGACGCAACGACGCACATCCATCCTAGATACAATCAACTCAGACCAGACTACAGTCATGAAAAACATCATTCTCACATCCGCAGTCGCTCTCGGGCTTTCGACCAGCAGTGCTTCCGCGCAGGGTCTCTTTGCTTCTGTCAGCACGCTCGACGAACTCGACGCCGGCGCACCGGTCGTTGAAGCAGCCCTGACTTCTGGCATACTCAACCCGAACGGCCAAGACTTCGTGGCGACTGCCGACACCTTTGCTGGTGTTACGCTGCGTTTCACGAACCGCTTCCAGGGTCCGACCGACACCTTCAACGTTACGCTGACTCTGTTTTCCGAAGCGGGCCTGAACGGTTCGGTTCTCGGAACAGCAACCGTGTCGAGCGACCCGTTTGGCGTTGATGACACCTTGGGTAACCAGGTCGAAGCAACCCAGGACATCGAAATCCTCCTGGCCACTCCGGTTGCGACGACGATTGGTGACACGCTGTCTTTCTCGTTTGGTACGGACGCTGACGCCGGCTACCTGCGCACAAGCAACGACGAACTGCCCGGCGTGACCCTGCTCTTTTCCAATGGCAATGCTTTCGGTACACGCGGTGTTGACGCCGGTTTCTCCGTCCTGAGTGAAGTGCCCGAGCCTTCGACTTACGCTTTGATTGGTGGCTTGATGGCCTTGGGCATCGCTGTGGTGCGGCGACGCCTCGTCAAGTAATCCTTGGATTCTGTTTATCCACTCAAACCCGGCCGCGCAATCGGCCGGGTTTTTTGGTGCCAGTTTGTGGTGGAAACACCACACCTTCGATATGTCGGGCAAGTGTGCTGATTTTTCCCGCTCGGCCAGGTCTCAGAATAGGCGAGCCTGGCGCTTAGTTCTCGATTGGGCCGGCCATCAGCGGTGGACGATGAACCCGCACCGCGAAAACGCTTTTTTCGGACGCCTCGTTGAGTGCTTTAAGTCGAAGCGAATAGGTACCCGCGGGCAGTCCGCTCGCCAGAACCTGCCAGGCTGGCTCCCCGGAAACCAGCGGCACCGCATCCAGACCGACCGCGGTGGTCTGCCAGGTGACGGTCCAGGACTCTGGCCACACGCCCTTGTTTTTCTTGGCACCGACCGAACGCGCGTAAGCGAAAACCCAGTCGCGGGCCTCGATGCAGACGCGTCCGCTATCCGATACGAAATCCTCGCTCGCCTTACCTGCGCCATCGGGCCCGGTCACGGAGCCCTCCAGCGAGAAAGTGAAATCGCTGGCATCGTGGTTAAAATCGGTAACGTGGAGCGTCCAGGTCTCCGACTGGAGGGGAGCTTGCGCATCGATTTTTTTGATGGCCGGCCACTCGATCAGCGGCGTCCGCGACGGACGGGCATGGTAGTGCAATTGAGGATACTGGCTGGGCTGCTTGCCGTTGATGGTGACGCTCAGCGGTGGCGTTTCCAGGGCGGGCGCCGCTGTCAGGACTTCCACCCGGTTGCCCTCAAACTCCAGCTCCAGTACCCGGTCTTCAAAGCGGATGTCCGCACCGACCGGGTGCGTTGTAATCCACTCGGCGGCCTCTGGGGTGGCCTCAGGGTGCAGGACGAGGAAGCGCTTGAGCAACTCCGCCATCAACCAGCGTCCGTGCTCATTCAGGTGCACATTGTCCGCGAGCAGTGCCGGGGGCTGCATATCGTGAGTCTCGAGGTACTCAATCCATTCCGCTTGCTGCGGTTGGAGCGCGGTTGCGTAGCGCTCGGACATGCGCGGCAAAAACTTGTCGTTCATGTAGCGCGACCAGCGGGCCTTGTTGCGTCTACCCTGGTCGTCGGGCCAGAAGTTGGCGTGGTCGGTTTGGATGAGAATTTCGGCCGTGGTGTGTGCTCGGACCATGCGCAGGATCTGCTCATATTCGACATCATTGCCGAAGACGTGAAAAACGAAAAGGTCCGGGTAATAGGGCAAGACGTCGTAGGGCGCTGTGCGCACCAGCCGCTGGGAACTGAAGCCGCCCAGAGCCAGGTTCTCCACCTCCAGGAGGGCGTCCGGAAAACGCCGCCGCAGGTCTTCCTCGACCAGGGTATGCCAGCGCTGCCCGATGATGCTCTGCCCGTAAAACAAGATGCGCACAACCTCGCCATTTTCCTCGGACGAACGGGCCAGTTTTTGCAAGGTCCGCTGGATGCCGTGCCCGTAAAGGGTAGTATCCGCGGGGGGCGGCGGCTCGGGGTAGGCAGCCTGTCCCAGATTCGGGTTCAAGCACATGGCCAAAGCACAGGCGAAAAACATCCACCACCGACAATGCATTTTGAAGTTCGCAGACACACCCTCAACGACACCCCAGCCGGTGGCGGGTGCCAAGTCTTTAAGCAGATGTCGGATGTTCGGGGCCTAAGCCCCAGTCACGGGCTGGGGCTGGCTGACGTAAAATCCCGGCAGGTGCGGCTCAATGGCCGCCCGTTGGGCTTCGAGCAGCTCGGCGATCATCGCATCGGTGTCGGGAATGGACTCTACCAGTGGATCCGTCAGAAAAGCGCGGCGCAGGAGGGCGGAGTCCTGTCGGACGATGGCTTCGACGGTCAACTCGTGGGTGTCGAGCACGTTCAGTTGTAACGAACGCAGGCCCAGCGGCAGCGTCCCGGTCGGCTGGGGTCGCACGGCGTCCATGCTCACTTCGCACAGCACTTCGAGAAAGCTGTCATCGGGCAGATTGCCGACGGCCCCCTGGTTGGCCGTGTTGATGTAGTAGCTGCGCCCGCTGTCGGTAACCATCGCGTTGATGATGTTGGTGGCATGATCAGCCTGCGTCTTTTCCAGAAACTCCGCGATGTCGGCCTGGCCCGAGGCCCAGGCGCGATTCTCCTCCCAGAAGGTGGCGGTGCGTTCCTCGCGCTCGTCACAGTCAAACACGGTCAAGCGGCGCTCCTTGACGGGGCCGTGGTCGCGGTGCTGGTAGTACGGCAGGTACTCCTTGGTGTGGCCGATGCAGGCCGGGCAGGCCCCAAAGATGTCCCACAACTGCAGGCTGTAAGTGTTGTTGAAACGCTTTTTTGAGTAGCCTGCGTCCTTTTCGTCGGCGGCCAGTTCGCGCATGTGCGCCCGTAACGCATCCGACATGTCGCGGCCCCTGTGCTCCATCTTCAGCGCAAAGGTGAAGTGGTTGACCCCCGCGATGCGCAGGTCGAAATCCGCCGCCTCGGCGTCCGGCACGCCCGCCCGGCGCATAAAGTGATGCTTAACGTAGGGCATGTGCAAGGTGTCGCACAACGCGAAGCTCTTCAAATCCGGGAAGTGCCGCATCAATGCGATCCCGTTGACGCTGGTCGGGTTGATGTAATTGATCAGCCAGGCCTGCGGCGCGAGTTCGCGCACCGCTTCGGCTGTCTTCAGGATGACCGGCAGTTCGCGCATGGCCCGAAAGATGCCGCCCGGGCCAATCGTGTCAGCGCTGCAGAGATAGATGCCGTATTTTTCCGAGATTTGCGCATCGAAACGGCGGTAATGGGCGTTGCGGTTGGAGAAGGAGAGGATGACGAAGTCCGCCCCGGGCAACAGTTCGCGCACGTCCTCGCTGGTTTCGAGGCGGGTATCGCAGCCAGTGGCGGCGATAGCGCGCTCAGCGATGGCGCGCATGGTGGCCAGGTGCTCGGGGTCGGTGTCGACCAGGGCGAGCGTGCCGCCCTTGAGGCCATCCTGCTGACACATCGACCAGATGGCCTTGCGCCCGAAAAAGAGGCTGCCCGCCCCCACAACGACAATCTTCGGAGGTTTAATCATGATGCAAGCAGTCTGTGGCCCGACTGCGCCCAAGCCGACCGAAAAGCGTTACCGCTGTGCCGGAAAATGCTGCGAACTGACGCGGCATCCAGCACGCAATCGAGTCGCGGCCAGCGCGCGGTGCCGCTGCCGGATTTGCGAAGCGTGACCACAGGCGGCGTTCTGCGGTTGCGTTTTGATGGGTGCGGCATTGCCTGACAGCAACGCACCATGGCAAAGCAGAATTCCTCCGCGCCCAAGCGCAACGCCCCGACCCCCGCCCCTTCCGACACTCCACTCGACCCGGAGCGACAGCGCCTCGTTGACGAAGTCGCGCGCGAGGGCAACTGGAAGCGCTGGGGCACGTATCTGCCCGAACGCCAGTGGGGCACCGTGCGCGAGGATTACTCCCACAGCAGCGAAGCCTGGAATCACTTTCCACATGACCAGGCGCGCAGCCGTGCCTACCGCTGGGGCGAGGACGGGCTGCTGGGCTGGACCGACCGCCAGTGCCGCCTCTGCCTGGCTCCGGCCTTTTGGAACGGCCAGGACCCGATCCTCAAGGAGCGCCTGTTTGGACTCTCCGGGCCCCAGGGCAACCACGGCGAGGACGTCAAGGAATGCTACTACTACCTCGACGCCACGCCGACGCATTCCTGGGCCCAAGGCCTGTACAAATACCCGCAGCAGGCGTTTCCGTACGATTTGCTGATTCGCGAAAACGGCGCGCGCGGCTATCACGACCGCGAGTTCGAGCTGTTGGATTCCGGCATCTTTGACGAGAACCGCTACTTTGACATCTTTGTTGAGTACGCCAAAGCGGGCCCCAATGACACCTGCATGCGCCTGCGCATCATCAATCGTGGGCCTGAAAAAGCGCCCCTGCACGTCCTCGCACAGTTGTGGTTTCGCAACACCTGGATCTGGGGCTGCGAACACGAAGGGTGCACCCCCAAGCCGCAGATCGACCTCGACGGGCAGCCCAACCGCCTGCGCTGCCGCCACGTCACCCTGAACGAGTTCGTGCTGGAGGCTTCCGCCGGTCCCGACGGCGAGGCCCCGCGGTTCCTCTTTACCGAAAACGAAACCAACATCCAGCGCCTGTATGGAACTTCTGGATACACCCGCTACGTTAAGGATGCCTTTCACCGGCATATCATCCAGGGCGAGGAAAACGCGCTGCACCCGCAGCAAAAGGGCACAAAGGCCGCCGCCTGGTACGCGCTGGAAGTCGAGGCCGGTGCCGAAGTCGAGCTGCGCCTGCGGCTGGGACGCCGCCAAGAAGCTGACAACTGGAGCCAAGACGCGCTGGGCCAGCCCTTCGAGGAGACTTTTCAGACACGTATCCAAGAGGCGGATACGTTTTACAAGGCCCTGCCCGCCAGCTGCGACGCCGAGGACGGGGCCCGCGTGCGCCGGCAGGCCTACGCCGGTCTGCTCTGGACCAAGCAGTTTTACCACTACTCGGTGAAGGATTGGCTGAAGGGCGATCCCGACGTGATGACCCCGCCGCAGTCGCGCTGGGACGGCCGCAACTCTGACTGGGCCCAGCACTTCTTCTGCCGCGACATCCTCTCGATGCCTGACAAGTGGGAGTACCCCTGGTTCGCCGCCTGGGACAGCGCCTTCCACATGATCCCCTTCGCCCGCATCGACCCGCACTTTGCCCAGGAGCAACTGGTGCTGTTTTTGCGCGAGTGGTACATGCACCCCAACGGCGAGATTCCCGCCTATGAGTGGAATTTTTCCGACGTCAACCCACCGGTGCACGCGTGGGCCGTCTACAAGCTATACAAGCTCAGCCAGGCGCGTGGACAGGCCGACACCACCTTCCTGGCCCGTTGTTTTCACAAGCTGCTGATCAACTTCACCTGGTGGGTCAACCGCAAGGACCCCACCGGCAAGAACCTCTTCAGCGGCGGCTTCCTCGGCCTGGACAACATCGGGCTGTTCGACCGCTCCAAGCCCCTGCCGACCGGGGGACACCTCGAGCAGGCCGACGGCACCGCCTGGATGGCGTTTTACTGCGGGCAGATGCTGGCCATCGCCCTGGAGCTGGCGCACCACGATTCCGAATACGAGGACGTGGCCTCGAAATTCTTCGAGCACTTTGTTGGCATCGCCGAAGCGGTCAACACCCTCGGCAGCGACGGTCTCTGGGACGACGAAGATGGCTTTTACTACGACCAGATTCGCGTGAACCAGAACGCCCTCGTGCTGAAGATCCGCTCGATGGTCGGGCTCTTGCCGATCTGCGCGGTGCAACTGCTGAGCGAGGAAACCATCGAAAAACTACCGGGCTTCAAAAAGCGCATGGACTGGTTTTTGGAGCACCGCAAGGACCTGGCCCACATCCTCGAGCACGCGCACAACCCCGACTGCGGCGGAGGCAGCCACCTGCTCGCCATCCCCGCCAAGGGCCGCCTGCAGCGCATCCTCCCCTACCTCTTCGACGAGAACGAATTTCTTTCGCCCTACGGCATCCGCTCACTCTCGAAGTTTCACGAGCGCAATCCCTACGTGCTGCACGCTGAGGGTGACACCTTCAAGGTCCATTACACCCCCGGCGAGAGCGACAATGGGCTCTTTGGCGGCAACTCCAACTGGCGCGGGCCCATCTGGTTTCCAGTGAACTTTTTGCTCATCGAAGCGCTGCGGACCTGGCACCGTTTTTACGGAGATGACTTCAAGGTGGATTTTCCGACCGGCTCAGGCAATCAGATCACCCTGGCTGCCTGCGCGGACAAGTTGTCGCATCGCCTCGTCCGCCTTTTCCTGCGCAACGATCAGGACCAGCGCCCCAGCGAAGCCGAATGCCCCAAGCATCAGGAGGACCCGTATTTCCGCGACCTGCTGAACTTTTACGAGTATTTCCACGGCGATACCGGCCAGGGTCTCGGGGCCAGTAAGCAAACCGGCTGGACCGCCCTGGTCGCCACTTTGCTCGAGGACTTGGGCAGTCCCAAAGGCACGAGCTGAAGCCGCCCGCGATATGGCTCTGGCAAGGGAAGCCTTCAACCAGCAAAGAACGGCAGCGCGCATGAAAAAACGGCATCCCAAGCAACCAAGCAAACCCGGTGCGTAACCCAACACGGTAGACAAAACAAATAGGCTTCGGGTCCGCGATGGAAACAGACCGCAAGGCTGGACATGAATCCGCGTTTGGCCTTGTTCGACCTCTCGCGCAGCCCCCACGCCCAGCAGCGGGAAGCGGTCCAGGCGGGATTCTCAGCCACCCGCAGGTAACTTCAGAGGCACGCGCTCTGGGCTCGTTTCCCAACGGCCCGAGGATAGATCACCTGATTTTTCATCAGAATAACAATGCCTGCATTTGACTTCCGTTCAGCCTCGACGAACGCACTTAGACAGATTAGTAAATTTTTATCGATGTCTGAGATATTGGTCATCTGTGGTACCAACCGGCCCAGGGCACGTTCGCGCGTGGTTTCCGGCATTCTTCTGGAAATGTACCGCAAAATCGGGACGGATGTGGACAGCCTCGACTTGGCCGACATGCCCGAGGGCATTTTCTCCACCAAGTCGTACCAGGAAACGCCCGGCGCCTTTAAAACGATGAGCGACAAGGTGCTCGCCGCCGGAGGTCTTCACATAGTGACACCTGAGTACAACGGTGCGCTGCCCGGCATCTTGAAGTATTTCATCGATATGCTCCCCTTCCCCGAGAGCTTCGAGCAGCGCTGCGCCTGCTTTACGGGAGTCTCCGCAGGCATGGGCGGCGCAATGCGCCCGATCGAGATGCTGACGCTCATCTTCAACTACCGCAGCGGCATTGTTTGCCCCGAGCGCGTCCTGATGCCCGCGGTCAACGATTTGATCGACAAAAACGACCAGCTCATTGATGAGAAGATCCGCGAACGCCTGCAAACCCAGGTCGAGGGCTTCAAAGCCTTCACCCGCAGGCTCAAGGGCTAGGGACGACTCACTTACCAATTGACGGCGACTGCCGGAGCCAGACCCAAGGCTCCACATGGCGTAGATACCCATTGTACCCAGGCGAGGTTAGGCCTGAGAACGGGGCGAGCACCTCGTTAGCAGGCTGAAGTCTCTGAAATGGAACAGTCTCAGGTATGTCAAAACCGTAAATATTGTAACACAAATGCAATATTTCGACTTGATTCTGGGCGGTTCTGAGAACACTGTATCTACATAACCACATTGAATCAGGCCCGCCGCCTAAAACGTTGTCGACGCGTGAGGCAGGCCACTGATGATTCAAATTGGGGTTAATTATTGGCCGCTCCTTAGAGGTGAGGGAGCGGCCTTTTTTTGCCCAAATTTTATGCACTACAGGTCGAAGCGGTAGCGACATTTCTGGATATCGCCCCGGGCATACAGCTCGGTGTCCGCAGGCACATCGACTGTTTCCACCAGGATGCCGCCAGCGCGTTCGCAGGTTTTGCGGGAGGCCACATTGTCGGGATTGCAGGTGACCCAGAGCGGGTTCAACCCGTGCCGCCGCGCCAAAGGAAACAAGAGCCTCAAGGAACGCGCAGCTAGGCCCTGACCGCGATAAGGCAGCTCCACGGTGTAGCCCACCTGCCCGGCGTACATTTGGAGGTATGCGGACTGACCCAGGCGCAGACTGATGGAGCCCGCCAGCTGGTTGCCGGGCGGCATGCGCATCGAAAAAATGTAGGCGGGAACCCACTCTCGGCTAGGATCCGCCGGAACGCAGCGCGCGAGTTGCAACTTTAACTTGCCATCGCGCAGCTGTCCAGGGTCCAGAAAGCCCGATGCCTTGCTTGCGACACGCCCAGCCATCGCTGCCACCTTAAAAAGAAGGGGCCAAAAAGCCCGAAGGCTTTTTGGGCGGCGGCACGATCACAAGCTGGTACCGCGCGACCAGCTGATCGGGGTCTTCAACGGCTTCCTGCAAAAAGGCGAAGTCGCCCGCGGGCAGCGTCAGGATACGTTTGTCCACATCCTTGATGAGGTATCCGCCTTCGTCGAACCAGCGCAGCCGGTAGGCGATGCTGAAGGGGACTTCCGTCTCATTGTGGATATTAACCTGAAGCTGCGTCTGCCCACCTTCATTTTTCAGCGGCAGCGCCTCGGCACGTAGCTGCTTCATCAGATTCTCATCTTTGATCACGATATTCTGCTGCAGCATTTCGGTCATGCTGGGCTCGGGGGGAGTTTTGCAGCCGGCGAGCAGAAACAGGCAACAGAGGAGGGCACCCGACAGGCGCGTGCATAGCTTCGCAAAAATGTCCCACATGCGGGGATCGTGACGGCAAGATCGCGTGAAAGTAAATCGAATTAAGGGTGCGCCTGAAAAATGCATCCCCTATCCGACACGACCGGCGCGTCGAAGTGCGTGCCTGAATTGGCACAAACTTTGGGGGAAACGGCAACGTTTCGTAAGGGCGTGGCGCGAGCTGGCGGTCATTGCCGGTGGCAGCACAGAAGAACAGCGGCGCGGGCTTTGTGCACCCCAAATATATATTGGCCGGCTTGTACCAGATTTCACAAGCACGTTTTAAGACACGCACCGAATCCGACACACTCTACATTAAGGATGCTCAAGAATTTTCGGCGCTTACCTAACAGCCGCCTATATCACTAACGTCTCAACTGCTTGAGTAAGCAACTAATCAGTCATTCTCATTATCGCCGTAGTACGCCGGCGGACAGAGCACTATTGACTAACGTCGCTCGAGTTAGTCTGATGGCCTTATTTTCCTGAAGACAAAGCTACCCGACCTTACGTTGGTTATTATCTAAGCATTTTGGGATGGAAGATATCCAAATGCGCTGATACGAATAACCCACCCAGTTTTTTATCTGCAAATTCATGATGAACAGTAGTTTAAACATATAAATCCAGGCTCAAGCGGTCAATAGCCAGGGCAGCGAGGCATCAGCCAGATCGATAGCTTGTTATAATTTCGGCCTTGCCCTAACGCTTCCAAAAGGTCAAACCATGACGAGTACTAAGGCCTAACGCCTGATACGAAAATACTTCTGATTATATATCCACGCACGCTTCTCCCTACTCTGAACTAACTACGTTGGACATGGCCAAAGAAGAAGCTCTGAAGGGAATCAGCCGGATTGACTCTGGCTCGACGCACGGCTGGTTCGTGCGTGGTTACAAAAACGGGAAGACCTACTCGCGTCTTTTCAGCGACAAGAAATGGGGCGGCAAACGGCCCGCCTTGCAGGAAGCCAAAAAATACCGCGAAAGCCTGCGCCAGGAACTGGATCGCATTCCGGCCAAACCACGTGGGCGACGCTTGGTCTTTCGCGATTCCCGCAACGCCACCGGGGTTCTGGGGGTTTGCCGCACCGCCAAGCGCAGCGCCTCCGGCAAACTCAACGAATGCTATTCGGTGAGCTGGCGGCCCGAGCCGGGCGTGCAAAAGTGTACCTCTTTTTTCATCCGCAAGTACGGCGAGCAAAAGGCCTTTGAACTGGCCGTGGCCCACCGGCGCAAAATGCTTCGCGAAATCCACGGTCCGGGTGTGTTCCGGCGGTTGAAGAATCAGTCTGAGGATAACGAGGCATCCGCCAAGGCAGACGCCATCCACGAGGTGGCCGCGGAACCGGCGCAGAGTCTAAAGGCGTAGTTAGCCCGGGCGGTCAGGCATTGACCGCGGGCTGACCGGTCTTCTCCGCCGCCGCGATGGCCGCGCCGACAATGCCGGCCTTGTTTTCGAGTTCGGCGGTAACGACTTCCGCATCGACTTCGATATGCTTGAGCCACTTCTCGCCCTTTTTGGAAATGCCGCCACCGATGATAATGCGCTGTGGACACATGAGCAGCATCACGTACTCCAGGTAGCGGTTGAAGCGCTCAGCCCATTCGGACCAGCTTAAATCTTCGCGCGAGCGAGCGCTGGCCGCGGAAAACTTCTCCGCGGACTCCAGCTTGTCCTTGGCTTTGTTTAGCATCTTCAGGTGGCCGAACTCGGTGTTGGGTGCTAGCTGGCCATTCAGCAGCAGCGCGGTGCCCAGACCGGTGCCCACTGTGATCAGCAAGGCCACGCCGGGAAAATCCTTGGCCGCACCATAACGCGCCTCGGCCAAACCGGCGGCGTCGGCGTCGTTAACCGCCCACCCGGTGAGCCCGGTGCGCTTTTCGAGTTCATCAGACAGGCAGACGCCGATAAGCTTTTTGTTGAGATTGGCCGCGGTGTAGGTGCGCTGGGCGCGAATCACACCCGGAAAGCCCATTCCCAGCGGACCGGACCATGAAAACTGCTTAACCAAGTCGGCCAGAGCGTCGAAAAAAGCTTCGGTACCCGCCTCCTTGGACGGGGTTTCCACCCGCAAACGCTCGGTGACCAAGTCACCTTTTTCCAGATCCACGACCGCTCCCTTGATACCGGAACCGCCGATGTCGATGCCTAGAACTTCCATCGTTTTCGCCAATCGATACTGCAACAAGTGCGCCTGAGCACCTTCAGAATACAATAAATATCCGTGCCAAACCGCCCTTTCGCCAGACAAAAATTGCCCGAATAGGGGCGTGCCCGAGGACTTCTGGGGAGGTGCGAAATCAGTTTCACAAACGCTTCAATGATAAACAATTACGAATACGAAACGGGACTCGTTTATCAAGGATTAATACCGATCATTTTACTTGCTTGACCTCGGTTCCGTGCGTAACTTCTCCTAACCAAATTCCCAGCATTTCCCCGAACCCTTATTTCCCATATGAAATTGCGCAATGTGTTCCCCCTTATCGCCGTGGCCGTCGGTTTATCCGTCACGGCGCAGGCCCAGAGCATGACCAAGGGTGACATCCTGGTCATTGTCGCCGATGGCGAAGTCACGGCGACGGACTCAGCGTCCGGCGTCTCCACACCGCTTCTGGCGGGCACGCGCCTGCAGGAAGGCTTCACGATTTCCACCGGCCCGGATTCGGCGGCAAGCCTGGCCCTGGCCAATGGCTCGCTCGTCAACCTGAGCGAGTCAACCACCATGGAGATTCGCCGCTTCCGCATCGTTCCCACCAACGTGGGCTTCGACCGCTTCACCGGTCTGGTGGCGGAGCCGACCCGGTCGGACACTCGCCTGTATCTTCAGAGCGGACAGCTTTTCGGCGAGACAAAGCCGCTGGCCGACGAGAGCGCCTATCTCATCCAGGCCGAGCTCGGCACGCTCCGTATTGTGGGCACGCAGTGGATTTTCGGTTCTTTTGCCGACCAGGTTTCGGCCGCCATCATCGAAGGACTGGCCAGCCTGATTAACAACCTCAACGGCAGCGCCCAGAACATTGCCGAGGGCATGCAGCTCTTCATTCAGAAGGATGCCAACGGTGCCTTCGTATTCACCGATCTGCAAAACATCGACCCGAGCGCGGTCGAGGCCTTCAACTCGCAGGTGCAGCAGTTCTTGGCCGATGGTGACGGTGTTCTCGACAGCGATGGTGACGGTGTGCCCAGCGGTACTGGCGGCGGCGTTCCGGCTGGCGGCGGTGGTGGTGGCGGTCCTGCTGCCACGGGCGGTTTCTCCTCCAGCGTTCCGGCGGTCGATACCTCGCTGCTGACGCCGACCCCGACCGAGGGCTAAGCCCACAGGCAAATACTTTTACCAAGACCGGGCGCTCTGGTGAGCGTCCGGTTTTTTTGACGTTGCCTGCCTGGGCACGGAATTCGCAAAGTGCGCGGCGTGTCGA
Organism: Opitutales bacterium; assembly: GCA_050331815.1. GTDB lineage: Bacteria > Verrucomicrobiota > Verrucomicrobiia > Opitutales > JBHJGM01 > JBHJGM01. The sequence continues at coordinate 48,428 of JBHJGM010000005.1, read as the reverse complement.
ACGCCGGGAAGCTCCTCATCATCAGTTGCAGTCTCAATCCCGGCTCCCGTAGCGCGGTGCTCTGCGCGGAACTGAAAACCTGCGCGGAGAACCTGGGGGCGACGGTCGAGCTCATCGACCTGCGAGAGACGCCCTTGCCGCTGTGTGACGCCAGCGCGGCGTACGGCGACCCGGCAGTGGCGACGCTCACACGCAAGATTCAAGCGGCGGATGCGGTCGTGCTGGGGGTGCCGATCTATAACTACGACGTCAACGCCGCCGCAAAAAATCTGGTGGAATTGACCGGGCGCGACGCCTGGACCGGCAAGGCCTTTGGAATGGTCTGCGCCGCCGGCGGCCAAGGCAGTTTCATGTCGGCCATGGGGCTGGCCAACAGCCTGATGCTGGACTTTCGGTGCGTGTTTTTGCCGCGCTACGTGTACGCCACGGGTGCCGCCTTTGAGAAAAATGCCGACGGCAGCCAGACGGTAAAAGATCCCGAAGTGAAGGCCCGGCTGGCGCGATTGGCCGGGGCTGTGCTTGCGCTTGGGCAGGCAGTCAAGCCGCTCAGCCTGGAGGTGGACGCGGACGACTGAACACCGCCATGACTTTGCAAGGCTCCAAAACAAATCCACCGCTGCAGGCCGAAGATCTTGCGGAGTTCACCCGGCCCGGCGAAGTCCTGGCGCGCCTGGGCGTCGAGCACACGGTGGCCTTTTTTGGTTCGGCGGTGATCCGCGCGCACGCGCCCGCTGACAGGGCAGACACGCCCCCACCTGCTTACGCCGCATTGGCCCCCTATTTAGGCGACGCTGAAACGCTGGCAGCCCTGCTGACAGGCTGGGAAGGTCAGGGCCCGGACGTTGCGCGCCAATACGTGGTCTGCACCGGCGGTGGCCCCGGCATCATGGAGGCTGCCAGCCGCGGGGCGCGCCGGGCCGGCGGATTTGCCCTGGGGCACACCATCAAGTTGCCGCATGAGCCCAAGGCTAACCCGTTCATCGCCGAAGGCTGGGAGATTCACTTTCGGCACTTCAGCGCGCGCAAGCACTGGTTTTATCAGACGGCCCGGGCGCTGGTGGTGTTTCCCGGCGGGCTGGGTACTCTGGACGAATGGATCGAATTTTTAGTGCTGCGGCTGACGGGCAAACTTCCGGAGATACCGGCACTGGTCTACGGGCGCGCTTTTTGGGAAGAAATCCTCAACCTTGATGCGCTGGTGCGGCAGGGCCTGGTGAGCGAGCGGGTGCATGAGTTGTTTGAGTGGGCCGACACGCCGGAAGAAGCCTTTGCGTGGCTGAAGCGGGTGCTACCGCCGATCACTGAAAGCGAGGCCTGAGCATTCCTCGATGGGTTACCTGATCCTCGTTTCGCTGATCTGGGCGCTGCCCTTTGGCTTGATCAGCGTGCTGGTCACGGAAGCCGGCGTGTCGCTGGAGGCGTTGCCGTTTTTGCGGCTCGGGCTGGCGCTGCTGGTTTTCCTGCCCTTCATGCGTATCGACGATTTGAATACGCGTGAGCGCTGGCAACTGGGCGGCATCGGCGCGGTGCAGTACGGTTTGATGTACGTGTTGCTGTTCCACTCTTTCGCGTATCTTCCGGCCTGGCAGGTGGCGCTCTTCACCGTGTTCACGCCGTTTTACGTGGCGGGCATCTATGACGTGCTGGAACGCCGCTTCAACTTGCAGCGTTTTTTGCTGACGCTGCTGGCGGTCACCGGGGCGGCGATCATTGTCTTTGACCGTGAGAAGCTGCGTGAAGCCGCGCTGCTACCCTTGCTGGAAGGCTTTCTGTACATGCAGTTGTGCAACCTCTGCTTTGCGGGCGGACAGGTCGCTTACCGGCAGTGGCGCGAGCGCATGAAGGCGATCAAGGATGCGCAGGTTTACGGACTGCTGTACACCTCCGCCGCGCTGGTGGCCGGTGTTTACTGGGTCGTTTTGCTGGTGGCAGGAGAAGGCTCCATGGCGTGGACCCACATGACACCCGCACACTTAGGCATTTTGATCTACCTGGGTGTGGTTTCCTCCGGGCTGTGTTTTTTCTGGTGGAACCGCGGGGCAACCCAGGTGCGTCCAGGGACCCTGGCGGTCTTCAACAACTTGAAAGTGCCGCTGGGCGTGATCGGCGCGTTGCTCATTACGGGAACGGTCATCAGCGTGCCGCAACTGCTAGCGGGGGGGCTTCTGATCGCGCTAGCGATCTACCTGTCCGAGCGGCGACCGCCCAAGATGGCCTAAAGGTAGTGCTAGCCGCGGGCTTCGTTGGGCGAAGCCGCCACGAAATCCTGCGCGGGCTCCTGCACGGAAAGGTAGCGCCCGAAAGCCCGCATGACCCAGATGTGTACCAGCGCCTGCGTCCAAGCGTAGACGCGCCAGGGCAGACGAGGGACAAAACCGTGCACCGCCGCGATCAGGCAGCCGTTTTCAGGAAAGATGCGAAACTCGAATCGACCAGGCGGGTCAGGATTGCGCGCGAGCAAGCCGCCCGAAATGTAGAAGGCACGACGGCGCCCGCCGGTGCGTGAGTACGGCGTCGGGGTTAATTCCAGCAGCTTGAGACTGCAAAGACGCATGAAAAATCGAATGACACCCTCCTCGTCGCGCTTCACCGTGATGACCGTCAAAGAAATCTTTGTGAGCCAGTATCCGTAAGCATCGGCCACCATGGGGGCGTCCCAGCCCTTGGGTAGCGGCATGCGCTGGACCGAGCGCACGCGGCGCGCCTCGCGAATCAGCTTTTTGTCCGAACCCTGCGTGCGGCTACGCGGATTAGGCAACGGCTCGCCCTGGTCGTTCACGGAGTGTTTTAGCGAGGCCTCGAAGTGAAAAGCCTCCGGGGCGATGCGTGCCTGTAAGGCATTAGGGGAGGCGCGCAGATCGTGCCGTAAACTCTCCAGCAGGGGCCCGACGAGTTGCCCGGAAACGCCGCTCATCAGCGATACCCACAGCCGCGAAAGCGGGCGTAGATCGAAGGGCAGGTTGATGTGCTTGGGCTCACGTCCCTTGATGTAACGCGCGGTGCGCAAAATCATTTCGCGGTACGTCATGGGGTCGTGCCCCGCGATGTCGTAGGTACCGCCCTGCAGCTCCGGTTCGGCCAGGACGGTTTCAAACCCGCGCACAATGTCACGCACATCCACGGAAACGGCCTGCGAGCGCGTCCAGGTCGGCAGCAGCATGTAGGGCAATCGACGCACCAGATTGATCAGCATACGCATGGAGGAACCGCCCGGCCCGAAGATGATCCCGGTACGCAAAACCGTGACCTCCACAGAGCGACTGCGCAGTACGGACTCGACCTCAAGACGGCTGGCCAGGTGCGGCGAAAGCTCGGGCTCGTCCGGAATCAGTCCGCCCAAGTAAACCACATGCTCGATGCCGGCGGCCTCGGCAGCGCGGATGAAATTATCCGCCAGAAGCAAATCGAGATCCGCGAACGAGGCCTGCATGAGCCGGCTCGACGGTAGCATCGAATGCACGAGGTAGATGCCATACTTTGCCCCGCGCAGCGAATGCTCCACCTGCGGAAGTGAGTACAGATCGCACTCGTGCCACTCGGTGTTGTCACGGTCGTGGCTGGGCGAATTTTCGGCAACCGTGTGAGAACGTGTCAGCGCACGCCAGCGGTATTGGTGGCGCAAAGCGATCCGTAGCGTGGTTCCGACGAAGCCACTGCCCCCAGCCAAGGCAACCACCGGCAAATCTGGCTGCGGAGTGCAACCCGAGGCATACGGCGCGTTGGATTCGGCTTGCGGTTGCATGAATAGATATGAGCCTGTGGTGCGGCGTTTAATTGCCACGTAGATAGCTTAACAGGCGTGGCTGCAGACACAATCTTTCTGCCAGCGTGAAATCAGCAAGATGTCGTCCGCCGACCTCGATGCGTCCGCTGAGGATGCGTCTTTGGGACAGCTGCGCACGCTTTTTAAGAAAGCGCAGGCGACGCCCGACGTGCCAAAGACAACGCCAGGAAGCGAAACGCGCCACCAGCTGCCCTTTGTCGCCGCAAATAAGAAGCCTGCCCGCCGGGGTATCCAGCGAGAGTTCACCCTCTACGTGCAGCTGGTTGTCCAAGCTTCAGCTGGTGACGTTGTCCTTGGTGCGGATACGCAGGGCACCGCTCATTTTCCACTTGGCGTGTTCGGCGTTGTCGCCGGTGCCGCTGGGGACCCACAGCTCGAAGTTGTCGAACTCGTAAGTGATCTCGGCATTGCGGCCGGTCAGCTTGTCGTAGAGCGAGATGGCCAATTCCGGCCAGGAGGTCGTGTGTTTATCTTCTGCCATGAGCTCAGATTTGCATGCTCTGACACATGGACAAGAAAAATGCCAGATTCGTGCACAATGCATGCATTTAAGTGCAACAGCCCGCGACGCTCACGCGCATTTTAAAAACGGTAACCGACAGCCCAGGTGAGTTGGCGCCCGATGCCGGGCGTGCCTGGAATGTCCTGAAATGACTCGTTAAAGACGTTGTCGAGGGTGAGGCTGGTCTCCGCGCCGGGAAGCCACTTGGGGAAATAAAAAAGCCCGAGCGTGGTGAAAAATGGGGTGCGCGTACCCTGCCGCAGGGCGTTGGGCTCCTGCACGCGAAACTCGTTGTCGACGCGCAGCTGGAGTTCGGATGTGATGTCCCAGATGACGGCGGCGGTCAGGCGGTGTCGTGGAAAATTCAATACATAAAACGAGGCGTCGACAAAGGCGCTACCGTAGTCCTCGCTCTTGGTGAGGTAGGTGTATCCAAAAACTGTATACACGTGCTTCCACTGCTTGCGAAAGACCAGCTCGAAGCCAAAGGTCTCGGTGTCCACGGGCTGGGCGCTACGGGCGTTGGGCGAGGCGGTGGAGAAGATGAAGTCGGCGAGATCTTCGTCCCAGCGGTAGAAGACGGCCCCCTGCAGGCTCCACAAATCGCGGTTGAGTTGGAAGCCCACTTCGAGGTTGTCGGTGCGTTCACGCGCGAGGTCGGGGTTGCCGCCAAAGAGCCCGACCGTCGGCGCGCCCCGGGCGGTGTAGCCGGCCAGTTGCGAGGTCTGGGCAAAGCTCAGGTAAGCGCGGCGGCGCAGGGGCACATCGCTTTTTTCGTAGGCGAGTTCCACCAGCGGCGAACCCTTGGTGCTGTCGCGGTCGGAGGTATCGATGGAGAAACCCGCCGCCGCGCTGATTTCGCCGTTGAAGGCCGGACGCGCGATCTTTGGCAGCAGGGCGAACTTGCCCAGCGTGCGCTCGGTAAAGGGGCCGTTCTCCAGATTGGTCGAGTCGATTTCTTCCCACAGGGCCGTGCCAGCAAACTGCCAGAGGATCGGACCGGTCGGCACCGCGCCGATGAAGGCCCCGGAGACCACCTCGGTCTCGTGGCGAAAGTCGTTGCCGAAAGCCTGAAAGACAAAACGGTTCCCCTCGTAGTCGTCCTTGAGCCGCCGGTAGTACACGCTCGCCTCCAGATAGCCCTCCTCGCCGAAGTTCATGCGGTGGTTGGCCAGAAAAAGAGTGGTCTGCGTGCTGTCGGTTTCCGGCAGCGAGGCGAAGCCGGTGTAGGCTCCCGGCCAGCCAAAAAATTTGCGCTGATAGCCGCCGAAAAAATCTGTCTGGAAGTTCTCGCCGCGCACCTGGATGCGCCCGCTGTAACGGTCGAAGCGGTGATCACCAAACAGTTGCGTACCGTCGCCCTCACTGCGGGCGTACTCGGCGTCGACGCCAACCTTGACGCCCTTGATCGGTGCATCGGTAAGAAAGTGCCCGTAGGCGGTCTGGAAGTTGAAGTTGTCGGTGCCGACCCCCGCGGCCAGGTGCGCGCCAAAGCGATTGCCCACGATTGGACGCCAGGCGTAGCTGACGGTGCCCACGTTGCTGTTGAAACCGGCCAGGGCGTTGGGCACGCCGGTCAGGATGATCGGGTCGCTGATCATTTCGACCGAGATGGGCACCTCGCCGAAGAAGTGGCCGGTCTGCGGATCGAAGAGGTTCGCCGCACCGACTTTGACGCCGGTGTTTTCAAAGATGCCCCCGCGTATGGTGATGTCGCCCTGCTTCTCGGCGGCGTTGCGTTCCTGCAGATCGACGAGCGGCTCAAATCGCAGCGCGGTGACCGCCGTCGGGATCGTGGTGGTGGCCCCGTCGATGGCTACGCGCGGCAGGAAGACCGCCATCGGCTCCAGGCGAAAGGTATTCGGCACGAAAGGATCGCGACTGAGGCGCGGAGCGGCGTCCTCCGAAGTTGCGTCCGGGGAGGCGTCCGGCTGGGCCGAAAGTACAGACAGCACACCTGAAGCGAGAAAAATGACCAAACCAGCCGCACGCAGGCGGCGCTCAAGGGATCTCATTCGCAAGATGGAAGTCGCATACGAGCGGTTCGGGCAAATGTATAAATACAGGATAGCTCAACTAACATTTAACCTTGGAGATATCTCCCGTACGCGCGGCAAGCACCCATGATGGGCAGCCAAAAAAGGTGCGCCTGGTAGACGGTTGCAGTTTAATAAGTTTTTGACATGCGCGGAGTTTCGTTATGAGTAGTGGCAGCCTCGGACGCGGCTGCGACCTATGTTTTCAAACGCCCTCGGCTTTCTTTCCAACGACATCGGCATCGATTTGGGGACGGCGAATTCGCTGGTTTTCGTCCGTGACCGCGGGATTGTTTTGCGCGAGCCCAGCGTCGTCGCGGTCTACAACAATACCAAGCGCGTGCGGGCGGTCGGGGCCGAGGCCAAGCGCATGCTGGGGCGCACTCCGGGCAACATCACCGCCTTGCGGCCGATGAAGGACGGGGTCATCGCTGATTTTGACATCACCGAGGCGATGATTCGCCACTTTATCCAGAAGGTGGGCCACAACACCAAGCTGGTGCCGCCGCGCGTGGTGGTGGCCGTGCCCTCGGGCATTACGGAGGTGGAACGGCGCGCGGTGAAGGACTCGGCCATGCGGGCCGGTGCCCGTTACGTGGTCACGCTAGAGGAGCCGATGGCCGCGGCAATCGGAGTGGGCCTGCCTATCGATGAACCCGCCGCCAACATGATCGTGGACATCGGCGGGGGCACGACCGAGGTTGCCATCATTTCGCTGACCGGGGTTGTTTTCACCCGCTCCATTCGCGTCGGCGGCGACGAGATGGACAACTCCATCTCCAATTACATGAAGCGCGCCTATAACCTGATGGTGGGTGAACGCACCGCTGAGGAGATCAAAATCCGCATCGGCTCAGCCTTCCCGCTGGAGGAGGAATTGACGATGGAGGTGAAGGGCCGCGACTCGGTGGCCGGGCTGCCCAAGACGTTGCAGATCACCTCGCAGGAGATTCGCGAGGCGCTTTCGGACACGTTCAATTCGATCATCGAGGTCGTGCGCTCGGCCTTGGAGCGCTGCCCGCCAGAGCTTTCGGCGGATCTGGTCGACCGAGGTATAGTGCTAGCCGGCGGCGGCTCGATGGTGCGCAACCTCGACCGTTTAATTAGCGAGGCAACCGGCCTGCCGGTCATTATCGCGGAGGACCCGCTCAGCGCCGTGGCCAACGGCACCGGCATGATCCTGCAGGACCTGGACCGCTACTTGCGCGATTCCGCGTAAACCACACGAGGCATCCGTGCCACGTTTGCGCCGCGAACAGATCAAACCCCTCGCCTGGTTGGCGGCTTTTTTGGTGGCCTGGATTTTGGTGCCGCCCTTTTTCAAGCGCTTCGTGCGCTCGGCGCTGTACGAATTCCAGGCCCCGGCGGTGGCCGCCTCCTCGCACTTGAACGACCTGCAGGCCTACTGGAGCCTGCGCGGCGAAAGCAACGACGCGCTCCTGGAAACCATTCGCGACCTCTCGCGCATCAACCGCGCCTACGCCTTTCGCCTGAACGAAAACCAAAGCCTGCATGCGCAACTGGAACGCCTGGAGGAAGCCCTCGACCTGCCCAGAGAACCGACCTACCGCTACGAACTGGCCCGGGTGGCCCGCCGCGACATCGACGCCTGGTGGCAGGGCCTGATCCTGCGCAAGGGGGCAAACTATGAAATTCCGGTCGGGGCGGCGGTCATCTTCGAGGGTGGCGTGGTCGGACGCGTGACGGAAGTGCGCCTGTATACCTGCGTCGTCGAGCTGGTCAGCAGCCCCTCGTTTCGCATGGCAGCGAACTTCGTCGGCGACTCCCGCCCGGTAACTTACAACGGCAGCACGCAGACCCCGATGGGCGCGCCGGTGGGACGGGTCAACGACGTGCCGCCCGACATCCAGCCCGGGACCGAGCCGCTCGAGCTGGTTTCTTCAAGCCTGGGCGGGGTGTTTCCACAGGGGTTGACCATCGGCACCGTGGAGCGGCTTGAAATCGGGGCCAACGGGCTCTTTCAGCGCGGGCCGGTCATCCTCAGCGAGGAACTGCGCAGCCTGCGCGAAGTGGCCATCCTGTTACCTGAAGGCATCGAGGAGCCCATACAAGCACCGGAGGCCACGCCATGATCCGGCTTTTGTGGATCCCGCTGCTGGCCAATGCGTTGCTGATTTTTTTAAGCAGCCAGCTCGCGCATTGGCTGGCTCCGTGGGGTCTGGCGGTTTACCTGGGCGGCCTGCTGTTGATCTACCCGGTCATGCACCTGCCGATCGGCATCAGCATGTTGATCGCGGCGGCCAGTGGTCTGCTGCTGGATGCCGCGAGTGTGCAGCCCTTCGGGCTGAGTTACGGCATCTTCACGCTGATCGTCGCGATGAGCGCGCTGGTCGGTCGACGGCTGAGGGCGGAAGCGCCGCTGCATCTGTGGATACTCGGGCTGGTGCTCAACGCGCTGTGTCTGTTGCTCACAGCGCTTGCCTTGAGTTGGCTGAAAGAGGGCCTGGGCGGCGGGGCGTACTGGCTACAGGTATTCAGCAACCTCGTCGTCTCCACGCTGGTGGCGGCGGGCCTGGCCTTGTGGTTTGTGTCGCTGCAGCGCGCGCTGGTCTCGATGGTGCCGCGTCCCGGCGGCTCGAATGCCGAAACCACCATGGCCGAGGCGATCACCCGGACCGGCGCGGGACCCAAGCGTTGAACGTTTGCGGCTCGGCCCTGTCGCTTGTAGTGAGTTAGCCACCAACTTCGACACGTGCACCCATTGTTCCAACGCTCCAACCGGATGAACCTGCGCTTGGCTCTGCTTGCGCTGGTCTGCCTGGTTCTGGGCTCCACCCTGATCGGCGGGCTGGCCTACCGGCAGATTGTGCTGGCCGACGAGTATTCGCGGCGGGGCGAGCGCCAAAGCCTGCGCGAGATTCTCCGGCCGGGTCCCCGGGGCGATATTCTGGACCGGCACGGGCGTCCCTTGGTGCTCAACCGCGCGCGTTTTTCGGCTGTGATTTACCTCGACTCGACGCTGCGGCAGAGCTCGCGCATCGGCGAGGAAATGTACGCAGCCTATCTGGCCAAGGTGCGGGAAGCCCGCCGCCAGGTGGAGGACCTGCCCGCCAGTCAGCGCCCCAAAGTCGACACCCGCGCCCTGCGCTGGGACGCGCGGGTGGCCGTGTTGCAGCGTTACCTCGATGAGGTCAACGCAATCACCGGGCGTAACGAGCGCGTCGACCCAAAAGCCGTGCGGCGACACTTTGAACAGGAGCTAATCCTGCCGTTCAAACTGGTCGAGGACCTGAACGAAATCGAGTTTGCCCGGCTGACGCAGCAGTTGCCCACCGGCAGCCCGGTGCAGATCTTTTCGGATACCGCGCGGTATTATCCGCACGGTTCGCTAGCGGCGCATACGCTGGGCTACGTGGTCTCGAGCATTGATCTGCCCGAGGAGGGCCTGCCCGCCCTGCCGGTGGAACTGCGCACCTTCAAGCTGGAGGGCAAGGTGGGCAAATCGGGCCTGGAGCTGTCCTACGACACGCACCTGCAGGGTCAAAGCGGGCGGCAGGTCTGGCGGGTGGACCCGGTCGGCTATCCGTACGAGCTGGTCGAGGAGCAACTGCCCGTGCCGGGCGAAACGCTGCGCACCAGCCTCGATCTGGATTTGCAACGCGTGGCCGAAACCGGGCTTGGTGACAAAAAAGGCGCGGTCGTGGCCATTGAGGTGAAAACCGGCGAGATCCTCGCGCTGGTCAGCAAACCCGACTACAACCTCAACGACATGACCCCGTTTATCAGCCGGGCGACCTGGAACGACATTTTGGAGCGCGGGGCCGCGCTGAACCGGGCGACACGGGGGCTCTACCCGCCCGGCTCCACCTTCAAAATCATCACCGCCATCGCCGCGCTGGAAACCGACACGCTGCAGCCCGACGAGATTCTGTACTGTGGCGGCGTCTACCGTGTGGGCAACCGAGACTTTCCCGAGCACAGCGGACGCCGCGCCTTTGGCCAGGTCAACGTGGAGCGGGCGTTGCAGGTCTCCAGCAACGTGTTTTTTTACCAGATCGGCCTGCGTCTGGGGCCGGACCGGCTCGCGGCGCTCGGGCGGGCCTTTGGGCTGGACCAGTCGACTGGCATCGACCTGCCCTTTGAAGAAAAGCGCGGCATCGTACCCGGCCCGGACTGGAAACGCTCCCTGGGCGAAGACGATCCGCGCCAGGGTTCCTGGTTCGATGGCGACACGGCCAACATGTCGATTGGCCAGGGTTTTTTGCTGACCACGCCGCTGCGCATGGCCTGCTTCGCGGCCTCCTTTGCGCGGCGTGAGATGCGGACGCAACCCACCCTGGTGCACGACCCGGCGGGCAACTTTGAACGGCAGCGCGAGGCCGCCGCCGCCCTGCCCCTGTCCGATGAGGATTATGCCGCAGTCGTGGCCGGCCTGGAAGCCGCCGTCACCAACGGCACGGCCAAGTTCGCGCAGGTGCCCGGGGTCCGTGTTGCCGGAAAAACAGGCACCGCCCAGGTCACGCTCGAAGGACAAAAGACCACCATCGCGTGGTTTCTGGGGTTCGCGCCCGTCGAGGATCCGGAGATCGCCATCATCGTGACCGCCGAGGGGGCCAACCCCAACGACGGCTACGCTGGCGGACGCACGGCGGCACCGGTGGCCGGCGCGGTCTTTGATCAGTACTTCAACGGAGCGCAGACACCGGCCACGACGACCGCCGCCGCGCGTTGAGCACCGCTCACTCGTCGGCCACGAAGTCCGGGCGGTATTCGGGCGGCGGGATAAACCGCCGGTTGAAGCCCAGAATGCCACGGGCGGGCGGCTCCACAAAGACCAGCGGCGGCAACTGATGCTCGGTCATGGCGCGGAGGGTTTCGTCGATCTTCTCCAGTTCGACGCCCCGGCTAAGGCTGAGCAGCGAACGCCGCTCAGCGATGCGCGGAAAGGTCGGCTGCAGGGCTTCGACGCTGGCGAGCATTTCACCTGCTTCTTCGATGCGGTTGGGGCGCAGTTTGAGCAGTTCGCCCAGGTAGTAACGCGGCAGGGGATGCCCGGGCCGGGCCTCTATGCCGGCGCGAAAGCTGGCTTCAGCAGCGTCCAGATCGTTGTTCAGCCAGTGCCCCAACCCCTCGATGCTGCGGTAGTAGGGATTGTTGGGATAGGCCTCAACGAGCGTCCGCGCCAGCTCATTAACCTCGGCACGGATCGCCGCGGCATCTTCGCGTGCATCCCGCGACTCAAGAATGACCACGTACGCCAGCCAGGCCCGGGCGTCGAGGTGGGCGGGGTCCTTGGCAATGACCTCGCGCAGCATGTTTGCGGCGCTCTTGAGGAGGAACGGGTCAAGTTCGGGATCGCGTTCCTGCAGGCGCTGGATGCCTTCGGCCGTGCGCAGGGACAGTTCGCTGTAGCGCAGCAAGGGGACCACTACGACCCCCAGGACCACCGACATAAAAAAGGTGGGCAGAAGCGTGATCAACCAGCGAGGCAGTTTCGCTGGTAATGGCAGGGTTCGCTGGGGCAAGGGCTTGAGAGCGATGCCGGTCAGCGCGGCGGCCACCAGTAAGGCGCCCGGCACCTCCAGATGAAAGGCGATCAGCAGGTGTATACCAAAGAGTACGACGCCAAAAATCGCAGCGGTCTGGAAAACACGCTCGGTCAAAGCCGGGCGCGACAGGCGCTTGCCCCGACGGATCGGCACGTCGGCAAACTCTGTTTCTTTCAAAGGTAATCGCACCCAACCGCGCAGGCCCACCCCACAAATCCACACCAGCGGCAGGCCCAGCAGCGCGAGACCCGCCCAGCCAAATTCCACCCAGAGCGAAACCAGACTGCTGGCGGCACCCGTGTGATGCCCCAGATAAGTCTGCGCCGCGTCTGTACTCATGATGGCGTTGAAATTGCCCGCGCCTACGCCCCAAAGACCGGGTTCGACACCCAATGCGCGTACCTCCTCAAGACTCAGGCCCGGGGGTTCCTGCTCGATGGGTCGTGAGGATTCCAGCCAGTAGAAGCCCCCCCAGGCCGCGCCCACGAAAAGACCCGCAATGGCCACGCCCAGGATGCGCTTCTTCCACGTGCGCAGGCAGATCAGCATCAGCAGCACGATGGCCACCGAAGCCAGCGTCAGCGCAAAAGTATCCCGCGTAAGGACCAGAACACCGAAGAAGAGCAAACCGCTGAGCAGGCAGAGCAAGCGCAGAGCCGCCAGGAGCTTGCGCATCAGGCCCGCGGCCAGCAGCATCGGGATCAACAACAGCAGCAGGCCGGAAAAAATCTGCGGATGGGGCGTAGTACCGGTGGCGTACCCCTGGGAGCCCACAAACAAGCCGAACTCCTCCGGCAGTGTTGGGCCGATGCCCAGCCAGTCCGGGCGCTCCGAGAATTGCCGCAGGCCCAGAAAGCCACTCAGGCCCAGAATTACGCAGAGCAGGATGAAAAAGAGCCAGACCTTCTCGCGCCCGCGCAGACCATTGGCGCAGACCCAGGCCACGAAAAACGCCTGGAAGCCCAGCAACAGATCCCATCGCGCCAGCCAGGGCGTTGGCGAGAGGTACAGCACATGCGCCAGCAAGAGGGCCAAAAACGGCAGCAGCCATAGCAGCGGGCGGTGCAGGCGTAGGACCGAATCCCGCCCGAGCGCCAGCCAAATTCCGTGCAGGGCCAGCGTCAGACTCATGAAAATCAAGCCCACCGCCTGCGTGCCAGGGCGCACCCCCGAAACTTGCACAATCATGTGCCCAAGAAACAAGAGCAGAGACAGTAACACCAACCAGTCCAACAGGTTGCGCGCGGTCAGCTGCCCGAACCGATTAATTTTATAAAGCCGTTCCTTTCGTTTGCTGTTGGGCATTTGAACTGCTCGTTGTTATACGCTTTGGGTTGCTGACGCGAAGAGCTATTCTGTCTTTGCCTCGGACCGTAAACGAAAAAGTATCGAACCCAGACATACGAAGGTAAAACTCCCATGACTGCGAAAGAAGTTCTGGCTTTGGCGAAGGCCAAAGACGCTAAATTTGTCGACTTGAAGTTCTGTGACCTTTTGGGCACCTGGCAGCACTTCACCATACCGGTTAAGGAACTGAGCGAAGACATCTTTGAAGATGGCCTCGGTTTCGACGGCTCCTCCATCCGCGGTTGGAAGGGCATCGAAGCTTCCGACATGCTGATCAAGCCCGATCCGGCCAGCGCCATCATCGACCCGTTTTGCGAGCACGTAACCTTGAGCATGATCTCCGATGTGGAAGATCCGCTCACGCACGAGCCCTACGACCGCTCGCCGCGCGGGGTGGCCACCAAGGCGGAAGCCTACCTGCAGTCAACCGGCATTGCTGACACGGCGTATTTCGGGCCGGAGGCTGAATTCTTCATCTTTGACGACGTACGCTACGGCACCGCCTCCAACGAGACCTTCGCCTTTACCGATTCGGTCGAAGGCGTCTGGAACACGGGCAAGGAAGAGTTTCCGAACCAGGGCTACAAGATTCGCCACAAGGAGGGTTACCTGCCGGTGCCTCCGGGCGACAAGCACATGGACCTGCGTAACGAGATGGTCTCCGTCATGATTGAGCTGGGCCTCGATGTGGAAGCACAACACCACGAAGTGGCCACCGGCGGTCAGGCCGAAATCGACCTGCGTTTTGCCCCGCTCAAGCAGATGGGCGACGCAATGTGCCTCTACAAGTACGTCGTCAAAAACGTGGCTTACCGCGCGGGCAAGTCGGCCACCTTCATGCCGAAACCACTCTTTGGTGATAACGGCTCAGGCATGCACGTGCACCAGTCCCTCTGGAAAGACGGTAAGCCGCTGATGGCCGGAGACGGCTACGCGGGCTTCTCGCAGGAAGGTATTTACTACATCGGTGGTCTACTCAAGCACGCCCCGGCCCTCTGCGCCATCTGCAACCCGACCAACAACTCGTACAAGCGTCTGGTGCCCGGCTACGAAGCCCCGGTCATCCTCGCTTACTCGGCCCGCAACCGCTCGGCCATCTGCCGCATCCCGACCTACTCGCAAAGCCCTAAGGCCAAGCGCGTGGAGTTCCGCTGCCCGGATCCGTCGGCCAACCCGTACCTCGCCTTCTCGGCCCTGATGATGGCCGGACTCGACGGCATCGAGAACAAAATCGACCCGGGCGAAGCCATCGACAAAAACCTGTACGACCTACCGCCGGAGGAAGCCGTCAATCTGCAAACGGTGCCTGACAGCCTGCGCGGCTCCATCGAGGCGCTTTCGGCCGACCACGAGTTCCTGCTGAAGGGCGACGTCTTCACCAAGGACTTCATCGACAACTACTGCACGATGAAGATGGCCGAATACGACCAGGTGCGTCTGCGTCCGCACCCGCAGGAATTTGTCATGTACTACGAGGTCTAAAACGACGTTGGCCAAGATTCACCATTTTCGGCATGCAGCGGGAGTCCTTCAGGGCTCCCGCTTTTTCGTGTAGTTGCAGCTCGATGAAGCCTTGCGAACGCTCACACAGCGCGTGTTCCGTAACCGGCTGCGGTGCAAAATTTGCTGCGTCTACAAGCGCTTGAATACATCATGAACACGCGCCGCTTTCATTTGGCTTTTTAGGCGCGATTCGAAATAATGACCGTACGCGGACACTCCAAACTTCGATGAAGCCATCAATTGCAATCGCTTTTCGTGCAGTGCTCCTGACCGCCCTGCTGCTGTTCTCCGTAACGCGCCTGGCCCATGGCGCGGAGCCCAAGGCGTCAACGGGCACCGCTTCGTGGGAAGACACATACGCCAGACTGCTGGCCACCTACGTCAAGCCCAGCGGCGTCGACTATGCTTCCTGGCACGCAAATAAGGCCGACATCCAGGCCCTGACCGAGGTGGTCGAGGCTATTGGCGCGGTCGACGTCGACGCCCTCTCCCACGACGACAAACTCGCCTTTCTCATCAACGCCTACAACGCGTGGATGCTTCACCTGGTTTTCGAGGTGTATCCGGTCGAGTCAGTGACCAAGATTCATCCGGACTTTGGCGTCTTCAGCAAAGACCTCATCGTGATCGACGGCCAAAAGAGCAGCCTCGACAAGGTCGAGAAGGGAATGATCCTGAAGGAGTTGAAAGAGCCCAGAGCCCACTTTGGAGTCAATTGCGCAAGCGTCGGCTGTCCTCCCTTGCAGGCGGAGCCCTTTCGCGGGGAGACCATCGATGCGCAGTTGGACGCGGCCAGCCAGGCGTTTGTCCGCTCTCCAGAAGGCGTGCGCGTGGAACGCGGCAAGGTAAGCCTGTCGAAAATTTTTGAATGGTACGCCGCGGACTTCGGTGGCCAAAGCGGCGTCATTTCGTTTGTTAACCAGTACCGCGAGCGCGCCGTGCCCCGCACCGCGCAGGTCCAGCACCACGCCTACGACTGGGCTCTGAATCAAAGTCGCTGATCCAGGGCTTTGCGGCGCTGCCGCAAACCTACTAGATTTACAAAAAATTCTGTCTGTCCCATCCCTTCGCCTCGGCACTCCGAGGCCGTCTGAACCATGGTTTCCCTGATTCATCGCTACACGAACTGGCTGCACACGCAATGGCCCGCCGGGACCGTTGAAAAGCTCCCGGCCGTCGGACCCGACGGCGCCTCCAACATCAAAGGCGTGCGCATCGTCGGCGACTTAAGCGGAATCCCGCTCCTGAAATTCTCCGCCGACACCGGCGCACGCGCGGTGCAGGCTTTCATGGCAGAGCCCGACTTTGGCCCGCAGAATCGAGGCAAGGACGGCGTGCTGGATCTGGCGATCATCGGGGCGGGCGTCTCGGGAATTTCCGCCGCATTGGAGGCCAAAAAAGCCGGTCTTAATTTCAAGATTTTCGAGGCGGTCGAGCCGTTTTCGACGATCGTCAACTTCCCCAAAGCCAAGCCCATCTACACCTATCCGACCGATATGGTGCCAGCGGGCGACATGCGCTTCAAGGCGGACGTGAAGGAGGACCTGCTCGAAGAACTGCAGGCACAGCGCGACCAGGCCGGTATCGAAACCACCAACGCGCGCATCACCAAGGTCGAAAAAAAGGGCGACCACTTTGAGTTGCAGCAGGGCAAGGGTGACCCGATCAAGGCGCAGAAAGTCGTCGTCGCGATCGGGCGCAGCGGCAACTACCGCAAGCTGGGTATCCCCGGCGAGGAAAAGGACAAGTGTTCCAACCGCCTGTACGACCCCAAGGAGTTCGCGGGCCAGAAAGTCATGGTGGTCGGCGGGGGCGACTCCGCGCTGGAGACGGCCATCGCCCTGACCGTCTGTGGGGCGCACGTCACCCTGAGTTACCGCAAGCCCGAGTTTGCCCGGCCCAAGCCCGACAACATCGAGCAGATCGACAGGCTCACCAAGGACTCCGCCTGCGAGGCCAGCGTGGCCAACCCGTCCTCGGACCGGGTCAACACCGCGGCTTCCTCCCGCATGCGCGACAAAGACGCCGCGCCCGGCTCGCTCTGCCTGATGATGGCCAGCAAGCCCAAGGAGATTCGCGACGATGCGGTCGTCATCGAAGACAGCGAGGGCAAGGTGCACGAAGTCGAGAACGACCAGGTTTTCATCATGATCGGGCGGGAGCCGCCGCTGGATTTCTTTCGCCGCAGCGGTCTGAACCTGGCGAACGACCGCAACACGAAGTTCTGGGGCACGCTCGCCGCGTTCTTCCTGGGCTTTACGATTTTCTATCACTGGGCCAAGGGCTACATCATGAGCGAGTCGGCCAACCCGGGCTGGTTGGCCTGGGCGGTGAGTTCCCTCGGGGGCCTCTTCCAAGGCGCGGTCGACAGCCCGGCGAGCCCGCTGTATCACCTGCGCAAGGGCATGGAGGACCCCGGCTTTTACTACTCCTTCGCCTACTGCGCCTGCGTCGTGATTTTTGGAATTCGCCGCATCAAGCGACGACGCACGCCCTATGTGAAACTGCAGACCTACACGTTGATGGCCGTGCAGTGCATCCCGCTGTTTTTGCTGCCGTACATCGTGTTGCCCTGGCTGGGAGCGCTCGGGGTGTGGGACAGCGGCCTGGGCAAATGGATCGGCGACGCGCTCTGGCCGGACGGCAGTTACTGGCGCGCCTTCGGGTTGATCTTGGCCTGGCCGCTCTTCATCTACAACTGGTTCACGGCGGAACCGATTTGGGGTTGGTTGGTGCTGGGCTTCCTGCAGACCTTCGTGCTGATTCCGCTGATCATCCGCTACTGGGGCAAGGGCGCGTACTGCGGCTGGATTTGCTCCTGCGGTGCGCTAGCGGAAACCCTGGGCGACGCCCACCGCCACAAGATGCCGCACGGGCCCTTTTGGAATAAGCTCAACATGACCGGCCAGGTCATTCTCTGGGTGGCGCTGCTGATGATGGTTATCCGGATCGTCGGCTGGGTCTTTCCCGGTGAGTATGCCACCAACGAACAGGGCGCCTTTGTGAATGCCGAAGGTTCCGTCGTCGCCTCGGCTGACCAGGCCGCCTGGGAAGATTCCTGGGCCGCCGGGCTGTTCAACCAGATGCTCTACAACTTCCCCTTGAGCGATTCGAAGCACCCCGGCATCAACTACAAGTACATCGTCGACATCTGGCTGGCCGGAGTGATCGGCGTGGGCTTTTACTTTCATTTCTCGGGCCGCGTCTGGTGCCGTTTCGCATGTCCGCTGGCGGCGCTGATGCACATCTACACGCGCTTCACGAAGTTCCGCATCTTCACCGACAAGAAAAAGTGCATCTCCTGCAACGTCTGCACGAGCGTCTGCCACCAGGGCATCGACATCATGAACTTCGCCAACAAGGGCCTGCCGATGGAGGACCCGGAATGTGTGCGTTGTTCAGCCTGCGTGCAAAGCTGCCCGACCGGAGTGCTGCGTTTTGGCCGCTACGACAAAAACGGTGACATCAAATACGATGGCCTCGAAGCCTCGCCCGTTTTGATGAAGGAGCGTCGCAGCGACCCGAAGCAGGTGGAGGCCCCTGTGACCGGCATCGCGCCCGCAGCGCTGGAGTCCGTCGACAACTTCCTGAAGGAGCTCAAAGGCCTTAAGAAGCAGTCGTTGAATTAGGCGGCGCTGTAATCAGCCGCCCTTCGCGGCGTGGCTACTTCGGGCGATCGAGGCGCATCTGCTCGGGCGTCTTCCCATAGTACTTCTCATAGCACTTCTGTGCGTCGGCGCGTCCAAAGAAACGCGCCACGCGGTAGCCGAGGATCAGCCGTACCGCGACGCTCAGGTATGGCCCAAAGGCTTTTGACTGGTAGCGGCGATCGGCGTAACGCACGCCTCCGTCCAGAAAAAGAACCGGCCCCGCCTCGCGCAGGCGCAGGGCCAGCTCGGTGTCCTCCATCAACGGTATGGAGGGAAAACCACCGGCGAGTGCCAGCTTACGCCGGTCAAAAAACTGCCCCTGATTGCCCAGCGTCAACCGGCCAAAAAGCGCCGAGGTGCGGTTGAGAAAATCGACCAGCACCAGCGCCGGACCGGAACCACCCGTGGCGTGCTGCCCGCCTACCGCACCGCCCGCCGCTTCGGGGCTGCTGTCAAAGGCACGCTGCACGCGGTCAACGAGCCCGGGCATGACCCGGGCGTCGGCATGCAAGACTAGGATTCGGTCAAAGCGGGCGGCGGCGACCCCGGCAGCGATTTGGCCGCCACGTCCACCACCGGCCTTCAGTACCCGCGCGCCGGATTGTTCCGCCAACAGGAGCGTATCGTCTGTGGAGCCGCCATCCACCACAATGATCTCGAGATCATGCGAAGTATTTGTATCGAGGTTTTCGATACAGCTTTTTAAGGAGGCGGCTTCGTTGAGCGCGGGAATTACCACGCTGAGCCCACCAGACAAAGCCTTGTTCGGAGCGGTTGTTTTGAGCAACCTCCGCAGCGCGTGGCGGGCCTCCAGCAAAAGCAGCAGCGAAAACGGCAGCCAGACAAGCCAAGCGACCCAGGCAGGCTGGGCCCAGGGACCGCCGGCGAGCTGGTTTGCCCAGGCCGTGTAGTACAATCCGGAAACAGCGAGCGCCCACCACCAGGCGTTACCCGGCAGGAGGACAAACCACGGCACAATCCAAGCGATGTACCAGGGGTGCACAATTGGCGAGAGTATGAGCAGCCCGCCCAGGAGGGCCATCGAAGCACGCCAGCCATCTTGTATCCGAAAAATCACGACAAGCGCCCAGCCGGCAAGCAGCCCAGCCGAAATCAGCGATGCCGACTCGGTGTTCCCGATAATCCAGCGCAGCACCGCGTGGACGGAGCCGTTGTGGGCGCTGCTTCCACCAAAGCCCGCCAGCCCCGCGAGCAGCCCCTCAAGGCTGCCAAGAAATGGCAGCGTTGGCAGCAGGAGCACAGGCAGCGCCGCCCAGAGCGATCGCCACTGGCCCTTGCGCAAAAACAGCGGGGCAAGCAAAACCGCGATCACCTTTACCTGCACCGCCAACGCCCAACAGACCCAGGCGAGCCAGCCAGGCTTTTTCTGTTGCGCAGACACAGCGGCCAGCATCGCGAGCACCAGCAGGCTGTCGAAGTGCGCCTCGCCGGCAAACATGAGCAGCACCAGCGGGTTGGCCGCGTAAAACACGGCGCGCGCAGCCCGAACGCCGCGACCGCGCAAGATGGAAAGCAGTAGGGCCAGCGTGCCCAGATCGGCCGCGATAAACAGCAATTTCAAGGGCCAGACAGCCTCGTCGATCCAGCCCGCCACAGCAAAAGCCAGCAACGAGAGCGGCGGATAAGCCGTCAGTCGCTCCTTGTGATTGATTTCTGGATACCACTCGCTCGCGTGGTAGGTGGCAAAGCGCGCATCCTCTGCCGGCGCTGCGTAGGGGCTAAGCCCTTCGCGCACAAGCAGGCCTTCCCAAAGGTAGCGGTTGACGTCATCGGAGGGCGGATGCGGCCAAAGCAGCGCACGCAGTACGATTGCCAGGACGAAAAGTCCAGCGATGGAACGGCGTTCGCTAAGACCCTCGGGCCACAGTGCCCATAGCACCGTCATCAGCACGGTGCCCGCGCCAAGAAATACATTCAGTCCGTTGGGCTCAACGCGCGCCCCCAGAAAAAAACCGGCCCAGGCGCACAGCCCCAGCAGCGCACACAGCGTCAGCCCAAAACAAACGCCGCGCGCGGGCAATTCGCGCCAGTCGTCTGGCCAGAAAGCCCACGCCGGCACACCTTTCGGCATCAGCGAGCGGAGACTTCCTGAGGCGAAGGCGTCCTTTCAGTGGACACCTCACTGGCGGGCACCGGCTGTTCAACCGGCTCGCAACGTCGCCCCAGCAGCGTATCGCGCACGCACCTGGCAAAGCCGAGCAAGTCCACCGATGCCACCAGGCTGGTCAGCCCCACCCCAAGAAAGCCCACGGTGTACAACAGGATGAAGCCGACGGTCGGATAATTTTGTGTAAGGAAGCAGTAGTACAGCGCGGCCAGCGAGTAGAGGCCCAGGGCGATTTCAAAAACCGGCAGCAGCTTCGCACCCACCTTGTAGCGCTTGACAGGCGCATCGCCAGCCTTGGGCGTGCGGACAAACGCGCTGTTCACGCCAAGGATGCCTTCAAGCACCGCCTTTGTATTTGAAACGGCAATACCCATGCCGATCGCCATCAGAATCGGCACGCTGAGCACCGCGCGTCCCACGGGCCGTCCAAGATACGTCTGGCTGGCGATGAGCACAGCGGTGGGCGCAAAGGCCGCCGCACCGATAAAGAGTGCGCCTGCCGCCATGACCGTCCAGTGCACCAGCTGACGCAGGTCCAGCATCGCGGCCATGGGCAGGGCCACCAGCGCGACCAGAAAGATCAGCGGGTGGATCATGTACTGGGTCAGGTGAAAGGAACACTGCACCTTTTGCCGCAGTGGCATTGCGCGCTTCCACACTTTTGGCAGGAGGATGCGCGCGGTCTGAATCGACCCCTTGGCCCAGCGGAACTGCTGACTCTTAAAGCCGAGGATGCTGGCCGGAATCTCGGCCGGCACAACGAGATCGGGCAGGAAGCGCAGCCGCCAGCCGGCCATTTGGACACGGTAGGAAAGATCGAGGTCTTCAGTGAGCGTATCCGCCCGCCAGCCGCCGCCATCGTTGATCGCCTGCCGCCGCCACAGGCCCGCCGTACCGTTGAAGTTCATGTACAGATCGTTGAAACAGCGCGCGGTCTGTTCCACGACGAAGTGATTGTCGATCCCGACCGCCTGCGCGAGCGTCAGCGCGGACTCGCCGCGGTTGAGGTGCCCCCAGCGCGCCTGGGCCAGCCCGGCTTTGGAATCGGCCATGAGCAGTGGTACCGTTTCCTCGAGAAAATTCTCCGGAGGTACGAAGTCACCGTCGAAGATGGCGATGTACTCGCTGTCGTCGAGCAACATGCCTTCCTTGAGCGCGCCCGCCTTGAAGCCGGTGCGGTGGTCGCGGCGGATGGCTTCGATCCGGTAGCCCTGCGCTCGCAGTTCCTCGCACACGCGGTCCACAATCGCGCAGGTCTCGTCGTTGGAATCGTCAACCACCTGAATGGTGTGCCGGGATTTTGGATACCGCATAGCGGCAACCGCCCGGATGCAGCGCTCGGCCACGTTGACTTCGTTGTACAGTGGAATCTGGCTGAGCACCTTCGGCAGGGCGCTCTCGGGCAGGTCGGCCACCGCGGGCGCTTGTGCCCGCAAGGCGTCGTTCTCCTGCTTGGCCTGCCGCCGCGACTTGTAGTAGCGCGTCAGCAGGTAGTAGTTGTTAAAGCCGTACAATGACAGACCCAGGGTCGCCACCAGGTAAACCAGCACGCAGACTGCAAAAAACATGGGTTTGGGTGTTTGGGGAGGGTTGCGGATCGTCCAATGGATGTCCGCTCATGTGTGATGCATAGCTAAAGGAGGCAGGGTCCGTGCCCGCAACTCCTATCCCAAGAAAGATTTTCCGCATGCAGGCTGGCACACACATCAAAGCAACCGTCCCAGCGAAGGTCATTTCGCTGAAACACGGGCGACCGGGCAGGTGTGGCCGGTCCGCGGCCTTAGGACAGGGATCAGGCCGTCAGTAAGAGCCCTCGGTCCACCTCCGGAGCGTCCTTCCAGAGCTGCTCCAACTGGTACGTCTCGCGCTGGCTCGGCAAAAACAGGTGCACCATGAAGTCGAACGCATCGAGCACGAGCCATCCGCTGGAGGGCTGGTTGTCGATGGCGACGACGTCGATGCCGATGTCCTTGCACGTGCGGTCGAGGTGACCGGCGAGCGCCTTCAGATGCGGCTCCGAGGTGCCCGATGCGACCACGAAGTAGTTGGTGATGTCGGACTTGCCGGTGAGGTCGAGTATGCGCACGTCGCTGGCCTTTTTGTCGTCCAGGGCGGCGCAGAGGCGATTGATTTGGTCGAGGGTGTCCGTGTGTTGTTCCTGCATACGTATGGTTATTATTTCATCGATAGAGTTGGTGTTTGTGTATGTACTGCTGAACTCTGGGATGTACCAGAAAGTCGATGTGTTGGCCCGCGGCCACGCGCTCACGGATCTCCGTGGAGCTGATTTCAAAAAGGTGCCCGTCAATGTGGTGCAACCGCAGGTTTTCAATGCGGTGCGCCGGGCGGGCCTGAGTGTCGAAACCCGGTCGCTCCACCACGAGAAACTGCGCCATGGTGGCCAGTGTCTCGATGTCGTGCCAACGCTCGAGTTGGGCCGCCTGATCCGCTCCGATGATTAGGTACAGCTCCTCGTCGGGGAAGCGCTCGCGAAGCTGGCGGGTAGTTCCGACGGTGTAGCTGATGCCCCCGGAGGTCAGCTCGATGTCGAGCGCCTCAAACTGCGGATAATCCTCTATCGCGGCGGCTACCATACCGAGGCGATGCGCGTCCGAAGCACCCGGAGCAGCTGATTTGAGCGGAGATTGGGCTGCGGGAACGAAGCAAACACGGTCGAGTCCAAACGCCTCGCAGGCGTCTTGAGCGATGAGCAGATGTCCCAAATGGATCGGATCAAAGCTACCTCCGAAAACCCCAGTATTGCCGCTTTTCGCCGCCACGCATGCGCTACCCCACATTCAGGCCACCAGCCATGGCACGTTTCCCCCAATCAAACATCAACACCCGCATACACGGTTTTGAGAATGCTTTCAAGCCTCTGCAGTGCACGTTTTTCACGCATGCTGACCTGCTGGTGCGAAATGCCGATACGTTCGGCGATCGATTTAAGGGTTTGCTCGTGGCCGTCCCCTTCAAGGCCGTAGCGCATGGTCAGCACCTCGCGCTGCTTATCGGTCAACCGCGAGAGAACGTTGCGCACCTGTGCGCGCCGCTCCTCACGGGTCAGCACCTCGGCCGGGTTTTCGGCGTTCTCGTCGGGCAGCGTGATTCCCGAAGGATTTTCGTCGGAGGGCTCATCGAGCGCCACGGAAGGCTGCAAAAGCTCTTCAAAAGGCAGTGGCTTCTGGTTGTCTTTTTCGAGTGCGGCGCGCTGACGGGCCTGTACCAGAAGTCGCGAGGCCAGGTTGATCGGCACGTGCACTGGAAAACGCTCGCCCAGGAGGAAATTGCGGATGTGGCGGGTGATCCAGATTTGCGCGTAGCTGGCCAGCGATGATTTCGAATCCACTTTGTCGATGGCGTGGAGCAGACCGAGCGCGCCTTCCTGCATGGCATCCCCGCGTTTGCCAGCGTCGAAAACAAGGCGATTGGCCAGGCGGGCGACCATCGGCTCGTAGCAAGCGAACAGGTAGGCCTGAGCGTTTTTGTAGCGACGGTGATGGCGGCGCAGCGCAAATTCAAAGTTTTCGCAAAAGCTGCGCCACTGCTTTTCGGAAAGGTGCTCGTCAAGCTTGCGTGCGCTGGGCATTTCCAGGGAGTACCAACCGGCCAAGGTCAGGGCGGCACGGCTGGCAAATTGACCGCGATAATGGTCCATGACCCACAGCACCATATCCTTCTTGTATTCGAGCGCGAGTGAATCGACCACCGCACGCAGGCCGATGCCGCGGCGCGGTTGCGGTAGCCTCAAAGCTTTCAGGCCATGCACGAGCAAAGGCTCGAAGCAAGGCAGCCGGAGTACCCAATCCAAGTGCCCACGGTGGCGCGTGATAAAATGCCGACATGCCTCCTCGCCCGCCGGGTTTTCGTGGCGGGATGGAAGGTTGGTGGGTAAGGGCAACGATGTAGCGTTGACTTCAGCTTTTGCGGCTGTCGCCATAATTCAAAGATAGCCTAAGACAGTTGATTCGCAATGTAAAAATGGTGATGCGCAGTTCTCACTTTTGAAGTAAGAAATTGCTCGTTTGCGACCGGTTCAAGTTGTGTAGTCCGCCTTTCAGAGAATCTATCGGATGCATTCTTTCTTCGATAAGTAATTGGCAGACGGTTACTTGCGTGCGAAAGCAGTGCACGCGCATGAGACCTTTGAAGTTAGGAGTTGCCGCATGCAGTGAATATTCCGATGAGTGGCCGCAAATGGGCCGCTCCAACCTGATCCTCTTCCTGAAAGGTGCTGCCATGGGCGCGGCCAATGTGATCCCGGGCGTCTCGGGCGGGACGGTCGCGCTGGTTACCGGAATCTATCAGCAGCTGATGGATGCCCTGCGTTCGCTGGATACTACGGCCTTGCGTCTGCTGCTGGGCCGCAAGTTGGGTCAATTTTGCCTGCATGTGCACCTGCGCTTTTTATGCGTGCTGGGCACCGGGGTCGCCGTGAGCATCCTGACCCTGGCAAAACTGCTGGGGTGGCTGTTGGAGACACACCCGGTGCCGACCTTTGCCTTCTTTTTCGGGCTGATTCTGGGCTCGGTGTATTTTGTGGGCATTACTGTGCGCAAGTGGGGACCGGCACCGGTGGCGGCCTTTGTAGCGGGGCTGGCGGTAGCCGTCGGCATCGCTTTTCTCGAGCCTGCGCAGGCCAATGATACGCCGTTTTATCTGGTTTTGTGCGGCGTCGTCGCGATCGTGAGCATGATTCTGCCCGGGTTGTCGGGCTCGTATGTGCTGCTGCTGATGGGCAACTACGCGCTTGTGCTGGAGGCGATCAGCGGGTTTCGGCTGGGGATTCTGTTTTGGGTGGCCGTGGGCGCGGTGGCAGGCCTGCTGCTGTTCTCGCGGGTGATTTCCTACCTCTTTCGCAAACTGCGCGACGTGACCATCGCCCTGCTGACCGGGTTCATTCTCGGCTCGCTGGTAATCATCTGGCCATGGAAGCGCCTGCCCGCGGGCAACGTCAAGGACGTGAGCCAGTACGAATGGTATCTGCCGGTCTTCGACAGCACCTCCACCTGGATCGCCCTGGCGCTGATTCTCGGCGGCGTCGCGATGGTCTGGGCGATGGAGCGCAGTGCTCCAGGAGCCTCGACCGCCGGCTGAAGACAGCGGCCAGCCGATCCCGCTTGCCTGTTTGAGCCGGGCGTTCGATCGTGTGGCGTCTTGAATGCACCCAGGCCCGGGTGGCGGAATTGGCAGACGCTGGGGACTTAAAATCCCTTTTCCTTCGGGAAGTACGGGTTCGACCCCCGTCCCGGGCACTGAACCTAAGCCTAGCTTACGCGTTTCAGGCGAAGGGATGCTTGCGGTCTGTCGTGTGCATGTTTATAGCTCAACGCTTGCTGAATAACTGCCGCAAGTGCCCTTCCAATGGCCACTTCGAGAATTTTTCTTCCCCCGCTTCATGGACTTGTCACCACTCTTTCGCTCGGTCACCGAAACCGAGAACCATCCGGCCGGCACCAAAGTCTTTGCCAAAGACGATGCGGCTGACCACATGTACGTGGTCAAGGAAGGTGTCTTGGAGTTGCTGATCAACGATGTCGTGATCGAATCTGTGCAGTCCGGCGGCGTTTTCGGCGAAATGGCCCTCATCGACAAGGGCGTGCGCAGCGCCACCGCGCGGGTCAAAGAGGACTGCGTGCTGGTCACCGTTGACGAGCGCCAGTTTGCCTTTCTTTGCCAGCAGACGCCGTACTTCGCCCTGCAGATGATGCGCCTGCTGGTCTCACGCATCCGTAAGATGGATAGCTATGTAAAGTCAGAAAATGTGAGCTGAGGAAGCCAGCGTACGCCAGCCACGCCACATTAGAATACGCTAGAAAATGCCGACGCGCTCGGGCAGCGGATCGGCGGTCTGCGCCATGCGGGTAGCCAGGCGCAGGAGCATATCTGTCTTGACTGTTTGCCAGGCAGGGTCGCCCCAAAGGTTGAAGCGTTCGCCCGGATCGTTTTTCAGGTCGTACAGTTCGCCGTCATTGTGGCCGTGGCGGACAACCAGCTTGCAATCGGGAGTGCGCACAGAGGTCAGGAAGATCTGGTTGTCGTGCCGATGCGGCTGCGAGTTGTAGTACTCGACATAGACGTCGTCGCGAAAGTGATCGATGGGCTCGGCTGAAGTCAGCTGCGACCAAATGGAGCGGCCCTGCATCTGCGGGTGGATGGGCTGGCCCATCGCTTCGAGGAGCGTCGGGGCGAGGTCGACCAACTCGATCAGGGCCGAACTTCGCCGCCCGCCGGCAATCGTACCCGGCATCGAGAAGATGAGCGGCACGCGCACGGCCGGGTCGTACAGAAACGGCCCTTTGGGATAGACCCCGTGGTCGCCGAGCAGCTCGCCATGGTCGGAAGTAAAGAGCACCAGCGTGTTTTCCAACTGCCCGGTCGTCTCCAGGGTTTGCAGCACCTCGCCGATGCGCCGATCGATCTGATCGACCATGGCCCAGTAGGCCGCCCGGCACCACTGATGGTCGCGGTCGGTGCGTTCGAGGTAGCCCATGTGATAACTCTCGGCTTCGCGGGTGCCAGTGTCCTTGAGCACCAGCTTGGTCGGAAACTCTGCAGCCTCCGCGTTGGGCAGGGGGATTTCGTCAACAAGCGGCCCGTAGCGCTCGAGGTATTCCGCCGGGGGGTTGTAGTGCGGGTGCGGGTCAAAGATGTTAACCGATAGCAACCACGGGTAGCCTTGGTCGTGATGAGCCCGGATGAAATCCTGGGCCATCTCACAACACCAGGTTGTTTGGTGCAGCTCGGTGGGTGGCCCATAGCTGACGAATTTAGAGCCGGGAAAATCACGGAAGCTTTCATCCAGGGGTTGGCCGCCGTTTTGCGCACGCACCCAGCGGCTGTAGGCACTGGAGGGATATTTTTGGGGATTGGGCGCGTGGTCCCAGAGGAAGTCCGCGTAGCCATCGTTGTGAATGCGCTGCTCGCAACCCTGGTACCACTCCTTTTCGTCGAAGCGCCACCAGTCCTCGCCGAGCTTCAGGCGGTGGTCGCAGGCCTTCAGGTGGAGTTTGCCGATCAAGCCGCAGTTGTAGCCCTGATCGGCCAGCAGCTTGGTGATCAGCAGGGTGGCGTCAGGCAGGTCCTGACCGTTCTGGCGGAGTTTCGTGGTGACGGGGTAACGCCCGGTCAGAAAGCTGCCCCGGCTGGGCTGGCAGAGCGGATTCTGCGCGAAAGCGTGATCGAAGCAGACGCCGCTGGCCGCCAGCCGGTCCAGGTTGGGCGTGTGGACAAAGCCGTTGCCGTAGCAGCCCAGGCTGTCCCAGCGCTGCTGGTCGGTGCACAGCCAGAGTATGTTGGGGCGTTCGGGACTCGCGCGGGGCATTGCTGAAAAGCTCCGCGCGAGCCGACGACTGCTCAAGCCATTTCGGTGGCACGCCGGGTAAAAACCAGCAGCGGCTCAATTCTGAACCAGCTGCGCCGAGTGTGCGCTCAGAAATGAATGACCGCGTCGACGTGGAAGCGCTGTTCCATCACGCTCTCCTCGTCGTCGGTGATCGGGCGCTCCCAGGCGAAGCCGAGCTCAACCCACTCCAGAACCCGGTAGCGAAACCCCACTGCGAAGGAGAGAAAGTCGGGGTTGGTGCTGGCGTTGCTGGCACCGAAATTAAAGAGGTCGCCGCCCTCAAAGGTGGCCACCGCCGGTACGGCCCCGCCCGCGTGTTCCGGAAAACGCGAACCGCCGTCACCCACGCCCAGCACGCGGCGGTAATTGAGTTCCACTAAGGGCGAGAACTTGGGCAGCACCTCGTAGCTGAAATGCCCGCTCATGAAAAACATGGTGCTTTCGTCATCCCCGTCGATCGGCACCTCGGCTCCGATGGTCGCCGCGAACTGCGCTGGGCCGATGATCTGCATGAGATCCAGCGAGGGAATGATGATGCCCGAACCCTCCCCCTGGATGACTTCGTCCTCGCCAAAGGGGACCTCATACATCAATCGGATGGCCGCCGCCGCCCCGTCCTCGGGCTGCTGGAAGAAGGTCCACTTGAGCCCTGCGGCAATGTTGGCAAAGCCGTCGGTGTCGCCGAGGGTGGCGTCGGGGTCAAAGTCGGCAAAGCCATCCTTGAGCGCCACGAAGGTCAGCGAATCGGTGAAGGCGTACTCCAGTTGCACGGCGTAGAGAAGGACTTCACCATCGACGGGCAGGTCGCCGGCAGTCGTGCGGATGCGGTCCGGTAGTTTATGATAGAGGAAGAAGGGCCGGATGAAGGTTTGCGCGATGGGCAGGTCGAACAAGGTGGGGTTCGAAATCGGACGCCGCGCGTCCTTCCAGGCTTCCAGCCCACCGCCGAGCGAGTCTGAGCCCGAGCCAAAGGCACGCGCCTGCAGGCTACTGCCCACCAGCAGGAGGGCCATCGTTAACAAAAAAGAAGGGGACACTAGGGACTTAAACGATTTCATGATAAGCAGTTCCAATCCACCTCCGTGTTCGTGAAAGAAACAGGCAAGGGCAAGAAGAACCGCTTATCAGAAAGTCGCAGGCTGCTTGTTATAAGGTGCTTAATTAGTAGGCATTAAGACTTTTATGCTAACATACAGGTGGTTGGGCCAAACCGCGCAGGCGATGCGAGCGGGGGAAATTGGTGGCTTTTACGCCGGTTTCCTGGAACCTTCAGAAAGCTTTAAACTCCATACCTCGTTGTGCCTAATGGGCCTGTCGCCATCGCTTTATCTCTCAATTCATATCATGCGCTTCTTCTCTCATCTGCTGAATCGCCCGAGCCGTTGTCTGCTCGTAGGTGCCGTGCTCTCCGTTACTTCCGCAGCCTATGGCCAATTCGCCTGGCAAAAGGATTATGCAAAGGTTCATCCGCACGGTGATCTCGAGTGGGCTCCGGAGCCGTACGTATTCACTTTTGGAGAGACGATTCGCTACATCGATTTTGAGTCCGGCAGCGACACCAACGCCGGCACCCGCGAAGCTCCCTGGAAGCACCATCCCTGGGATCCGCGGGCCACTGCAAACGCGGCCAGCGCCCGTGGGTCCGAAGTAGATACGTACGTTTTTAAGGGCGGGGTGATCTATCGGGGTACCTTGCGCCCGACCGCTCAGGATCGCGGGACCGAAGCCAATCCGATTCGCCTGGCCCATGACCCATCGTGGGGTGAAGGCAGGCCTTTTATCTACGGCTCGGAAGCGGTTACGGGCTGGCAGTCCGGGGCGCATGCCAAGATGCCTGATGGCAACCGGGTTTGGTACGCGGATGTACCGTTTCGCCCGCGCACGCTCTGGCAGGTGGATGGGGACGACATCCGGCGCCTGACCCTGGCCCGCGACCCGAACTGGCAAATGTCCGACATGAACGACCCTATGTCCGAATGGCCGACCTGGGACCAACCCGAGTGGTGGAAGGACGTCAACAAGACGAATGTTCCCGGCAAGGGCGAGCACCACCTGGGCGTGGATAAAGACCGCCTGGATGGTCTGCGCAAGGCCGATATCGAGGGTGCCACGGTTTGGACCGAGTGGGGCATTGTGATGGGCAGCCCCTACCCCGCCCGCGTCGAAAAGTACGAATCCGGTAAACAGGGCGTCGCCTTTCGCGGACCCTGGACCTGGAATCGCCTGGAGAAGATTATCACTGGCAACCGTTACTACCTGGAAAACAAGCCCCAGTGGCTCGACCAGGATGGAGAATTTTGGGCCGAAGCCCGCGGCGAAGGCGCACGGATTTATCTGCGCCTGCCCGATGGATCCAACCCGAACGACACGCAAATTGAAGCCGGCAGGCACACCGCGTTGCTAAAGTCTGACGCGCTCTTTCATGTGGAGCTTGCGGGGCTAGGCTTTCGTTTCACCAACGTAGCCTGGGAGTACGATGCGCCGCGCTGGGCTGTGCCCGGGCTGATGGACTCGGTGATTCGCCTGGCGGGCTCCGGCGACAACCTGCGGATCCGCCATTGCCTGTTTGAGCACGTGAATCTGGCCGCGCGCATCACCGCGCAGCGCGAAGGCCCTCGGGCCGGAGCTGGCTCACTCGGACGCATCTACCTACACGACAACGTCATCCGGGACACTGACCACGGCGGCGTTTACGTAAGAAATCACAGCGGCCGCGACAAGCACACTGAGGAGGGTCCGCTCGAGCACGTGGCACTGTTGCGCAACAAGTTGGACCGCATCGGCTTTCGCATCCTCAGCGGTGAGCACGGTCACGCCATCGATATCGTGCAGCCAAAGACCTCGATCGTCGCCGGCAACATGCTGCATACGATCGCCGGCTGGGGCATCTCCGTCACCGGTGGCAAAGCCTCCAATCAACTGACAGAGGTTCCCTTCAACCGCCACATCATCAAGCACAACCGGGTGGAGGACGTCCTGCTGAAGTCCAACGACTGGGGCGGGATCGAGACGTGGCAGGGCGGCGTGTTTTACACGTTCAACAATCTGGTGATCAATCCGCGCGGCTTTAAGAACTGGATATACATGCAAAACGACAAGGAGCGGATTCCGGCCTTTGGGCACGCGTACTATCTGGACGGCTCCTTCAAGAATTATCTCTTTAACAACATCGCGGTTGGACTGGACAACACCCCCGGCGGCAAGAACGCCAACAACACCGCGCTGCAAAACATCCTCAGTTTTCAGAACTATTTTGTGAACAACACGTTCTACAAGTTTGGCGAGACCACCCGCCAACAGGCTCCCAGCGCGGGCCGCTTTTTCTATCTGGGCAACGTCATCCAGGATTCGTCGATCCGCGTGTTTCGCCACGCCAATTCCAACAAGGACCAGGACCCCAACGCGGACCACTTCCGACAACAAAGTAACTTTGCGCACGAGACCACCGCCTACGCGAATAACATTATCTACGATGTGACCGGCCAAATGGGTGTGTTTGAATCGCATGGACGCGACCGCGCCTCGTTTGAAGATTTCGCGGAAGCGCTCGAAGCAAGTGCGGCCTTGCGCTCGGATATCGGCATCCTGGTGAGCAGCCCACCGCTAGCTGATCCCGAGGGAGGCGATTTTCGCGCGGTCAACGAGGCTGTCGACAACGGGGTGCAGGCGTTCATGCCGTGGGCGCTGCACGGCGTAGTGGGCGAGTGGAATTTTTACCGCAACAACCAAGCCCCTGAGCGCATCATCGACGAACACTGGTACATGACGCCCTACTACGTTCATCGAAAGATGTACAAAAACACGCCGCGCTACCCGTTGATGGGTGAAAACATCCGCGCCGAAGACTTCGTAGCCGGGGCGCTCGAGGATTGGACCGATGGAGCGCTACGGCTGGACGGGCAGTCAAAGTTTCTGAAAATCGAACACTCCGTCCTGGCCGAGGAGGTTAAAGGCGGCGAGGATCTGATGTACGGCATCGAGGACAAGCCGACCGTCGATATCGACACGAGCGACTTCATCATTGAGGCGGTGCTGCGCACCGAGGACGATAGCGGCATTCTTGCGCAGAAAGTCGCTCAGGCTGGTTACTCGCTGGACCTGGCCGATGGCAAACTGCGCCTGCGCATGCGCGACAATGCCGGCAATATGCTGAACGTCATGTCCGCCGAGCCCATCAATGATGGGGCATGGAAGCATGTGCTGGTCGAGGTGCTTCGCGACGCGCGCGGCGTTCGCTTTTACGTCGATGGCCAGAAGGTTGCGCACGAAGTCGTGTCCTCGCAAATAAGCACGGTCAGCGGCAGCTTGCGCAACACGAGCGATTTTTACGTGGGTGGCGCACCCAACCAGGCGTTTCTGCAGGCGGACCTGGATTTCATGCGGGTAGCGCTGGGCTCCCTGGAGGCTGCCCAGACAAGCATCGAGGAGTTGTATGCGTGGCAGATGAACGGCCCACAGACGCGTGACTTTTCCGGACAGGAACCCACCGGTCGCGGACGTGACGCCGGAGCGGTGGAATCAACTTCCGGCCTGGCCCGAAACTAAGCTTTCGCAAGTTGCCGCCGACGCAGCGCTGAAGCGCCTTGGTGCCTCCACGCGACCCACACGTTGCGGTCGCCTGGCCTGCGCTGCCGGTCAGGCGAGAGCAGAGGCGCAGTGTGTCCAGATCAACCGGAGGCTGGCCGTAAAGACGCGCGGGCGCTCGGCGATGGCCTCGGACAAATCTCCCGAGGACAGCCAGCGCAGTTCGGAAATCTCCTGAGGGTCGGGCAGCAAGTCGCCATCCCAAAGAAGACGATAAACACGAATGAATTCCATGCCGGTGGCGCGGCAGGGGCGGTGCCGCCAGACTTCTCGAAGCGCTTCGGGCGGAAGCTCGGCGATGCCCAGTTCCTCGGTAAGCTCGCGGTGCGCGGCCTGCAGATAATCCTCTCCGGCGTCGACATGACCACAACAGGCGGTGGTCCATTTGCCGGGGTTGGTGTCTTTGCTCAAGGAACGGCGTTGCAAGAGGAGCTGACCGGTGGAGTTCACAACGAGGATGTGGACCGCCCGGTGATAGAGCCCCCGGGCATGAACCACGGCGCGGCGTTCCCGACCGATCACACGGTCTTGCGGATCGACCACGTCAAAGTACTCGTGCTCATTTTGCGCGGGCAAAACACGTTGGCCGGACACGGCGTTGCGTGGTTCGATTAAGGACATGGGGTATGGGGTGAGTGCCGTGCAGTAACGACGGCTACACATTAATAAGTCTGAACGGCAGTGCAAAGCCAAAAGCTTCACCACCCATCGACTTGCCAAACAGCGCCGTGTTCCATTCGAAACCCGCCCAAGGTGCCCTACTTATTCGCCATGGCTGCAGCGTTTATCGGCGGCGGGATAAAGTCTACTGCGAGGATGGAGTCGACGGTGAGGGCACCTTTTTCAAGGATGTCCAACTCCTCAAGAATGGCGATTTGCGCGGCCACACGGGCGGGGTCCATGGTTGCGTAGTCCTCGCCTTTGGCGGGGTCGCCGCGGGCCAGCCCATGGCGGACGATCTGCTCGCGGCCGAAGTCGATAAAGTCGGGATCGGCCTGGGGATTGTGCTCGAGGATTTGGGCGTTGGCTGGAGATGGATCGTTTTCGAGATAATCCTTCCAGCCGCGCTGATAGGCCCGCAGGAAGGACTTGGCCTGTTCGGGGTGATTTTCCAAAAACTCCTTGTTGGCGAAGATGCAGGTGTAGGGGTCGTAGCCACTGTCAGCCAGCAACATCCAGCGCACCTCGACGCCGTTTTTGCGGATGAAATACGGTTCGGCGATAAAGAAGCCCTCCTCGATGGCGGTCGGATCGGTCAAGAACGCCCCAAAGCCCGGGGTGCGTTTCACCACGTCGAACTCGATGTTATAACGGTGCCGCAGGTATTTCAGATAGACCGCCTCAGGCCGTGCGATAATGGTTTTGCCGTCGAGATCTTCCCAGGATTGCACGGGGTTTTCCGGGCGCATGAGCAACGCCGTGGGGAGGTGGTGAAAGAGGCTCGCCACGTTGGTGATGGGCATGCCGTTGGCCGCGGCTTGCATGATGTGCGTGCTGGCCGATTGCCCAAAATCAGCCCCGCCGCTGGCAACGACCTCGGTAACGCTCCGGGAGGGCCCGCCGGGGCGCCACTGCACCTCGAGCCCCTCCTCGGCGAAGTAGCCTTTGGCGATGGCTTGAAAAAAGCCGCCATGCTGCGGCTCCGGCACCCAGTCCAATTGCAGGCGCACGATGAATTTGCCCTTGTCGTTGATACGCTCATCACCCCCGCAGCCGGACAGCCAGAAAAGCCCCGCGAGGGCCAGTAGGAGCCCTGTCAGTTTTGCCATAGCCAGCAAATCAACCGCGAAATTCTATTGAACGCAAACGCGCGGGGCCCAGCCATCAACTCACTCATCCTCGCTGACGGGAACCGCCTCGGTGACGTTGCGCGGCAGCTCATGCGGCAGGAAATAATAATAAACACCCAACCAGGTAGACCAGGCCCAGCGGTACAGCAGCACCGGCAGGACCAGCGACGCCATCAGCGCCAGGGCGATCGCCACCTGCCCGTTAACGAGGCCCAGCGTCCAGAGCAGCAAAATGACCGGCAGCGCCCCGAAGGCGACCACACCATAGTTGATGACCATTGCCCCAAGGAAAAAGCCGTCCGAGCGCGAAAAAAGCAGCCCGCACGACGGGCAACGTTCGTGCACTTGAAAACCTTTTCGGAAGAGCGCGCCCTGCCCGCAATTCGGGCAACGCAGCCGCTGCGAGCGTTGCAGGATCTGCCGGCGGCTGACGGTTTCCCTAGGCATGAGATCAAGTTGCGAGACAGCACTCATGTACGCAAGTCACAGAAAATGACTTGCCCCCACCCGGGCGACCCGCCGAGGCTCCTGCCGCTGCTTCATCACATGTCTGCCGCCTCTGCCATCGATACGCCCGAACAAACCGCCGCCGCTCCCCTGTGGGAACTGCGCTGGCATCCCTTTCGCGGCGAGTGGGTGCTGTATACCGCGCACCGCAGCGGGCGCCCCTGGCTCGGCGAGCGCAAATCCGTGAGCACCGCCGCTGCGCCCGCCTACGACCCAAACTGCGCGCTGTGCCCGCGCAACACCCGCCTGAGTGGTCAGACCAATCCCGATTATACCCAGCCCTACGCCTTTACCAATGACCTGCCGCCCTTCGGCGGGCCCACGGAGGTTTCTTCGCCCGATGACCTTTACCGTGCGCGTCCTGCCACCGGAACCGCCGAAGTGGTGTGCTACCATCCGAACCACTCAAAAACCATGGCCGACCTCACGGTGGCGGAGGTGGAGTCCGTGGTGGAACTGTGGACCGAGCGTTATCAGGTGCTTGGGGCCCATGACGACGTCGACCACGTGTTGATTTTCGAAAACAAGGGCGAATTGGTTGGCACGTCGAACCCGCACCCGCATTGCCAGATTTACGCAGGCTCGCTGGTGTATGGCTTCATCGCTCGCGAGACGGAGATGGCCCGCGCGCATTTTCAGAAAACCGGCGAGCCGATTGGGCTGGCCGTTGCCCAGCGCGAGCAAAAGGGCCCGCGCGTTGTCTGTGCCAACGCGCACTTTCTGGCCTGCGTGCCCTGGTTTGCCCGCTACGCCTACGAGGTGCACATCCTGCCCATCGAGCCTGCCACGAGCCTGGCCGATCTGGACTCAGTCCGCCAGAAGGCATTGGCCGAGGTACTGCGCGAGGTGACAATCCGCTATGACAATCTCTGGGAAATGCCGATGCCCTATGTGATGGCTATCCACCAGGCACCCACCGACGGCGGCGACCACGCGGCCTTCCCCTTCCACATCGAGTTTCATCCACCCTTGCGCAAGCCGGATACACTCAAATACCTCGCTGGACCGGAGATTGGCGGCGGCAGCATGACCAACGAAAGCGATCCCGACGCCAAAGCCGCCGAGTTGCGAGCGGTCTCCAGCCAGTTGTACCGAACCCGTACGGAGGCTGCCTGGTGAGCGCATTTTCCGACGCCCAACGTGAGGAATTGCGCGGACTGCTCTGCCAGTTGGGCGACCGCATTCGCGATGCGGTGATCGAGGCACGCGATCAGTCCACCCACGCGGAAATGTCCGCCGTGGCCGAGGTGACACCCGCCGACGTGATCTACGCGATCGACAAGGTCAGCGAGGAAGCCATTCTGGAGTGGTTTCGTATCCATTGGCCGGATACGCTACCGGTGGAAGTGATCCTGGAAGGTCTCGAGGATCACCCCGGTCCGGTCACCTTTCCGGAGGGCATTGACGTTTCCAAAACGCAAGCGGTCGCCCTGATCGACCCGATCGATGGCACCCGCGGGCTGATGTACGACAAGCGGGCAGCTTGGGCCCTGGTCGGGCTGGCACCGCGCAAAGCCGATGGCGGCGACTTGGACCTGCGCTCAATCGAGATCGCGGCGATGACCGAAATCCCGGTATCGCGGCAGTGGCGCGCGGATCAGGTGAGTGCGGTCAAGGGGCACGGCGTCGTGGCCGAGGCCGTCGATGTGCGTGCCGGCAACCGGGCTCCCGTCAGCCTTCAGCCAGCCACCAACGCCGATTGCCTGCACGGTTTCGCCAGCGTTGCCCGCTTCCTTCCGCCGGCCAAGGGTGCGCTCGGGGCCTTCGAGGAGGACCTTTGGAAACGCCTCTATCCGGGCGAGGCGGCAGCGGTTATTTTTGAGGATCAGTACATTTCCACCGGGGGGCAGTTTTACGAAATTCTCTGCGGACACGATCGCTTCATCGCGGACCTGCGCCCTTATGCGTATCAAAAGCTTGGATACAGCACCGAATTAATGTGCCACCCTTACGACGTGGCCACCGCACTCGTGTTGGAGGAAGCCGGCTGCCTTGTCGAAGATCCGCTCAACGGCTCATTGC
This sequence comes from Opitutales bacterium, assembly GCA_050331815.1. GTDB lineage: Bacteria > Verrucomicrobiota > Verrucomicrobiia > Opitutales > JBHJGM01 > JBHJGM01. The sequence continues at coordinate 11,720 of JBHJGM010000005.1, read as the reverse complement.
GGGCCCCGTTGGACACGACCTCGCCGGTAGCCTGGGTGGCCTACGCCAACGTTGCGCTGGCCGAGGCCATGCGGCCGGTCCTGCGCGCATGCATTGCCGACCACTTCGGATGAAGCCAGCCCCAGACCTGCCGTCGACCGGCACGGCCCCGGGCCGCTTGGATTTTTTGGGCGGCGTGGCGGACTACAGCGGCTCGCTTGTCCTGGAAAAGCCGATACAGGCCACCACCTCGGTCACACTAAGTGCGCAAACGGATCCGGTCCTGAGCTATGCGACCGAGGGCAAGGCTGACTCCGTTGAGCTGCCCTTGGACGCACTGGAAAACCTGCGCCAGACCCTGCCCGATGGGGCGGCGGTGCGTCGCGCCCTCGACGCACAAAAGATCCCGGGTTGGGTGCGCTACCCGTTAGGCTGTTTGCTGGTGCTGGATGCGCATCAGTCTTTGGGTGAGGTACCGCCCTTGCGGTTTTCGATCCAAAGCACGGTGCCGCGCTCAATGGGTGTCAGCAGCAGCGCCGCCCTGGAAGTAGCTACCCTGCGCGCGCTTTGTCAGACTTTCGGAATCGAAATGGAACCGGTTCAACTGGCGCATCTGGCCCAGCGTGCTGAAAACGAGATCGTTGGCGCACCGTGCGGACTGATGGACCAGTTGACCGTGTCCTGCGCAAAACCGGGGGAAATCCTACCGATTCTCTGCCGCCCCGATCAGATTCAATCGGCCTTCCAACTCCCGGAGCCGCTTATTCTGGCAGGCTGGCCCAGTGGAGTCAGTCACACCGTGAGCGGAAATCCGTATCTGGACGCCCGCACCGCCACCTTTGCGGCTTTCGCGCTTTTTCAAGCGGCAGTCGGCGAGGCTTTGGAGTGTCCCGCGGCGATTCCCCCGCAACGACTGGACGCAGCTCTGGAGCGCGCGATGCCAGAAACAGTTACCGGCGCGCAATTGCTGGAGCAGGGACTCGCCCTGGCGGATTCTATGAGCAGGCTGTATTCAGAACGCAACTACAACCTACGTGATGCGCTGGCGTTCCCCGTTCATGAAAATTTGCGGGCTGAGCGGGCGCTGACGCTGCTAAGCGATCCGAAGGCAAGCGAAGACGCGTTTCAAGAAGCCGGTGAATTATTGTATGCGGCGCACGCGGACTACAGCCGGATCGGTCTGGGCCACCCGCGCACCGATGCGATGGTCGAAGCGGTGCGCCAACGTGGTCCCGACGCAGGCTTTTATGGTGCGCGTGTCAGTGGTGGAGGCTCGGGCGGTACCGTGGTGGTGCTGCTGCGCGCGGAGGCGCTGGAGGCTCTTGGGATCTTGGCGGAGGCGTTGCGGCCCGCCGGCGCGCCGTCCGTGCAGATCATCCTGTAGTCGCTTTCGAGAACTATACTTAAAAGCCGCCCGGCGAAACACCGGACGGCTTGTTAAAAGGTGTGCGGGCTGGAGCGAAGGCCTGGGGCTTACTCGTCTTCGCCGAGTTGGAAACGCGCGAAACGGGCCACCATGATGTTCTCGCCGATCTTGGCGATCTGCTCGGTGAGCAGTTCCTGAATGGTCTGGTCGGCGTTTTTCACAAAAGGCTGATCGAGCAGGCAGATGGTGGACATCCACTTGTTGATCTTACCCTCCACAATTTTTTCGACGGCCTGGGGCGGCTTACCTTCGGCCTGTCCGCGCGCGACTTCCTTCTCTTTTTCGATCAGGTGCTCGGGTACTTCCTCGCGGCGTACACAGACGGGCGCGGCCGCGGCGATATGCATGCAGATGTCCCGCGCGAGGGCCTTAAACATATCATTTTTGGCCACAAAGTCGGATTCGCACCGAAGCTCCAGCAGGACACCCACCTTGCCGCCCAAGTGGATGTAGGACTCGACCAAGCCCTCGCTGGCGCTGCGTCCGGCCTTCTTAGCCGCCGACGCCTGCCCGCGCTTTTTCAAGAGCGTGATCGCTTCCTCGAAGTCGCCGTCAGACTCTGAAAGCGCTTTCTTGCAATCCATCAGTCCGCCGCCGGTCTTCGCGCGAAGTTCAGCGACCATTGATGCCGTAATTTGTGCCATGATACGTGTCTAGGTAAGGAGGTGATTAAAGGAATTTATTTACCGATGTAGGCTACTGGGTCTTGGCTTCTTCACTAGGCTGCGTGGGCTCGGCTGGAGCACCTTCTTGGAGGTTTTCCGCAGGTGCGTCCATCGCTTCGGAAGTGGCCGACGGCGCGGGCGTGGGTACGGCTGCCGGATCCGCCGGGGACGCATCCGGAGTGGCCACAAAGACGGGCGCGCCGCTCTCTTCTTCCATCATAATGTCGGGCGAGAGAGTGACCTCGGGCTGCGCCTCGTCGAATTCCTGACGCACCACCGGGGTGAAACCCTTTTGCTGAGACTTGGGCTCTTCGCGACGGGCAAGACCGTTTTGTATCGATTCCAGCAGCACATCCATGATGAGCCGGATGGACTTCACGGCGTCGTCGTTGGCCGGGATCGGGTAGTCCAACAGCGACGGGTCTGAGTTGGTGTCGACCATGCCAACGACCGGAATCTTCAGCCTACGTGCTTCGGCCACGGCATTGGTCTCCGCTTTGGAGTCGATAATCAACATGGCCGCGGGCAAGTCGCCCATTTCCAGAAGCCCCTCGAAGTTGCGGTGCATGCGCTCCATCTCGCGGCGGATGGCGGAAGCCTCCTTCTTAGGGAGTTTGGCCAGCGAGCCGTCGCTCTCCATGGTCAGGAAGCGACGGTACTTTTCGAGGGAGCGCTTGACGGTGTTGAAATTGGTCAACGTGCCACCCAGCCAGCGATTGGCGCAAAAGGGCATGTTGGTGGTGGTCGCAACCTCGCGAACGACTTCCTGGGCCTGGCGCTTGGTGCCAACCAGCAGGATGTTTTTACCTGAGGCAGTCAGTTCTTCGACAAAGCCGCAGGCCTTTTCGAGGAGCTGGTAGGTCTTCTCGAGGTCGATGATTGAAATGCCATGGCGGTGATCGAAAACGTAGGGCTTCGACTTGGGATTCCAGCGGCGTACCTGGTGCCCGAAATGCACGCCGGCATCAAGCAGCTCTTTAACGGTAATGTTCATATGGATTTATGGCTCCGTATCTTCTGCCGGAGATGGCGGCTCACGCGCCTGAAGACCTTGGATTTTTTAAAATGAGCAATGGTTGAATGTATTTGTCACAACTATATGAGTCAGCCCGACGCTACCGGCAGGACAGGTAAACTCCGCAATTGACGAAACTTAAGACAGTAGACCGGAGTCCGCTGGGTGCAAGCGCCAAAGCGGGCGCGCTGAAATTTTTCGAGCCGCATCGATAAATTGCACTTGATCCGCGACAACCTGCTTGGTAGCTTGTACGTTTTTCCAAATCGCGATGCAGGGTAGAGCAGCTTGGTAGCTCGTCAGGCTCATAACCTGAAGGTCGTAGGTTCAAATCCTACCCCTGCACCCATTTTCCAAAACGGCCTGGCGAGGGGCAGTGGTTTGATGCCGGACGAGGCCGTTCTGATTATCGCTCAGTAAGCCAGCTAGCCTTGGGGCCTCACTATTTCGCGAAAAGCTGTTTGGCTGAAGTCAGGAACTTAGTGGCATGAATATCTGCTGGAGAGGCATTGCGTGCTCAACAGATATATGCACACAAAAAAATCTGGTTTCATGAATTTTTCTCCGAGCTATCAAGATTAGCACCAGGAATCATCTTTCTAGGGTGGTCTCTTTCGATACCAAGAGCATCCGTAACTGTTTTTTGGGGGAATTCCGAACCTGCTTGTCCCTTACTCACAGCTGAAGCATGTGCAGCAGGCGACGGATTGACCCTAGCCGCATGATTCTCAACGCCTTCATCATTAAGCGCGATCTCCTTTTTGAGATTAAGCGCGATCTCCTTTTTGAGAAACAGGTTGCGCAAACACTCACAACCAACAGATAAGCTTACAGCTAAGACAATCAAGAGTAGATACAAATGAAGATAGGCCTTTCGCGTACGCATAGTACCTTCGTCTTCAAAAAAGCTTAAGTAGTATTGTATATCATGGGGAGCCGATCGAATGGCTTCACCTACGTAAGGTGCGGGAAGCACCACAGTAGTTTCCAATACTTCAAGCGCTTCTTGGGCTCCTGTACGTTTAGAGTGATTCGCACTTGCAGTTCCATAATCTACTTTACGTTCCCTGGCGGCCAGTCTGAAGTCATTTGATGGACTTTCCTGCGTAATTTTAATAGGGGCAGATAGCAAAGAAACTTCACCCCCCAGTCTCTCGATCAGTTTGCGCCGAATAGATTCATCAAAACCAGGATGACGCCTATACTTTGGCGCCACATTGTCTGAGATACTCGAGGCGTCTGTAGTATTATCCTTAAAATCGAACGACCCCGCCCAAGCGTAGAGTTCATTTTGAAATGTTTCAGATAGCTTGCCTTCAGCATCCATGGGGAGAAAGACACGTGTCGAACCTTCTCTAGGATACACTACAAAGTTATTTTCAAGATAAATATACCGATTTAAAGTGTAATACAGCCCGGCTGCAGAAAACACAATCACGGATCCAAGAATGGAAATTTGAATAATCTTTGCTCGGTTACTGATTTTATCGTCATCTTGGGTACCTGTCTCGTCCGTAGAAGAATTCTGTTTATAAATATTTCTTATAATATTTTCCAGATTTTTGTCTTTTTCCACCCATCGCAGCATCAGAGAAATAAATCCATACGAAGGAGTAACAATTAGAAGAAGCATCAAAGGCGCAAGGCTGCGTAACTCGATTGGAAGCCAAATTGCCGTCTCCGACAACGTTTCTGTAAAGTTGATAACTGTATAAAAGCCCCACAGAAGCAGAGCGATGCGAAAAAGCTCACTGCCATGATCTTTATACCCTTTAACAAATTCCGAGATCCAAACACGAGGACCGCTCCTTCGTTTCCGATCGGATGAGTGCCCGTCCGGGGCATCTGTTTGATCCTCAGAAGCCAACCGTATACCTTCCGCCATCTTGTAAATTTTTGATCTCTGTGATAGCCCAACGACTGTCTTTTTCGATCAAGACTTTAGCCCGACTGGTGCCAACTAATTCTACAAGAACTGACTCTTGGCCTGAATGAATATTGGAAGCTTTTCGCATCTTATCGACAAGACGCAACCAAGTGGTGCCTTGTTGGTTGTATACCGCAGGAGCCATGACATAAATCCAGGATGATTCGGGTCCTTTGACAACAAAACGAATGGAGTTAATTCTATCTCTGCCATAGTTGTTTGGTCGCGAAGAACAACCAACAAAAAGTCCCGCGATAAGCATCCAGAGAAAAAAACGGAGTCGCTTTTGGTTTTTATTCATTGCTCATTTAGCTCAGCATTAATGAATCGTGAGTAGTTCCTCGAATTTGGGATCTGACTGACGGCGTCTAATATCTTCGATTATTTCCAAGGCAGAGGTACGTGAGACCATGAAAGCTACACGCATCGAAAATTCTTTTGGGCTCATGCTTTTGAACGTGCCTTTGCCGCTTGGAGCGGGATCGTAAACCAACAACTCTTGAATTCGGTAAGGATGGTCTAAATCGTCGACGATCTTAATCATACTTTCCTTATCCTTATTAGTAATAGCCTTGCCAACATTTACCACTATGCTTGTGCCAGAGTCGCGCATCTTTTTAAGGAAACCTTTCTTCTCAACTGGCTTTCCAGTAAGGACAACGCCATAGACTATAATTATATGTCCAGACGGCAGTTGTGCTGCAGGCTGCCTTGCAAGCTCTGAGTCGATCTCGACTTGGGTCACAGTGGCCTCAGTTACCATACCATCTTGAGCTTGCTTCTCAGAAGTCTGACCACGGTCTTTGCTTGGCTGTGAATCCTCTAAAAATTTGGCGACGGCTTCATCAGAGTCTATGGAATTGGCTTCCGAAGCAGTATCTGGCTGCTTCGTTGTGGTTCCGAAATTACGCGGGTTTTCAAGCGCAGGACCAATACCAGCTATAAAGGCTTCGCCAAGCGCTAATGTGCTTATAACTTCAGAAGTAGTCGGAAAGGTATCCAAGAATTCTTCGGCCAGCGCGATCGCTTTCTGAGCATCCAGATTGTCGGATGCTGTCTTTGCTAGTACTGCGCGCCTTGTCAGCAAAAAGGCGTAATTTATATCTTTGGGTTTTTGCGCCAGTGCGTGAATGATCGAAACCTGATCCAACTCAAATCCGCTCATGCCTTTTGGGTTTTCCGGCCATTCAAGGCCAGCCTCTCGAACTAGATCCCCTTCGTTAACGCGCATGCCCAACTCGTGCCTTAGAATGCTAGAGACACACGCAGCCCAGCAGGAAGTTGCACTAGTCTGAGGAGCGTATACCGTTTCTACGCCTTGTAGCATCAGCTTGTAGCGCTTTTTTTTAAGTTTTTCCCAACTGGAGATAGGGCTAACCTTTTTAGGTTTCTCCGGCTTCTTCGCCTTATCCTCCTCGGAAATATCAAGCAACGGCATCGCTAACTGAACACGGTTTAGGGCTGCTTTTTTGGCTGCGGTTATGAATCGATTTTCCTGAGCATCTTCATACGACTCGGCGGCGACGTCCGACGAAGCATCCGACGTCTCTGACACGGGCGAAGTATCAGCACCCAATGAATAAGGTAAAATCCTTAAAATAAATAGTAAAAGTAATATCCGTCCTAGCATGGAGTGCAAAACGTGGTTTTATAAATATGCCAAGGCAAGGGAAAAGTGTTCGTTGTATGTTTCAATTTCGTGTCATTTCCATCTCAGTCCGCGAAAGCCCCTGCTTTCGACTAGGGACCCAGTGTTCGGTGGATTTTTGGGTTAGCGAATTTCCTTGCGGCGGGAGCGACTGGAGCGGTTGGGTAGCGTGATGCTGACGATTACCTCGACGCGTACTTTGCGGGATGGCCACGAGATGCCGTTGTTTGGGCTGGGAGTGTTTCAGATGGGATCGAAAGAGGCGTGTGTCGACGGGGTGCGGCGGGCGCTGGACCTGGGCTATCGGCACATCGACACCGCGCGCGGCTACAACAATGAAGACGCCGTGGGCGAAGCGGTGCGGGCTTCGGGTCTGTCGCGCGAAGAGATCTTCGTCACCAGTAAGGTGATGGCTCAGGACTTTGGCACGGCGGCCACGCGTCGTGCCGTGGAAGAAAGCCTGAAGCGCATAGACCTGGACTACATCGACCTGTACCTGATTCACTGGCCGGTGCGCGAAGGAACTGAAGCCGCCTGGGAAGTCCTGTGCGCGTTGCGCGACGAGGGGAAACTAAAGTCGGTCGGTGTCAGCAACTTCACGGTGCGTCGCTACGAGGAGCAGTTTTTACCCAAGGTAAACGAGTTGCCCGTGTGCAACCAAATCGAACGTCACCCCTTCTTTGCGCAAAACGAGCTCGTCGCCTTTAACGACGCGCGTGACATTTTTACCGTGGCCTATTCACCCTTAGCGCGCACCGAAGGCATGAACCACCCCACCCTCCAGCAGATTGCGGCCGCCCATGGCAAGTCGCCCGCGCAAATCATGATTCGCTGGCAGCTGCAACAGGGCGTGGGCGCGATTCCAAAATCCTCCAACCCGGAGCGCATCGCTGAAAATGCGGACGTGTTCGACTTTGAGTTGGATACGGCCCAGATGACCGCGCTGAACGGGCTGGACAGCCCGGAAGGCTCGGTCATTTCCTGGCGTCCGGAAGAGAACTGGTTCTAAACGATCCACGTTGAAAAAATCCGGATATGGACGCGCTACCCTTTCGGCAAATCCACCTGGATTTTCACACTTCGGGGGAGATTGCGGAAGTCGGCCAGGACTTCGATCCGGAGTACTTTGCGCAGACGCTCAAGCGCGCGCACGTCAATTCGGTCAATGTGTTTGCGCGCTGCTGGCATGGCTGGATGTACTACGACTCCAAAAAATTTGCCGAGGATGTGCATCCGGGGCTGGTCCGTCGCAACCTGCTGGCGGAACAAATCGAAGCCTGCCACCGCCATGGTATTCGCGCGCCGATTTACGTGGCTGTCCAGGTCGCCAGCCAGACGGCTGAAAAGCATCCGGAGTGGATTCAGCTATCAGCGGAAGGCAAACTAGGCGGGCGCGGCCCTTTGGAGGCCGGTTTCAAAGCACCACTCTGCCTGAATACGCCTTACGCGGACTATCTTTTCGCGCATGTCGATGAGTTGTTCGACATGTTACCCGCGGTCGATGGCTTCTGGTTCGACGGGGTCAGCCCGCAGGATTGCGTCTGCCGCCGTTGCCGCGAGGAGATGCTGCAGCGCGGGCGCGACCCAGCCGACGCCTGGGATCGCCGCGCCTTTGGCCTGGAGGTCTGCGACCGGTTCACCCGCGAGATGAGTCAACGCGTACGGGCGCGCAAGGCCGACGCGCTGCTTTTCTACAACGCCGGGCACATCGGCCCGCGCCATCGGCCTGTGGCTGGTGCCTTCACCCATTTCGAAATCGAGTCACTGCCCAGCGGTGGCTGGGGCTACCTGCATTATCCTTGTGTGGCGCGGTACGCGACCGGCCTGCAAAAGCAAACGATCGGGATGACCGGGAAGTTTCACACCTCCTGGGGCGACTTTCATTCGTTCAAGAACCAGGCCGCGCTGGAGTACGAGGTGTTTCACATGCTGGCCACCGGCGCCAAATGCTCGGTGGGCGATCAGCTGCATCCACGCGGCGAGTTATGCGCACACACCTATGATTTGATTGGCCGCGTGTACGCGGAGGTCGAAGCCAAGGAGCCCTGGTGCAATGAGGCTCGGCTGTGCCAAAACATCGGCCTGTTGAGTGCCGAAGAGCTACTGCCCGAGAGCTTTGAAACGATGCTGCCGCCGGCGACTCTGGGCGCGGTACGCATGCTGCAGGAATCGGCGCGACAATTTGCAGTGCTCGACGGCAGCGAAGACCTGAACGGCTTTGAACTGCTGCTGATTCCCGAAGAACGCCGATTGGACAGGGAACTGGCGCGCAAGCTTGAGGCCTATGTCGCACATGGCGGGCGGCTGATTGTCTGCGGCACCGGTGCACTGGCTGAAGCTGCGGACCGCTTTGCGCTGGATTGCCTGGGCCTCGATTACGAAGGGCCCGCCGAATACGAACCGGAATTTATCGTGGCGGATGCCTTTCCGGAAGCCGGTCTGCCGCCAACGGAGCATGTGCTGTATACGCGGGGAACGCGGGTGCTACCGTTAACGGGTACTGATGTGCTCGCGCGGTCCGCGCGTCCCTACTTCAACCGAAGCTGGAGGCAGTATTGCTCGCATCGACATGCACCGGTCTCGGGCGAAGCGCAGAGCCCGGCGGTCACGCAAAACGGTCGCAGCATCTACTTTGCGCATCCACTTTTCAGCGAATACGCGCGTACGGCTTCACGCTGGTGCAAGCAGCTGATCAACGGTGCCATTGATCGGCTGCTACCTCTGGACTGGTTACGACACGAGGGGCCGTCAACGGTGCTGGCCACCATGACCGAGCAGGCTGCGCTGCAGCGGCACGTGCTGCACTTCTTGCATTACATTCCCGAGCGACGCGGGCAGCAGTTTGATACGATCGAGGACGTCATCCCCCTTCATGATTTTACAGTGCGCTTTCGAAACGACCGCCCGGTGCAGTCTGTGCGGCTTGTTCCAGAAGTCAGGGACTTGGACTTTAAAGTGCGGGACGGTGTGATCACGTTTCGGATTCCAGAAATTCGAGGACACGCGATGGTGGAGGTGGCCGCCAAGGCATGATTTTAGGCTGGCGTTGTCGGGCGGTCCGCACTCGGTATTGAGTCATGATCAAGCTGGTTGCCCTGCTCAAGCGAAAGCCCGGTATGAGCCGCAAGGAGTTCAATGATCGCTGGCTGATTGAACACACCAAGCTTTCGTCGAAGTTGCCCAATTGCCTCGAATACCGCATCAACCTCTGCCTGGAGGATCAACCCGCCGAACTGGGCAAGGAGCCACCCTACGACGGTACCGCCGAACTGTGGTGGAAGGACAAAGCCACCATGGAGGCGTCCTTCGAAAGTGATTTGGCGAAGATCGCCGGTCAGGACGCCGACCAGTTTTGCGAAATCCGCACGCACCTGTATACCGAGGAGTATTTTGTGGTGCGTGACGGTCAGCCCGTGCAACCTCCGGAGGCCGCCCGATGAGCGCCTCACCGCATCCACCGGCCATCTGCGTGGTCGGCGCCTGCAACATCGATCTGATCAGCTACGTGCCGCGCCTGCCACGTGAAGGTGAGACACTGCACGGGAGCCGCTTTCAGCAGGGCTTTGGAGGCAAGGGCGCCAATCAAGCCGTGATGGCAGCCAAGCTTGGTGCCCAGGTGGTCATGCTTTCCAAACTCGGACGCGATTCCTTTGGCGACGACACGCTGAAGAATTTTCAGGCGCTCGGCGTCGATACCACCCATGTGCACCAGACCGACGAAGCGGCATCGGGGGTGGCACCGATCGCAGTGGATGCTGACGGGCGTAATTCGATCATAATTGTAACCGGCGCGAATGACCTGCTGACCGATGCGGAAATCGAGGCGGCGCGCCCGGCGATCCGGGCCTCGCAGGTGCTGGTCTGCCAGTTGGAGATTCCGGTCGAGCGCAGTCTGAAGGCCCTGCAGGTCGCGCGTGAAGAAGGGGTGCGGACGATTTTCAATCCGGCGCCGGCGCGCGAGTCCCTGCCCGATGAGATCTACCAGCTCAGCGACATCTTTTGCCCAAACGAAAGCGAGTGCGAATTACTGACCGGCCTGCCCGTGGCGAGCGAGGCGCAGGCGGAAACGGCGGCCAAGTCCCTCCTGGAACGCGGACCCAAAACGGTGATTCTCACGTTGGGTAAGCGCGGGGCGCTCGTGGTCGATGCGTCAGGAACGCAGCGCATCGAGGCAGAAGCGATACAAGCCGTCGATTCGACCGGAGCCGGCGATTCCTTCGTTGGCAGCCTGGCCTACTTTCTGGCTCGCGACGTCGCGCTGAAAACCGCGGTGGCCCGTTCCTGCCAAATCGCGACGCGCTCGGTGCTCAAGCCGGGCACACAAAGCTCTTTCCCGGACGCCGCCGAACTGGGCGACCTGCTCAACATCTAGACTTTCCGACAACGAGATGCCGCCCACCTTGACCCGCGCCGAACTGGCCGCCTACATCGACCACACCATTCTCAAGCCGGAGGCAACGGCCGCACAGGTTGAAGTTCTTTGCGCAGAGGCGAGAGAGCATGGCTTTGCGGCAGTTTGCGTGAACCCGTCGCGGGTGGCACTGGCTGCAAAAGTACTGGCAGGCAGCGTTGTGCAGGTGTGCACCGTGGCGGGCTTTCCGCTCGGGGCGACGCTACCCGAGGCCAAGGCCACCGAAACCCAAGCCGCGATTTCAGCCGGGGCCACGGAGGTCGACATGGTACTCAACGTTGGAGTGCTCAAAGATGGCGACCATGCCCGCGTCCAGGCGGATGTAGCCGCGGTGGTCGAGGCCGCTAAAGGCGGCGCTTCGGTCAAGGTGATTCTGGAAAATTGTCTGCTGAGCCCGGAGGCAATCACGCAAGCCTGCCTTTTGTGCAAGGAAGCAGGCGCAGACTACGTGAAGACCTCAACGGGCTTTGGCTCATCGGGGGCGAAAGTTGAAGACGTGAAGCGCATGCGCGCAGCGGTCGGCCTGGAACTCGGCGTCAAAGCCGCCGGTGGTATCCGCGATACGGATACCGCCCTGGCCATGATCGACGCCGGCGCCACCCGCATCGGCGCCAGCGCCTCCATCGCAATCCTGGACGGGCTGGGGGCT
>JBHJGM010000004.1:0-290516 GCA_050331815.1 Opitutales bacterium | reverse complement strand
CTACGGCGTCAGGTCGAAGGTGCGAATGTTGACACCCTCGACGTAGCGCGGGTCGGCATCGTCGACCAGGCCGCCCAGGCCACCCTCAGAGACCGGGGCCTCGAGGTAGTTGCGCAGGGCGTTGTTGTACTGGATGCCCAGCGGAATGAAGGGCGCGCCCCGGTATGGGTTGGCATCACCACCGTTGGCGAGGAAGTCGACCGTCACGATGTTCACGCTCGGGGCGCTGGGGACGACCTGTCCGTTGACCACGATGGGTGTGCCATCGTCCAAGGTGACCGTGCGCACGCGCTCGCCGGGAACGGTGATGACCACATCGGCACCGCTGCCGGTGGTTTCCTGCGCGGTGAAGGAGGCGTCATACTCCATGGTGAATCCGCCGATCTGGAAGAAACGGCCTTCTTCACCCGGACGACCGCTCACGCCACGCTCGAGCAATTCCTTGAACTGAGATGCCGGGATGTTCGGCACGGTCACGAGGATGTTGCTGAAGGAGAGGATCGAGTTGACCGTCGCGACGGAGATATCGCCGGGCGGCACGATGTTGGAGTTACGGATGCCGCCGCCATTGGCCAGCGCCACATTCGCGGGCGGGGCACCGAAGTCGGCAGCACGCTCCTGCGCGGTGAAGATGAAGGCATCGGCGATGAGGTTACCCAGGTTGGTTTCAACGTTGCGGATGCCCACACCGCCAGTGGAGTCGCGGCGACCGTCCAAGCCGACTTCGCTCTGGGCCACGATGATGGCCGCGAGGTTGTCGAGGAAGGCCTGCACCGGCTCGACCACGTTGGTCTGGATGAAGGCGTCGGGCTCCACGGCGTCGGGGTCGATACCGGAGACGCGGACTGGGTTTCCGGCAAACGCGCGCAGGTTGCCAAAAGCGTCGAAGGTGGCCACACCGCGGCCCACGTAGCGGTATTCACCGGCGGTGGTCACGGTCGGGACAAGCTTGCCGTCGGCGTCTTCGATCAGACGCGGGTAGGCTTCGGCGATGGCGTCACCCGGCAGCAGAAGCACGGGCTCGTTGGCCTGGAGCTCGTCACCACCCCCGGCCACGGCAAGGTCGATGCCGGAGATCGAGTTGATCAGCTCTACGTCGGAGTCAATGCCCTGAAGGTGACTGATGAGGATGATCTGGCGCACGCCGAAGCTCTGGGCCAGGTCGACGACTTCCTGCACGATCGGCACCACATCGTTGGCGATGTCGAGCGCGCCGTCGTCATTGACGTCGATGACGTCCACGGCTCCAGGGCTGGAGATGGTGTCCAGATCGGGCGTAGTAGCACCGATGATGGCGATGCGGCGACCGGCCGCTTCCACAATCACGCCGCGGGCGATGCGGCCTTCGTCGACGAGCGACTGCAGCACGGGCTCGGCGGAGAAGTCCAGATTCGAGCTGACGAAGATGCTTTCACCCGAGGGGAAGGCGTTGATGAAGTCCGCGAAAAACTGCGGGCCGACGTCGAAGTCGTGATTGCCGATGGCGTAGGCGTCGAAGTCGATGGCATCCAGAGCCAGCGCGTCATAGATGATGCCGTCGTTGAAGGAGGCATCCAGTTCCGGGCTGGGGATGAAGGTGTCACCCGAGGAGACCAGCAGGAAACCGTCGGTGTCGCTTTCGGCGCGCTGCTTGAGGTTTTCGACCACGGTGGCGAAGCGGGCGATGCCGCCGAAGTCTTCCAGACCCTGGCCGGCGTTGACCAGCTGCGACTCACCATCGTTGCTGTGTAGCAGCGTTACGGTGAAGCCGCCGATCAGGCGCAGGGCCGAGTCGTCGACATCGACGTTGTTGGAGGCGTCGGGATCGCCATCAGCGAGGACATTCGCAATGAGGTAAAAGCCGGGCGCGGCGGTGTCCGCGGGCAGGTCCAGATCGACGAAGACCGTGCGGCTGCGGCGATTGAACAGGCCGAGTTTCAAATGACGGCTGCCCACGAGGACATCGCCCTCATCGAGCGTGCGGTCCGCCGAAAGGAAGACCTCCACGTCGAGCGGGTCGTTGGTGCGCTCATCGGCACGCAGGCGCAAGGTAGTAAAGGTGGGTGTCGGGAAATCCTGGAAATCCGGGAAGACCGTACGGATGTTGACGGAAACGTCGGCTTCGGCGAAAGCCGACGATGTCGCCAGCGATGCCGTGGCAATCGTGGTGGCGAGGACTTTGCTGATTGTTCGCATAGTATGGGTTTCTGTATTTCTTGACTGTTGAATTCGACGCGACGCATCGGATTCGAGTAAGGTAGCTACATATCCGTACCTTGTGTCAGTAAGGTTACAGCTCCGTTTCTGAAACGTGATAACTCATTTGCGAAAAGCATGAAAAATCAGGTAATTTGCATCAAGGTATGCAGATTTTGCCGGGTTGAGATTCCGCGCAAATGCGTAAAGCTTTTCGAAAGCATTAATGATGAGTCGCTCGAGTGAAGCCCCCGAATCCAAGGCCGCGCCCTCCGCAGCCGCACACCCGCTAAAGCGCCAGTACGACACGCAGTTTCGTGCGGATGAAAACTATCGTGCCGCCTTACCCGACCAGCAGAACCAGGGGACGGCAGGCATACAGGGAGCGCCCGTGCCGATCATGCAGGTAGGCATGTCGGGCTTTCGCCTGCCTTTGTGGTTTCTGCGAGCGGACGGTGAGCGGCTGCAACTGGAGGCCCGGGTGACTGGCACGGTCAGCCTGAGCGGCGAGGCGAAGGGCATCAACATGTCACGCCTCATGCGGATTTTTTACCGCTACGGAGAGCGCATCTGGGACTTGGAACTGCTCGAGGAGATCCTGCATGCCTACAAAGCAGAAGTGGGCAGCAGCCGCGCCCGACTGCGCCTGGACTTCAACTACCCGATCCTGCAGCAAAGCCTGCGCAGTGATTTACAAGGCTGGCAGTATTACCAGAGCGCCTACGAAGGCTTTCTGGATGACCTGAACCGTTTTCGCAAAGTGCTGCACTTGGATTTTGTGTATTCGTCGGCCTGCCCGTGTTCGGCGGATCTGGCCGACCACGCCGAGGCCAACCGCCAAGTCTACAGCATCCCGCATTCACAGCGGAGCAAGGCGCGTGTGAGCGTGGAGGTGCGCTCAGGTGAGCAACTGACGCTGGAAAATCTGCAAACGCATTGCCTCAACGCCCTGAAGACGGAGACGCAGGTCATGGTGCGGCGCGAGGACGAACAGGCCTTTGCCGAACTCAACGGGGCGCACGTCAAATTCGTGGAAGATGCCGCGCGGTTGTTGTACGAGCAGTTGGATGCCGACGCGCGGATTAAAGACTTTCAGGTAGCCTGCGCGCACCTGGAAAGCCTGCATTCGCATGACGCGGTGGCGGTCATCAACAAGGGCGTGCCCGGCGGTTTTGAAGGCAACTTCTCGGACTTCGCCGACCTTGTCTGCTAGCCACGCGTAGGAAAACATTCCCGTTGCCTTTGGCCGGTGAGTTGGTTTGCTCGCGGTGTGGAGGGAAGACGACGGTTCAATATGTTCCGGCGCGGTGCACTCTTTGCCTGGCTCCTGTCAGGCATGAGTCTGTCCGCAGCCGACGACTTCGCCAATCTCTCTATCGGGCGCGTGCCCGAGCAGTTTCCGCAGTTGGAACATGTGTTGAAAGAAGCGGCGCTGCAGTCGCCGACCATGGTCCGCAAGCAACTGGAAGTTGCCCAGCAGGATGCCTCACGCTTTCGCGGCTGGTGGACCTATGTTCCCGAGGTCAACATGAACTACAACATCGGCGTCTTCCACGAAGTACGCGACGGGATTGCTGAAGGCGAGGAGATGCGAGTAGCTGCCGAGTATGTGCTGCGGGCGGACCAGCCGCTGTATTATTGGGGTGCCTGGTCGGCGCGCCGGAAGTTGGCCTTTGCCCGGGAAGACATCGCCAAGGAGGATGCCTACCTGACCTACGCCAACCTGGCCAATCAACTGCGGGCGGCCTACCTGTCACTGATCTCGGCTAAGGCGGAATCGCAGTGGTTGAACCTGCGCGCCCGCAATGCGGAGCGACGCGTGCGCGATATGGAGCTGGAAGCCGAGCAGGGCCGCCGACGTGCCACCGAGGTCGAAGCCGCCCGACTCGACCTGCAGTCCCGGCGTCTGTCCGCCGAGCGCTTCGCCCTGGGGCTCGAGCAGCGCTTCAACGATTTTCGCCAGATGTCGGGCGCCTTGGACATCACCATCGACAACCTCCCCGACAACGCGGAGTTGCCCGTCGTTTCCGTGGAGGCAATGCAGCAACGCCTGGAAGTATTTCGGCGCGAAGGATTTGTCGAATCCACACCCGCCGTGATCGCCGATCACCGCCAGCAGGCCATCGGGCACGAATTGACCATCCAGCGCGCACGGCAAAAACCGCTCTTCAATCTGGGCGCGGCCATCCGCCAAGGCCCCGAGGAAGGCACCGACGGCAGCTACGAGTTGCAGACGATCTTCTTCGCCGGGATCACCGGCACCTGGAACCTTTTTGACCGGCGCGAGACTCAAGATAATATTCGAAGCCTGCGCATACGTCGCCGCCTGGTGGACGCGGAACTGGCCATTGAGCGCGACCGGAGAGTTGCCGCCGCCGAAAACGCCCTGGCAAATCTGCAACTAGGCCGTGAAAGCTTGGGTTTACAAAAAAGACTGGTTCAGGCCCGCACGGAAGACCTTAAGCAGGTACAGGCCCGCATCGATGAAGGACAGGCGGATGAAGGTGAACGCGAACGGGCCATCGAACAGTTGCGTGAGAGTGAGCTATCGCTTACGAAAGAATCCGCCCGCGTGCTCAATGCCTACTATGCTTTTCTAGGTGCTTTGTTGGAGGACCCCGCCCTTGCCTATTATCAAGACTCTCTTTCGCTCGAAAATCGGCTGGCTGATTAAGCTGACGCTGATGCTGGCAGTCGGTGCCGGCATCTATTTTATCGTCGTCGATCAGCTCAAGACCGAGGCGCTCGTCGTGCGCGCCGAAGTGGGCACGATTATCAAATCGGTGTCGGGCTCGGCCATGGTCCGCCCAGAGGTAGACACTCACCTGCTCAGCCCGGGCAGCGGCTTTATCAAATCCAGCCGTTTGAAGGCCGGGCTGGAAGTCACGCGCGGCGAAGCCCTCGCATCGATCGACCCGGGTGACCTGCCCTTCCAAATCCGCGCGACCGAATTGGAACTACAAAAGGTCGAGCAGGAACTCGACAAGGAATCGCCCGAGCAGATCAAGCTGACCACCCTCCGCGAACAGCTCCAAAGTGAGCGCGAACTGCTCAAACAGGACGCCACCACGCAGATGGCCGTGCGCGAGTTGGAGAGCGAAGTCGGCGAGATGTTTTCGATGATCGAAACGCGCACCAAGGAACTTGAGACCCAGCGCGAAATTCACAAAAACGAGCTGGCGCGCCTGAACGATGACATGGATCGCCTGACCATCCGGGCCCCTTTCGATGGCGTGATCACCGACGTGCTCGCCCACCCGGGGGACTTGATGAGCCGTGGTTTTCGGGTGGCGCGGATCATCAGCCTGGACCAAAAGATCGAAGTGCAGGTCAACCAGGAGGACATTGGCATCCTACGTGAGGACACCCAGGCGATGGTTCGCTTTTTCGCCCACGGCGGACGCATCCTCCAGGGTCGGGTCACGCAGATCCTGCCCGGCAGCGACGTAACCACGCAGCGCTTCACCTCGATTGTGCAGGTGGAGAATCAGAAATCCGTGCAACTGCGCCCGGGCATGACTGGCGAGGTCAGCTTCATCGCGGGCGAGAACCAGAAATCCGTGGTGATTCCCCGGCGCGCCTTGCTCGGCGACAGCGTCTTTGTGGTCGACCGGGTGGGCAAGGTGGAGATTCGCGAGGTGCAGCGCGGCTTCATCAACCTCGAGTCGGCGGAGATCATCCGCGGCTTGGAGCCCGGCGAACACGTCATTTTGGAAGACCTCGATCTTTTCCGCGAGGGCGACTACGTAACCGTCGAAGACGTTACCGAGCGCGAAAAGCTCTTTGGCAGCGCGAATTAACTGAGCCAAGTCCCCACCCGCCGCGGCACCCAGGGCGCGCACGGCTGTCTTTGCAATCGTCCCCATGAACACCAACCTCGCGATTGCGATCCGCCTGCTTCTGGCAAAAAAGCGTGCCATGCTCATGAGCCTGGCGGGCATCGTTTTTGGCGTGGGGCTGTTCATCGCCACCCAGGCACAGACCGCAGGCTTCGAGACATTTTACATCCGGACGATTCTGGGTACCGACGGAGCAGTCCGCATTCAGGACCGCTTCCAAAACCGCATGTCGGTCATGACTATCACCACCGACAACCCGAGCATGCGCACGACCCGGGTGGCCGTGGGCGAGAACCGCCGCTACGAGGACGGGATCGCGCACCCCGGTGAGATCGTGGAGGCGATCGAGCGCTTCACCAACGTGGCGGGCGTGTCGCCCATCCTGCGTGGCAACGTGGAAGTGGACAGCAACTTCCGCACACAGGACGCGCGGCTGCACGGCATCGATCTACCCAGTCACCTGACGGTTTCCGAACTGGAGAAGCAGATCATTCTCGGTCACCTGGAGGACTTCCGCAACAACCCCAAAGGCGTCGTCATCGGTTCGCGTTTGGCCGTGCGTCTGGATGTGGAGCCCGGCGATGTCGTCACAATCTCCTACGGCGGCAATCGCGACCGTTACCGCGTCTCGGCCATCTTTGAAAGCGGCGTCGAGCACGTGGACAAGCGGCGACTCTTCGTGCACATGCCGGAGGCGCGCTTCATCCTGCAGGAACACTTTGGCGTAAGCCTCCTGCAAGTGAGCCTGAAGGACAACACCCGCGCGGTGGAGACGGCCCAGCACATCGAGGAGAACATCCGGCACGTAGCCATCGCCTGGCAGGAGCGCGAAAAAGTCTGGCTCGATGTATTTCAGGCGCTACGGGTGTCGTCGGGGCTGACCATCTCGGCCATCATCCTGATCTCAGGCTTGGGCATTTTTAATACACTCGCGATCATCGTGATGGAGAAACGTCACGAGATCGCGATCCTGCGCTCGATGGGTTACACCCGAGGCGACATTACGCGCATCTTTCTCAACCAGGGGATCATCGTGCTTACGCTGGGCTCGATCTTTGGTTGCGGCTTTGGAGCGCTGATCACCTGGGGCATTTCGAACATCCCGCTGCGCATTCGCGGCATCTTTACCACCGATCATTTCGTCGTGTATTGGTCGCCCTGGCATTACCTGGTGGCGGTACTGGCTGCGACGGTAGTCGTCATGATCGCCAGTTATTTGCCCGCGCGTAAAGCCGCCGCGCTGGAGCCCGGCACCGTCATACGGGGAGCCGCCGGATGAGTGACCTGAGCACAAACGCACCCGCGCTGCGCACCCGTGGATTACATCGGTTTCTAGGCACGGGAGAGAATCGCATTCATGTGCTGCGCGGCATCGATCTGGATGTGCACTCGCACAAATTATACTCGATTGTGGGCCCAAGCGGCTGCGGCAAAAGTACGCTGCTGTACTTGCTAGGCTTGTTGGATCGGCCCGACCAGGGCGAGATCTGGATCGGTGGCCAAAACATGGCCAAAGCCAACGACGATGAGCGAACAGCCGCGCGCAATCGCCACATCGGCTTCGTCTTCCAATTCCACTTCTTATTGCCAGAGTTTACCGCGCAGGAAAACGTGATGCTACCCATGCGCAAGCTGGCCAAACGCCCACTCGACGAATGCAAGACGCGTGCGCTCGACCTGCTGAAAGAAGTTGGACTGGAGGCGAAGGCAAAGCGTTTGGTCACTCGGCTTTCCGGAGGCGAGCAACAGCGCGTGGCCATCGCCCGTGCCCTGGCCAACGAACCCGCTTTGCTTCTGGCCGACGAGCCGACGGGCAACCTCGACCTGGCCAACTCCGAGCGCATCTTTGAACTGCTCGCGCGCATCTGTCACGAACAGGGACAGGCCACGGTGATCGTGACGCACAACCCGGATCTGGCCAAGACTTGCGACGCCGTCCTGCCCATGCGCGATGGGCTCTTTGTCGAGCGAGCCGAGGCCGATGTAGTCACGGCGTAGCCATCTCAACGGCCTTCCAAACGCAGCTTACGAAAGAGCTCGAGGTAAGCTTCTACGCTCGCCTTAGGGTTGAAGGCGCTACGGGCAAACACCGCTCCGGCTTCCCCCATGCGGTGCCTCAGCTCGGCGTCCTCAAGCAGGAGTTTCAGCGAATCGACAAAGCCCGCGAAGTCACCCTGGTCGTGGAGAAAGCCGCTTTCGCCGGGTTGAAACGTCTCGTTGACGCCACCCGCGCGCATGGCGATCACCGGCAAGGAAGCTGTCTGGGCTTCAACCAGAAAATTGGGCAGACTCTCGGTGCGCGAGGCATGCACGGCGCAATCGGCCCCCGCGTAATACGGGCGTGGCTTGGGCTGACTGCCCCAGAAACGCACCCGCCCTTGCATGCCCAGCTTGCGCACAAGTGCTTCGCAGGCGGCCCGGCGAACGCCGTCACCCACCATCCACAGCTGCCAAGGGCGCTCGCTTCGCAGGCCACCAAATAAACGAATCAGCGTCTCCTGACCCTTGCCGGGACGAAACGCCGCCACGCTCAAAAAGACGCATGCACCGTCACCAACGCCAGCGTCCAGGCGGGTCGCGATGCGTTCATGAATGGCCTCGGGATCGTTCCAATCGCGGGCAAAGCCGTTGTGGATCACATGGGTGTGCGCAGGCTCACCACCGGCCAGCGCTACGCGGTCGGCCGCCCAGCATGAATTGGCCACGATCGCGGAGGCTGCCGCGAACGTTTTTCGGTAGGCCTTCGAAAAGCTTTTGCCGGTGCGGGCAGTGGCCACGACGGAGGCCTTCGTACTGAGTTTTTTGATACGCCAGCCCAGGGCATTGGCCATGCGGCCCATGAGAACTACGATATCCGGATCAAACTGGCGCACCGCCCGTTGCCAACCTGGGGCAAAACCGTTGATACCCGTATCGAATGGCTGCAGCGTCTGATGCTCCAATCCAGATGACTCAAGCTGCGGAGCAAGCGCGCCACCGGGTCGAAAGGTAACGATCTTCACCTGCGCGCCCACATCGCGAAAGCCGCGCGCCAGGAAGAGCGTCTGCGTCTCGGTACCACCCTGCCGAAGGTAGTCCTGAAAAAAGAGGATCTTCACGGGAGAGCCTGCGGCGACAGCATCCGTTGCAGCATCGTATTCAAACCTGGATACGGATGCCCCGCCTCAGGTACGTTGGCACATCGAGGTCCGCACCTTCGAAAAGGTTGCGCTCGGTGTGGTCGAAGTAACCGCGCTGCTCTTTTTCGGATGCGAAGATAAATTCCTCCTGCGAATCGGTTGGGGTCGCCTTCCTGCGCGAGAGCTTCGAAGCGTGTACCTTGAGGTTCGAACGCTTGGACGCTGGCGCTGAACCATCCAAGTCGAACGGCACGTCGACCGGGTCAGGCACCGGTTCCGTAAGCATGACCGAGGGCTGCTCCTTCGCCGTGGCTGGCGGTTCCACCTTATGCGTCGGTGGCCAGGCCGGACGCCGTACGGGAATGCGCGTGCGCCCCGGATCGAGCTCGGTGGTGCCGATGAGGCAAATCTCAACGCGCTCACGCCAGCTGTCCTCAATCACCGCTCCCAAGACGCACTGTTCACGGCTGGCAAAGCGTTCGGAAACCTGGGCCACAATCTGGTTCACCTGCTGCAGTGAAAGATCGGTGCCGCCGGTGATGTTGACCAGGAGGCTGTCGGCGCGGCGCGCCATGTTGGTGGTGTGCAAAAGCGGGCACATCAGCAGCTTCTCCACGGCCTTGCGCGCGGCTTCGGGGCCCTCCGCCCGTCCAATGCCAAAGAGCGTTTTGCCGCCCTGGCGCTCGAAGGCACGCCGCAGGGCCGCAAAGTCGAGGTTGATCAGGCCGGTGCGCAACAGCAGATCGCAAATCGAGTGAATGCCGCAGGCTATCCATTCGTCGGCGCGTTGAAAAGCATCCAGCACGCTGGCCTCTTCCTCGACCTGTTGAAGCAAGAGGTCATTGGGCAACGGTATAACGGCATCGCAGGATTCACGTAATTCCACCAGCGCTTGCTCAGCCTGTTTCATGCGTCGCGCACCCTCCACGGCGAAGGGCAAAGTGACAAAGGCCAGCACCATAGCGTCCTGCTCGCGGGCCACGCGGGCCAGAACCGGTGCGGCACCGCTGCCGGTCCCGCCCCCCAAACCGGCGACCACAAAAACAAGGTCGCACCCTTTCACAAGTGCGCGCAGGTGCGCCTCATCCGCCTCCGCCGCCGCTTGGCCCAGGCTGCTTTCTCCGCCCGTAGAGAGCCCGCGGGTCAGCTTGCGCCCCACCAACACTTTCTCGGAAATCGGTGACTGGGCCAACGCCTGCGCATCGGTATTGACCGCAGCCAGATGCGCGCGACCGGCACTTTCCAAGCGCAGACGGTCCACTGTGTTGGTTCCACCGCCGCCCACACCCACGATTTTTAGCGTCAGAGCGGTTTCGCTCGAAGCCGCCATCTCGGTTGTTTTTTCAAACTTCAGTTTACCTCCGTCCATGTGCGCGTGCTCCCTCGGGTGTGTGAAAAAAGTCGTTTAGTCAGCAACCGCGGCGGCCTGGAAGATTTTTGAAAAGCGGCGCCAGAGTCCGGGCTCGGTCTCGGCTCGAGACACATCGTCCTGCGCGCGTTGATCGGTAATCGCAAAATGCAGCAATCCCAATGGCGTGGAGACCTCGGGACGGCGCAGCTCCTCGCCAATGGAGCCCGGATGCTGCCCCACGCGCGCGGGCATGCCGAAGACAGTTTCAGCCACCTCGCAGATACCGGGCAGATGTGCGGTGCCACCGGTCAAGACCGCGCCGACCGGGATCTCCGCCGGGTCCAGCATGGTGCCCAACTGTGCCTTCACCACTTCGAGCAGCTCGCTGACGCGGGCATTTAGAATCACTTGTATCGTTTTTTTGAATACTTCACGGTCACCGATTTGCCGGTCGCCCACCAGCCAGACTTTTTCGCTTTTCGAATCTGCCTCGATGAGCGCTGAGCCATGCTCTAGCTTTTGCTTTTCGGCAAAGCGGGCCGGAAAACGCAGCCCGAGGGCAAGATCGTTGGTCAGGTGATCCCCACCCACCGCCACCACGCCAGTGCGGACGATGTGGCCGTCACGAAAGAGCGCCCAGTCCGTGGTCCCGCAGCCGATGTCCAGAACGAGCGCCCCCTGCTGGCGCTCCATCTTGTTAACTACTACGCAACCGGAGGCGACGCTGGAGATAACCACGTTCTCGACCTTGAGACCGTAGCCGTTGATCAGGTGCATGAGGTCGCGCAGCTGCCGCTCGTCAGCATGGACGGACCAGTAGCAGGCGCTTAGCTGGGCGCCGGCCAGACCCACCGGACTGTTGGTCGGGCGATCGTCGATGCGGTAAGCACCCTTTATGTGATGCACAAAGACACGACCGGCGGGCAATTCCCGGCTCTTGGCGTTCTCTTCCGCGCGCAGCACATCGCCCACGCGGACCAGACCATCGGGAGCGGAGATGTTGGACTGACCGCTTTGAAAAAAACCATCCAGATGTCGGCCGCTGACCGCCAGAAAGATGGCGTCGATGGCGGTTCCCGCCGAAGCTTCGGCCCGGTCGATAGCGGCATGGACACAGTGGGTTGCCGCCCGAAAATCCTCGATGACGCCCTTTTTGACGCCACGCGAGGTTGACTCGCCCATGCCGATAATGCTCAGCGACTGGCCCTCGACAACCTCCGCCACCAGGACGGTGACGGTCGCCGTTCCAATCTCGACCGCTCCCAGGATGCGCCTTCTTTTCATAAATTCCCCTCCCTTGTCTTCAAATTATGGATACGGACCCCGTTGCAGCTGATTGCCAGCCACCCGTAAAACCGGCTCGCGAAAAGACAGGTCCAGCCGATCGCCGTGCCGCAGGCCGCTTGGTCGCGCCTGCAAAAGCACCTCCTCCAGCCGCTCCAGTTGCGCGCTGAACACAGATGGCCGAAACACGATAATCGCGCCCGAAAAAGTGTGCACCTCGATAAAGGCCTCCGGGTGGGCCCCGGCCACAAGATCGCCCACGCGGCGCAGACTGTGCCAGTGCCGGGCCAGACGCGGGTGCCGAACTCGGGCTTCCTGCCACAGCTGGGTCGCCGGGAGCAAACCGTTGAGCGGCAGAAAACCGCCGCCCGGCGCAAGGTCCACAATTTCGTCTCGCAAAAACGGGAGCTTGCGCAAAGCGGACGTGGCGTATCCACTTCCTCGATACACATGGCCATCTCCCGAGACCAGCACGATCTCCTGTTGGCCTAGCGAGTTAATCAGGCCCAGTCGAAAAACCGGACGTCGCTCCTCCAGACGGATGCGCAAGGGTCCGGACGGGAGGCGCTCCACCACCGCCAGATGCACCTGACCCTCGCGCTCCAGCATACGCTTGACCGCAAAGATATCGATCGCCTCCACCGACAGCCCCCGATCGAGCCGCAACGTGCGCAGGACCCAGTCCCGGCTCAGCACCCCGTCGGTCTCAAACTGAAAATCCGCCAGACTCAGAACTTGAGTGTCACGAGCCGTCAACGCGGGCCTTGTCGCAGGGAGCGGCTGGCCAACGTACCAGACGCCAAAGCCAGCCCCCGCTGCCAGCAAGACGCAGAAAGCAGCCAGCCAGCGGGTAAATCGACGGCGTGGGACGAACACGGAGCGATTGACGGCACGGGGCGCATTTTCCTGAGCGATGGAGCGCCACGAGTGCGTACCCGTCTCCTCACGACTGCGGCGCTTAGCGGACATGGTCGGCCACCTCCTTGCGGGAAAATCGTTCAAGGCATGGCTGCAGCATCGCCTCGACCAGCGATGGAAAATCGAAACCAAACTGAGCCGCACTACGGGGCAGCAGGCTCGTTGGCGTCAATCCAGGCAGCGTGTTGATTTCGAGGAAGTAGGGATTGCCGTCCGCTGACAGCATAAAATCCACGCGGCCAAAATCGCGGCATTCACAGGCAGCGAAGGCGGTTTCAGCAGCGATTTGTACTTCTTGCGTCAAAGCCTCAGACAGATCCGCCGGACAGTGATACCGGGTCGCTCCGCGGGTGTATTTACTGTGGTAATCGTAAGCACCCGATTGCGGCTCGATCTCGACAACGCCCATCGCCTTACCCCCAAGCAGGCCCACGCTCAGTTCACGACCTCGAACACGCGGCTCCAGAAGCCACTCGCCGTCAATCTTCTCAAATTCCGCCAGAGCTTCAGCCAGCCTTGCCTCACTTTCAATAAAGCGCAATCCGTGACTGCTACCGTGGTCGACCGGCTTGAGCACCAGATCGCCACCAAGTGCGTCGATAACTTTGGAAGCTTCGGGTAAAGCCGCCGCTGCAAAGCATAGGCCGGGCAGGACCTTCACGCCATGCGCACTGACACGTGCTTTTGTCTCAGATTTGTGGATACACAGTTTGCTGGACGTCGCATCACTGCCTGCGTAGGCAAAATCCCCCGCCTCCAGCAATGACTGGACGCCTCCGTCCTCGCCAAAAGCTCCGTGCAGCGCCGGGAAGATTACAACCGCCGCCGGATCGAGATCGGCAGGGAGCCTGGACTCAGCCAGCTCAATACGCCGACACGCACGGCGGCCTTCCAGCGCATCGGCAACCGCGCGACCAGAAACCAGCGAAACCTCCCGCTCATCCGAAGGACCCCCACAGAGAATCACAACCTCGGGGCCGCTCATGCCAACACCTCCTCCCAGTCGCGACCAACCAGCACCACCTCAGGCACCAGCCGGATACCGCTGAAGGCCTCCACCCGATGCCGGGTAAAGCGCATTAAAGCCATGATATCCGCCGCGCTCGCACCGCCGGTGTTGATGATGAAATTTGCGTGAAGTTCCGAAATTTGAGCCCCGCCGATGGCCGTTCCTTTCAACCCGGCTTCCTCGATCAATTGGCCCGCATAGGCTCCCAGTGGGTTGCGAAACGTGCTGCCCGCACTCGGCTCGCGCGGTTGGGTGGCCCGGCGTTTTTGCGCGTAGGTATCCATCTGCCGGCGCAGGTCAACGGTTTCCGCCGCCATGCCGTGGGCAAAAACCGCCGAGAGCACCAGGCAACCCTCGAGTTCCGGACAAACGCGGTAGCCAGGCGTAAAATCCACCGCCGGGGCTTCGCGCAACTGGCCAGCTTGATCGAGAAATCGCACGGACTCCACACGGTCAAAAATCCAGCCGCCCATTGCCCCTGCATTCATCTGCAGCGCCCCTCCAATCGTGCCTGGGATACCCTCCAGGTATCCAAAACCATCCAGCCCCAGCTTAGCGGCTTCCGCGCACAGTTGTTTCAGGCGCAGCCCGCCACCGGCCTCGATCTTTCCGTCTTCGCGCAGCCGGCAAAGCTGCCAGGGGGAGCCAGCCAGTCGCAAAACAAGGCCGGAGAAACCGCGGTCGGGCACAAGCAAGTTTGAGCCCCGCCCCAGCACAAAGACCGGCAACTCACAATCGTGCGCCGTACGAATGAGTAGGGACGCTTCATTGGCGTTGGTTGGCTCGGCGTAAAACGCGGCGGGCCCACCCACTCGCCAGGTAGTCTTGTCCGCCATGGGCTCGTCGCGGCGCAGGCAGTCCGGAGGCAGACCCGCACGGATGACTGACTCGACAAAGGCCGGCCGTGAGCGAGTTGCCGCCGTGGGCGCATCCAAGGGCGGCGAGGCAGCAAATTGCCGCGCCATGGTGTCAATGTCTCCCGCGCCAATAAACAATACCGTAACCTCCCCTGTATCCATCAAAGCATGACGCAGCTGGCTGGCAAGTTCGTTTCCCTCGAGCGCAAGGCTTGGTGCCTCCGCCTGAGCCGGCCAGCTGGCGCGGATGGCTTCGCGGGTCCCCATGGTCAGCGGCAGTTCGCCCGCCGCATAGACCGGAAGCAGAAACACCCGGTCGGCACCTTCGGCCAGGACCTGGGCAAAGTCGGCGGCGTATTGCTGGGTACGCGTGAAGCGATGCGGCTGAAAGACCGCCCACAGCTGTCCGCGATGGAGCTGGCGATAGTGGCGCAGTAACGCGCGGATCTCCGTCGGATGGTGGGCATAGTCGGTGGCGACTGTCAGGCCCTCACTTTGTAGCAGCAGTTCTTGGCGGCGGTGGATGCCTGAAAAACTCTCGAGTGCTCCAGCGTTCAGATCTGACGCAACACAATGAGCGGCGGCCAGCGCGGCGGTGGCATTTTTAAGAAAGAAGCCGTCAGCACGCGGCAGCGCGATACGCTCGCTCGGAAAGCGCCCATTCAACTGTGCGCTGTGCGGATCGTCCAACCGGGGTGTCGCCGCGTATTCACCACCCGTACCGAACGAGTGTGAGCGCACACTCGCGCTGGCTGCCAGTTTTGTCAGCAGCGTACCCTCGGATGGATACAGCACAGTACCCGTCGTACGCCTAAAGAGCGCACCAAAGGTTTCCTCAAGTTGGGAAAAGTCGGCGTAGCGATCCGGGTGATCCCAGTCGAGGTTGACCGCTAGAGTGATTTCAGGCGCAAACGCTTCGATGGTTCCATCGCTTTCGTCGACTTCGGCGATCAGCCATTGAGCCGTCGGTGAGTACCGAGCCGGGGCGCGGGCTGCATCCTGAAACAGACCGCCAAGAATGTAACTAAAGTCCACCCCCGCCGCCTCCAGAAAGTGGATCAACAGGCCTGCCGTTGTCGTTTTACCGTGGCTGCCGACGACCGCCAGCAGGCGCTGCTGACGGCTGACACGCGCGAGCAGTTCCCCTCGCGGCAGAGCGGTCAGGTTGCGGCGATCGGCTTCACGCCGCAGGGGATGCACCGCCTTCACCGCACTGGAGTAGGCGAACAGCTCCACGTCATCGCTCAGCGCGCATTCGCGCGTAGGTATGCCTCGCTCATTGAGCAGGGCTTCAACCCGCGGATTCGGCCGGTCGTCCCAGCCACGGACCTCCCAATCGGCATCCTTCAGGTAGAGGGCCAGCGGCGCGTTGCCCATGCCACTGATGCCAGCGATGTGAACCGAACGTGGCGCTTCAGGCATGGGAGAGCTTGGGGTCAGCGGTTTGCGCGGGCGGTTCCTCCTGGCGGAGCAATTGCTCAAGGTCGGCCAGCATCTGTTCAACGCAGTCCTCAACGTCGAGCGTGGCCAGGTTGTGCCGCATACGCTGCAGCATCCAGTCGTTGAAGATAAGATCGCCCACCTCAGCCAGCAGGCGGTCCAAATGGGTTTGCGCTAGCACCACGGCCCCACCCTGCTGCTCAAGAAAACGCGCGTTTTCCTGCTGGTGATTGTCCGCGGCGAACGGATACGGCACGAGAATGGAAGGCAGGCGCACCCGGCATAACTCCGCGATGGTGCCGGCCCCGGCGCGCGAAACCACCAGGTCGGCACAGGCGTAGACATCGGCCATCTGGTCGCAAAACGGCAGGAAACGCGCGCGAACCAGCAGCCCGTCGACCCGGCGGTATTCCAGCGCGCCGCCGCCGGTTTGGCGCGGACCCGAGACGCACAAAATGTGGATGCCTTCCTGCGCGAGCGATTCGAAATGCCGCTTCACCCACTCGTTGAGCGGTTGTGCCCCCTGGCTGCCGCCCAGTACGAGCAGCAGTTTGCCTTGGTGCGGAAAGCCTAGGCGCTCGCGCGCACCATCTCGGGGCAGGCGCTTGATCTCGCTACGCACCGGGTAGCCCAGATGCCGCACCGTACGCGGGGGCAATCCACGCAGGCGGACGCCCTTGGGCAGGTACACCCGCTTGGCCAGCCCACTTAACAGGCGCACAGCGCGTCCGGGCCGGCGGTTGGCTTCATGGAGCACCACAGGCAATCCGAGCAGGAATCCGGAGACCACCGTTCCCAGACTGGCAAACCCGCCGAAGGCCACCACGCATCGGGCGTCCTCACGGCGAAGCATCCGACCCGACACAAAGATCGACCGCAACTGGCTGAAGACAAACCTGAGCATCTGCCAGGGCTTCCAGGAAAAATAGGTACCCGGCACCCGAAAGAAATCCAGTTCGCCGTACTTTTGCACCAGTCGCGAATCGACCTCCTTGCGACTGATCACGAGCAGTGGCTTGTGCCCACCACGCTGCAGGGCTTCCGCCAGCGCGATGCCCGGCGAGAGGTGCCCGCCCGTACCTCCACAGGCAACAACGATCCGCGTCACAGGTCGCGCCTCCTCTCCAGGGTAGGCCCGCTGTTCGCGCGCTGGCAATTACACAGCAACCCGACGAAGCAGAACATGGTGATCAGATTGGACCCGCCGTAGCTGATAAAGGGCAGGGAAAGGCCCTTCGTAGGCAGACTGCCCGTGGCCACGCCGATATTCACCAGGGCCTGCAGCGTCAGGAAAAACAAGGCACCGGCGGCAACGTTGAAGGTGTACAGATTGCGCGACTGCGTAAGCGTGCGCACGCCCGCCGCGAAAATCGCCAGAAACAGCAGCAGCACACCCCCGGTAAACCACAAGCCTAACTCCTCACCTATGATCGGAAAGATGAAGTCGGTGTGCGCCTCCGGCAAAAAAGCCAGTTGCTGGCGACCGTTACCCAGGCCCACGCCATCCCAGCCTCCAGCGGCAAACGCCAGCAGTCCCTGCCAAAGTTGCCAGGCCCCGTCGTCGCGATGGGCCGCCACGTTGAGGAAGGAAGTAATGCGTTCCCAGCGAACCGGATCAAAGTACACCGCCGTGGCAAACGCGCCCCCAAAGATCGCCCCAGCTGGAACCAGGTACCGAAAGGGGGTGCCCGACAGAAACATCAGCAGCAGCGCCACGGTCACGAACAACAGCGTCGTCCCAAAGTCGGGCTGCAGAAAAATCAACCCGCAGGGAATCGCCGCCACCAGCCCGGGCACCACAAAGCCGAAGCGAAACGTCCGCATGCGCCGCTGGTTCAACGAAAGGTAGTCCGCAAGGCCCAGCACCAGCGCCACCTTCGCCAACTCGGAGGGCTGCACACGAATAAAGTCGAATCCTAGCCAGCGCTGCGCGCCGTTTACGCGGATACCGATTTCAGGAATCAAAACCAGCACCAACGCGACAGCGGCCAGCCCATAGGCCGCCCAAGTCATCCGGCGGATCCAGTTCAGGTTGGCCAGGGCGGCCACAAAAAAGACACACAACGCCAGGCCGACCCAGAGACCCTGCTTTTTGAAAACAATCTCCGCGCCGCTGCGGTGGCTGTGTCCCGCGCTGCCGAGTATGACAAGGCCGAAACCCGTCAACACCACCGCGATGAGCGCAATTAAGTGAGCCGGGCGAATCAGTCGCCAGGTGTCTCCCAATCCTCCAAGCGCGGCCCCCATCGCGTTGTCCTAGCAGCCTCCCCTTACTGCGCCGGACGCGTTCTGGAGATCGGCACGTCAGGTGGGTCATCGTTCAAGCTCTCCAGGCCGCCACCAATGGTCGTCGACTGCGGCGAGCGCGGGGCCACACCTCCCGGGGGCGCCACAAAAAGCGTCTGCCCGGGCTGTACCGCGCTGATGTTGCTGATGTTGTTCCAAAACAACAAATCGGCCACCGTGACATCGAAGCGGTTAGCCACGCTGGACAGGCTCTCGCCCGACTGCAGCACGTAGGTGTTGGGGGTCGTGCTCGTGGAATTGCGCGAGAGCGGCGGCGAGCTGAAGGAGTCCACGCCGCTTTTACTGCCGGAAGACGCGCCCCCGCGACCGGAGCCGGTGATGTTGGTCGGCACGATGATCGAATCGCCGGCGAAGATGGTGTTACTGGTCATGCCATTGGCGGCCTTGATCGCCGAAACGCTGGAGCCATTGCGCGCAGCGATTCCGGAAAGCGTGTCGCCGGGCTTGATCGTGTAGCGGATGCTCTCACCCGCGAAGCCCTGACCCTGGCTTTGCCCGGGAATCGGCGTAACAGCAAAGCCCCCACCGGCGTCCGTACCACCGGAACCGCCCGGGATGGTCAAGTTCTGCCCGACTCGAATGACCGAGCTGCGCGTCAGACCGTTGGCCGCCAGCAAGGCATCCAGTGAGACGCCCTGCGCGCGCGAAATGCCCCAGAGCGTGTCGCCTCTTTGGACCGTGTAAGTGGTGCCACCGCTGGGAAAACCGCCGCCGCTGCCGTCGAGCATCGGATCGCCGCCGGGCAGATCCACCAGCGGTGTGATCGGACTCAGCGGGTCGAGCGTGCCTCCGCCATCTGCGGTCGGGCCAAACCCATCGCCTACCCCGGGCTGATATACTTCATCGCTCGGCAACTGGCCCACCGGGCGCATCGGGGGACGGCGCACGGGCCCATCCTGCGTCACGTTGCCGCCGACCAAACCGGTCACCTGCGGGTCGCCGGTACCGCCACGGTTCAGCGTATCGTTCTCGTCGATGCGGTTGTTCGAGTTGTTGCAGCCAGGCTGCACCAGCAGCAGCGCACCCAGTAAAACGTGCGCGAAAATCACCGCTGCAAACGTCAAAGGCAGCTTCATCATCGTCCTGTATCCTCCTGTAAAACGGTCCTCATCAACGGGGGTTGGGTGTCTCGCTGGGCACCTTTAATAAGGTGTCCACAGCGCCTTCAAAGGCTACGCCGCGTTCAGCATAATTGGCAAACAAATCGTGACTGGAAAAGCCGGGCGAGAAGACGACAGTGTCGCTGGTTGCGGCGGCTGTAAATGCTTGAGCCACCGCCTGCTGCAAATTTTCGCATACAGTCGCCGCAATCGCCGCATCCTCTAATTGACAGGCGATCGCCGGGGCGGTTTCGCCGATTAGAAACGCACCTCGAATTCGCGGTGCGAGTGCGCGTACAAAAGCTGCCAAATCGCCCCCCTTGCCGCGACCGCCGCCAATCCACCAGACCGAGACCGGCCTTTCGAAATGCTCAAGCGCAGCCAGCGTCGCCAAAAAATTGGTGGACTTCGAATCGTTCCAAAAGCGCACACCCTCCACCACCCGCACCTGTGCGAGACGGTGGCGCGGCAGTTCAAAACTTCGCACCGCTTCCTGCAGGGAACCCGGCTCAAAGCCCTCCTGCTCCCAGTAGGCGCGGGCCACTGCCCAGTTCTCGCGTTGCGGACCCGAGTCCAGCGCCGAGCCCGGCGGCAGCGAACCGCGGGCGGACTCCGCATCGGCCACCACCGTAAACAACGGCAGCTGCTTGCCTTCACGCCGAGCCCAGCTTGCGACCGTTTTGCCCACAACCAGGCGCGGACGACGCAACAAGCCAACCAGCCGCCACTTCGCCTCAAAGTAGTGCGTCATGTTGCCGTGACGGTCGAGGTGGTCCTCGTCGAAGTTCGTCCACAACAAGGCGTGCGGGCGCAGGTGTTGAAGCGTCTCGGCCTGAAACGAACTCACCTCAACCACCGCGACGGTATCCTCAGCTTGCACGCGTTCGTGCAGGCAGGTCAGCGGATAGCCCTGATTGCCGCAGGCGACAGCCTCCATACCGTCGGTGCGCAGCGCGTGGGCCAGAAACTCTGTCAACGTGGTTTTGCCGTTGGTGCCGGTCACCACCAGCACCGCCCCCGGCCAAAGCAAAGCCCCGAGATCCATCTCCGGCAGACAGGCACAGCCCTCGGCCCGGGCGATTTCCAACCATGGGTGTTGCGCGTGAAACCCGGGACTGAACAAGACCAGCCGGTGCCGCGCGGCATCCTTCGCCGTGAAGTCCCTTGACGAGCCTTCGGGCCCCGCGCGGTCGTAAGCCTGGGCATGCCCACCGGCCGCCCGGACCGCCTGCCCCGCAGCACGCCCACTGATGCCCCAGCCCAGAATCGCCACGGGGCAATCCAGGTGCTGTTGCAAACGTTCGGGCCAGAGCGCCATGAGTTATCCTCAAGAATATCAACGCAGCTTCAACGTACTCAAACCCGCGATCGCGAAAATCAGCGACAGAATCCAGAAGCGGATCACCACCTTCGACTCCGCCCAGCCCTTCAACTCATAGTGATGATGAATCGGCGCCATGCGGAACACCCGTTTGCCCCGCGTCTTGAAGGAGAAGACCTGAAGGATCACCGAGACCGCTTCCATCACAAAGATGCCGCCGACGATGATCAAGGTGATCGGCTGATGCACCAGAAAGGCGATGGTGCCGATCAAACCGCCCAGTGCGAGCGATCCGGTATCGCCCATGAATACCGTCGCCGGATGCGAGTTGTACCACAAAAACGCCAGGCTCGCCCCCACCATCGCCCCGCACACCACGGCCAGTTCACCCGCTTGCGGCACAAAACTGATCAGCAGGTACTCCGCGATGCGCGCGTGCCCGGTTGCATAGGCCATGACCCCGTAAACCAGCGCCACTGTCACGGTGCAGCCGATGGCCAGTCCGTCCACCCCGTCCGTTAGGTTGATCGCGTTACTCGAGCCGGCCATGACCAGAAAGATGAAGCCGAACAGGGCAAGGGCTGAAAAAATCGCGACCACCGGAGCCGAAACCAAGAACTCGCCCAGGCTCTGTAGGGGATCCCCCTCCGGCCCCCAGGGCGCGCTCGCCCCGCCAAAGGTCCAGATCGGCTCTTTGACAAAGGGTATCCATAATTCAGATACATTAGCCCAGGTTCCCGCATCGGCAAAGAGCGCAAAGATGGCCAGCATCCCTGCCGTCAAAACGCCCTGCCAGATGAGCTTGTAGCGGCTGGCGAGCCCCTGGCTGTTGCGCTTGGAAACCTTCAGGTAGTCGTCGGCAAACCCCAGCGCGGTCAGCCCCGTGTAAACAAACAGGCAGGTCAGCACGTAGATGTTTGGCTGGGCCCACAAAAGCATGCTGAGGGTCACGGTGATGTAAATTATCAGCCCGCCCATCGTCGGCGTATCTTTTTTGCCGGCATGCAAATCCGCCAGCTTGCCTACCTGCGAGGCGTCGCGCAGGATCTGCGCCGCCTTCAGCCGCCGCAAACGCTCAATGAGCCAGGGCCCGATCAGAAACCCCAAAAAGAGTGCCGTGGCCGCGGCCACCACCGTTCGAAACGTGATGAACCCAAGAACGCGAAAAGGCGTCTCCTCGTAGTTCGCATCAAACAGTCCAAAGAGCCAGTCGATGAGGTCGATCAGCACGCTTCGTCCCCCCTTGACGAAGTGACCGGCAGCAGCTTTTCCAAACCGTATCGGCGACTGCCCTTGACCAGTACGGCCCCCGCAAAGGTGCTTAAAACCTCGGCCATCGCATCGACGGACTCAGCCAGAGCAACCTGTCGGGCACTCGCGCCGCCTTCCACCAAGCCTTCCCGAAACGCCTCCGCGGATTCACCGATGAGGAGCACCTGATCGGCAGGCCCCAGGCGCAGCGCACGGCCCGCCTCGCGGTGAAAGGCTTCGGCCTGCGCGCCCAATTCCGCCATGCAGCCCAGCAGGAACAAGCGCGGCGTCTGCCCCTCCACGGGGAAGCGCTGCGTGAAAACTGCCAGCGCCTCGGCCATCGATGGCGGGCTGGCGTTATAGCAATCGGCAAAGAGCGTGCGCGGACCATCCTCGATCCATTGGCCGCGCAGCGTGGAGGGCTGCCACTGATCGAGCCGAGGCTGTATTTGCTCCACGGATACGCCCATGTGCAAGGCCGCCAGAATCGCCAGCACGGCATTGCTCACCATACCCGGCCCCACCGGCTGCAGAAAAAGGGGAGGGAGGGGAGACGATGCCGTGACAATGGTCAAACGCGCACCGCCTCCCTCCTCCGTTTCAGTCTGGTAGGTAACCCACTGTTCCGAGCCATTCCCCCTCGGCTCTTCGGTGGAAGCGGAGGTTACCACCGCGCGCCTCCCAAACGCGCGGAATTCAGAAAATCGCAGGCAACTGGCCGGAAAAAATGCACAGCCATCCGCCGCCATGGCCGCCGGCAGCAAAGACTTCTCGTACGCCACCCCTTCCAGGCTGCCCAGCCCCTCCAGGTGTACCGACGCCACCAAGGTCACGATGGCCACGTCCGGTGAGATCATCGTGGCCAGCCGGGCCATTTCTCCACGCTCACTGATACCCGCCTCGATGACCGCCGTCTGATGCCTTGATGCGTCCAGCCGCGACAGCGTCAGCGGCACGCCCAGCAGATTGTTTTCGTTGGCGGGAGTTGAAAGCGTGCTTACCCGTCCGAGCAGTAGAGCCAGTAAATCCTTCGTCGAGGTTTTTCCGGCGCTTCCGGTAATCCCCGCCACCGGTGCCTGAAAGCGTCGCCGGTGCCCACGCGCGATCGCCTGAAAGGCCGGCAGCACCTGCCCCACTTCCAACTGCGGCAGATCGATGTCCTTACGGATTTTCGAGACGAGCGCAGCGGTCGCCCCCAACTCCCGTGCCGTATCCAAAAAGTCATGACCATCGCGGCGCTCGGTCTTCAGCGCCACAAACATTTCGCCCGCCTGCAGCTTGCGTGTGTCGTGGCAAAACCCGCTGACGCCTTCCGGTCGAGCGCTCCAGGTCCCGCCCGTCCAGTCGGCTAGTTTTTCCGAATCGAAGCGCCACTTCATGCCGAACCTCCTTCCGGCTCCCGAAGTTGTTTGCGCTGCAACAACTCCCGCGAAACCTGGCGATCGTCGAAGGGCACCACCGTATTGCCCAATTCCTGAAAAGCTTCGTGGCCTTTTCCCGCCACAAGCACGCAGTCGCCCGGGCGCGCGGCATCCAGCGCAAGGCTGATGGCACGCCGGCGATCTTCGACAAACTCGATCGCGCCCGGGTCGGTCACTCCGGTGCGCATATCGGCGAAAATCGTATCCAAAGATTCCTTACGCGGGTTGTCCGCCGTGGCCCAGGCCTGGTCCGCCAGGCCTTGTACGACCTCGGTCATCTTCGGGCGTTTAGACCGGTCGCGATTACCCCCGCAACCGAAAACCACCAGCAAGCGTCCCGGCGTAATGGCCCGCAAACTTTCCAGGGCGTTGCGCAGGGCATCGTCGGTGTGCGCATAGTCGACCAGCACCGTAAAGCGCTGCCCGGTATCGATTTTTTCCATACGCCCGGGCACGGCCTGGAATGAAGCCACCTGCTCAATGGCTTCGGAAACCTCCCGACCGCTGGCAGCCAACATGCAAAGCGCCGCCAGCACGTTGCTCACGTTGTAACGGCCCGGCAGCGCCGAGCGTACACGCCCCGCAGGCACCTCGTCGACCAGCACCGTGAAGGCACTTGAGGCCGGACCCAGCTCAAGCTCAACCGCCCGCACCCGGGCCGACTCATTTTCACCAAAGGTCCAAGTGTCCATGCCTGGATTCAGGCTCGAGAGCAGTTCCACACCGTAAGGGTCGTCCGCGTTGACGGAGGTTGTCCGAGGCCGCACGCCGGTTTCGCCCGTAAACAGACGCCGCTTGACGGCAAAATAGGCCTCCATCGATTCGTGATAGTCGATGTGATCCTGGGTCAGGTTGAGAAAGGCGGCGTGGCGCACCTTCAACCCTTGCACCCGCTGCTGGTCAATCCCGTGCGAGCTGATTTCCATTGCCACCGCCTCCGCACCGCCACGCACCATTTCCGCCAGCATGGCATGAGTATCAATAGCTTCGGGCGTAGTGCGAAAGGCCGGTATCGCCCGCTTGCCCACCTGATAGGCCACCGTGCCGATCTGTCCGCAGCGCCCGCTCTCCAGCGGATCGAGCAAGTAGCGCAGCAGGGTCGTCACCGTGGTTTTACCATTGGTCCCGGTGACGCCAAACACCTCCAGCGCGTTATCGGGCTCGCCATAGAAACGCCGGGCGAGCAGCGCCATCGTGGCCCGCGCGTCCTCGACGTGCACACAAGCCCCCAGGCGTAGACGCGGCGGCGGCTGCTCCGAAACCACCGCTACCGCCCCGCGGTCAATCGCCTCCTCCACAAAATGATTTCCGTCGACGTTCTGTCCCGGCAACGCAAAGAAAAGCACGCCCGGAGACACCCGCCGGCTGTCCGCCATCAAACCGCGTACCGCGATGGATCCCATGCCGCGAAACGCCCGCACCGGGATGTCTTTCAGCAACCGCTCGAGCGTCCAGGCCGCTGGCGCTTTCGGTGCGCCCGGTGCCGAACCCGCACCCCCCTGCTGAACCATCAGCGAGGCACCCATCGGCGAACGCGGCCAGCAAAACGTGTGCTGCAACGGAGCAAACAAACTCATCGCGCGCGT
Organism: Opitutales bacterium; assembly: GCA_050331815.1. GTDB lineage: Bacteria > Verrucomicrobiota > Verrucomicrobiia > Opitutales > JBHJGM01 > JBHJGM01. The sequence goes on along the minus strand of JBHJGM010000004.1, from coordinate 265,538 downwards.
TCCCCTTTCCAGGCCATTAGTGCCTCACGGTTCAAACCGGGCCGAATGTCGAGATACTGCGCCAGCATCCCGGCCAGATTTTTGAAAGCGGGCGCAGCCACCACGCCGCCATAGCCTACCCCCGCCAGCTTCGGCTCATCCACAAACACAGAGACCACCACCTCCGGCGCTTCGGCTGGAAAGAATCCCGTAAATGAAGCCACGTGCCGCGTGCGCGAATACTGACCGTTGATGATCTTCTGGCTCGTGCCGGTTTTCCCGGCGACGGCGAATTCCTCCAGGCCTGCCTGACGCGCCGTACCGCCAGGACCGGTCACCTGCGCGAGTATCCGCGACATCTCCCGCGCGGTTGCCTCCTCCAAAACGCGCCGACGCACCCGCGGGTGAAACGCCGCCACTGTGCCGCCTTGCGCATCGCTCACCCGCCGCACCAGCAGCGGCTCCATCAACAGTCCGCCGTTTGCCAGCACAGACATCGCATAGTGAATCTGCAACGGGCTGGCCCCCACGGCATGCCCCATCGGCAGGCGGCTGATAGTCAGCCCGTCCCACCGGTATGGCGGATGCAGGATACCGGGCGTTTCCACCCCCAGGGGGTATCCGGTGCGCTCGCCGAATCCGAAATTTTGCGCGTATTCAAAAAGCCGATCTTCGCCCAGCAGGATGCCCAGCTGCGCGGCACCGCGGTTGCTCGACTTCACCACCACCTCCTCCAGCGTCAGCAGTTCCATTGCATGAGCATCGGCAGGCAAGCGGATCATCCGGTCGCCGTAGCGCGCCAGCGACTGCGAGCAGTCGAACACGTCCCGGACCGAAGCCACGCCTTCGTTCAGCGCGGCGGCAGCGGGGACGATTTTAAACGTCGAGCCGGGCTCAAAGACGAGCTGCGTGGCCCGGTTGCCGAGTGTCTCAATCTCGTAATCCCAAAACGCGTTGGGGTCGAAAGCGGGATAATTCGCCAGCGCCAGAATCGCGCCCGTCTCAACCTCAGTCACCACGATAGTCGCGCCTTCGGGGTCGTATTCCCGGGCGACGCGCTCGAGTTCCTTTTCCGCCAGGTGCTGTACGTAGCCATCAATGGTCAACTCCACATCCAGCCCCGCACGCGCGCCCACATCGCGCTTGCGAAACTGGGGCAACTCGCGGCGGCGGCCATCGTGCTCGCTCTCCAGCCAACCGTCCTGCCCACTCAGGTAAAAGTTCATCGCCGCCTCGACGCCGCCTCCGGCCACACCCTCCTTATTCACAAAACCAAGGACATGCGCGGCCAGGCTGCCTTCGGGATAATGCCGGATGTATTCTCGATTCCCATACACCCCAGGAATCTTCAAGGCCATCGCCGCCTCGTAGGTATCCATCTCCACCCGCTCGGCCAGCTTGACCCAGCGAACGGGCCGGGGTGGCTCGCCCGCATTTTGTGGCGCACGAAAACGCTTGCTCGCAGCCTCGGCGATGACCTGCGGCGTCACGTCCAGCCGACGAGCCAGCAAGACCAGTTGCTCCGGCTCGGGCGCCTCATACACGTGCGGATCCACGCCCACCGTGTAGACGGTGCGGGTCGTTGCCAGCAGGTCGCCCTTGCGGTCGCGAATCTGCCCTCGAGGTGCCTCGACCCGATCGACTTTTTCACGGCTCTGTTGCACCCATTCGCTCAAACGAACCTGCTCGATCACATGCAGTTGAAAGAGCCGTCCCATGAGCGCGAAGAAGCAGGCCAGCAGGAGAAAGCCCACCAGCAGTAGTCGAAAACTCGATACAATGCCCTTGGTCATCGTGCTTGAGAGCGCTCGTCCGATTCCAGTACACGCGGCGGCTGCCGCGCCACGAAGACATCCGGAGCCTGCCCCGGGTTGAGCCAGACAACCTGTTCGGCCCGCGGAGGCCGCAGTTCATCGCCCAAGCGCGCCAGCAGGGCCGCTGGACTTTGTAACTGGGAAAGCTGCGCCTGCACCTCCTGCGCAGAACGCTCAAGGCGTTGCAGGCTGTTCTCCAGATCGGCGCAGCGGCGAGCGCTCTCGGCCAACTGCCCCCGCAACCAGACCGTACCCAGCGCAGTCACGGCCACGATGGCGATAGTCAACGCGCCCAGTACGAGGATTGCACGACGCCAGAGGTGAGTACGCGGCTTGGAAAGCATTTCATTCAGTTACAGAGGGGTTCTCCGAGAGCGGCAGCCGCTGCACCGCCCGCAAGCGGGACGAACGGCTGCGAGGATTGGCCGCGAGTTCGGCAGCGCCCGGGCGGACCGGACGTGTCGTGAGCAAACGGGCCCGCACCGAGCGTTCATCCTGTGGGCGGCTGTCTCCGCGATGTTCAGGACGCCCGGCCAGTTGCCGGAAAAAACGCTTCACGATACGATCTTCGAGTGAGTGAAAACTGATCACCGCCAGTACGCCGCCCGGCTTGAGCTTGTCAAAAGCCGCCGGCAGCCCGCGCTCAATGGCACGCAGCTCATCGTTCACGGCGATGCGCAATCCCTGGAAAGTCCGCGTGGCCGGATGGATTTTCATCGTCCGACCCCGCGCGCCCGGCGACTGGCGGCCACCGTCCAGAACCGCGGTGGCCACCAGTTCAGCCAGGCTGGCTGTGCGCGACAGACGGCCAGTCCCCCGAGCGGCCTCTATCGCGCGAACGACTGCCTTCCAGCAACGTTCTTCTCCCCAATCCCGCACCGCCTCGATCAGTGCCGCAGTCGGTGCGTGTTCTAGAAATTCGGATACAGGCTGTCCCGCGCGAGGGTTCAGCCGCATGTCTGCAGGCGCATCCTCGCGAAACGAGAAACCACGCCGAGCCTCGTCTAACTGAAAGGAGGACACGCCCAGGTCCAGCAGTGCGCCGTCGAAGTCGGCGTCTTCCAGGTTGTCCAGCTCGGCGAAATTCAAGTCGACAAAGATGAAGCGCCCTGTGTATTCATTTTGCAGATACACCGCTCGTTCCGCTGCCTGGGGGTCGCAGTCGAGAGCCACCACACACACAGCTTCGGCGGCCTCCAGCAGTGCCCGCGCATGACCGCCACCGCCAAAGGTACCATCCAAAAAGCGTGCACCCGGCTTCACTTGGAGCAGGTCCAGCACCTCGCCGAGCAACACCGGCACATGTCCGCTCGCCTCGCTCATCACCGTGTCCGCACGCGCCCAGCCGCTCGAAACCGTTTCGAAATCCCGCAACATCGCCGCATGCCTCACAGGTTGAGTTCGCGCAGCACCGCGCCCAGTTCTTCGGGGCTCAGATCCGCCTCGCCGACGTACGCACGGTGTCGTTCGGGATTCCAGATGTGAAAATTTGCTACCATGCCCACCAGCACAGATTCCTTTTCCAGCCCGGCGTGCTTGAGCAGCACTTCCGGCAGTGTGAACCGCCCTTGTGTGTCGAACCGCAAAAACTCCGACTTGCCGAAAATCGCTTGCATCACGCGCAAACTCCGCGAGTCCCCCATGCTGACGTTGGCGAGTTTTTCCTTGAGCCGCACGACCGCGCTGGGCGGGTGCACTGTAATGCTCCCATTCGGATTGGGCATCGCAAGGAAGCACTCCTCTTCCGCGACAGCCGCGCCGCCGTTCGCCTCGAGCCCAGGCGCTGCAGCCTCGCCTTTTGTCCCCTTGCCGGGACGACCCGACGGACCAAACACGGCCTGTCGCCAACGCGCGGGCACCGTGAGTCGCTTCTTCTCGTCCAGAGAATGGAAGTGCTCCCCGGAGAACCCGATGGCCGACGTAAGCATGTTGAGAGATGAGATATGCGCGGATTAGCCCCACTTTGCCCCATAACACTCCATTTCGACCCACCGTCAATCCTATTAAGCACCTAAATCCTTCCAATCCGGGGATTTTTGCATTTTTTTAGGGGCTCATCTGTTCAGCTCGCTCCCCACATGACCCCACCGCGCAAACGTCTCGACCTCCTGTTGGTCGAGCGCGGGCTGGCTCCATCCCGCACAGCTGCTCAGGGTTTGATACGCGCGGGACAGGTCACGCTCACCGATCACGACCCACCGACACGGCCCACCAAGCCCTCAATCACGGTCCCCGAAAACGTCATCCTACGTGTTCTCGCCTCGCCGGCATACGTCAGTCGCGCTGGGGAAAAACTCGCGGCCGCGCTCGATGCGTTCCCGCAAATCGACCCCGAGGTCAAGCACTTCCTAGATGTAGGTGCCTCCACCGGAGGCTTTACCGACTGCCTGCTGCAACGTGGCGCACGGCAGGCTGTCTGCGTCGATGTGGGACACGGCCAACTGCACTCCAAACTCCGCGCGGACCCGCGCGTGATCAACCTCGAGGGCCTCAACGCCCGCCACCTGACAGCCGAACAATTACCCTATCCAGACTACTCGCTGATCGTCGCCGATCTCTCCTTCATCTCGCTGACCAAAGTTCTCCCTGCGGTCTGGTCACTGTTGCGTGCTAGCGGATTTCTGATCGCGCTGGTAAAGCCACAATTCGAATCCGACCCCAAAATCGTCGCACAGGGCAAGGGCATCATATACGCTGAGGCAGACCGCCAGCAGGCGCTGGAGGCGGTAAGCACGTTCGTCGCCCGCAATCTGACGGGGGCCAAGCTTCTGGGAACCCTGCCCAGCCCGATCGAGGGTGGAGATGGCAACCGCGAATTCCTCGCAGCCTGGCAGTGCTACTCACCCCGCGAGATGAGCAGTTCAGGCTTGTCGACCGCCAAATCGTAAATCTCCCGTGTCACCGCTTCGACGTGGCCGTCATAGAAGACGACGTGCGCGGAGGCATCATCCATATCTCCCCACATATCGTAGGCGCGGTCAAAGCTGGAGCCGGCCGTGCCGCGTCCTGCCAGGTGCCAGTCATAGGCATTGCCAAAGAGCACCCGGTTGGTTTGGTGCTTCACAGCGCTCATTTTGATGACGAGCGCACTCTGCTTGGAGGGGTCGCCGTCCCACTCCGCCAGCGGCGCACCACGAGACCCGTCTCGGGCCAGCGGATAGACGTTGTAACCATAGCCAAGAATGGTGTCGACCGTGCTGCCCTCAATCCGCTCTTGAACCTCTTCATAATCAAGGGCCGGGCTGCTGAGCACGTCCAAAAAGTCCTCCATGGTGACATCCGTCAGTTTCTCGTCTTCGACCTCGGCGTTTTCGATGTAGGGCGCGATGAAATTGATCCAGATGAGCCCGCGACCGCTGGCGCTGCCCGCGTCACCCACCGGCATCCGCCCGTTGTTGTCGGCGGCGTAGAGTGCCGTGGCTTTGTGCAGCGTGCTTAAGTTGGTGCGGTCCAACATCTTGTCACGCGCCAGGCCGATGGCACCGTTGGCGTAGAAACCAAGCGTGAACAGGATCCCGATGATAGCGATCACCGCAAGCAATTCGATGAGTGTAAAACCACCGTGGGTTGCGGTGCGATTGGAGGAATTTGGGGACGAGCATTTCATCACGAATAATATAAATGTTTGTGACATCCATTGCACCCAAAATCGACGCCGCGCAGGGGATATCTTGGGCGATTTGGCTGCTTTTTCGTCGCCGCATCCCCGCTAAGCGGCTTCGCTGCGAAGCATGCAAACCGATCTCGCTCGGCCCAACATCGTTCTGATCCTTGTCGATGACATGGGATTTTCCGATTTGGGCTGCTATGGTTCGGAAATCGAGACCCCCCATCTGGACCGGCTGGCTACGGGTGGGCTGCGTTTTTCTCAATTTTACAACTGTGCGCGGTGTTGCCCCACCCGGGCCTCCCTTTTGACGGGGCTGTATCCGCATCAGGCGGGCGTGGGGCAGATGGTCGGCAATCTCGGGCATCCCAGCTACCAGGGCTACCTCAATCATCGCTGTGTCACCATCGCTGAGCTCCTGCGCACTGCTGGTTACCGCACATTCATGTCGGGAAAATGGCACGTGGGTAGCGATTATCCTCCGCACCGTCCCGACGCATGGACCCGTCACGCTGGCGACGCCACACATCCTCTGCCGATCCAGCGCGGCTTCGACGCGCATTATGGAACCCTGGGCGGGGCCGGGAGCTTTTTCGAACCACCCGCGCTCATCCACAACGACCGCTTCATCCTGCCCGAAGCACTGCCCGAGGACTATTACCTGACCGACGCCCTCGGCGCACACGGCGCGCAGATGATCGCCTCGGGTGATACCACGAAACCATTCTTCCTGTACTGCGCGCACACCGCGCCGCACTGGCCGTTGCATGCGCCCGAAGCAACCATTGCCAAGTACCGGGGGCGCTACCTCGGCGGCTGGGACCGGCTGCGCGAAGCCCGCTACGAGTCTCTGCTGGCTTCCAGCCTGCTCGACAGTCGCTGGCCGCTATCACCGCGCGACCCCGCCGCACCGCCGTGGGAAGAGGCCGCCCATCGCGAGTGGCAGGACCACCGCATGGCCGTTTACGCCGCGCAAATCGAGCACATGGACCGCGCCGTCGGGCGCGTCATCGCGCAGGTCGAGTCGCTCGGCCAGATGGACAACACGCTCTTCCTTTTTCTTTCCGACAACGGTGGTTGCGCGGAATTTCTACGTGAAGATGGCGAACTGAACAGCTGGCCCGGGCACTTCGCTGTGCCCCTGCGTAACGGCGAGCGAACCGTGGTCGGCAACATCCCCGACAAGCCCCCCGGAGCCGCCGACACCTTCATGAGCTACGACCTGCCCTGGTCCAACGTTTCCAACGCACCCTTTCGGCGGCACAAGTGCTGGACGCATGAGGGCGGCATCAGCACGCCCCTGATCGCGCATTGGCCGGCGGGCATCCCGGAGCCCGGCCTACGGCACCAGCCCGGCCACGTGGTGGACATCATGGCCACCTGTCTGGAGGCCGCCGGTGCCTCGTATCCAAAAACCCATGACGGCCGCGACATCACCCCGCTCGAAGGCGAGAGCCTCCTGCCCGCCTTTTCCGGCCAACCCTGGTCCCGCCAGCGGCCCATCTTTTTTGAGCACCAGGGCAGCGCCGCCATCCGCGACCGCGACTGGAAGCTCGTGCGCGCCACCACCTCCTTCGGCCCAAACCGCGCCCACGGCCCCTGGGAACTGTACAACATGGCCGACGATCGCACCGAGCTGACCGACTTAGCCGGTGCCCATCCGCCCGAGGCCGAGCGGCTGCTCAAGCAGTACGACAACTGGTGCCAGCATGCCGGGGTCGTCGACTTTCTCACGTTATAGGGTTTTCCTGCTGCCTGTGACTCCGCTCAAACGCATCACCTTTGTGGTCAACTCCAGCAAGGCCGGGGCGCGGGTCCTGGCCGACGAACTGGCCGAGCAAACCCGCAAGTGCGGGGGCGACGCGGTGATCACTGAAGAGCATCCGCTGCCCAAGGGCTTCCTGGAAGGGCGCGATGCCTGCTGCGTGCTGGGCGGGGACGGTACCCTGCTCGCCACGGCCGCCGAAGCCATCCGCTGCGATGTGCCGGTCTTTGGAGTCAACCGGGGCAAGCTGGGCTTTCTCGCCACGTTCTCCGCCGAAGAAGCACTGCAGCGCCTCCAGGGGATCCTGCGTGGTGACTACGACATCATGACTCGCACGGTCCTCGGCGCGGAGATGGACTGTGGCACCTCCGCTATCGCCCTCAACGACGTTGTGATCAAGCAGACCGACGCCACCGGGCTCATTCTGCTGCGGGTCGAATCCGATGGCGAACTGGTGACGCACTACTCCTGCGACGGACTGATCTTCGCCACGCCCACCGGCTCCACCGCTTACAACCTTTCCGCTGGGGGCCCGATCGTGTACCCGAGTGCACGCGTCATCTGCATGACGCCCATCTGCCCGCACACCCTGACCAACCGCTCCCTGATCTTCCCCGAACGCAAACGCCTGACCGTCAGCTGCGAGGGAGAAGTCACCTGCCCGTTGATCACCGTCGATGGCACCTACCATTTTGAGGGCCACAGCTGCCTGCCGATCGAGGTGGCGATCGCTGAAAAATCGCTGAAACTCCTTCAGCCGCTGAACTACAACCACTTCCGCATTTTACGGCAAAAGCTCCAGTGGGGCGGTGACTAAACGAAGCCGCTTCAGTCCCGGGCGGTTGCAGCCGATTTTATAGCCGGTTGCTCATGCCTGGCAGTAACGCGGTCGCTCTCGCGCGGCTGCCTGCCGGCACCGGTTCGACCGTCATTCGCTCAGACGCTTTGCCAAGTCATGCCCACCAAAGAACCAACCTCCGCTCCGGTTAAGGAGTACCACCTGCGCGAGCCTGAATCGACCAAGAGCCAGGGCCCGTTTACCGCGGAGCAGATGAAGGCACTGGCCGAGGCCGGCAAGCTCGAGCCGGACACCCTCTATTGGAACACGCAAAAAGAGGAGTGGATCGCCATCATCGACGACTCGCCGCTGTTTTCCCAGGTTTTCCCGGGCCGCAGCAAACTCGCCCTCAACCGCGAGGATCGGCTGCTGGAAAAAATGGACACCGGCGAAGGGCCCGAGCTGACCGTCAACCAGATGCTGGCCACGGCCAACGCCGAAACCAAGGAAACGCGCCACCTCGCCCGTCGCGAACGCAACCGCAAGCTGAGCACTCAGATCGTTCCCTGGGGCATCGGCGCTGGGCTGGTTATCAGCGGCCTGGCCCTGATCGCCTCGCAGTGGGATCTTTTTCGCGAAGTGCTCGACACCCGCGAGTACAAGCAACTCGCCTCGGAACCCTTTCTGTTCATCGGCGTGGTGGACATCATCCTCGGGGTTCTGGTCGCGCTGGGCGTCAGCGCCCTCTTCCCGGTGGTGCGCCTGCGGATGGCCCTGGGCTTTGGCTATTTTGGATACATTTACTGGAGCATTCAGTCCTACCCCGGCGCGATTGGGGTGACCGTGGCTTCGCTCGGGGTCTTTGCCATGACCTTGTCCGCGAATCTGTTCATGACGATCCTCAGCGTCATGGCTGCCGTCGGTGGGATGGCCGTTTTCCTCGCACTGAACGCCCCCTGACGCATGCCGTCCAAGCACTTGCCCAAGTGCGCTTAGCCTGCTAGCTTGTGGCCGTGAGTAAATCAGGCAACGGCGGTAAGCTTATGCAGTGGTTCGCGCGTGTGCGTAAGCTGCCGGAGGACGTCCTTTCGGAGATCGAGCAGGCGCAACGTGCCCGCACGGCTACCAAGAAGGGCAAGTTCTTTATTTTTTTGCGGGTCTTGGGGCAGGATTTTTTCCGAAACCGCCTGCCCAATTCCGCGGCATCACTGGCCTACTACTCGTTGCTGGCGCTCGGGCCGATGCTGGCCATCATTGTGATGGTGTCGGGCTTTGTCCTACAGGGCGAAGGCAAGGGCGGCTACAGCCGCGCCACCGTTTTGCTCAGTGGGGCGGTGTCGCAGATTTTGCCTGAAGGCACTAACCTGGGCGGCATCGCCGGACTGCGCGCGGACCAAACGCCGCCGGGCATGGACGAGGTCAATTCGGCCATTGAAGCAGCCCTGGCCGACATGTCCGGCAACGCAGTCGCGCCGGCGGAAACCACCACAGCCCCCGACAGCGAACTGGCCGTCACCCAACTGGACCCGGAGATCGTGGAACTAGTCGACGGCATCGTTGCCGGCGCATCATCCGGTACCCTGGGTTTGCTGGGCACGGTGGGTTTGATACCGGTGGTTTTGCTGCTGCTCATCAACGTTGAGAAGACCTTCAATATTATCTGGGGGGTGCGCCAGGGCCGAACGATGGTGCAGCGCGTAGTCTTTTACTGGACCCTGATCACCTTGGGCGCGATCGTGGCCTTTACGGCGGTGTCGCTCAAAGCCGGTGAGGTTATCACAAACCACTTGAGTGAGCTACCGTCCTGGTTGAGCGGATCCACGCTGCTGGCGGTTCAATACGGCGCGCCCATGGCCTCCGCCGCGCTGATCATCGTGCTGCTGGCCATGTTTTACCGCTTCATTCCCAATACCCATGTGGAGTGGAAGCCCTCGCTGCTAGGAGCGCTGGTCACCGCATTTGCTTTCTGGGCGCTGTCGCAAACTTCCTTTTTGCTCGCCGGACAGTTTGAGCGCCTGGGCACACAATGGGGTCCGCTGGCTTTGCCGCTGATCCTGCTAGTGAGTTTGTACTTTGTCTGGATCATCATTCTCTTTGGCGGCCAGTTGACCTACGCCACCCAAAACATGGGGCGTCTGGCCAACCAGAAGGCCTGGGAGGGGACCTCGGTGCAGGCGCGTGAACTCCTCTGCCTGGCCGTGCTGGCGCAGATTGCTCGCCGCTTCCACGATTGCCAGCACGCCCCCACCGCGGACGAACTTTCCGAAAATCTCGAAGTGCCGGGCCAGGTGGTGAACGAGGCCCTCTTTCGGCTGACCGACATGGAGCTGGCCGTACCGCTCGAGCGCAGCGACGACGAAGGCGACGGCGCTCCGCGTTATCAGCCGTGCCGTCCTCTGGAGCGCATCACACTGGCCAGCTTCCGCGAACGCTTTGCCACACTCGGCGTGAATCAAGGTGCCGACCTGATCGACGACATCGAACCGGTTCTCACGACTTACCGGGAAGAGCTGAAGCGCTTCGAAGCGAGTGAGCGCTCTAGTGTACCGCTTAGCCGGTTGATTGAGCACCTCGACGAAGTCGCCGCCTCAAAGCAGACGCACATACCGGGATTTTCCACCGGTCTCTCAAACGGAGAAGCATCCGCCGCAGTGGTTCGCTCAAACTGAGTCACCCGTAGCTGACGGGGTGGCCAGCCCAGCTGCAGGTAGAGTGCCGCTAGCAGGCGAGCGACTGCATGCAACCTAGCTGGAGCAACGAACTCAGACAGACGGCTGGAAATAACTTAATACCTGTTTGGTCCCGTGTTTTGCAAACTCCGGGGCAGCCTGAATCGGGCGCACGCTATTTAAGAGCGTAGATTTAGGCGTCGGGACGGTTGAGGTCTGCCGGACGATCTTCAGCGCTGCGACCGGTGGCCAGCTCGACACCCGCCAAACCTTCCAGCAGCTTGCGCTTGCCCTTGTTGCGCGAAACAAACTGCTGCAGCGGCTCATCGAGCTTGTCCGGCCAGCCTTCATCACTACCGCGGAAGACAATCACGTTAATCGACGGACGCTCAATCGGGTCGCTGAAGTTTTGTTTCTTATAAAACACATCCGCGAGCGCTCGGAAATGGCCGATAAGCGCGTTGATGTCCCAAGTTTCGCGCGGGTAGTGGGGCGGCGGCTCGGTCGGGTCCTTCAGGATTTCCTTCACGATCTGCTGCATGTTGTTGTTCACCCGCGGCGGCTGGCCTTTGCGGCGACGCGCTTCGTTTTCCTTGCGCAGCCAATCTTGGCCGCGACGCACAGCGGCAGCCCAGGCCCTTTGCTTCTCGGCGGTCCAACCCTGGGACCTGCGCCATTCTTCCTGATTGAAGCCCTCGGGCAGCGGCTGGCGCATGCTGTCCTGCCAGTGACCGGTGAAAACAAAAATAGCGTCGGTGCCCAATTCGAAGCCCGCGTGCAGCGCCCGATACGGGCCTTCGGAACCCTCGCCAATGGGCCCAAGTGGACGCGCCAGGCTGTAGTTTGAACCCTGCGATCCCAATTGGTTGGCCCGCTCGTTGATCGGGGCAAACCAGGCGGCCAGCTTCTGCTTGTTGGCCTCAGTGGCAGGCACCATCTGCGGCTGGAACAGATTCAGGTTGCGGCCCCAGCGAGCAAAGAGCACCACGTTGAACAGCGTACCGGGCTTGAGCCCGCCGATCTGCTCCTGCACTTCCTCCTTGATGATCCGGTAGGCGTACAACCCGCCTTTTTTGTCGTCCATCATGTAGGAACCGGCATCGATGAGAAAGAGGATCCGTTCACCGCGGCCTTTGAGCCCAAAGAAGTCGACCGGCGATGAATTCAACTCGATGGAGCCGCTGCCAAAGGAACCTGTACCGCGACCGGCGCCATCACCCACCCCCACGGCCACTTTCATGTCGATGTTGGTGTTCGGGATGGTGATGTCGGGCATCTCAACGATGTTTTTGACGTTGGGCGTCATACGCGGCACCGGGCGCGCGCTGGTCTTCTGCTTCTCGGCCACACTGCGCTCGAGCTGTGGTGGTGGCGGCGGCGGCGTGTTTTTCGGCGGGGGTGCCTTAAATTCAGGCTCCTCGATGTAGACGGCGTGAAACACGGTTAACCCACCCAACACGACGAGCATGCAGGCAAGGATGACGCCGCTCATGGCAAAGGAGCCAAGCAGACGCTTATCGACGGTACGACGGTGATGGTGGATCATGGCGGCAGATAAAGCGTGAAAACAAGTTAATACGATGACGCCCTACGGAGGCATCGTCGTGGGCCTACATTAGTTTAACACGCCGGCGGCGCACAAGTCTTAGAGAATGTGCGAATTTTTTCCAAAAAAAAGCTTTTTTGAGAATACGCTCTCAACTGCAACCACACACTCAAGTCCCAAAGAAAGGACCCAGCCAGTTTAACTGACGGTCGCGAAAGGGTTGTCGGTGTAGGTCTTCATTTTCCCGGGGTTGAGGATGCCAGCCGGATCGACTTCGGACTTCAGCTTACGCTTTTCCTCGATGTCCGGGTGCGCGCCGCCTTCTTCCAGATAAAAGGTATGCGGGTTGGCCAGAAAGCCGCCAATGCTGACCGCGTAGTCCATGATTTCCTGCAGCCGCGCCTCGTTTTTGAACATGATGATGGGCAGTCCACCCACGTTCACACTCTGCGCGTTCCAGTCCACTTTAGGCCGCGAGATGGTCCACTCGATGTGGTGGAAAAACTCTTCCGGATAGCGCTCCTTCATCAGCTTCATGCGCTCCACGTAACCTTCGTCGCCAAAGCCCAGCTGCAGATAGGTGATCGTGGGGTCGACCTTGAGCGCCCACAACGTGGTGTGGTTCCAGGTGTAATCCGTGATGTAGGGCGGCTTGGGCGGGTTGGGCCAGGGTTTGTTGAAGGTGACCTCCAGACCGGCGGATTCGGCGGACTTTACCACAGCTTCGGTGTGCGCCTGGTCGACGATGGCAAAGCCGGCTTGCTTTTCCGGGTCGAGGTGCTTTTTGAGCGGAAGAAAATAGCCGGGGATGGGAGCTTCAAAAGCGGTGACGAGGCGCTTGGGTAACTCGGTCTGGTGGGCCAAATCATCGAGCCAGCTAAAGAGCGTGTCCCAGTCCGGATGGACGACGATCAGCTGGTCGTAATCGCGTCGTTCTCCCAGGCGCATCTCCGATTCCACGATGATGCCGTTGGTGCCGTAGGTGTGCAGCGCCTTGTAGCAGTCGGTACCTTCGAACTTGAGGATGCGCGGGGTTTCTTCAACGGTCAGGATCGTCAGCGATACCATGTTATCGCCGTGGCTGATACCGCCGTAGGTAATGGAACCGATGCCGCCGGAGCCACCCGCCAGAAATCCGCCCATCGAGCTTTTTACCCAGGTGGAGGGCATGCAGCGCAGCTCGTAGCCCGCCGCATTGGCTTCGGCCTCGATTTTGAAGAGGCGCGCGCCGGGCTCGGTCCGCGCGATGCCACCTTCCAGCGAAAGAATTCGGTCCATGCCGCTGATATCGATCAGCACTCCGCCGTACAACGGAATCAACTGTCCGTAGTTGCCCGTGCCGCCCCCACGCAGGCAAACCGGGATGCGTTCCTTGCAGGCCAGTGAGACCGCCGCCTTGAGCGTGTCGAGCGAATCGACCTTCACCGCGAAGTGCGCGCGCTTTTCCTCCAACTGGCGCTTGAGCACCGGCGAGTACCAGTAAAAATCCTTCGAGAGCTTGTCGACGCTCTCCTCTTTAGTGACTAGGTTGTCATCGCCCACGAGGGCACGAAACTGCTCGAGCAGTGAGTCTGAGAGGGTGAAGGTCGCAGCTGGCATCGTCATGTTTTTTTAGGGAGCACGATGCCTGCCAGCGCGTGCGCGCGCAGGCGTTTTGAACCCACGGCCGGAATGCTTCATGCTCAGGGGCTTGCTCGTGAGTCGAGCCACCATCGCAGACATCAACCCCGAGGTTTTCTGGCCCTGCCGCACCTGGACGCAGTTTGCCGCGCTGCCGGACAAGGAACGACGCGCGGTGATCTTGCCCTTTTTCGGAATCGCTGACTGGGGCATCGGTCACCCGATGGATGTCGAGGAGATCCTCGGCACGGCCATCCTCAACGCGGCGTTTGCCCATTCTACCAGCGAGCGTCTGGAAATCGTGGCGCCGCCGGTCCGCTTTGTCCCGGCCCCCTTTGCCAATCAAGCCTTTGGACTGGATAGCGACACCGTCTACCAGCATGCCCACGAACTGCTGGAGAGCATCCAGGCCTCGGGGTTTACGCGGGTGATTTTGTTCAACACCAGCCCCTGGGGCGAAACCTTCATCGACGTGACCGGGCGCGACACCCGCATCCAACTGGGCCTGCAGCTTTTCTGCATCAACCTGAGCGGGCTCGGACTCGATCTGAACCCGGGCCTTAGGCAGGAGCCTGGCCTCAGAGCCCGCCTAAAGGCGCAAACCCTCGCCACGTATCTTCTCGAAAAGGAGCCGGTTTTTGAAGCGGATCCGACCTTTGCGGCCATTCCAGTCGACGCCAGCTCGGGTGAATTGCAACCGCATGGACCGCTGCTGACGGATTTTGCCTCGCTCGCGACCGCGCGCACCGAAGGCCCTCGGCTGCTGAAAACCGTGGGAGCGGAACTGGCCGGGCTGCTGGACGAGATCGCCGCACGCCCACCCCTGCCCGACAACGGCCGGTGGCCTCGCAAAACCCGTTACCCATGAGCAAAGTCTTTCCACCCTATCGCGAGCGCTACCTGCCCGCCTTCACCGCCACCGCCCTGCGCAACCTGCCCGCCAAGGACAAGGCCCTCGTCATCGTGCCCACCGGTGCGATCGAGCAGCACGGCCCGCAGTTGCCCGTGATGGTCGATTCGTTGATGGGGCAGGCCTGGCTCAACGAAGCGTTGCCGCACCTGCCCGTGGAAGCGCCGGTGTATGTGTCTCCGCCGATTACCGTGGGCAAGAGTAACGAGCATGTGGGCTTTCCCGGTACGCTGATCGTCCAAAAGCAGACATTGCGCCGTCTGCTACTGGCCATAATTGACCAATGCTGGGCATGGGGGTTTCGGCGTTTTGGCATCCTCAACACCCACGGCGGCAACAGCGCGGTGATCGACGAGACGTTGCGGGAGTTGCAGGGGGCACGTGCGGATATCTTCGTGCGGCGGCTCAGCAGCGGCTGGTCTCCACCCATCAGCCGACAGGAGGCCGTCTTCGGATTTCATGCCAACGAAATGGAAACCGCCTGGCTGATGCACTTGGCCCCCGAATGGGTCGATGCCTCGGTGCTTCCCTGCGAGTACGCGGGTGATGTCGAGGATCCTGCGAAGCTGCGCGCGGAGTTTGCGCCGGCCACCTACTCCTGGGTGACCTCCGATGTTTCGAAGAGCGGCGTGATGGGCGATGCGAGCCGGGCGACCGCCGAAAAAGGCCGGGAATGGTTTGAGACAGCGGCCCGATCGCTGGCAGGGAAGATCCTCGAGTGCCTGCCTTGAGGCGAAACGGCACACCTCTTGCAGGCGTTATGAAAGCGCATGAGTCGTACCCAGATACAGAGTCTTCTTTGGCAGGCGCTGCCAGCGATCGGTGGGCTCATCATTCTGGTCCTTTGGGTCGTCCTGAAAGAAGCCGCCGGCTTGCAGGACTTCATTCTGCCGCAGCCAAACGGAGTGCTGGAGGCGATGTGGACGGAGCGCGAGGTCCTGCTGCGCGGGGCTCGCCAGACCTTTGTGGCGGCCATCCTGGGGTTCGTCACCGCGGTCACCCTGGCCTACATCATGTCGCTGATTCTAACCTCTGCGGCCTGGATTCGCCAGATGTGGTACCCCTGGGTCATCATCTTTAAGATGGTGCCGGTGATCATCCTGATCCCCATCTTCGTACTGTGGATGGGTCCGGGGATTTACAGCATCATCGCGGTCACCTTTATGATCAGCTTTTTTCCGGTGGTGGCCAACACCACCATGGGCTTGGAATCAACTGACCGAAACCTGGTCGACCTCTTCACCATGCTCAACGCCAGCAAGGCCCAGGAAATGTTGTACCTGCGCATCCCCAACTCGATGCCGTATTTTCTGACCGGCTTGAAGATCGCCGGGGTGCTGGCGCCGATCGGGGCGATCACCGGCGACTTGTTTGTCGGGCAAAGCGCCGACGGGCAGGCCGGGCTTGGGCTGCTGGTCACCGTTTACAACGGCCAGCTCAAAAGCGAGGAACTCTACGCCACCGCCGCCGTGGCCTCCATTCTGGGCCTGGTCTTCGTCGGCACCGTCAACTTTCTGCACTGGTACTTCCTGCACAACTGGCATGAATCCGCCGTGAAGGAAAAGTAACGCCTCGGCGCTCCCTACCCCTACTACCCTTAAGAAATGGTTTACCTGCACTACCGCACGGTTGCGGAGATCGATGATGAGTTAACCCGCGGACAGGGCGGTGAGCCGCGCGACCGCTGCTACGATCTTTTTACGGAGGGCGCCTATCGCGCGCGGGAAAATTTCCGCAACCGCCTCGATCTGCGCTACGGCAAAGGTGATCGTCAGCGTATCGACTTGTTCTACACCCACCGGCAGCCGCAAAACGCGCCGACGGTCGTCTTTTTTCACGGCGGCGGCTGGCGCCTCAGCGACAAGTTTTTTGCCAACTTCTACGCGGAGGCTTACTGCGCGGAGGGGATCAACGTGGCGCTGTGCGGCTACGGCCTTTCGCCGCTGTTTAACGTCGGCCAGATCCTGGAGCATGCCCAGGCCGCCACGGGCTGGATTCACGCCAACGCGTCGGAACTCAACATCCACCCGCAGAAGCTGGTCATCTCTGGCAACTCCGCCGGGGCGCACCTGGCCTGCGGCGTGTTGACCGCCGACGCCCACCGTTCGCTGGGCCTGCGTGGGGGTATCCTGTTTTCCGGACTCTACGATCTGCTCCCTCTGCATTACAGCACGGTCTACGCCTCCCTGGGACTGAACGAGGCTGATGCCCGGGCCTGGAGCCCACTCTTTCACATCAGTGCCGGGCAACCGCCGCTGCTGCTGCTTTACGGGGGCGATGAAACCGAAGAGTTCAAGCGACAGAGCGTCGATCTTGAACGCGCCTGGGTCGATGCGGGCAACCTCGCCGAGTCCATCGAAATCGAGGGCACCGACCATTTTTCCAGCCAATGGAACGCCCGCACCCCCGGCAACCCCGCCTACGACCGCATCATCGGCTTCGTTAAGGAAGTGGCCGAATGAAGCGCGGGTGCTCGCTTAGCTGACCTCGACCACGCACTGAATTTCGACGGTCGAATCCTTGGGCAAGCCGGCCACCGCCACCGCCGCCCGGGCGTGACGCCCCGCCTCACCAAACACATCCAGAAACAGCTGCGAGGCTCCGTTGATCACCAGCGGGCTGTCCGCAAAGCCTGCGACCGCGTTGACATAGCCAGAGGTATATACAAACCGCATGAGCTGATTGAAATTGCCCAGCTCTGCCTTGATCGCGGCCATGGCGTTGAGCGCGCAGACCCTGGCCGCCGCCTGGCCGGTCTCAACTGTCTGCGTCTCGCCGACCTTGCCGACGTGCGTCATCGCACCATCGCACACGCAGATAACCCCGGCCAGATACAGCAGGTTCCCCGTGCGCACACAGGGCACATACAGCCCGCCCGGCGCCGGGGGCGGGGGCAGGGTCAATCCGAGTTCGGCAAGCTTGGCTTCGTAATCCATGGGCGCACGCTGCCAGAGCTGCCGGATGCGCGCAAGCTTGCGGCCTGCCGTGGTTTCAAGCCGGCGTGAGCACCGCCTCGACCGTGGTCTCCGGCGCGGCAAAGTAAGCTTCACGGTAGGCAGCATCCGAGGGGAAGGCCCGTCCCGTGATGCGGCGGGTGGTGAAAGGTACGCACAGCTCCGGTTGATCGAAGGGCCAGGGAGCGACGCTGAAGCGCATCTGCCCATGGGGTTTGTAATGGAGTACCACGTCGGTGCCCTCACGTGTCGGATGTCGATGGCGCAGGGTTGTCTCGGTCGGCAGTTCCACGCACAGGCAGAGCGAAAGGTTATCGCAGGCCTGCAAAAAACGAAAGGCCCGCTCGAAATGAGCATCGGAGGCATGGGGGGCCATCTGCGGGTTGGCCCGGCATTGCTCACGCAACTGTGCCTGGCGTGCGCGCTGATGGGTGACCCAATCCGCGTGCAGAGTGAGGTTGTCCGCATCCAGGGCCGAGAGGTCCGCCTGCTCGGTCAGCAGGTTCAGCGAGTGCATCGAGATAACCGCCGCGGCGTAGGGGTCGGTGCCGGCAATCGCCTCGGTAGCCGCCGCGCGTACTTTGAGGTATTTGTCCAGATGCACGTTTTCAAAGGCATCGTAGGTCCCCACCAGTTCCCGCGAAAACGCCGAGGGCGTACCGTCATCGGTAAGGGAGGGGTTTGCATCAGACTCGGCCCAGGAATCGTCGTGGTGCAGCACCGCCGCGTGCACGGAGGCAAAGGGCTCCGGCGCCTCAAAGCGCTCGTTGCGCCAGTGCTCGGCAAAAACCGCCGCCACACGCGCGTGCTCGGGTTGGGTGGTGAGGAGCCAGCCGTCGCTGGTTTCGAGGCGCATCATGATTGGGTTTGCGCGAGCAGGAGCGGTGCCACCGCATGGCGGAACCGGCATAATGAATGCTTGTAAAAAGCTTGTTCCCACGGCTCCTCCCGGCCCATGAATGCTCCAATCAGCCCGTCGACGGCCGCCGCGCCGCCCGCTTCGCAGATGACGTCCGCTCCCTCCAAGACCGGCCAGGTCCAGATCATCAACCTGCTCAAGCGCTACGGGGAGGGACCCGTCATCCTGGAGGACATCAACCTCGATGTGCAGCAGGGTGAGTTCATTTCGCTGATCGGAGCCTCCGGCTGCGGCAAAAGCACCCTGCTCAAGCTCATCGCCAGCCTCACGCCGATCACTGAGGGCTCCCTGCGGATCGATGGCAAAACACCCACCGAGATGCGCGGCGAGTTGGCCTTTATCTTTCAGGAGGCGACCCTGCTGCCCTGGACGACCGCGCGCAAAAACGTGGAAATGCCGCTGCGATTGAAGGGCGTCGACAAAAGCGTGCGCAGGCAAAAGGCCGACGAGATGCTCGAACGCGTGGGCCTGGGCCACGCCAAGGAGAGTTACCCGCGCCAGCTGTCCGGCGGCATGAAGATGCGCGTCTCGATCGCCCGCGCGCTTTCGCTCAAGCCGCGGGTGCTCCTGCTGGACGAACCCTTTGGCGCGCTGGATGAGATGACGCGTGACCGGTTGAACGAAGACCTGCTCGAGTTTCGCCGCCAGGAGGAATGGACCGCGTTTTTTGTGACACACTCCGTGGCCGAGGCGGTCTTTCTCTCGAGCCGGATTGTGGTGCTTTCGGCCAATCCGGGGCGCATCGCCAACATCATCGAGATTCCGCTGGCCTACCCGCGTAACGCCGAGACCCGCGAAACCACTGAGTATCAAAAGCTCGTTGCCCACGTCTCGCACGAACTGCGCAAATACGCCGCCCACCACGTTTCCGACAAGTAAACCCAAGACCCACGCCGATGTACCTCCGCTCGAACAAACGCTTCCAACGCCCGTTGTGGTTCTCCCTAATTTCTTTCTGCGCTGCTGTGCTGACCGGCTGCGGCGAAAAGGAACTCTACGACGAGGAAGGCCGCTTCAATCTCATCGTCCAGATGGACTGGTACGCCCAGCCCGAACACGGCGGCTTCTACCATGCGCTGGCCAACGGCTACTATGAGGAGGCGGGGCTGAACGTGAAGATTCAGCAGGGCGTCCAGAACGCCCGGACCGTTGAGAACGTGGTGGTCAACCGCGTGCAGTTTTCCATCGGTAGCAGTGACGGCATCCTGCAGGCCATCGCCCGCGACCTGCCCCTGCTTGTCGTCGGGGCGCAGATGCAGCACGATCCGCAAGGCATCATGGTGCACGAGGAGTCCGGCATCGACGACTTCGCCGACCTGGACGGAAAAACTGTCATGGCCGGGGCAGAAGCGCCGTTCCTGTTAGCAATGGAGAGTGCCTACAACATTCAGGTGGCCACCACACCGCTCGACGGCGGCATGGCCCGCTTTCTTTTGAACAAGAACTTTGCCCAGCAATGCTTCGTGACCAGCGAGCCCTATTACGTCGTCAAGGAAGGGGCCAAGCCGAAGGTGCTCTGGCTGGCTGAAATCGATGGCTACGATCCCTATCGCGTCGTCTACACCAACCGGGAGTTCGCCGCCGCGCATCCGGAGATTGTGAAAGCCTTCATGGAGGCGACCATCCGGGGCTGGCGCGATTACCTGGCCGGAGACCGCGAGAAAGCCGAGGCCCTGATCGCCCAGCAAAACGTCAAGATGGCCGATCCGGATTACCGTACCTTTGCCTTCGAGAAGATGAAGGAGTACCGGATTGTTGAGGGCTTCGCCGAGCGCGGCGAGGACATCGGTGTGCTAAAGCCTGAGCGGATTCAGCGCAGCATCGACCGCCTCATCCGCGACGACCTGATCGCCCGGGAGTTGACCGTCGACGAAGTCATGACGACCGAATTTCTGCCGGAAAAGGCGCGCCGGCTCTCCGAGGCAGGCGACGGCGTCACCGCCACCGTTTACTGAAAAAACTCAGGCCGAAGCGGCGCGATCGATTGTGCAGGTCCGTCGAGCGCTCAGTCCAAGAAGATCGCCTCGGGGACGTAGGCCGAGACCGTCGTCATCGGTGCGTTGACCAGTTGACTGATCCGCAGATCGAGCACGGCGCTGCACAACACGTAGGCCTGCTCGGAGGAGAGCCCGAGCCGATCCATGAAAAAGATGATCGCGCGACGCACGGCCGCCTGGCTCGCCGCGCGCGGGTCCTCGGCGGACTCGACAAAAATGCGGTATGGCTTCGACTCGTAGCGGCGCGAGACAAGCGGTCCGGGTTTGGTCGCAATCATGGGTCCAGCCAGCGAAGCCCCTGCGCCCTTTTCCAGATGAACGTCGAGCACCACGGTCATCGGCGCTTCGAGTCCGTTGATGCACACCTCGCCATCGCCCTGGGCGGCATGGGCATCGCCGGCGCAGAGGCCGCCGCCGGTAACCGAAACCGGCAGCCACAGCGTTGAGCCGGCGGTTAGGTGGCGCACATCCATGTTGCCACCAAAGGGCCCGGGTGGCCGGGTGCGAAACTCGCCTTCCTCAGCCCGCTGAACCCCGATGATGCCGCAAAACGGGTGCAAGTCGATGAGGGTGCCCGGCATGCTGCGCGTGACGGCTTCCTCCAAATCCCAATGGAACAAAAAGGGGTCTGGAAAATCCTCAGGCAGCAGCCCCAGCCCGGGAATGATCCCGGTAAAGGCCCAGCCCTCGTGACGATATTGGCGAATCTCCAGCCGCAGCGCATCGCCAGGCTCGGCACCTTCGACAGCCACCGGACCGGTCAGCGCATGCACCCGCGTGGTGTCGATCTGCGCGTACTGCTCGCGGGTCATGCCCGGGGTCACCTGAGCATCGGTGGAGTCGCGCATCTCAAACGTAACCGTATCCCCGGGCTGGATACGCAGCCGCGCCGGGTAGTCACGGTTCCAGCGAGTGACGACGGTTTTACGATCAAGGAAATGTTCAGCCACGAAATACAGAGGTTGGAGGTTTGAGCGGGGCCGCGCGGCGCAGGTTTCGCGCGCCGGCGCCGAGGTTTTAGCGCCAAGCCGCGAAGAAAATTACAAACCCGCCGAGCGAGCGGCCCGGCGCACTTGCAAGAGGTAGTCACCACGGTTCGGGCGGGGATCGATCAGCTGGGCGCGCTCCAGCAGGTTGGCGGCGGCGGAAAATTCGCTTTGGGAAACAAGCAACTGCGCGTGGCGAGTCAGGGCACGCGCTTCAAACTCCGCTACCTTGGCCGCGCGCTCATAGAAGAAGGCAGCCTCGGCGGCTTCGTCGTTCTTAGCGTAGTAGTCAGCCAGCAGGATCAGCGCCTTGCCATTGAGGGGGTCCTGCTCGGTGATGCGCTCGAGCTTTTCGGCGGCTTCATCGTCGTTGCCCCGCGCCAGCGCCAGTTCGGCTTCCAGGTTTAAAACCGCGAGCTCCTGAGCGGGTGAAAGGCTCTCGCCGATCTTCTCACGCAGGGTGGCGATGAATTGCTCGCTCTCAGCCAGCGCATTGCGCCCGAGCAACACTTCGGCGGCCTGCAGCGCGACACGCGGCTTCACCTGGTCGGCGTTTTCCAGCGCGGCCAGATACGCATCGACAGCCAGCGAGGGCACGTCCTCGTTGATATAGATATCACCCAGCAGGAACAGCGTATCGCTGTCGGCCCGGCCCATGCGCCGCACCATCTCGATGGAGCCGATGGCGTTGTCGAACTCCTGCAGCGAGAGGTACGCGTTGGCCTGCAGCAAAATCAGGTCAGGCTGGCCGGGGTCTTCTTTGAGCAATTCCGAAGAGCTCGCGAGCGCCTGGCGAAACTCGCCTGTGTTGACCAAGCACTGAATCAGGCCGAGCTTCCAGTCGCGGCTGTCCGGCGAAAACACGAGCGCCTGGCGATACGCGTTGAGCGCACCGTTGAACTTGCCCTGGTTCAGGTAACAGAGCCCCAAGAGCCCCAGCAGATCGCCGTCGACCCCGCCCAGTTCAAGGGTTTTCACGAGAAACTTCACCCCCTCGTCAAAGCGCCCGTTGCGCACGTGCAGCAGACCTAGGTTTTTGTAGGCGCGCAGAAAGGTCGGAAACTTTTTGATGGCCCGCTCGTATTCGGGAACGGCCTGATCGAACTGACTGGCCTGGTAAAAGAGGTTGCCCAGCAGGTAGTCCAGCGCCGCGCTCGACTGCGCCGTGCGAAACTCGCGCAGACGCCGAATCGCCTCTTGTTCATTCGAGCTCATCAGCGGCGCTATCTCTTCGAGAAAGTCGCGCTCTTCCACGGAGATACGCGGCTCCACCTCGCTAAGGACGCCATAGCTGCCCTTGAAGCGCTCCACAAACTCGGGGTTGTTCCAGAAATTTGGGCTGAGCGGGTAAACCTGCGCCCGCGCACCGGGCGAGGCCAACGCCGCCACTGCGGCCAGCAGACAAAGCAATCTTGTTGAAAAAAACATGGTTGGTCTAAAAACGCAGGGGGAGGATGAACTTGGTGCTGACGGGCTTGCCGTCTTTGCGCGGGGTCTCCCAGCGCGAAGCTTCGGCTGCGTCGATCGCCGGCTTGACGAACTCATCGTGGGTGGCGTTCTTCACGCTGAGCACCCGTACGCGACCTTCGGTGTTGATAATCACAATCAATTCCACACGTCCGTTGATATTAGCCTGCTGCATGGCAAACGGCTTCTGCGGGCGTGGCGGACGGATGGCGGCGGGCGCCCGGTCGAGCTCAGATAGCTCGAAGATGGAAATCTCCTCGGCGGCGTTCGGCTGGACTCCAAAGGAACCTACGTCGAAGGCACCAGCCAGCGCGTTACCCATGCCGGGGTTGAGCGAAATGTCCATCTGCGAGAGCGAAAGCTTTTGCAGCTGTTGCTTCATCTCGGGCTTGGC
Organism: Opitutales bacterium; assembly: GCA_050331815.1. Taxonomy (GTDB): domain Bacteria; phylum Verrucomicrobiota; class Verrucomicrobiia; order Opitutales; family JBHJGM01; genus JBHJGM01. Next base: position 242,133 of record JBHJGM010000004.1, on the reverse strand, counting down.
CTCCTCGACTTTTTCTTCCTCCGGCGGCGGTGGTTCCGGCGGGGGCGGGGGGGGCGGCGGGATCGCGATGTTCATCGAGCGCACCACCTTGTCCGCAGGCTCGAGATTCGAAAGCCACTGCGTGAAAGGCAGCATCAGCGCCACGAGCCCGGCCACCACGATCCCCAGCAAGGCGGCACCGGCCCGAAACTTCGCGAAGTTCGGCTCCTGAAAGCGCGTGACGGGCGGGCGTTGCGTGGTCATGGGGGAGTTTTGAAAAACTACGGCAGGTCGGTGGAGAGGCTGACCATGGGCGCACCAGCCAGTTTGGCTTCGTCGATGACCCGCGCAAGCAAACCGGTGGGCACCATCTCGTCCGCTTGTATGATGACGGGCATCTTTTCGGCCTGCACCAGGCGGCGCACCACCGCACGCACGCCGCTGACACCGATGTCACGTCCGGCGTAGACCACCTGGCCCTTGTCCGAAACAGCGATCAGGATGCTGTTTTTCTGAAGGTCCTCGGCGGAGGCGGCCTGCGGCTTATTCACCTCGATGCCGGTCTCCTCTACGAAGACCGTCGTCACGATGAAGAAGATCAGCAGGATGAAGACAATGTCGATGAGCGGAGAGATGTTGATGTCCTCGATCCGGTCGGAGGCGTTCAGTGATTGGCGCTTCTGGCTCATGAAAAAAGGGCGCAACCTCAGGCCGCCTGCGGCTTGAAGCGATTGCGGCGGTTGAGGGATTTGAGGGTAGCCGACTCCATCTGGATGAAAAAGGATTCCATTTCCATCAGATGCTGGTCGATTCGGCTGATCAGAAAATAAGCCGGGATGGCAATGATCAAGCCCGTCTGAGTGGTGATGAGCGCTTCGGAAATACCGCCCGCGACCAGATCGATGGTGTTGCCTGCCGTGCTGACGGAGAGGCCACGAAAGGTTGCCAGCATGCCGATGACCGTGCCCAGCAATCCGGTCAGCGGTGCCACGCTGCAAAGGATGGTCACAAAGCGCGCGCGTCGGCTGACCCTGGGCAAGTAGGCGCTGCGTACCTCGCTGAAGCGGGCGCGCACCTCGTGCACGTCATCGGTGTTTTGCTGGGTGTAGCGAATGATTTCACCAGCCTTGCCCTGGCCTTCCTGCGGCTGGTCCACCCAGGCCTGCCAGGTGTTGGGGTCGAGTTTGTAGAAGCGGTTGGCCAGCATGAACATGTACACCTCGAAGGTGGCGAAATAAATGACCGCCGCCAGCAGCATCAGCGGAATCATTAAAAAGCCGCCCTTCACCAGAAGTGGCCAGGCATGTTCGGTGAAGAATTCCATGGCGAAAGGCGGGGCTGGCGGCTGGCTCAGGCAGCCTTCGGCAACTTGCGGGAGAGGTCGTTGAGTACCTGGGTGCCGACGCGCTCAAGGTTGGATAGTACGCTTTGCGCCCGCCGGGACAGCAGCGCATGCAGGATTAGCGCGGGAATCGCCACGAACAAACCGAACTCCGTAGTGATGAGTGCTTCTGAGATCCCGTCGGCCAACGTGCGTGGGTCGCCAGTGCCGTAGATGGTGATCAAATTGAACGTCTTGATGATGCCGGTCACCGTGCCCAACAGGCCGAGCAGCGGCGAGATGGCCGCGGTCACCGCGATCAATGGCAGCAAGCGGTTCAGCTTGGGCTGCAACTCGATCATGCGCTCGTAGATAATCTCGTCGATAAACTCCCGGTCGTTTTCGTGATTCTCAACGATCTCAACGAGCATGGAACTGTAGGGCTCGGGCTGAGAGCGGGCCAGCTTGAGAGCCTCGGCGTCCTTACCCTCACGCAGCAGAGCGGAGATTTCGCGCACGGCGTCGCCCTTGGGACGCTTGATGGCGTAGATCTCGAGCGCTTTGAAAAGTGCGACCACCAGCGAGAGGAACGCGAAGAATAGAATTGGAATGATCCAGATACCGCCCTTGGCGATGTGCTCGGTCAGCGAATCTTGCGTCGCCAGAATGGCGGTCGCTTCGCCCAGGCCCGGGTCCAGCGGAATGATGCCTGACTTGCTAGTCACGGCGGCTTGAATTGCAGCGCCCTGGTCGGCGTCGACGAAGGAGAGCTTCGGGTCGAGCGAGGTGGTTTGAAAAATCGTGCCGCTGGACTCGGCCTCGCCGCTGGTGAACCAGGCGATCGGCCCAAAGAGCGCGAAGGTGCCGGACTTCAGCACGCCGCCGTCGGCGATCGCACTGCCCGGAAAGGTCTTGCCGCCGATCAATTCTTCGGTGCGGGTGAGGCCCATGTCCACCAGATCAGCCAGCTTCTCGAAGCGCTCCAATTGCGAAATGTTGGGATTGTCGACCGCGTCACGGACCGGCTGGAGCGACTCCTGGTAGACCTGAATTTCCGCAACGTTCATGCGCGTGTCGAACGCGCGCAGGTACTCGCGCAGAAGGTTGCTCAGGTAGTCGATTTCATCCTGGCGCAGACTGACGTCCGACTCGAGCGAACTCAGATCTGTCACCTTGCTGTCGCGCACACGCTGGATGCGGTCAGCAGCGCGGCGCTTGGCTTCGACGCTGGACTTCAACTCGTTGAGCTCGCGTGAAATCGGCACCTTCGCGTCTCGGATTGTTTCACGCTGCTCCGACAACTCTCGCAGCGCGGCGTCCAAATCCGCCTGGGCGCTGTTTTGCACCGCGCTGAAGTTTTGGCCAAGCAGCGTCGAGGCGAGCGTCAGGCAGGGGAGAGATATCCAGTGGCGCATGGAACGGGAGGGCGTGGGAAAAAGGGAGGGTGTCAGTTATCGAAGGTGACCGGCAGGTCGACAAAGCCCGCGGTCGTGGTGCGCTCGATCTTGGCGACCGCCTGCAGGACCTCTGGTGCCAGACCGTCGACCTCCTCGGCTTTCCAGCCGTCTTGGGTCGGGCGCAGCACTCCGGCGTAAGTCCCGCCCGTATCGACGAAATAGCCGCCGCCGAGGCCAAAATACAACGCGTTAACCTCAGCTTCTTCACCCGAGGGCAGCTTCTGCACATTACGCTCGAGTGTTACGAGCTGATTAAATTTATCCACCTGATCGAGGATGCCGATGAGCGTCTGCAAACGCTCGGGCACGGACAAGGTCACCTTTTGTGGATCGGTCGGCACGCGCACCATCAACTGGGCGATCGATTCGCGCAGTGGCGGCGGCAGCTGCTGCTCCAGAGCGAGCATGCGTTTCTCGAAGCCGACCGTGCGTTCCTTAATCGCGCTGATCAGTGCCTTTTGCTCTTCGCGGCGGGCAACCAGTTCGGTGCGCTGCTCGTCCGCCTCGGTGGCACTTTCCTGTGCTTCGGTGATCTGGGCCTCCAGCGCTTCCTGCTCGGTTTTCAGCAAAAAGAGAATGCTCTCAAGCGTTTCCTTTTCTTCAGCCCATTCCGAGGCTTCTTCCGAGATCAGCTTTTTGGCCTGCACCCATTCCTTCAGGATGGAGCGGCTCTCATCAAGCGGGTTAAGGCCCTGACCATGCACGCAGGCCGTGCAGGCAAGAAACAGGAAAGGCAGGGAGAGTTTGTGGGAGATGCGCTTCATCGCGGGGAGCGTGCCGGGGAGCCGCTATAACTTCGGTAGCATGTGGGATGCCAGAGGAGGTCAAGCTGAAAGCGAGACCGCGCCGGGGGATTCGGGCGTCCCCTTTGACAAGGACGCCCGAAGCCGGGCAGCAAACCGCGGAAACAGACGCGGTTCAACCAACAAGAACTGCCGTCGATGCGTGGGAGCAACCGGCAGGAAACCAAAGCGGTACCGCAGCAACTAGAAGTTGAACGAGGCCGAAACCTGCACTTCGAAGTCAGGTGCCTTCGTAATGATCGTATTGGCCGCAAAGAACGGGTCCGAGCCCAGGAAGTAATCCTTGCTGCCAATGTTGATGAATTCGACCTGCACCGAGAAGCGCTTGTGCTCGTAGAAGGCGATGGCGTTCCAAACCAGCGAGGAAGGAATGCGCAGCGTGTTCTCGAAGTTGTGCGCGTAGCCATCGCGCCACTGCGGACCGAAGCCCGCGCCCAAGCCGGTCGGGTGCTGGTAAATGATGAAGAGATTGGCTGTGACCTCGGGTGTTCCAGGGATGACCTGGTCCGGGTTGTTTTGCGCGACTATGCCAAACGGATCGCCGCCAGCGGCGAACAAACCGCCCGAAATCAGCGGCACGTTGCGGTCGCCCGCGTTCCAGAAGCGAAATGGCAGGCCGCTGCGCAGGTTTTGCCGTTGCACATTCACCGAGCTTACGATGGACAAGCCGTCGACCGGCACCCAGGTCAGTTCCGCTTCAAAGCCCTTGGCGCGAATCTGGTCGAGCGCGCCGGCGATGTCGTTGAACTGTGCGCGGTCCCAGTAGTAGCCCGCGACCTGGGCGAAGAGCTTCTTGTCAAACATCTCAACTTTGACGCCCGCTTCGTAGAGTTCGATCTCGTTGAAGTTGGTCTCGCCAAAGACGCCGCCGCCCTGAGTCGGGGTCAGCGCGGTGCCCTGCACCACGGTGGCGTACACATTGACCTGTTCGATCGGCTTGACAATCACACTGCCGGAGAAGTTGCCGTAGGTTTTCTGGCCGGAGAAATTCGGACGGGGATCGACGGAACCGCCGTTGACCGGGTCGAAGAAGTCCGGTTCGACCGGCTGGCCCCCCTCAAAAGCGGCGACCTCCCCGCGTGCGGAAACAACAGTCTGCAGCCAGTCCGTCCAGTCGGAGATGAGGTACAGGAAGGCGGCGTACTGGAAGAGCTGGTTCTCGACGTTGGCCGAGTTGAACTGCGACCAGTTGTTGGTGCCGTTCGAGTTAAGCTGCGCACCTGTAATGACCTGCGAATTCGCGGAGATGATCCCGTTGGAAATATCGCGGCGCGAGAACGGCTCCGCGTCGAAGTCCTGCAGCTGCAGCACGTCGGTGAAGCGGAGCGAAAAACCGCCCGTAAAGGTGTGCGAGGAGTCGAAGGGCGTGGGCATGAAGTCTGCCAGGTCCATGGTCGCGAAGATTTTTTCCTCAAAGACCAATTGCTCGCTCAAGAATGCGTACCCGTAGCTGGAGAGCTTGTTCGAATCGAAGTACTCAACGAAGGTCTTGCTCGTGAGCTTGATGTCGGGATTGCGCTCGCTGACCAGATCGAGGAACCAGATAAAGTCTTCCGAGTCGGCGAAGTCGGCGTCGTCCGAAAGAACTGTCGAGCCCTCGATGTTTGTGGTTTCCACGGGGCCACCGGCGTTCAAATAGGCTGCGGTGTATTCACCATTGGGTCCCAACAAGGCAGCCAGGCCCGGTGCCAGGGTGGCCTGAAAACCCGCCGAAGGAATCAGTGCGGCGATATTTGGCCCCAGCGTGCCGCCTTCAGCTACAAAGTTGCCCCCGCCAAAGACGAGCGGGTCGGTGAACGCACCCGTGGGCGAAACCGTGGCCGTGACAAAAGGTGAGTCGTTTTTGGCCACCAGACCCTGCGCGAAGGCCGAGGTAATGTTCTGAGGCTCCCCGGTGATGTAGTTACCGTTATCGATGAGGTCCTGCGTGACCCGGTTGAAACCAGCGTTTTCGTTCGAGCGGAAGAGATAAAACTCCATGCCGGTGAACATGCTCACGTCCTTGAAAATCTCCGACTTGGCCGAGGCGTAAATCGAGATGAAGTTGTTCTCGATCCGGTCGTAAAAGCTGTCGGCCAACTGGCCCGTGAATGACGCGCGGTAAGCCGCCGGGCGTCCCAGCACCTCCACCGGACCGCCGTAGTCGAACTGGGTGTTGAAGGAGCCAAAACTTCCGTAAGTGAAGCGGAACGTCCCGCGGGGCTCGTTAAAAAACGGGCTCTTCGGGATAAAGTTCACGTAGCCGCCCGCCTGCGACGGACCGAAGTGGCCAGGCGCGGCACCCTTGACGATGTCCAGACCTTCCAGCGAACCGAACGAGGTCGGTGCCTCATTGCGCTGATAGGCACGCAGCATGCCGTTAAAGTAAATACTGCCGAGGTCGCCTCGAATGTAGGGCGTGCCCGGCACCCCGTAGAAGTTGGCCAGCTGCGTGCCGGCCGAAACGCGCTCGAGGTCGCCAAAGTCACGGACACCAAAGCGCTTGAGGGTTTCCGGCGTCAGCGAGGTGACCGCGCGGGGGATATCCTTGAGTTCGGTGAACTCATCGAAGACGGAGTTGCTGGGACGCGCGTTGGGTAACACGGTCTCGCGAAAGTCCAACGCAGACTCCTCGGCCGAAAACTCTTCGAGAGTCATCATGCCGTCGTCGACAGTCCCATCGGTGGTCTGTGCGAAGCCTGCGGTGAACGAATGAAACAAAACCCAAATTGACAGGGTTGTAGCAGCGGATAGTCTGTATATCTTGTGCATGGTTGATGCTCTTAGTGGTTCTACGCCAATCGGCCCGGGAGCATCGGCCATGCCATTTAACTGAAGCCTGGCTTGGAATGATCCGCTGGTTTTCGACCGGCAACACACTAGGTATTGCGTTTCGCTCAGATTGCATAGGGGTTGGACTTAAGACGCGCTTGTTCTTGCAAATCACCACAACGGCGCCGGTGGCCAGCACCTTTTTATCGTAATTAGTGACAAGGTCATAAAAGTGTTTCGGGTGCTTATGGATGCGCACAAGGTTGGCCGGTTGGGCATGTTCCCTGCTCCCGCCTGTGCATGCGCATTTTTAACCGGGCACGGTCTGGGCGTCTAAAGTGTTTGGCGATTTTCTGCACGCTGCTGTATCCTTTTCTCGGATACGCTGAGTCTGGACCCGCGCTTACTTTGCATACCGAACGAACCTCGCCCACCGATCTCGAGGTTACCGGTTTGCTGGAGGGCCTGGCCGATGGCGAGTCCCGATTTATCAAGCACGAAGACCTGCTTGCCTTGCCCACGCAGGACCTCGACGTCGAGATGGAGTTCTGGCCCGGCGAACTGCGTTTCTGCCGCATCCTGTTCCTCTCCGAGCTGAAAAAGGTGCTCCCCCTCAAGGACGAAACCGACGTGCTGATCGTCCACTGCAAGGATTCTTACTATTCTTTCTTCACCCGCGAACTCGTCTCCGAATACCACCCCTTCATCGTCCTGCAGATCGATGGCAAATCCCCACCCGACTGGCCCCGGACAGCTTCCGGTCTCGACTTCGGCCCCTATTACGTGACCGCGAGCACCGAGATCGCGCCCCATTTTGAAGACCTCTTTTACTTCCCTTCCAAGGAGCCGTGGGGCGGCGTCCGCATCGAAGCCGCCAACTACGCAAAGACCTTCAAACCTATTTACAGCGGGCGCTTCGCCAACCTGAACGCCCAGCAAGCGCGCGGTCGTTACATCTACATGAACAACTGCATGAACTGCCACCAGTGGGAGGACAATTCCTTTGGTGGCAACGTGGGCGAGCGCAACTTCGTCGTTCTGGCCTCCCACGCGCGCTACAACAAAGAGTACTTTTTTAAATACACAAAAAATCCCACCCAGGCCAACCCGGCCTCCAAGATGTCGCCCAACCCGCACCTGACCAAAGCCGAACTCGAAGCGCTTCGTTCCTTTATGAGCCTTTACTTCCCATGACCTGCCAGACCTTTCTACGGCCCATCATCGCCGCCAGCCTCCTCCTTACCGTGGCCGCACCTTCGCCTGCCCGCGCCGCCGACACGACCAAAGTCGTGATGCAGTTGGACTGGATCTTTAACGCCCAGTTCGCCGGACTGTATCAGGCCATCGAGCAGGGCTACTTCGCCGAAGAAGGCCTCGACGTTGAACTGCGCGAATCCGTGCCGGACCAAAACACCGTAGGGGCCGTGCTGGATGCCGACATCGCCTTTGGCTGCGCCGAGAGCAACGTGCTGCTGCTCGACCGCGCGGACGGTGCCGACATCGTCGCCCTCGGCGCGATGTTTCAGCGCAGCCCGCTGGTCTGGATGTACCTGCCACCGACTCAGTACACCGGCACCCCCAGCCTCAAGGGCAAGCGCGTGGGCGTGAACCCCGACGGCAAACGCGTCATGAAGCGCATTCTCAAGGGGGCCGATGTCAGCCTCGAAGAAGTCGAAATCATGGACGTCGGCTACGACAAGATGCAGCCGCTGTTGGACGGCAAGGTCGATTTCATCCAGGGCTACTACATCGACGAATTTGTGCGCCTGCAGATGCAAACCGGCGGCCAGGCCCAAAGCTTTCTCGCCGAAGATTACGGCTACAGCGCGTATTCCCAGGTGGTCTTCGCCTCAGCAGCGCAGACCCAGGCGCACCCCGACTTGTATCCGCGCTTCGAACGCGCCCTGGCTCGGGGCTGGCTCTACGCGCTCATCCATCAGCAGGAAACCGTCGATCTGATCCTCAAGAAGTACAATCCGGACCTCGACCCCGTCTACCAACAGCGTTCCCTGGCCCGCATTGCCGACTTGGTGACCCCGGCCGGACACGCGCCCATGCAGCCTATGCAGCGCAAAGTCTGGGCCGACAATGTCGCCTTTTTCATGTCCGAGGGCATCCTCAAGGAGCCGGTCGATCTCGATGCCATGCTCCCGACCACGGCCCCCGTTGCCGTTTCGTCCACCGCACCCTGAAATCAGGCATGACCCGCTTCGAGCGAGCCCGCGTCCCCCTGGCCTATCTGCCCGATGGTCTGGGCGCGGACGTCCCGCAACCCTTTGCCGGTGAGGCCACCGCGCTGTGCGACATCGAGGTAGCAGCGGATACGATTGCGTCTGTGCAGTTGAGCGGCGAATCGCCGAATGCTACGGACGACACAACGCGGATCGATCTTAGCGAGCGGCTGGTTTTTCCCGGCCTCGTCGACGCACACACTCACCTCGACAAGGCCCACACCTGGTTTCGCGCGCCCAACCTGACCGGTACCTTCGACAACGCCATTCAGACACTTCACGCGGATACCGTGAACTGGTCCGAGGAAGACCTGCTTGCACGTGGTCGCTACAGCCTGCGCTGCGCCCGCGCCCACGGCACGACGGCCCTGCGCACACACCTGGACTCCTCGCCCGAGGTTGGCGCCATCGCCCACGCCGTCACCGCGCAACTGCGTGCGGAATTCGCGCCGTACTTAACGATCCAATCGGTCAGCCTCTGCGGCATGGCCGAATGGGATTCGCCGCGCGGCGCGATCATCGCGGACATGACGAAGCAGCACGGTGGCGCGGCCCTTGGCGGATTTTCCAAAGCCAACCCGGACATCGACCTCCAACTCGACCGGCTGCTGGCCACCGCCCGGGACTACCAACTCGGCATCGACCTGCACGTCGACGAAACTCACGACCCCGACTCCGTCGCCCTGCGCGCCACCGCTGAGGCAGTCATCCGCAACGGCTTCGAGGGGCGCGTGGTGTGTGGGCATTGCTGCTCGCTGTCCCGGCAGGACCCGCGAGCGCAGCGCGAAACCATCGCCCGGTGCAAGGACGCCGGCCTCGGCGTGATCGCCCTCTCCATGTGCAATCTGTACCTGCAGGGGCGCGCCTTCGCCGATGAAAGCACCTTGGCAAATCCGCTGACGCCGCAGTGGCGCGGACTGACCCTCGCCCACGAACTGCTTGAAGCCGGTGTGCCTGTCGCCTTTGCCAGCGACAACGTCCGCGACGCCTTTTTCGCCTTTGGTGATTTCGACATAGCCGAGGTCCTGACCGAGAGCTGGCGTATCGCTCATCTGGATACGCGGCCCGACGAAGGCCTGTACTCCGTGGCTCGGCACCCGGCCTGGATGATGGGTTTGCCCAATAGTGGCCACCTGGCTCCGGGCGCACAGGCGGTGCTCATCGCCTTCGAGGCACGCAACCTCAGCGAGTTGTTCAGCCGGCGGGGGCTACCGCGCCGCGTCTTTCACGGTGAAACTGAAATCGACGCCTCGCCCCCGCCGTATTCCGAACTGCCTGCCTTCGCCAAACACCCTACTCCGGTCTGAAGCATCCCCCACACGAGCCCTCGCTTCCTTTCTGACGTTCACACTTCTCATCATCCATCACGCGCCGCTGCCATGATCTCTCGAATCTCAAAAATCGCCCTGCTGCTGGCCGTCGCCTTTTTTTATTTCCTGGTCGTGCTGAACAACCTCACCGACTACGGCTCGAACTACGATTTTGTCGAAGGCGTGCTCAGCATGGAAACCACCTTCGAGGGCAATAAGCTGATGTGGCGCGCCATCAACAGCGAGGTTGTCTATCATATCTTTTACGCGACCATCATTATCTGGGAAGTCGCCACGATGGTTCTCTGCGTCTGGGCAGCCTGGAAGCTTTTCGTCAAGCTGGGTGCGCCCGCTTCGGAATTCGATCGCGCCAAAGACCTCGCCTACGGCGCGCTCACCCTGGGGCTTTTGCAGTGGTTTGTCGCTTTCATCACCGTGGGCGGCGAATGGTTTGTCATGTGGCAATCACCGATTTGGAACGGCCAGGACGCCGCCTTTCGTATGTTCACCATCCTCGGCATCTGTCTCGTCTTTATCTACCTCCGCGAAGATGAACTGGGCGCTACTTCATCAGCACGCCCCGCCGCACACGCGAGCACGGAGTGAACAAGTATCAACTCTAGTACATTCACAGAAGGCCGCAAAGCCCGCCAAGAAAAGGGGAGATTAAAGAGTGTGAAGCTCTCGCGCTTGGCTGAATCGCAGCACTTATCAGCACAGTTCAAAGGACTGCTATAAGAAGTTCGCTAGGCTGGTGCGGGCGGGGGGAATCGAACCCCCATCTCAGGCTTGGGAAGCCCGCATACTGGCCGTTGTACTACGCCCGCTACGTTGGTGAGAGCTTTGCTTGAGCCGCCCCCGAAGACAACGGAAAAGGGTCGCGCGGAAGTTGCGTCAGCGACGTGAAGGGCCTCGCTTCGCAGGCGTAGATTTTCGGTGTGGATGTGACGTCCTTTGGGATGCCACGTCGCTACAGGCTTCTCGCAATGACGGCTCGCGGGCCGTCCAATGAGGCCGAGACGCAACCGGGCTCAGTGATTCCCGCGGCCAACTCAAAGGCAGAACGCACCGTCGTCGCCTGACTCAATGCCCTAGCATTAGGCCAAATTACCAGAAGCAGCGAATTGGCTCATGGGCGCCACAGGGCCTTCTGAACCGTCCGCGCCATCGCCGCGTCGGCCTCTCGAAAGACTCAGGACCATGCCGCAGAATCGACCCGCAGGCTTCAATAGCTCCGGCGGCCTTCGAGGGCCGTGCGGACGGTCGCGGCATCGGCCAAACCGAGACCACCGCCACTGGGCAACCCAAAGCCGATGCGCGTCAGCTGGATCACACGGCCGTCCCTGGGCAGGCACTCCTCCTGAATATAGTGGCAGGTCGCCTCGCCCTCGATGTCGTTGGAAAGGGCGAGGATCAGCTCGTTGATGGGCTCCGCCTGCAAGCGCTTGCCAAGGCTCTCTAAATTCAGCTGCTCAGGCCCGACGTCGTGCAGCGGCGAAAGACGCCCGTGCAGCACATGGTAGTACCCGCGATAGACACCCGCGCGCTCCAGAGCGAGCACCTCCGGCACGCTCTCCACCACACACAGTTGGCCCGAATTTCGCGAGGTATCCGCGCAAATGTTGCAAAGCTCGCCCTCGGCCAGCGAGCCGCAGCGCGAGCAGGGCCTCAGCACAGTACTGGCCAACTGCAGCGTTTCTAAAAGCGGGGCCATGCGCTCCGGCTTTTCCACCAGCAGGTGCAAGGCAAGCCGTTCGGCGGAACGGCTGCCCAGGCCGGGCAACTGCTTCAAAAGCGCGTGCAGCCTGTCAAAGGCCGGAGTCACAAGACGTCAAATGTGTGAACGATGACTTGTAGGTGTCTTTCACTACGAGCATGCGTAGTAATGACGCCTACATCATGCCCGGCATGCCGGGCATCTGTACGCTGGACTGGATTTCGGCCATGACGTCTTCGTTACGTGCCTTCGCCTTTTCGCAAGCCTCCTGCACCGCCGCCAGCAGCGTCTCCTGAACAAATTCCGGGTCCTCCTTCAGAAACTCAGGGTCGAGGGTGATGTTTTTGAACTCACCCTGTCCGTTGATCTGAATCGCGATGGCCCCGCCGCCGGAGGAAATCTCCAGAATCTCGTCGGCGAGGGCGTCCTGTGCCTCGGTCATCTGCTTCTGGACCTTGGCCAGTTGCTTCATCATTTTGCCAACTCCCATTGCCATGGCGCGTGTCTCCTGTGTGCGGGTTGCGAATGCTACGACGACCGCAACGCTTCGCCCGAGACCCGAGTGAGTCAAGGGGATGTTTCGGGTCGTCGGCTTGTCCGGTCGTCTAGTTGTCCTGAGGTCGGGTGATCGAGAGGTTGTGAGGTCAGGTGGCTTTGAGGATCGGCGCGTAGCCTTCGCGAAAGGAGGCATACGTCGGGTTCCAGTCCAAAATTTGCTGCGCCCGCTCGATGGTGACGCGGCGATTGGGCACGCTCCCATCGGGCAAGGTGCGCCGAGCGGAAGCCGCCTGCGGATCGAAGATGATCGCCGCCGGGTCCTGTCCGCACTGCGCAGCCAGCCAACGGACGATGTCCTGCTTCAGCGCGGGGCTGCCGTCGGCAATGTTGAAAATGGACAGTTCGGGCAGTTCCGGAGCCAGCAACGCGGCCAGAATCGCGCGGACGGCGTCGTCGCGGTGGATGAGATTCAGATAAGTGTCGCCCTGGCCGCTGAAGGTCGTCTCGCCTCGCTCCAGCTGGTTGAGGTACATGTGTCGGGTCGGCCCGTAGATACCCGCCAGCCGCAAAACAATCCGCTTTTGCAGCGGCGCATCGGCCTGCAGGAGCACGTTTTCAGCTTCGAGCAGCAGCTGGCCGGCTTGGGTGCAGCCTGCGCTGGATGCACCTTCGTCGACCCAGCCACCATCGATCTGCGGGTACACGCTCGTGGCGCTGGTAAACACTGCGCGGGCAATCTGGCCAGCGCGCGTCCATTCGACGAGCGAGCGCTGCCCGTCCACGTAAGAGAGTTGATAGCCTTCCAGCCCGCCGCCCGCGCTACTCACTGTGTTTACCACAAAGTCGGCCTCGGGCTCGATCCGGGAGTGCCATTGTTTGCCGTGCAACTCGGCGACCACGCAGGGCACCTGATCGGCTTCAAGGGCTTGGGCGGTAGCCGCATTGCGAGTGAGCGCGACCACCTCCAGACCTGCGCGCTGCGCCTGCCGGGCTGCCTCGCCCCCTACGTAGCCAGCACCCAAAACAACCAGTCGCTTACCCCTTAAATCAGCCCATTGCATCCAGCACACATGCAAGCGAGCCCCTGCGCGCGCAAGTTCGTAAGGGCTTTGAGGGTCTTGCCAAGGCTGGCGGGCGGGTCCATGTAAGTTTTGTGACGGTTACGGAGACTTCGCATGACTTGTTCAACCGGGCGCTGCGCCGCATACCTGGCGGGGTAAATTCGCCGGTGCGGGCTTTCCGCTCGGTCGGGGGCGAGCCCTTTTTCACCGAGCGCGCCGAAGGCAGCCGCCTGCACACCGCCGACGGGGCCGCCCTGATCGATTATGTGTGCACCTGGGGCCCGGCGATTCACGGCCACAACCACCCCACCGTTCGCACAGCGGTGGCCCAAGCGCTTGAAAAAGGCACCAGCTTTGGCACGCCCAACCCCTACGAAGTCGAAATGGCCGAGCTCCTCTGCGAGTTGGTTCCCTCACTTGAGAAAGTGCGCATGACCAACAGCGGCACCGAAGCCACGATGAGCGCAATTCGGCTGGCCCGCGGCTTCACCGGTCGTGACAAGATCATCAAGTTTGCTGGCTGCTATCACGGGCATGTCGACTCCTTACTCGTCGCCGCCGGCTCGGGTGCCGTGACCTTTGGCCGGCCTGACAGTGCGGGGGTACCGGCCAGCTTTGCCGCTGAGACGCTCGTGCTGCCTTACAACGATCTGCAGCGATTGCAGGATTGTTTCGCCGAAAAGGGCCATGAAATCGCAGGCGTCATCCTGGAGCCCTACCCCGCCAACTGCGGCCTGCTCCTGCCCGAAACGGGCTACCTGCACACCTTGCGCCAACTGTGCACGCAACACGGCTCGGTGCTGATCTTTGACGAGGTGATGACGGGCTTTCGCATTGGCCTAGGCGGCGTACAGGCGGCTGAAGGTGTGCGCCCCGACCTGTCCTGTTTTGGCAAAATCATCGGCGGCGGCCTACCGGTGGGGGCTTTTGGCGGGAAGGCCGAGATCATGGACCACCTCGCGCCGGAAGGTCCCGTCTATCAGGCCGGGACGCTTAGCGGAAACCCTCTTGCGATGGCGGCGGGCATCGCCTCACTTCAGCGCCTGCGCGAAACCGACCCGTACGATCAACTGCACACTCACGCCCACACCTTGAAGGCGTCCCTGGAGGTCGAAGCGCGTGACAAGGGCCTGCCGCTGGTCGTGCCGCAAACCGGCTCCATGTTCAGCCTCTTCTTTCGCGAAGGCCCCGTGCTTGATTTCGACGACGCGCTGGCAGCGGACAAAGCACGCTTCGCGCAGGTTTTTCGCCATGCGCTGGACCATGGCGTTTACCTACCCCCCTCGCCTTTCGAGACTTGTTTTTTGAGCGCGGCTCATGACAAGGAAGACATCGAACAAACCGCCGACGTGCTGTGCGCGGCCATCCGCGCCTTGTAATGCATTTATGAATACACCTGCAAACCCCTCTCCGCTTGACCCGCCAACCCAGGCCGTTCGGGTCGTGCTCGATACCGACACCTACAACGAGATCGACGACCAGTTTGCCGTAGCTCATGCGCTGCTCAGCCCGGACCGCATGCGCGTTGAGGCCATCCACGCCACGCCCTTTCACAACGACCGCTCGGATGGACCGGCCGACGGTATGCAAAAAAGCTACGACGAGATCCTGACCCTGCTGGACCGCATGGGGCAGCCGCAGGCACAAAGGCCCGCCGTGCGCAAGGGCTCAGCAGCCTGGCTCCCGGATAAGACCACCCCCGTGGAAAGCGAGGCGGCCAAGGCCCTGCTGGAGCACGTACAGGCGGCGGAAGCCGACGGCGAGCGTCTGTACGTCATCGCCATCGGAGCGCTGACCAACGTCGCCTCCTCCCTCCTGATGGACCCCTCCATCGCCCCGAAGATGACGCTTCTGTGGCTTGGTGGCCAGCCAACCCACTGGGACAGCGCCAAGGAGTTTAACCTGCGCGGCGACCTGAAAGCCTCCCAGGTGGTCTACGAATCCAAGCTGCCGCTCCTGCAGTTTCCCTGCGCCTGCGTGGCTGAAAACCTGCGTACCACCCTCCACGAGCTGGAGGCGCACATCGGCGGCAAGGGCCCTCTCTGCGATTATCTTGTCGAAACGTTTCGCGGCTACCACACCGACCACTACGCCTGGGCCAAAGAAATCTGGGACCTCGCCCCCATCGGCTGGATGGTCAATCCCGACTTTACCCGCACCCGCGTAACCCCGCGCCCGCGCCTGACCGACAGCATCGAGTGGGACTTGTCCGCACCTGCTGCCGACGCCGGGCCGTTCGTCGAAGCGCGCCGCTGCTGGCGCAACCCAATCTTCAAGGACCTCTTCCGCAAGCTCGAAGCCTTCGAAGCCGCGCGCAGCTAGCCGCTCATTAATCGCGGGTGAACCCGTTTGCCAGGGCGTGCTCATAACCGCCGTCCGCGGCGGGTTTACTGAACGCGATCGCGTAGGATGCCGGACGTGGCAGCCGCTCGTTGGCGGTCATAAACGCTTCCGGCACCGTGAACGCTTCCCGGTCCACGCGGAAATACCCGCTCATCATCAGCGATGGCCCGGCGCCCTCCCGGTAAAAGTAGTGGTACTTGGCCCCGGTCCCGGAGTAGTGCCAAACGGCGCTGCGACCGGTCTCTTCCTCAACCTCTTTGCGCAGCTGCGCCACGCTGATTGTTTTCCAGTCGTCGATGGTGAGCGGGTTGGTGTCACAACTGGCAAAGAGCAGGCACAGCGCCGCCGCGAACATGTGGCAAAACGTGAAACGTCTCATAAGTCGGCTGGAGATTAAAATTCCAGGAAGTCTCGCGCAAGACAGGGGCTTATGAAGACGTTTCCGGCAGACCGTCTTCGAGCACATGCGCCACTGCCTCGATTAGTTGGCGACGTGGGAACACCTGCTCCGCGCGGGCGGCCAGGTGGCGTATCTTAACCGCACCCTGTTGCAATTCCTCCTCACCGTAGATCAGCGCCAGACGCGCGCCGTTCTGGTCGGCTTGCTTGAGTTGTTTGCTGAAGCCGGAGGGCTTGAGCGCATAGACCGTGCGGTAGCCAGCCGCGCGCAGCAGCATGACATCGCGCAAGGCGGCCTCGCGAGCGGAGTCTCCCATGGCCACGACAAAAACATCGGCGGCCTCGATCAAAGGCGGCAACAGCTTTCGCTCCTCCAGCAAGTCACGCAGGGTCACATCGCCCATGCCAAAACCCACCGCCGGCACGGCCGGACCGCCGAGCTTTTCCACCAGATGGTCGTAGCGCCCACCACCGCACAGCGCCCGCCCCTTGCCCACGGTCTGAAAGGCTTCGAAGACAAATCCCGTGTAGTAAGCCAGCCCACGCACGATGCCCAGGTCGATGCGGATGTATTCACCAACGCCCAGCGCATCGAGCAGGCTCACCAACTCGCGCCACTGCGCCAGGCGCTCGGTAACGGCCTCGCCCTGAACGTACGCGCTAAAAAATTTTTCCAGCGTATCCAGATCGCGGATACTTTTCAGTTCGTTCACCCGGGCCAGAAAGTCTTCCGCGGCCCCCGCGCTGAACTGAGGCTTCAACTGCTCGATGGCAACCTCCGGGCTGAGCCGTTCAAGTTTGTCGATCACCCCCAAAACCTGGGTGCAGGCGGTGTCTTCAAGACCGAGCGCCGCGAGATAGGCGATCCACAAGTTCCTGTCGCTGAGACGGATGATAAAATTCTCCGGGCCCAGCCCGAAGGCCTGCAATGCCTGAATGGCCAGGGCGATGATCTCCGCATCGGCAGCCGGACCGGGCTCGCCGAGCAGGTCGCAATTCAGCTGATAGTGCGATCGCAAACGCCCTTTCTGCGGCTTTTCGTAGCGGAAATTTTCTGCGATCGCAAACCAACGAATGGGGCGCTTCAGGCTGTTGGCCCGCGCACCAACCATGCGTGCCATCGAGGGTGTCAGCTCCGGGCGCAGCGTCACCTGCCGTCCGCCTTTATCCTCAAAATTGAAAAGCTGGGTGACAATCTCCTCACCGCTCTTGGCGGTGATCAGCTCCAGTGGTTCGAGCAGCGGCGGGTCGTATTCGCTGAAGCCAAACGCCTGCGCCGTTTGCCGCCAATGGCGAAAAATGTAGCTGCGGACAGCGCAATCGTCGGGATAAAACTCCCGAAAACCTGGAAGCGTTTCAAACATGCCACGCAGGTGACAACCGCCACGACTGCCCGATCCTGCCGCCCTAGAGCGTCTCCTCGGCGTCGATGCCCTCCAGATTCAGCGCCTTGAGTTCGGCCTTCAGTTCCTTGCCTGCCTTGAATTTAATGACTGCGCGCTTGGGGATGACCACATCGGTTTCCGGCTTGTTCGGGTTGCGCCCGATCCGGCTTTTGCGCACCTGAACTTCAAACACACCAAAGTTGCGCAACTCCACGTTACGCCCTTGCGACAGCGCTTGCGCAATCGCGTCGAGGGTTAGCTGGACCGTCTCACGAACTTCCTTTTGCGGAAATCCCGTCTTTTCGTATATTTCGAGGACGATATCCCGCTTGGTCAGGTTTCCAGCCATTTCAGCAGCGAAAATTCAGTTTCTGGGGGAGGGAGACAACTCTGAAAGTTGTTTACAGTGCGATGTTTCTGAGGACCTTAGGCAAGTCAAACCCAATTTTTTATGAGCGACGATGACGGCAAGAATCCCTTCGAAGAGCTGCAAAAACAGCTCCAGAAAATCATGCAACAGGGCGGGGCGTCCACGTTTTCCACCGGGCCTGGTTTCGCTGCGCAGGACGCCGGCCAGACCGAAACCCCAGACGCAAACAACGATGAAACACAGGACGAAATCCTGCGGCGTATCCGCGACTTCAGCCTGAAGCCACGCGAAATTCGCGACTACCTCGACCGCTATGTCATCCAGCAGGCCGAGGCTAAGAAAGTATTATCCGTCGCAATCTGTGATCATTACAATCATGTTCGCCGCGGCCTCGAGAGTTCCGAGGTGCTCAAGCAGGAGTACAGCAAGCAGAACATCCTCCTGCTGGGTCCCACCGGCGTGGGAAAAACTTACCTGATGCGCACCATCGCCCGCCACATCGGGGTCCCCTTCGTCAAGGCCGACGCCACCAAATTCTCTGAAACCGGTTACGTTGGCAGTGATGTCGAAGACCTCCTCCGCGACCTCGTCAAAGCGGCCAACGGCAACATTGAGCTCGCCGAGTACGGCATCATCTACATCGATGAGATCGACAAAATCGCCAGCGTCGGCGAAATGGGCCGCGATGTTTCTGGGCGCGGCGTACAGGTCAACCTGCTCAAGCTGATGGAGGATTCCGAAGTCTCGCCATTCTCACCCAACGACATGATGGGGCAGATGCAGGCGATGATGTCCGGCGGACGCTCCAAAAGCGACCCCAGCCGTACCATTTCCACCCGGCACATTCTTTTCATCGTCAGCGGCGCCTTCGACAAGCTGGCCGAGAGCGTGAAAAAACGCGTGGACAAGTCTGCCATCGGTTTTGCCAGCACGCCCGGCTCAGACGATCTGCACCTCTCGCGATACCTGCACCGGGTCGAAAGCCGCGACCTCATCGACTACGGATTCGAGCCCGAGTTCATCGGCCGCCTGCCGGTGCGCGTTGCCTGCGATGCCCTGACCGACAGCGACCTGGCCAATATCCTCACCACCTCGGAAGGCTCCCTGCTCAATCAATACAAGGGCGACTTCAAGGGCTACGGCATCGATTTTGAGATCACCCCCGAGGCCATCGCCGAGGTCGCCCGACTGGCCTACGCGCAGAATACCGGAGCCCGCGGCCTGATGACCGTTCTCGAGCGCGTCTTCCGTCCTTTCAAGTTCGAGCTGCCCTCCACGGCCATCCAGTCCTTCGAGATCACCACCGACGGCGTCCGCAACCCCCAGGAAACGCTCAAGCAGCTGCTTGTCGAGAATCAGCACCTGCAGCGCGGGGTCTACATGAATGACCTCCAGCGCTTCGCCGAGGATTTCAAACGGCGCAACGAACTCCAGCTCACCTTCAACGAGGAGGCGGCGGAGGTGCTCATTGCGGAAGCCGTCGAGCGCGACAAAATGATCCGCACCATCTGCGAGGAGAGGTTCAAAGACTTCCAGCACGGCCTGCACATCATACAGCGCAACACCGGCCAGACGAAGTTCGAGATCACCGGCGAAGTCGCTCAGGAGCCCGACAAGACCCTCTCGAAATGGGTGGTGGCCTCCTTCAAGGAGGCCGAGGCGCAGGCCAAGGATAACCCAGACGACTCCCCGCAGTCGGAAAACTGAGCCGCAGCTTGCCCATTGTCCGCCATTGGCTTGATTACGACATGCCAGAATCCAGCGCTGTACGCACCATGTTTGCGGGGATCGCCGGTCGCTATGACCAGGCCAATCACCTGCTGTCCGGCGGGCTCGACCATGGCTGGCGCAAGGCCCTCGTCCGGCGCGCCTCGGCGCGCTCGCCCAGGGTCGTCGCCGATTTGGCCACCGGCAGCGGCGATGTTGCCTTTGCCCTCAAAAAGGCGCTGCCTGCCGAAACCCAAATCCATGCCCTGGACTTCTGTGAGCCCATGCTCGACGAAGCCCGTCGCAAGCAGACCAAGCTCCCCGAATGGGCAGCCACGTCGAGTGGCCTCACATTTACAACCGGCGATTGCCTGAACCTGCCCCTCGAGGATGCCTCAATTGACGTGGCCGCTATCGCCTTCGGACTGCGCAATCTGGAAGATCGGCACCAGGGGCTCTTGGAAATGCGCCGCGTGCTCAAGCCCGGCGGCTCACTGCTGGTGCTGGAATTCTCGCAACCTTACGGCTGGTTCAAGCCCTTCTACTACGCCTATCTTAAGACGCTGCTGCCCATTTTCGCTGGGCGGCTGACCGGCAAAAAAGACGCTTACCACTACTTGGCCGGCTCCATTGAAAGCTTCCCCACCCGCGCCCAAATCACCGGCGAACTCGAAGCCGCCGCCTTCACCCAAGTCACTGCCCAGGCCCTCACCTTCGGCACCGTCGCCCTCCACGAAGCCCGCGCCTAGGTAAAATCATGCGTGATGGCTGCGACTTACGCCCAGACTAAAGAATTTCTGCGTCCGCGCGATCCTGCCCTAAGAATCGCGTAACTGACACGTAACAAAAGAATTGGGGAACCTTTACCATCGACGAGTTTCCCATTCGGTGTCAGGTAAAAGTAAAGGGGTGATTGTTGTCGTGAAGGTGTCTGTAAGGTCCTTTACAAATCGCTGCGGGAGCGATTTGCGGCTGCGTCTGGCCCGATGGGGTCGATGAAAGCCGAGGAGAAAAGCGCACTGGTTCGGCTCTGGGAACTGATTCAGCCCCACTGGCGCGCCTTCAGTCTCATCCTCGGGCTGCTCGTCGCGCTCACCCTGGCCAACCTCGCGCTGCCCCGGCTGATCGGCGTCATCATCGACGAGGTCTTCGTTAAGGACGACTGGAGCCTGCTGGTCGAAATCCTAATCGCCATCGTCGGTATCTTTCTGCTGCGCAATCTCTTCTACTACATTTCCAAGCTGCAGAGCGTTAACATCGGCGAGAACGTCTGCTTCTCCCTGCGCAAAACCCTCTTCGAGCGCATGCAGCAGATGAGCCTCGTTTATTATCGGCGCAACAACCCCGGCAAGCTCTCCAGCCGGGTCATGAACGACACCAACGTCATCCAGCAGTTCATCCAGGACGAGTACCCCACCCTCGCGCAGTCAATCCTGCTGTTTTTCGGCATCGTGGCGGTCATGTACGCGATGAGTTGGGAACTGGCCGTCGCCGCCACGGTGATCCTCCCGCTGCACCTGATCACCTTCCATTACTTTCGCGGGCCGATTAAAGCTGCCAGCCGCACCGCCCAGGAAAACCTCGCCGACGCCAGCGGCAACCTGCTGGAGAAATTTCTCGGCATCGAGGTGGTCAAGGGCTTCACCGCCGAGGA
Source organism: Opitutales bacterium (assembly GCA_050331815.1). GTDB lineage: Bacteria > Verrucomicrobiota > Verrucomicrobiia > Opitutales > JBHJGM01 > JBHJGM01. The sequence goes on along the minus strand of JBHJGM010000004.1, from coordinate 221,147 downwards.
CCGCGAACGCCACGCCTTTGAGGAAGCCATCGACCGCTCACGCCAGAGCCGCTTGGCCGGGATGCGCCAGCACGTGCGTCAAAAAGTGGTGGCCGACCTGCTCATCGGCCTGGCCACGGTCATCCTGCTGGGCTTTGGCGCGTATCAGATCATGGGCAAACCCGCTAGCGAAGCGATGCAGGTGGGCGACTTCGTCAGCTTTCTGCTCTTTGTGCGGATGCTCTACCCCACCGTTGCCGAGCTGATGAGCGGCTTTGCCAAGCTGACCAAGACCACCGCCAGCATCGAACGCTGCTTCGAAATCCTCGACGACGAGACCACCGAGCTCACCTTCACCGCCCGCCGCAAACCGCCGATAGAAGGCAAGCTGGAGTTTCGCGATGTCCGCTTTGCCTACGAAGACCGCATCCCTGTCCTTAAATCGATTCAGTTCACCGCTGAAGCGGGCGAGGTCATTGGCATCGTCGGCCCCAGTGGGGCGGGCAAGAGCACGCTGGTCAACCTGGTCCCGCGCTTCCTCGAGCCCACCGGCGGCTCGGTTCTGGTCGACGATGTTGACGTGCGCGAGTTCGACCTGCGTTACCTGCGCTCGAACATCGGCGTGGTCTTTCAGGACTGCTTTCTCTTCAGCGCCTCGATTCTGGAAAACCTCCGCTACGCCCGCCCCCGCGCCTCGCGCAAAGAGATTCAGGCCATCTGCGAACACACCGGCGCCCACGAGTTTATCTCCAAGCTCCCGGGCGGCTACGACACCGTGGTCGGCGACCGTGGCATCACCCTTTCGCGCGGCCAGAAGCAGATCATCACCGTCACCCGCGCCATGCTCAAAGACCCGAAGATTCTCATCCTCGACGAGGCCACCGCCTCCATCGACAAGGCCCGCGAGGAGGAACTCATCCCCGTTATTCTGGACCTTATGAACGGCAAAACCACCTTGATGATCACTCACCGCGAAGACATGCTCCGCCACGCTGACCGCGTGCTGGAGGTTCGCGAGGGCCGCATCGCACAATTTGGTCCCACCCGCGTGGTTGTCCCCACCTTGACGTCCATCTGATTGATCATGCACTGCCCACACTACGTTACCCGCTCCTTTCAAAAGGCGCTGCCGCTTTTGGCCGCGCTGCTGACCTGCTGCCTGATCGCCACCGACGCCCGTGCCCAGAACGGCTCGCTCGAAGGCGCCGGCAAGTTCCTGCCGCAGGAAAATCTCTCCGCCGTCGAACTGGAGGAAATCCTCAACATTGTCGCCGCGCGCATGAAGTCCGAGCACGGCTACGCCGACGCCCACGGTGCCTTCAAGATGCCGGTCGAGGTAACGCCGCAAAACATCCGCAGCCTCATCTGCCTGACCAAGCCCGGTGACGACGGCACCCGCATCCTCCAGATCGGGCACGCTACCTTTCTCAGCCAGCCCCCGCACCTCTGGGTCTACGGCAAGGTCCTCAAGCCACGCGGCGAGGAAGCTAATGCCCGCGACGTGGAGAAGGTCCTCAAAATCGTCGAGGAATCCGGACAACAGGCCGCCAAGCGTTCCGAAAACATGAGCTTTGGTGACCTCGAAATCGGACGCATCAAGCTCAGCTACATCGAAGCCGACCGCGCCATGGCCGTTCTCAAAACCATGGGCTACAACTGCGTCGAGTTCAAAGACTCCGGCAAGAGCGTCGGCAAGGCCAAGCTCATCGAGCCGGCCACCAAACCCAACACCGACACGCTCCCGGTCGTCGTGGCCATGCCCTCGGCTGAGGGGGTCGACCTGGTCGGCGGCAGCAAGGCCACCAAGAGCGCCTTCGGCCTGACCATTTCCCCCAGCGTCGCCGAGGAACTCCCGCAGATGACCGCTGCCAGCGAAATGATGGAACTGCTGGTTTTTTATCATCCGGCCCATCCCAACCAGTTTGCCGAGCTGAAAGGCATGGTCGAAACCTTCATCGACCGGCCCGCGCGCCAAATTCTGATCGAGGCCATGGTGCTCGAAATCTCCGAAACCGGCCTCGACACCCTCGGCGTACAATGGACCAAGGAAGCCGGCGGCATCCGCATCACCAACTTGCAACTGGGCAACATCCCGGGCTTGCCCCCGGCCACCGATCCGGCCGCCGTGCTGGACGCAGCCCGTATCTTCGGCGAGTTCGAGCTCAGCATCGAAGCCCTCGTCCAGGAAGGCCAGGCCGAGATTCTTTCCCGTCCCAGTGTGCTCACCCTCGACGGGCGTCAGGCCTCCATCCGCGTCGGCGAGGACATCCCCGTGGCCACCTCCGTCCGTGGTGCCAACCAGGGCGACAATATCCAGCTCGATTTCGAGTACATCCCCGTCGGCATCCTTCTGAACATCCGCCCACGCATGAGTTCCTCCGCCGAGGAGATCAGCCTGCAACTCGACGGCATCATCTCCGCCGAGGTGCCCAACGAGGAATTGGTCGTCTTCAACAACGACGGCGACGAGATCGGACGCGCCCCGCGCATCTCCACCCGCCGCGTGCAGACCTACAGCATCGTCAACAACAACACGCCCTTCATCATCGGTGGCCTCATCGCCAAGGACGTCGTCAAGGAACAAAACCGCGTGCCCGTGCTTGGCAACCTGCCCCTGGTCGGCTCCGCCTTCCGCTCGGACAGCGCCGAGCGCCTCAAGCGTGAGGTCATCATCGTCATCACCCCTTTCATCCTGCCCGAGGGACAAGTCGCCGGGCGCAACCTCCCGCGCGACGAGGACGCCTTTGACAGCTTTGGCCACCAGCTTTTCCGCGACGCCTACCGCATCCGCTCCGAGGATGTTTTCGATCTGGCCTTCCTCACCCAGAACACCGCCCTGCGTCACCTGCAGGATTTGACCGACCGCGTCCTCCTGGGCGACAGCAGCCTCGCCGACGCCTATCCCTACAGCCGCTTTGCCGGCGGTCGCCTGCCGGGTGAGGAGATCCTTGTCTGCCGCCAGATTTACGAAGTGATCAAGCGCCGCCAGCTCAGCCAGAGCCTCGAAAGCGACCAGATTCTGTTCTTTGTACCCGACGACGACAGCGAGTCCGGCTTCAGCGTGCGCTTCCTCGACAACTACCTGCAAACCGTCGCGGGCGAGGATATTCGCGAGGACACCGGACCGGAACCTTCCACCGTTTTGACCGCGGGCCCCCGCCGTCAGGGAGCTACTCTGCGGCTCGGCGGCAACCGTACCGAAAGCGCCGCCAGCCCCGGTTCTGCCAACCCCTTCCCGGCCATGGACGGGCAGGCGGTCGTCATGACCTTCTACCCGCAGCGCTCCAGCCTGCGCAGCCAGGACATTCTCTCCGAGCCTGTCCCCGAAATCAGCCTCGAGTACATCCCCGATGGCGACACCTGGGCCCGCCGCCTTTGGGAACTCAACCAACCCGACGAATTCGGACGCGAGCGCAACACCATCATCCTTGGGCATCCCAGCAACATTGTGCGGCTCAAACGTGCCATCATCCTCAAGCAGGCAGTCGAGCTCAACGCCAGCCGGAAATCCCTTACCCTCAATAACTTCACACACGGACGCCTGCTCCTGTTACCCAACGAGGAAGAGCAGTCCGACCGCAATTTCCTGATCGATGCCGACGTCGCCAAGCTCTTTTACCTGACCGAGTTGTACTACCCGGCACTCCGACGCGCGCTCAAGGAAGACACCAGCGCCCTGGTCGAATCCCTCAACGACCGTGGCTTCGGACGCTTCCTCGAAGACATCGAAGTCGACAGCATCGACCTGCCCGAAGCCGATTACGGCACCACCGACCCGACCGAAAGCTGAGCGCGCTCAAGGCGTCGCCTCTGGCGCATTCAGCCGAAACACTGCCGGGTCGACGCCACGCGCCTCGATGGCTCGGATCAAACCCGGCAGATCCAAGGCGGCACCCGGGGCCACCCCGTTGGCGGCGTACCAGCCGCGCTCCATCTCCAGGGCCAGTTGCAGATCAGCACGGCGCGAGATCACACTGGTTTCATCGAATGGGCGCAGCGGATAAATCTCCCGCAGCACCCCCTCGGCGTCAAAGTAACCAATGTCCAGCGGCAACGGCGTATTCTTCATCCAAAAGGACAGCCGGCGCGGCCGATCAAAGACAAAGATCATGCCCTCGTTGGGCCTTAACTTTTCGCGAAACATCAGCCCGCGCTGCTGCTCCTGCGGCTCCAGGGCGACTTGCATGCGAACCATCTGCCCGCCCACCGCGATCTCGAATCGTGTGGCGAATGGTTCGGGCGGAGCGTCCTCACGCAGGGCAGGTTCATGGGCCGGAGCTGTCTGCGCGTCGTCGCCACAGCCGGTCAACGCAGCGCCTGCGACGCAAAGCAACAAAGGGGCGAGTCGATGCAGAAAGGCACGCACGGCATTTGTCTAGACAGCCAGCGCCCCGGCTCAATGCTAATCGCCCATGCCCAAGCGACCCCGTCCTGCCGCCACCCCGAGCGCCCGTCTGCTCTTTGCCGAGTCCGAGCAAAACGCGGACATGCGCTATTTCAGTGGCCTGATGGTGCCCGATGCCTTCATCGCATTTGAGTGGCGCGGCACAAAGTACGGCGTCTTCAACGCCCTGGAGTACAACCGCGCCCAACACGAAAGCAGTCTGGACGAAATCCTCAGCCTCGAAGCCCTCAGCAGGCGCGCCAAAGAAGTTTTTGGCAACGAAACAGACGGACCCTCAGGCCTCATCCGTCTGCTGGCGCGCGACTTCGGCTTCAAGACTCTCGAAGTGCCCGCGAATTTCCCGGCAGGTCTGGCCTTTGCCCTGCAGGCAGCCGGTCTGCCCGTGCAGCCGTCCGAGGGTATGTTTTTTCCGGACCGCGAAACCAAGTCCGCCGAGGAAGCCAAGGCCGTTGCCGATGGTTGCGCGGCCAGCGCCGCTGGCTTGCGCGCCGCCGAAAAAGCCTTGCGTGCGGCCACAATCGATCCGCGACGCTACCTGCTTCTGGATGGCAAACGCCTGACCGCCGAACGCTTGCGCGCCCTGGTCGACACCGCTGCTCTGCAAAAAGGGGCGGTCGCCTCGGGAACCATCTGTGCAGGGGGCGACCAGGCCTGCGACCCGCACTGCCGTGGCGAAGGCCCCCTCCGCGCCGACGAATTGCTCATCGTCGACGTGTTTCCCCGGGTTGCGCGCACGGGCTTTCACGGCGACATGACCCGCACCTTCCTCAAGGGCCGGGCCAGCGACGCGCAAAAGCAGCTCGTCGCCACCGTGGCCGAATCACAACGGCGCGCTCTCGCCACGCTGAAGGCGGGCACCTCCGGCAAGCGCGTTCACGAAGCCGCCGCCGGGTACTTTGAGGAAATCGGCTACGAAACCGGGCAGAAAAACGGCGTGTACCAGGGGTTTTTCCATGGCACCGGGCATGGTCTTGGCCTGGAGGTTCACGAGCCGCCGCGCGTTTCCAGCCGCGTATCCGAGCGGCTTAAAAAAGGCGCAATTGTCACCGTGGAACCGGGCTTGTATTATCCGGGCCTTGGAGGCTGCCGCATCGAGGATGTCGCCTGGATTCAATCCGGCGGCCACACCCTGCTCTCCAAATACCCTTACCGCTGGCACCTGCGGTAAACCCTGGCGCAGCCCCAATGAGCCAGCCTTCCACAACCGCCGCCACGTCTGGGCTGGCCCTCGGCAGCGATCCGCAACCGGTCGTGGTGCCGGTGCTGATCCTGATGTTCGGCGTCGTCATCGCCTCCTCGGCGGTCACCTTCATCAAGCTCAGCAACGTCAACCCCATCCTGCTGGCCGGCTACCGTCTGGTGCTGGCCGCTCTGGTGCTCTCTCCGGTCTTCTTCAACCTGCGCAAGCGCCACCGGGGCGTCTATGGCCTGGACCACCTGCGCCGTAGCATCGCCCCAGCCATCCTGCTCGCCGCCCACTTCATCACATGGAATCTGGCCGCGCGCTGGACCACCGCGCCCAACGGCACGCTCATCGTCAACCTCGCGCCCATCGCGATGCCCTTCTTCCTGTATTTCTTCCTGCGCGAAGTGCTCAACCGCGGTGAAATCATCGGCACGGTCATCGCCCTAGGCGGGCTGCTGCTGCTCAAGGGCGGCGACTTCGCCATCGGTAAGGACACCTGGCGCGGCGACCTGATGGCCTTCTTTTCAATGTGCCTCTTTGCCGCCTACATGACCTTGGGCCGCAAGAACCGCGACTTCCCCAGCATCTGGCTCTACGTCATCCCGCTCTTTTTCATCTCCGGGCTGGTCTGCTTCGCCATCGGCCTGCCGGTCGTCTATCTGACACCGGCGGAAGCGGTCACCGGCCTGGGCGATCTCTGGCTGTATCCGATCCGTGAGTACGTATATATCCTCGGGCTGACCCTGATTCCGACCATCATCGGCCACAGCATTTTCAACCTTTCGCTGCGGCGCTTGCGCGGGCAGGTCGTCACCTTGTGCAACACCGGCCAGTTCATCTCCGCTTCGATCATCGCTTATCTGGTTTGGGGCCAGGCTGAGGCACCCTCACCGATGTTTTTCGTGGCGGCACCCATCGTGGTGACCGGTGTGATCGTTTCTGTGCGCGCCCAGATGCGCCAGCAAACTTGAGCGCGTCCCCACTCTTTGAACTACATGCGCTCCAGCGTTTCGAGCCCAAGTAGGTGCAGGCCGGTTTCCAGCATCCACAGCGTACGCGCACACAGCACCAGGCGTCGCGCCTTCACGTCGGCAGCTTCCACAATCACGCGATCGGCGTTGTAAAAACTCGAGAACTGCCCGGCCAACTCGTACAGATACGTGCACAAAAAATGCGGCCGTAGCTCGGCCAGAGCCAGATCCAGCGCCGCAGGAAAACCCGCCAGCTTGCGCGCCAGGGCCAACTCCGTCTCCGTTTCAAAGGGTGAGGCCCCTGCCTCGTTCGCGCGATCGCCGGGCACCAGTTGGGCCTTGCGGAAAATCGCGTGAATCCGCGCCACCGCGTAGAGCAGGTACGGGGCGGTGTTGCCGTCAAAAGCCAGCATGCGCTCCCAGTCAAAAACGTAGTCCTGCGTCCGATTCGATGAGAGGTCGAAGTAACGCACCGCCCCCAGGCCCACGGTCCGCGCCACCAGTTGTTGCTCCTGCGCTGGCAGCTCCGGATTCTTCTCGGCCACCACCTGCCGCGCACGCTCCACCGCTTCCTCCAGCAGGGCCTTCAACAAAATCGGCTCACCGGTGCGTGTTTTGATCGCCTTGCCATCGGACCCGAGAATCACGCCAAACCACACGTGGCGCAGCCGCGGCATCGGATAGCCCCGCGCCTCGAACCACTTTTGCGTTGTCAGAAAAAGCTGCTGAAAGTGATCCTGCTGACGCCCATCAGTCACGTAAATGACCTCCCGCGCCTGCCATTGCTCCACGCGGTAAAGCACGGTCGCCAAATCCGTCGAGGCGTAGTTGCTCGCCCCATCTTTCTTACGGATCAGGAAAGGGTATTTCTTGAAACGCGGATGCTCCGGGTGAAAAACCACCAGCGCTCCCTCGCTTTCCTGGGCCAGACCAGCGTCCTGCAATTCCTGATACACGCGCCCCACCTTGTCTCGGTAAAAGCTCTCCCCCAGCGTATGCTCAAACGCCAATCCCAACTGCGCGTAAACCACCTGCATGGCCTGGGTGCTGACCTCGTTCACGCGCTCCCACACACGAGTGTTTTCCGGGTCGCCTTCCTGCAGTTTCACCAGCTCGGCCCGAGAGTCCTCACGGATGGCCGGGTCGTCTTTTTCCGCCTGCGTGCCGGCCTTGTACAAACGCTCCAGGGTCGCCACCGCCGTTTCCGGGTCGTCAATCGCCTCCAGCGAAACGCTCTCCTGTTTCATCTGCCGGATGAGCGTCCCAAAGTTTGTGCCCCAGTCGCCAATGTGGTTGTCCCGAATCACCGTGGCCCCGCAAAAACGTACCAAGCGCTGCACCGCTTCGCCGATCACCATCGGGCGCAGGTGGCCGATGTGCGTCTGCTTGGCGGTGTTGGCCGAAGGGTAATCCACCACCACGGTCTCCCCGGCGTACACCGTGCGGGCACCCGAGCGCAGATCGTCTGCGTCACGATAGCGCTCAAGCCAGGCCAGCAGTGCCGCTGCGCTGAGCGTAAAATTCAGAAAGCCCGGACCGGCCACCTCGATCGCGATGCCCCCGTCCGTAAACGGTGCTTCCCGGCCCAGCTGTTCCGCCAACGCCGTGGCCAGAGCCCGCGGGTTTGCTTTGCGTTTTTTCGCGTAGCTAAACGCGCCGTTGGCCTGAAAATCGCCAAAACGCGGCTCCGCCGGACGTACCGCCGGCTCAAAGTCCGCGTCGAAACCGTCGACCGTCACCGCGATTTCGCGAACTTTTTCGTTCAGAAAGCGTCCAAGGTTGAAGGGCAGGTGCATGGGCAAAGTAACCAGCTAGGCAAAGCCGCAAACAGTGCCCGCTCCAGGCCAGGGCGGTAAAGGAAAATGTGAGGCCCTGGATTTTCTGCTCGACAAAGGATACTTAATAGCCTAATGCTTAAAGGTTTAAGCAGGTGGCTACCTGACCAAACAGCACAAGCTATGGCCGAAAAAACGTTACTGGCATCGAAGAAAGCCGTTAAGCCCACATATCCATACCTGATTGAGAAGAAGCGTGACGGAGGGGAGTTCTCTGAGGATGAAATCCGCTTCATCATCGACTCGATCCTAGATAAGGAGATGCCGGACTTCCAGATGGCGGCCCTCGCCATGTCCATCTACTTCCAGGGCATGTCTGCCCAGGAAACCGCCACTTTTGCCGAAGAGGTGATGCTCTCTGGCGAGGTGATCGACCTTTCGCGGCTGACCAAGCCGAAAATAGCGAAGTACTCCACCGGCGGCGTGGGCGACAAAACCGCCCTCGTGCTGCCCGCGCTTGCCGCGGCCAGTGGGGTCATCATGCCCTCGATGATCGGCGTCGACGAGGATTTCGTCATCTCCACGCTAGACAAGCTCAGCGCAATCCAGGGCTTCCAGTCCGAGGTCCCGCTGAAAGATTATGTTAAGCTGGTCAAAAAGCTCGACTGCGCCATCGCCCGGCAGGACGAGGACATCGCGCCAGTAGATGGCATCCTGTACGGACTGCGTCAGGACACCGCCACCATTCCAAGTCTGCCACTGATCACCGGTTCGGTCCTTGCCAAAAAACTCGCCGAGGGTGCCGAAGGTCTGGTTGTCGACGTCAAGTGGGGCAATGGCTCCTTCATCAAAGACATCGAGCAGGCCAAGCAACTCGCGCGCTCAATCACCCGCGTCGGGCGCAACATGAAGCGTCGCTGTGTCGCCCTGGTCACCGACATGAATCAGCCCCTGGGCGATTCCGTCGGCACCGCCCTCGAAATCAAGGAAGCCATCGCGCTCCTCAAGGGCGAAGGCACCGACGACCTCAAGGAGCTTGTCCTGAAACTGGGCATGGAGATCGTGCGCTTGGCCGGGGTTGCCGGCTCCACCCTTTCGGCCAAACAGACCGTCCAGAAACACCTGGCCGACGGCTCCGCGCTGCAAAAGTTTAAGGAGATGGTCGCGGCACAAGGTGGCAAGACCGACGTCATCGACGACCCGTCGAAGTTCCCCGAGGCCAAGTACGTGCGCAAACTTCCTGCACCAAAGCGCGGCTACGTGCACACCATCAACGCCGGCATGATCGCGCGTGGGGTTCACCTTCTGGCCGAGAAAAAGAACGGCCTCGACCCGGCCGTTGGCGTGACCGAAGTCAAAAAAATCGGCACTCAGGTCAAGCAGGGCGAGCCGCTCATGATGATTCACTACAACGACGAGTCCAAGCTGGAAGCCTCACTCGAGTACCTCAAGCAGGCCTACCGTTTGGCACCCAAGCGCCCGAACCCGCCGGACCTCGTCGTCGAGCGCGTAGCTTAGTCAGCTTCCGCTCAAAAAGTTATTTTCGCGGCGGCGCTTCCATGGGGAGTGTCGCCGTTTTCTTTGGCTAAAAGCGGTTACCGACAGTCGAGCACTGCCAGGCTCGTCACCCGCGCAAAGTGCCGCAGATTTCGGGTAACCACTGGCGGTTCTGAATGAAGGGCCGTGGTCGAGATGACGACATCAAACTGTGATGCGCGGATTTGCCTCCTCGTCTTCTTCAGCCCAGTCGAAATACGCCAAGGCTCCATCCATGACATCATTTGGAACCGCATCGATCGCCGCATCGAGCTTGCGTACAAACTCTTCCGCAGTCTCGGTAGCCACCTCAAATTGCGCGCGCCGCACAACCGACGAAAACGATTCACCCGGCCTGCGACCCCAGGCCAGGCAAATCCGGTCGCAGCGCCGAACCGACGCGCCCTAAAGCGCCCAACTGGGCTTTTCGCCCGCGTCCTTATGGGTGCGGTAAAAGAACACGTTGTCGCACTTGGCGAGGATCATCCGTGCGTCGATGTTGTTGAGCAGCGGCTGTCCCAGGTAGGTCAGGTTTTCAAAATAAATTTCGCTGACCTTGCCCACATCCGGCGTCTCCCGGTCCCACCAGCCATCCAAAAGCGAGGGCGCCAGCGGCCCGTCGATCACCGCAATGTCCTTGCAGCGCACGTTATGGATGCTGCCCTTGCGCCGCGATTGCGTGTAGGCCGCATGCATGATGCGAAAATCAAACAGCTTCTCCGGCGCATCCTCGATGCGAATGTTCTCAAAGACGACATCACGCACGATCGCCTCGTCCCCATTGTGAATCGAGATGGCCGCGCCTGAACTCCACCCCTCAAACTCGCAATGGATGATGTCGATGTCCTCAAACACGATGTCGCTCATGTGGTGGCAGCGCGTCTCGTAGCCAATCTCAATCGCGTTGCCGCAATGGTCGTTCCAGAGAATGCAGCGGCGCACGCGCACCCGTTCCACATTGGCCATCGCGTAGGGGAAGCGAAACTCCACGGCAGCGGAGGCCTTGATCGCCACGCAGTCGTCATTGGTGCGGAAGAAAGAGTCCTCCACCACTACATCCTGCGTACCCATGATATCGACGCCATCACCCGTGCATTTTTCGGAAATGACTTTGATGTCGCGCACTAGCACATCACGGCAGCCAAAGGGGCACACCGTCCAGCCCGCTTGCTTGTGAAACATCAGGCCCTCCACACGCACTCCTCGGCAATCGCCCAGCAAAATCGCCCGAGCCGACTGGCCTTCCCGGGCCGGATTTTCCATCACCGGCACATCCAAAAGCCCGTGCCCGCGAATCACGACGTCGTTCAGTCGCTCGCCAAAAATGTTTCCCACGACAACCGCGCCACCCTCGATGTAAACCTGCTCGCCCTGCTTGAGCGTCAGCTCACCCACCGGGTACACCCGACCGCCCTTAAAAAAGTGCACGGCGGGATCGTCCGGATCGGGCTTGTCGCTTTCCGGCCCGTTGGCAAACAACAGCAAGGGCCGCTCGTAATCGTTGTTCGCCTCGAAGCTCAGTTGCAACGGCCCGTCCAGCTCGAGCTTCCATGTGTTGCCGTCCTGCACCGGTGTCAGCTTGTGACGCAGCGGCCGCACCTTGACCGTGGCCGCATCCACCTCAAAAGCCGGCTCAATCTCGACGGTGACTGGGCCATCGCAGGCGAACGCCGCAAAGGAAGCTACTGGTGTCTGGTAGACGAACACCGCCTGCCCGTTGACCCTCACCTTAAAATCCGTGCCCGCGGGCCAGCCTTCAGGCGCGGGATAAATGTGGGCGTGACCGGAGGCGGCGGAGGGGCGCATGCGAAAAAGCGGCTGAGGTGAAGCGATGCCTCTAGGGGGAGGGAGGAATCACTGAGAGGGTCCGGCGGGCGTCTAGGCCCGGCTCAGGTAACTGCCATCTTCAGTCTTAATGCGCAGTACCTCACCTTCCTTGATAAAGAGCGGCACCTGCACCACCAGGCCGGTTTCCATCGTAACGGGCTTTTGCACATTCGAGGCGGTGTCGCCCTTCACGGCTTCCGCGGCTTCGGTCACCTTCATCTCGACCGCGGCGGGTAGCTGCACCTCCACGGCTTTGCCATCCACTAGAAGAATTTCGTACATGTTGTTCTCGACGAGGTAGTTCTTGGCCGCCTCGATCATCTCGAGAGGCAGCAAGGTGTCTTCAAAGCTTTCCGGGTCGAGAAAGTGGTAGCCCTGGTCGTCGATGTAGGAAAACTCCAGCTTGTGTGTCTCGGTGTGGCAAAACTCCACCGTCTCCGTGCTGCGGATTTTCTGGGTGGTCGAGGCACCGGTGTTCAGGTTGCGCATGGTGACCTGAATAAAACCCGCCTGGCGGCCCTGGGTGCGGTGCTGCGCTTCGAGCACGAGGTGCGGCGTGTCCGCATAAAGCATCACGCGTCCTTTGCGAATTTCGGTGGGAGAGGCCATGGCGAGAGTGGTTTCTCGGGTCGGTGCGAAAGCGGCAGACACTGTCCGGAGGCCAGCCGCCAGACCCGAAAAACTTCGCTTGATGCCGCAGCCTTTGGCGCATGTCAACCACTACCCGGAGACGGCACCCGCCCTTTCCGCAGGCTTGCACTGGCGCGCCCACTTCTCGACAATCCCCTTTACAAGCCGGTTCCCCACTGATAACCGGTCACGTTTCGTTATAGATGAAGCAACGCACCCTTATACGTGACGCCTCCATCCAGGGGAAGGCGTTACATTCGGGCGAAGCTGTGCAGCTAACCCTGAAACCTGCCCCACCGGACCACGGCATCGTGTTCCGGCGCACTGATCTGGACGGACGCCCCCAGATTAAGCCCGGCGCGGACCTGGTCACCGAAAGTGTCCGCAACACCACCGTCAACGACGGGCAAACCAGCATCCACACCGTCGAGCACGTCCTCAGCGCGCTGACTGGCATGGGCATCGACAACGCGTTGGTCGAGATGAACGCCTCCGAGCCGCCCATCCTCGATGGCTCGGCCAAGGACTACGTGCGCCTGATCGAAGAGGCTCAAACCGTCGAGCAGGACCGCGACCAGCACATCTTCGAGCTGGACGCTCCGATCGTCGTCTCCCAGGGCAACCGCTCCATCGCCGCGCTGCCCTACGACGGCTTCAAGATCACTTGCACCTCCGCTGACGACCGCGGCATCCACACCCAGCATTTCACCATCGAGCTCGACCCCGAAAACTACCGCTCGCAGATCGCCAGCGCGCGTACCTTCACCATCTACGAGGACATCGAGGAGTTGCTCAAAATCGGGAAAATTCAGGGTGGCTCGCTCGATTCGGCCATCGTCATCAAGGGCAACAAGGTCATTTCGAAGGAGCCGCTGCGCTTTAAGGACGAGTTCGTGCGCCACAAGATCCTCGACATCGTGGGCGATCTGACCCTCGCCGGCGTACCCTTCAAGGCGCACATCGTGGCCGTGCTGCCGGGGCACACCCTCAACGTCGAGCTGGCGCGCAAGCTGCGCGAAAAATTCCTGACCCCGCCCCGCGACGCCCTGCCCGGTCGCAATGGCCACCATGCCAACGGCACCAAGGCACCGCCCGCACCCGCGCCGACCGAGATGGAGCCGGCCAACGACAAGCACGACCTTAGCAAGCTCCGCGCTTACAACATCCGCGAGGTACTCGACGTGCTGCCGCACCGCTACCCCTTTATCCTCATCGACCGCGTGCTGGAGATAGAGCCCTCCAAGTCGATTCGGGCCATCAAAAACGTCACCATCAACGAGCCTTACTTTCAGGGACATTTCCCGGGGCAGCCGGTCATGCCGGGCGTACTCCAGATCGAGGCCATGGCTCAGGCCGGCGGCATCCTTATGCTCAGCTCCGTCAACAAGCCCGGCTCGGTCTGCTACTTCATGAGCTGCGAAAAGGTGAAGTTCCGCAAGGCCGTCACCCCGGGCGATCAACTCGAGGTACACGTCAGCCTGATTAAGGAGCGCAACCGCAAAATTGCCCTCATGGCGGGCGAGTGCCACGTCGACGGCAAACTCGTCTCCTCCGGTGAGTTGATGTTCACGCTCGTCGAGGAAGGGGCCACGCCCTAGGGCCCTCCGGCCCGTCCACCTGTGGCTTCCATTGTCCATCCCACCGCGCTCGTCGAGGCCGGGGCTGAACTCGACGACGGCGTCGAAGTCAGTGCTTTCTGTTACGTTGGCGCACAGGTCCGCCTCGGCCAGGGCACGCGACTGCAGCACCACAGCACCGTCGACGGCAATACCCATCTCGGCACGGACAACGATGTCTTCCCCTACGCCTTTCTCGGCGGCAAAACTCAGGACCTGAAATATCAGGGCGGCCAAACCGGCGTGCGTATCGGCGACCGCAACGTCTTTCGCGAGTTTGGCACCGTCCACGCCAGCACCGCCGAGGGCAACTACACGCGCATCGGCAGCGACAACACCTTCCTCGCCTACCATCACATCGCCCACGAATGCGAGGTGGGCAGCCACTGCATCTTTTCCAACAACGGCACGCTGGCCGGGCATGTCATTGTGGAGGACCGCGCCATCATCGGCGGGCTTTCGGCGGTACACCAGTTTTGCCGCATCGGTACGTTCGCTATGATAGGCGGCTGCACCAAAGTCGTGCAGGATGTGCCGCCCTTCATGATCCTCGACGGCAACCCCGCCGAGGTCCGCGCCTTCAACAAAGTCGGGCTGGAGCGCGCTGGCTGCCCCGAGGCCGACATCGACCTGGCCAAGACGGTCTTCAAAACGCTCTACCACAGCGGCCACAATCGCTCCGACGCGCTGAAACACCTGGCCACCCACCCGCGTGCCGACTGCTGGATCATTCAGGCGATGCTGGCCTTCGCCGAGCAGTCCAAGCGTGGTTTCGCCGGCTGAAGGGAGGCCCCGTCCATGTGGGAGTTTCTCCTGGAGACATTCGGAGCCGCCCGCCTCAGCCGCGCCTTCTGGATGCTTACCGCGATGACCGCGCCACTCTGGCTCGCCATGATTATCTACCCGCGTAAGCGCTGGATGCGTTGGCTGGCCCACCCGTTTTTGATTCCTGTGCTGCTTGGCGGGGTCGTCATCTACCTGCTGACCGTGCTGGCCCGAGTCGGCTGGCCCGATACGCCCGAGTTTCATTACGCGGGCGTGAAATCGCTTTCGGGCCACCCGGTCGTGTTTCTGGTGCTCTACGCAGCCTATCAGGTGCTCACACTCTTTGCCGGTACCGTGATTTTTCAGGAAGCGCGCCGCCGCAAATGGCGCGTGCCCATCGAACTGCTGCTGACCTGGTGGACCGGTCCCCTCGGACTGATGGCCTTCGCAATGCGCCTCTGGGCGTTCGGGTTCAAGCCGAAACGCTCCTGAAAAAGCCTAAAAACTTCCAAAGGCCCAACAGCCGATCAGTGAAAGCCCGATCAACACACCCAGTAAAGCCAGGGCGCGTTTCTCCTGCTGTGTCACCCGAAGAGGTCGCATGCTTCAAGTTTACGCAACCGCAGCGTACAACCCAAGCGCAAACAAAAGCCCCAATCGCGCAGAAACGCCAGGCGCCCCTTCAGCCAAATAAACCATGTCCTCTCGCGGTCACGCGGGGCCTCTCGCGAGAACGCCAATCCGGTCATTGCGAGGGAACAACGTGACCGTCGCAATCCAGGCACAAGCCCTGCACCCACGCCTTCACAACCCCGCTCAATCGCGCCGAAACGCTACGCGCCCCTTTAGCCAAAAAACCATGTCCTCTTGCGGTCACGCGAGTCAGCGTTTGGGCGGCTGCGGCAAATCCTGATCTGCGCGCTGCGCACGATAGCGCTCCAGGCGTTGCCGCAAATTCGGCAGACGCACCGGACGCGGTCCAGCGACCGTCGGGTCGACGGACCCGGGATAGGTAATGTGTTTGCGAAAGGCGACCGGTCCCATGTGGCTTCCTCCGTGAAGGGGGCGTTGACAGCGAGGAGGGACCCGAATCGATGCTGGGTCCTCGTTATAAGTCGGTGCGCAGGCCCGAACTTTAGCTGACGTTTTCCGATCCATGAAACCGAAAGTACGAGGAGGCGGGGGATCGGCTTATTCCTCTGCCTGCCGCCGTTTGGCCGTGCAGGGCTCAGCGCTCGCCTGCCCGCAGGCGTTTCAACTGGGCCAGATGCTGGGGCGCGCCGCCGGGAATCACCAACGTGCGTTGCGGACAGCGCCGCAGTAGTTCTCTACTGGAATCGAAGGGTGCGCGGGTCGTCGTGCGGATGGGTTCCTGGGGTTCGGGTACGTATTGGGGATCGCGGGCTTTCATGGGGCAATGGGGTGAGGAAAGAGACTGTCCGGCCGTCACCGACCGGCCTTTTTTAAGTCGGCATCAGGGTGACTTTCTGGAGTCACTGCGCCTTATTTTTGACCTGCCTACGGTATTTTTTCCCGATACCTAATTAGCATTATCATACCGCGAACTGCCTTGCGAAAACACACTCTCAGTAACGCCCGATAGCGACACCCCGCGTCCATCACAGGCGCTCGGGCAACCGCCTGCTTTTGAAGGTGCCTATCCGGCTCAGGGCCCTACCCAGCCGTAGCCAGCCTTCAACCATAAAGGAATCGAGACCAGCCCGACCATCGTCGTCAGCACGACCAGGCGCGTTGCGGTCGAACCGTCGCCGTTATAGTGCCGCGCCAGCACAATCGGAAAAATCCCACACGGCATCGCCGCCTGCACCAGCAGCACGTTCTTTAACTCCTGCGTGAGCGGCAGCAACCAGGCCATCCCCAGCAACAACACCGGTGCAAGCCCCAGTTTGGTCAACACCCCCAGGATCGATACCCGCACCCCAGATAGCCAATTGGCCGAGCGCGCCTCGTCGTAAAAAGCCGCCCCGATCAACACGATCCCAAACGGGATGGCGCAGCCGCCCAAGGCCTGCAGCGTTTGCAACAACCAGCCGGGCAACGCGTTACCAAGCCCCGCAAAGTTCAGGCCCAGCCCGATCACCATGGCGATCAACGGACCGTTGATCACCCGCTTGAGGCTCCCCCGCTGCCAGCCCCCGGTCAAGAGGACGATGCCCACCGTCCAGATCGCAAAGTCCACCCCCACGTTGAAAATCAGCAGCAAACCCAGGGTACCCTCCCCGGGAAAGACCGCCTTCGTCACCGGTATGGCCATGTAGCCGTAATTAAAAATGCCCATGCAAAAGGCGAAGGTGCGCCGTACCAGAGGCTCCATGCGAAAAAGCCAACCGATCCCCCAACCGATGGCCATGCCGCCAGCGATGCTGACAAAGCCCAGCACCGGCGCCACCCAGAGCGTGGCCAGTTCCCCGAGTGCCTCGTTACCGACGATGTTGGTCAGGATGAACGAAGGATATAGCGCGTAAATCAGCAGCTTGGTCAGCCCCTTTTCCGCCTCGTGCGGCAAGATGCCGGCCCCCCGCGCCGCCGTCCCCACCGCCACCAACAGGAAAACCGGGACAATCGTTAGAAAGAGCGTTTCAAAACTAAGCATACCGCGAACAGGGCGTTCGCGAGGCTGGCGCGACCCGGCAACAGCGGCAAGGGCTTGTTTCCAGAGCCCTCAGTTGAATGCATACACACGCCAAGTTGAACTCAGGAATTGAACTTCCGTCATAGATGTACAGGAATAAAATACGTCCATCAGTCATCAAAAGTTAAGTGCACGAAAAGAAACGAAAGACATTGCGCCTTTGGGTGGTACCGCTCGCGCTGCTGGGTCTGGTGACCTGGATGGGCGCGAACGACTATTGCCTGACCGGTGCCTGTGATCCGATCTTTTCGAGCGGCGCACCAGGTGCGTCGCCTTTCCTACAAGCCGTCGCCAAGTCGCCTGCGGATTCCTTAAAAGTCTCCAAGGGCACTGCGGCTCCCGACTGGGCACTGAGTGACGCGACCGGACGCGACCAGTCGCTGGCAGCCCACGACGGGAAAGTCGTCGTGCTGAATTTTTGGGCAAAATTCTGCCCGCCCTGCATGGCGGAAATCCCCAGTTTCAATTCTGTTGCCGAGGACTACGCCGAAGCGGACGTGGCTGTGCTGGGAGTTGCCATCGATTTTGACGACGACGCCAGCCTGCGCGCCTTCGCGGAGAAAAAGGGCATCGATTTCGCGGTCGCCTGCGCCAAGCCGGAACTGCTCGAGCTCTTTACCAGCGGCGCGCTGATGGTTCCCACGACCATTGTCATCGACCGTGAGGGCGTTGTCTCGCAAGTGCTCGTCGGCTACCAGGAAGAGCAAGTATTGCGTCAGGCCGTCGAAAACGTGCTTTAGGTTTTCTCCGCAGCGCATCCGGTCCGCTTCCGTACAAGCAGCAACTCGGGCGGGTTTGTGACCGGTCCTTCCGGCAGGTGCCACGCGACTTCCGCAGCCGTTTTGGGGAGTTCTGCCACCCAGGCCCGCACGCCTTCGGTTTCCTCGCGCCCGCCCGGATGCCCCGTGTAACACAGCACACTGAGCAGGCCCTCCGGACGAAGCAGCGCCCACGCCTGCGCCAGCGCCCGCTGGGTTGTTTCCGCAGTGGTGCAGCAGACCTTGTCGCCCCCCGGCAGAAACCCGAGGTTGAAAACCACGGCCGCCACCGTGCCGGGTCCAATCTTCGACAACGCTGCGCGCATGCCTTCGTGCCCTTGCCTGTACAAGGTTACCTGACGTGCACAACCGGCTGCCGCCAGCGCCTGGCGCGTACGCTCGATGGCCTCGGCCTGCACATCGAAGCCGAACACCTGTCCACCGGAACCGACCAGCCGAGCCAACACCACCGTATCGCGCCCGTTGCCGGTGGTCGCGTCGATGGCAACCTCGCCCGGACGCACCACCTCCGCCAGACACTCATGAACGACTTCGGTCAGGCGCTTTTCCATTAGCGAGGGATATCCGTTTTTTCGATACGTTGAGCATAGCGACGCACCTCGACGGCTTCCGGAAGCGCCATTTCATCGATGAGTTGGTCCGCCAGACGGCCCGCCAGAAAAGGCGCGTACAAGGTTCCCTTCGAGCCCAGGCCATTCATAACAGCCAGGCAGCGATGCTCGGGATGCCGCCCTACCACCGGCAGCCGGTCCTTGCTCGCCGGGCGCACCCCCGCGCGGTGACGCACAACCCGTGGCGCTGTTTCCGGCAGGTCGACCATGGCCCGCAGGCCCGCCAGTAATGCCGTGCGCCCCTGCGGCGAAGGCGGCGTGTCGAGGTGCTCCCAAGCCCAGGTCGAGCCCAGCCGCAAGCGCCCGTTCTCCAGAGGCAACAGCCACTTTTCGCGGTTAAACACTTTGGGCGGCAACTCCAGCGAGGTTTCCACCTCCAGCACTTCGCCCTTGGCCGGCTCCAGGGGCACCCAGTCAAACCAGGGGTTTGTGCCCAGCCGCCAGCCCTCGCAAAAAATCAGACAACCCGCTCGCAGATTTTTCCAGGAAACAGTCGCCGCCCCCGGCTTGACCTCGGCGTAGGGCATCGCCGCGTGCTGGAGCACATGCGCATCGCGCAGGTAGCGGTGCGCCGCTTCCAAGAAATCCTCGGTTTCCAGCACTGCCGCCTGAGTGATCGAAAAGCTTCCATGCCTGTCCTGCAACGCCGGGTGCAGCCCACCTGCCGCCGTGGCCTCCCCCAAAAAAGCCCGGTACTCCGGGTCGCCCTGGCGCTTTTGCCAGCGATGAATTTCCGACGCGTCGCGGTACATGCGCTGAATCTCTATCGACCGAAAAAACGAAGCTCCCAGCCGCGCCTCCATCCGCGGATACCATTGCCGGGCCGCTGCCAGCAGTTCTGCCGCCCGCCAGCTTTTGACCAGCCGCTTGCCGGTCACGGGGTTGAGGATGCCCGCCGCCACCCGCGATGCTGTCTTGTCCGGTTCCCCCGCGTCGATTAACCGCACCCGGCTGCCCCGTGCTTCCAACTCCAGCGCCAGCACTGTGCCGGCAATCCCGCCCCCAAGGATACAAAAATCGACTGTCTGCGTCGCCGGCACGCCAAGACTTCACGCCGAAGCCCCCGACCTGGCAAGCCACCAGCTCTGTTCGGGTGATTGTTTCAGCAATTTCACCAATGCAACCTTGCCAGGTCAGTTCTGAAAGCTCATCGTTTTCAATAAATATTGAAACTATGGCCACCGCCACATCCACTTCCAAGACCCAAACCGAACTCAACGATGCCAAAGACGCCTTTATCGCCCAGTGGGGTGCCATGGGCGGTGCCTGGGGCATCAACCGCACCATGGCGCAGATTCATGCGCTCTTGATGGCCTCACCCGAACCGATGGACACCGACTCCGTCATGGACGAGCTGCGCATCAGCCGCGGCAACGCCAACACCAACCTCCGCGAGCTCGTCGGCTGGGGCCTCGTCCGCCGCATGACCCGCCGGGGTGAACGTCGCGAGTTCTTCGAGGCCGAAAAAGACGTCTGGAAGATGTTTTGCATCATCGTGCGCGAGCGCAAGCGCCGCGAAATCGAACCCGCGCTGGAAACCCTCCGCGACTGCCAGCAGCGCACCGGCAGCCTCCGCAGCCGCGAGGCCCAGAGCTTCAACAAGGTCATCAACGACCTCGAGGAATTCGTCACCATGGCCGATAACGCCATGGAGAAGATCTCTCGCTCCGAACGCGGCAAAATCATTCCCTGGGTGCTCAAGACCATGAGTTAGCCGCTTCTGGCAATCGTCCAAGCGGGCTGGAAATTTCCGCCCACTGCGTGCTATTCTATCCGAAAGACCCCGTGCTCAAGACTTCGCAAAACATCGATCGCTACGCCGCCACCCTCGACAGCGAGGTGGCGGAATCGGTTTACGACGGCTCCAAAAAAACCAGCGAGCTGCGTTACTCTGTGCTCGAGCGCGACTTTCCAGGCTACTCGGACCGTCTGCGCGAAACCGCCGGACTGATCAAGCAGCACACCCTGGAGCACCTCGACCGTTACCTGGAGCAGGCCGAAGCCGCCCTGATCAAAAACGGCGCGCAGGTGCACTTCGCCCGCGACGCCGACCGCGCCAATCAGATCGTTCTCGATATTTTTCGCCAGAACAAGGCGACCAAGCTCGTGAAGTCCAAGAGTATGGTCAGCGAGGAAATCCACCTGGGCGAATTCCTCGAAAAGCAGGGCATCGAGAGCGTGGAGACCGACCTGGGCGAGTTCATCATCCAGATCGACCACGACCACCCCTCGCACATCGTCAAGCCGATCATCCATAAGAACCGACGGCAGATCGCCCGCAGTTTCGAGCGTGAAGGGCTCGGCGCCTACAACGACGACCCGCAGACGATCACCCAGCGCGCCCGTCACCATCTGCGCCGCAAATACCTGGAAGCCGACGTTGGCATGACCGGGGCCAATTTCGTCTCCGCCGAAAGCGGCCGCATCGCCATCGTGACCAACGAAGGCAACGCCCGCTTCTGCATGGCCGCTACGCCGATACACATCGCCATCGTCGGCATCGAAAAGCTGGTCCCCACTGACAAGGACCTCGGCCTGCTCACCAGCCTGATTGGGCGCTCCGGCACCGGCCAGCAACTCACGGTCTACAACCAGTTTATCAACGGGCCCCGCGATCAAGGCCAGCCCCACGGGCCCGAGCAGATGCACGTCATCTTTCTCGACAACCGCCGCACCGAAGTCCTCGCCAGCAGCTGCCGCGAGATTTTGCGCTGCATCCGCTGCGGTGCCTGCCTCAACGTCTGCCCGGTTTACCGCGCGGCCAGCGGTCATGCCTACCGCGCCGTCTATCCGGGCCCGGTCGGTGCCGTCCTCAGCCCACTGCTGGCCGGCCCCAAGTTTCCGGAAATGGCCGACCTGCCCAAGGCGTCCTCGCTGTGCGGGGCCTGCAACGAGGTGTGCCCCGTCAACATACCGATTCCCGATCTGCTCCTGCGCCTGCGCGACCGGGGCAAGCGCGAGGGGGCCAGCCAGGCCATGGCTGGAACACCGCCCATGGGCATGTTTGGGATGCTTGCCAGCCAGCCCTGGGCCTGGCGCAACGCCCTCAAAATGGGCCACGCCCTCAACGTAACCCCGCACGGGCTCCTCAATATTGTACCAGCGGCCGGGGCCTGGCAGTCGGTCCGTCATCTGCCCAAGTGGCAAGGGGGCCAATTCCGCTCCTGGCTCAAAAAGCGCCACTCCGAAGCTGAAGCCTCTGCAAAAGATGCTGCCTCTGCCAAAGACGCTAATAAGGCACAAGCGGCTGCCATCGATGCCAACACGCCCGCTGCGAACGGGACTCAGGGGGAGACCGGCAAAGACGCCAAAACAAACGGCACCAAGACCCCTGCCGCCTGAAGCAAAGCACCCGGCAAACCTGCTTGAACCGGCTCCTTCCTGGGTCACGGCGCACCGTTTTCTTTTACGGCAGCAACGCTCTCACACTGGTAAAACCGTCATTAGCGGTTTTTCTAAAGAAGATGTATATTCCTTCCTTGCCTTTTCTGTGACAATTGCGAGCCTGCCGGTCTAAATCCTGTCGTCTTCCCCCTGAAATGTCTGACGATCGTGCACAAATCTTGCGCTCGATTCGCGAAGCGCTGCATCCCATTCCCGCTGAACGACTCACCGCGTATCCCGAATGGGATACGTCACTGACGCGTATGGCGATCAATCCCGACCTAGGTAGCCCCTGGGACGTTTTTGCTTTCCGCCTGCGGCAGGTTAATGGCACGCCGGTTGACGACCTCGCCGAGCTGGCCAACTGGATGCGCACCGAAAAGCTGGTGTTCGGCTATTGCGACCCCTTCCTGGCCGAACGCCTGCGCAACACGGGCAACTTTGATGGCATCGAATTCGAAACCGAGTTTTCGGTAGCGAAAGTCGATGAGTACCAGTTCGGCATCACCCGTGCCGCCGGCGCCATCGCCGAGACCGGTACCGTCGTCCTTAAGGACAAGATCACCTCGGCCCGCCTGGCCGCGCTGGCACCCTGGACGCACATCGCCCTGCTCCATCCTGAGGATCTCGTCGAATACGTCGACGTCGCAGTGACCCAGCTGGGCGACGACCCCTCAGTCATCTGGGCGACCGGCCCCTCCAAGACTGCCGACGTCGAAGGCATCTTGATTGAGGGCGTGCACGGCCCGGGCGTTCAGGTTGTTTGCCTGGACCGCTAAACCTTCGCCGCCAGCCTGCAACCCCGCCGCCTGTTCGGCGTGGGCGAATCCAGCTGCTGAGCGGATAGCAACCCACGAAGTAGCCTATGCTCGGGGGCGCGCTGCGGTGCCGTTTTTCGGGGTCCGTCTCACCCTACCAAAGCAAAACCGCCCCCGCATGTGCTGGGGACGGCTTTGACTACAGGAGGAGAGCCCGCAGGTCGGGATGCTGTGTTGGAGGGATTCGGCAGGGATGAGGTGATGTAGGCTACAGGCTCTCGTTGACAAACCACGTTCAGGCCGCGCGTTGCGCACGGCGCTTGCGCCAGACAGACACGCCCACCAGCGCGAGAAAGCCGCCCAGGAAGGCCCAGGTGGAGGGTTCGGGCAGGGAAACACTTTTGTTGGAAAGGGTGATGACGCGCAGCGCATCGTAGCCGCCGGTGCCAAAGTACCGGTTCACGTGCATGTTCAGGGTCAGCCCGTTGGGGTCGGTATTCATTTCGGCGGCGTCCTGCCAGAAGGTGCTCGAACCGCCGATGCCATGCTCCGGATAGGCCACGCCGTCCAGCCCGAGGATCGCATCGCTGGCCCAGACTTGGGGCGTCTGATAAATCACGCCCAGAATCAGGCCATCAAAGGTGACGCTGCCGCTGGCGCTGGTCAGGCCGAAATAGCTGTCGTCCTTCAGGTAAAAGTAGTGGCTACTGACGTAGGTGCCCGCGGCGATCTTGCCGTCCTCGAGGCCGTCCCAGGCCGGGGCCATTTCCTGGTCCACGAGGAGATCCTCGGTCAGCAGAAAGTCCTGTTGCTCGTCGAAGGCCAGAATCGCGCCGCTGACTTCGTACGTCCCTGGGGTCAGGTCGTACTGCAACTGGCCCGATTTCTCGAGGATGGTGCCCATGGCTGCAATCGGCAGCAGCGTGGAGGCGAAAATAATTTTCGAGGCAGATAGTTTCATGAGCAGAGAGCGCTGGGTGGTTTGGTGGGGATGCGAGAGGATTGGGTGGGGAAAGTTTTTGGGGCAGGCAGCCGCCCGCGCTGCATGCGCAAGCGCGGGCGGCCCTGAAAATCAAATTCTCCGTGCCTTAGGCATTTTTGCGGTGACGGCGACGCAGGCTCAGGCCAAGGAAGCCGCCAAAGCCGGCGAGGAAAGCCCAGGTGGAGGGCTCTGGAATGACGGTGCCCTTGGTGGCGTGGGTGATGACGCGCATGGCATCATAACCGCCGACGCAGAAGATGCGGTGCACGTTCATCTTCATAGTGGCGCCGTAGCCGTTGTCGGTGATTTGGATATCGTCCTGGGTCAGGCTGCTCGAGCCCGAGAAAAGGCCTCCGGGATAATCGATGTCCTGCAGGCCTACGTGCTCAACAGCCTTGTTCATCTTGTGCTTGCTGAAGATGACGCCGAGGATTTTGCCATCGAAGTCGGCGTGGCCCCAGGCGTTTTCCGAGCTAAAGCAGCCTTCAGTCTTCAGGTAGAAGTAGTGGCTGGAAACGTGCAGGCCCTCGGCAATCTTGTTGTTCAGGTTGCCGTCGAAAGCCGGGGAGAGTTCCCAGTCGACCTTGAGGTGCTTCTTCAGCTTGACGTGCTGCTGCTCGTCAAAAGCCATGATGACATCGGTATCCTCGTAGGAACCGGGGGTTTCGTCGAAAGCCATCTGGCCGGACATGCCGGTGATGGCCGCGTTGGCGCTCAGGGACACGAGCGCGCTCGTTGCAATCAGGAAAACAGACAGACGCATGGTCAGGAAATGTTCAGGGGTTTTAATCAGAAGACTCGGGGGAAGCCCTTGCGAGAAGGTCCCGCAAAAGTGACTACACAAAACCTTAAAAGTCCTAGGTTTTCCAGAAATTTCCGCTGATCTCCATAGGGATCAGGGACTCACCGAGGGCGCAGCTAAGGGTTCAACCCTATGCGCCGACACCTGCAAGCCGCGCTTATCCTGACTATAAGCGCTTTAAATGCAGTAAGTTAGGTACCCACGTTAGACGTTTGCTTCGTCTGGATGCTTTTCGGTCAGCCAGTCGGCCCATTGTCCCCGATCCGTGGCGCGCAGACGCTCCAGATAAGTGGGCAGCATCCCGCGGGTGTGAAACGCCCCGCCCTCTGCCAGCACGGTCTGCATCGGATCGATGGCATCGGTCGCGGTTTTTAACTGGTCGGTGACCCAGGCGTCGAGGCGTTTGAGCCCCTCCCCGACCACCTCCGGATGACTTTCGGCCAGGTTGTGCTGTTCGTGCGGATCGTTGGCCAGGTCAAACAGCATCAAATCCGGGAAGCCGTGATAACCCTCGTGATAGGAGCGCACCAGCATCCAGTGGTCCCAGCGGACGCCGCGCTGGCAGCTCCAGGCGTTTTGGGAGACGACGACGGTGTCACGCAGGGCCGCCTCGGACTCGGATTTCAGGTTTTCGGCGAAGGATAGGCCATCCCAATGGGGCTGGGCCTCGATGCCGAGCAGTTCCATTACGGTGGCTGCCACATCGAAATGGTAAATGAGGCTAGCATCGACCCGGCCTGCCTGCGCGTCGGTCACGCCGGGCATCTTGACGATCATGGGGATGTTGCAAGTAATCTGGTCGGCGGTTTGGTGATCTCCGTAGATGTTGAGTTCGCCGAGGTTCTCGCCGTGATCGGCCGAGAGAATGATCCAGGTATCCTCGAGGACGCCGGCCTGCTCCAGAGCCTCGAGTACCTTCCCAAGGTGGGCATCAGCGTAGCGCACCCCGGTGTCGTAGCCGTCGAACATCTGCCGCACCGCGGCCATGGAGGGAATTTCGCCCGGCTGGCGGGGAAAGCGCTGCTCGCGATCTTCGCGCGGTGGCCAGGAGCGGTCGGGGTCCCAGCCCAGAACTTCCCGGGCCGAGTGCGGACCGGGGCGGCTCCAGTGGTCGGCGCGGACCGCTTCGGTCAGCCAGTCGGGGATGGGCTCGTCCTGGAAGGGGTCACCAAAGTCGAGGGGGACACGGTACGGGGTGTGCGGATCCCAGAAATTCATGTGCAGAAACCAGTCTTTTTTCTGGGCGGCGTTGCGCTGAATCCAATCCACGGCCAGGGGCGAGACCTCGTCGGCGTTTTCCATGCCGCCCTTGCCGGGATTGTGCACTTCGTTGAAACCGGCGTACCAGTGCCAGGCGCTGTGGCGCTCGCCAAAGGGGCTGAGCGTGCAGGTGTGCAGGCCGTGGTTTTTAAGCGCCGCGATGAAGCTGGTCATGCCAAAACGATCGCGAAAGGCACGCTCGGGCCCCTCGATGAACGGCTGACCAGCCACGCCACCGTGGTTCACCACCCCGGTGTGGAAGCCCGTGCGCCCAGCAAAAAGCGCCGTGCGCGAAGGCAGGCAGGGCGCGTCGGGCGTATAGCAGTTGGTAAAGCGCACCCCCTGAGCCGCAATGCGGTCGATGTTGGGGCTGGTGTCGCGGTGGTAGCCGTAACAGCCGAGGTGGTCGGGGCGAAGCGAGTCGATATCGATGTAGAGAATGCGCATAACCGTAAGCCGTCGGTCGATGGGTCAAATACAAGGGGCGGTGTGCAGGTTCTACTACGCGGACGCCGCCTGCCGCTGACAAGCCCGCAGCGCCGTGCATGGAAGCGCCGCCATAAAAAAGAGGCGGCCCCGGTATGGGACCGCCCCCTTGGCAAGCGCAGGCGTAACAGTGACGAGATGATGATAAAAATGCGCTGCGTGGCTAGTAGCGGCGCAAGAAAAGCCGGCGTCCGATGGCGAGCACGAAGACCACCCCGCCAAAGATGGCCGCATAGGTCGAAGGCTCCGGAACGAAGGCCGTACCTACGAACATCGTGCCGTTGGCGTTGTTGATCTGCTCAACGATCAACTGCCCACCGATGTTCGAGTTGTTCAGGTTTACCGCGTCGGAGTCCGGTGCCAGGATGGTGGCCGGGATGACGCCCCCGATGTTGACGACTTCGGCAAAACCGCCTGCGAAATTCAGCAGGACGTTTTCGGCGGTGGCCGCGCCGGTCAGGTTGAAGGTCTTGTTCTGGATGTTGGCAGAGGCCCCGGAATTGACCACGTTGATGATGACGCTGTCGCTCGCGGTGGGTACGAAGATGTTGAGCGTGTTGTTGTTGTTGAAGTCGTTGAGATCGACTTCGAAGACGTTTTGGCCCGCGCCGCCGGCGAAGGTGAGCGCGCCGCCGCTGGGCGTCACAACGGTGCCGCCGAGCGCCACCAGATCCATCGAAGCTTGATCGAGCGCGTTCGGACCGGTGTTGAAGAGGTCCGTAATCGGCGTGACCGGAGCGATGATCGCACCGCTACCTAGGAACGTGAAGTTGTTTGCGTTGTTGATGCCGCCCAGTTGCAGCGGCGATTCGGAGCCAGACAAGCCCGAGCCGAGGGATGAGTTGTTGCCGGAGATGTTTCCACCGACCCCGGTCAGGCCGAAGATGGTGGAGTTGTTCAGGTTGTTCAGATTGTTTTCAACCAGGACGGAAAAGCCCTGGGCATTTTGAAGAAACGATTGGGCCGTGAGGGCACAAGGCAGGAGCAGGGCGCATGCGAGCCCAGCCCCAAGCCGTAGCCGGCTCCGGCGAGAGTGTGATTGGTGCATGACAGGTGATTGGATGGTGTGGACGGTTGGATGCATGGAATAATGGGTTCTCACGGAACTGCAGGCAATCACCCTAGCGTTAAATCGTGGTTAAAGAAGTGACGCGTGTGTTACACTTTCCTGAAAATGGGGATTCCTTTTGAGGTGACAAAGCCATTGGCTGGCAGGTGTTTATGCATCCATTACTGGTGTTGCTCACCAACGCAAAAGGGTGCCTGCCTCCGCTGAGACAGACACCCTTTGGCTACGGGCAATAGACCGAGGTGATTGAGCCCGGTCGTTTAGGTGGCTAATGGATGGAGATATACCTGCGAAAACGGCGCCGGAACAGGCCAGGTACGATGATGATGAAGCCGGCGATCAAGGCGTAAACCGCCGGGCCCGGCATTAAGGTGACCGTCTCCATCAGGCCTGTCCGCAGATCCATCAGGACAGAGATGATGTTGAAGTCGATAGGTTGCATATCAGGTGATCGGATGACGTGGATGAGGCTAGACCCGAGCCCTCTGTGGGCAAGCACCCTAGGGTAAAACTTCCGTTTCGGGTGTAACGGACAGGCCAACTCTGTTACATCGCGGTAAATAAAACCGCACTTCACAACCCACTGTCCTACACTATTTTATGCGTGCACGTGCCCGTATGTCAGGTGTACTTGGACCCATGCGGTTTTTCGCCAGAAGGGCCCTGCCCTTCACCATTTGCGAATCGCCCCTGGTCACTCAACGGCTCAATCAGTCGAAAAGAGCGCGTCGAAAATCCGTCGTTTCATGGCTGTGTGTGGTTTTTTGGTGGTTTACACAGCCCAGTACGCACCGAGGCCGGCGAAGATTACAAGGGGCGACAATTTTTTCGCGGCCTGTTACCCCATCGTCAGAACAAACAAAGCCGCGCGAGACTCACTCACGCATTTCTTTGGGAGGTCCATGCACTTCGATCAGATTGAAGTGGGTGGCCATCATTTCAAAATCGTCGGTGATGTCGTACTCCGGCCAGCAGGCGATGTGGGCATCCTTAAAGTGTTGCGCGCTCCTGCAGGCTTCGCCACGCCACAGTTTCTCCGGAATCTCGGACCAGTTCACCCGGTAGACAGCGGTGATCTCTATGGTGCATCTGAGGTTTTTCTTCAGGTCATAAACATCCACCAATTCACCGACTTCGCAGCCCCCATCGTCGTAGTCGCCATCGGTGTCGTTGTATGTATCGGCTTTGCAGACGGTCGCGGTTTTTTCCCCGCGTTCAATTTCGCACACGAGCGAATCATCATTCTCATCGCGGCCCCAAAACTGCATGCGTTTTCGGCGTTTCATGCGAATACGGGAGGTGTTGCAATTAACGAACGGGTGGTGCCCGGGGCGGGACTCGAACCCGCACGAGCCGAAGCTCACTGGATCCTAAGTCCAGTGCGTCTGCCAGTTCCGCCACCCGGGCCTGGATGGGCATGGAATTTTTTAGCTTTTAGGCCGCGCGCCGCTTTCGCAAGGCCAATGCAGCCAGTGCGTTTACAGGGCTTCCTCCACGAGGAGGTTGCGCGCGGCATCAAGGCTGAGGGTGTGCTCGGTTTTTTGCGGGCGGGCACGCTTGAGGGTCAGTGTGCCGCCTTGGGGGTCGAGGGTGTCGATACTGAAGCGGCTGCCAGGCTTGAATCCGCGTTCGGTCAACCAGTTCAAAAAGGGGGCGTCGTTGCCGAGAACACGCACCATCCTGTACTTACCGGGCTCGCATTCGGACAGGGGCCGTGCGCGCTCTGCGGGCAGCTCGCCGGTGGCGTCGGGGATGGGGTCGCCGTGGGGGTCGTGCGTGGGGCGTCCGAGCATCTCGTCCATGCGCTCCAGGAGGATGTCGGAAACGGCGTGCTCGAGCGCCTCAGCCTCGGGGTGCACATCGGCCCAATCAAGGCGCATCACCCGCACCAGAAAGAGCTCGATGATGCGATGCCGCCGCAGCACCTTGACCGCCTCCGCGCGCCCTAGATCCGTCAGCGAGACCCCGCGACGCGGTTGATAGTCGACCAGCCCACGTTGCTGCAGGTGGCGCATCATGGTGGTGACGGTGCCCGGCGTGACCTGAAGCCGCTCCGAAAGCCGGCCCAGCGGCACGAGCTCGGGCGAAGGCGAGTGGGTGTCCTCACTGAGGCTCCAGATGGCCTTGAGGTAGTTTTCGACAGTGCTGGTGATGCTGCTCAGGGTTTCGGCATTTCCTACCCTCTCTACTTTGAGTTGTCAAAGTGTTTCGCTGGCCACCTCAAATTTCACTTGACTCAGCAACTCAGTCCGTCGACTTTGATAATTCAAAGATGCGACTTGGGCTAATACACATCATAACCATGGCCGCAGGGCTGGCGTTGGCGGGCTGCACCCAGAAGCAAACGGCTGCGGACGGTCCAGCGGAGTACCCCTACGCGGTGACGACCACCGTCGGCATGGTGGCCGACATTGTGCGGCAGGTCGCCGGGGAACAGGCGCAGGTGCACGGCATTATCGGCGAAGGCGTGGACCCCCACCTGTACAAACCCACGCGCGCCGACGTGGTCTCGCTGACCCAGGCGGACGTTATTTTTTACAACGGCCTGCTGCTGGAAGGAAAGATGGGCGACGTGCTTGTGAAGATGGCCCGCGAGGGCAAGCCGGTCTTCGCGGTGACCGAGGCCATTCTGGAGCAGGGCGATTATGTGTTGGCCGATGCCGAGGCGCATTATGATCCGCACGTGTGGATGGATGTTACCGGCTGGAAGCGCGCGGTGGCCGTTGTCCGCGACAGCCTAAGCGACTTCGACCCCGCCCACGCAGACGCTTACACAGCCAACGCTGATGCCTATCAGGCCACGCTGGCCGAACTCGACACCTACGCGCGGCAGACCCTGGCCTCGATTCCAGAAGGGCAGCGCGTGCTGGTGTCCGCGCACGATGCGTTCGGCTACATGGGGCGCGCCTACGGTTTGGAGGTCCACGGCATCCAGGGGCTAAGCACAGAGTCCGAAGCAGGCGTCCGCGATATCGAAAAACTGGTCGACTTTCTCGTGGCGCGAAAAATCCCGGCGGTCTTTGTGGAAAGCTCGGTGGCCGACCGCAACGTGCGCGCGTTGATCGAGGGGGCCGCCGCCCGCGGGCATCGAGTGGAAGTCGGCGGGCAACTGTTTTCCGATGCGATGGGGCCGGCCGGCACCTACGAAGGCACCTACGTCGGCATGATCGACCACAATGTGACGACCATCGCCCGGGCTCTTGGCGGCGATGCGCCCCGCCTGGGCTTCCAGGGCAAACTGAGCGAAACCGCCATCGCTGCCATCGACTAGGACGCACCCATGACGCTGAACCTACCTTCCCTTTCTCCGGCTGCAGAAGCCGCCACGCACGACGCCTCCTTTCCGCTGGCCATCGACGACCTGACCGTCGCCTACCAGCGCAAGCCGGTTCTCTGGGACATCGACCTGGACGTGCCCGAAGGCAAACTGGTCGGTATCGTTGGGCCCAACGGCGCGGGCAAAAGCACCCTGATCAAGGCCTGCCTGGACCTGGTGCCTAAGGCCTCCGGAGATGTGCGCATTTACGGCAAACCATACCGTCGCCAGCGCTCGCTGGTAGGCTACGTGCCGCAGCGGGAAAGCGTCGATTGGGACTTTCCGGTCAGCGCGCTGGATGTGGTTGCGATGGGTTTGTATGGCAAGATCGGCTGGCTGCGCCCGGTGGGTCGCCCGCACCGAGAGGCCGCCCGGGAAGCACTGGAACGCGTCGGGATCGGTCACCTCGCCGACCGGCAGATCAGCCAGCTCTCCGGGGGGCAGCAGCAGCGCGTCTTTCTGGCGCGCGCCCTCGCTCAGGATGCCCAGGTCTACTTCATGGACGAGCCCTTCGCCGCGGTAGACGCCGCAACCGAGCGTGCGATCGTCACTTTGTTGCAGGAACTGCGGGAGAAAGGACGCACTTGCCTGGTTGTCCACCACGACCTAGCCACGGTGCAGCAGTACTTCGACTGGCTGATCCTTTTGAACCTGCGCGTGGTCGCCGCCGGGCCCACCGCGGAGGTCTTTACCCGCGAGAATTTGAAGGCTACCTACGGCGGCAAGCTGACGCTGCTGGAGGAGGCCGGACAGGCGCTCAAGACGGCCGGGCGGGCTTCGTGAAACGCTGCTCAAGCGGAGTCCGGGTCACGCTACTTGGGCTTCTTTGGCTGTGCCTGTTTAGCGCACCGACGCAGGCGGCAGGCTCGCTTATCGATGGCCGCGTCACCCTGCCAACCCTAGAGGAAACGTGGGAGGTGCTATCACTGGCCAACCACAACACGCGGCTGGTCGTCCTCAGCACTTTCATCCTGGGCATCGCCTCGGGGCTGACGGGAAGCTTTCTGCTACTGCGCAAACGCTCGTTGATGGGCGACGCGCTTTCGCACGCGTGTCTGCCGGGCATCGCGCTGGCTTTTTTGCTGCTGGTGGCCTTTGGCGCGGAGGGAAAAAATCTGGCCGGGCTGCTGGCGGGGGCGGCGATCAGCGGACTGTGCGGCGTGGGATTGGTGATGGCCATACGCGCCACCACGCGGATTAAGGACGATGCCGCCATGGGCATTGTGTTGAGCGTTTTCTTCGGACTGGGCGTGGCGCTGCTGGGGATGGTGCAGACGCTGCCCGGGGCCAGCGCGGCGGGCCTGGAAAGTTTCATCTACGGGAAGGCGGCCTCCATTGTCTTCGATGATTTCGTGCTGATCGCATCGGTCGGCGTGTTGGCCGTAGCCGGCTCGCTGTTGCTGCTGAAGGAGTTCACCCTGCTGGCCTTCGACGAAGGTTTTGCGAGCGCCCAGGGGATGCCGGTCTCCATCCTGGATGCGCTGCTGATGCTGCTGGTGGCGGCGGTGACGGTGGTCGGTCTGCGGGCCGTGGGCCTGATCCTCATCATCGCGTTTCTGATCACGCCGGCGGCGGCCGCGCGTTTCTGGACCAATGATCTGCGGACCATGCTGGTGCTGGCGGGCGTGATCGGCGGAATCAGCGGCTGGGTCGGGGCTGCGGCCAGCGCGCTGCTCGAAGACATGCCGGCGGGTGCGGTGATCGTGCTGGCGGCGGCGGGGGTGTTTGGGCTGAGTCTGGTTTTTGGACCCGCTCGCGGTGTATTGAGGCAGTGGATACGCCAGCGCCAACTGCGCCGCAAAGTCGGTCGGCAACACCTGCTGCGGGCCGTGTACGAGGTGCTGGAGTCACGCGCACGGGCCGGTGGCGAGCCGATTTGCAACCGCCCCGTACCGTTGGCCGAGGTGCATCCCCTGCGCTCGTGGACACCGAAGCGCCTGCGCCAGTTGATCGAGGCCGCCCGGCGCGAGGATCACATTGAGCGCAGCACCGGCGAGGCGTTGCAACTGTCGGAGGCCGGCTTTGGCGAGGCAGCCCGCACCACGCGCAACCACCGCCTGTGGGAGCTCTATCTGATCACCCATGCGGATGTTGCGCCCGCCCACGTCGACCGTGACGCCGACGCTGTGGAGCACGTGCTCAGCCCGGAGATGGTGCAGGCCTTGGAGGAACAGGTGCAGGCGCGCTGGCCCAACAGCGAGGTGCCGGGCAGCCCGCACCGCCTGGCCACCGAAGGAGGCACCTCGGTATGAACTGGCTGGTCGACGATACCTGGATTGTCATCGTGGGGGCGCTGTGCGCAGTGGCTTGCGCCCTGCCGGGCTGCTTTCTGGTGCTGCGGCAGATGAGCCTGATGGGCGACGCCATCAGCCACGCGGTTTTGCCGGGTCTGGCACTGGCGTTTCTGATTTCGGGCAGTCGTTCCAGCCTGACCATGTTTGTGGGTGCGGCGATCGTTGGCGTGCTGACCGCGGTGTTTGTCCAGGCGATCAGTACCTGGGGCCGGGTCGACCGCGGGGCCTCCATGGGGATTGTGTTCACCACGCTGTTCGCCTTGGGCTTGCTCTTGATCGTACAGGCGGCCGACCACGTCGACCTCGACCCCATCTGCGTACTCTACGGGGCGATCGAGTGGACGTACGCCGATACGTTTTGGCGGCTGGACCTGGGTAACTCCGTGCTGGCGGTGCCGCGCGCGGCGGTCGTGCTGGGAGCGGTCCTGCTGCTGAACCTCGGGATCATTCTGGCGCTCTTCAAAGAATTGCGCCTCAGCTCGTTCGACCCGGCCCTGGCCACCTCGATGGGCATTCACGCCGGCTTCATGCACTACCTGTTGATGACAATGGTAGCCGTCACCACAGTCGCCGCCTTTGAGGTGGTGGGCAGCATCATTGTGATTGCGATGCTGATCGTGCCGGCGGCAACCGCCTCTTTGCTGACCGACCGCCTGTCGCGCATGCTCTGGATCAGCGCGGGGGTGGGTATTGTGTCCGCGGCGCTGGGTCACGTGCTGGCGCTGCTCGTACCCGAATGGATCAATACACTGGTGCGGCAATTCGAGCCGGCCTGGACCGGATTCGCGGGCACCAGCACCTCGGGCATGATCGCCGTGGTGACAGGCCTGGTCTTTCTGGCCGCCTGGGCGCTGGCTCCTGGCAAGGGACTGCTCACCCGCCTGCACCGAAAGCGCGTGGCGGGGTTACCGACAACGGTGGAGCCTGCCGCCCCCGCTTAAGGAGCGCTGTTGCAGCTACTGAAGTGCGCGCTGGCGATCGCATGCACCAGCCAGCTCAGCTGCCGGAGGGTCCGACAACGAGGGTCAGCGAGTGCTCAGGCTTGAGCCAGGTGGTGCCAAACGCAGCCAACGCGTCGACGGTGACCGCATCGACCCGCTCGGGGTAGCTGTTAACGGCGTTGACAGGCAGCCCGTATAGCGCGTTGAGCACGCCGTCCATTGCCCGCGCGCTCGGGCTTTGCAGGCTCATGCGCTTCTGGGCTTTGAGCCGAGTCTGGCAACGCTTCAACTCCTCGGGCGTGATGGCCGCCGTGCGCAGCCGCTGCAATTCGCCGTGCATCTCTTCCAGCACCGCGTCCACCATGTCTGGATGGGTGCCGGCGTATAGATAGAACATGCCCTGGTCGATGCCCTGCAGGCGTGCGGCCCCCACAAAGTAGGCCATGCCTTTTTCCTCGCGCACCCGCCGGAACAACGCGCTGGACATGCCGCTGAAAATCTCGTCGGCCACCTCGCCCACGGTCGCATCGGCGTGCGTGACCCCACAGTCGGGAAAGGCCAGAAAGACCACCGATTGTTGGCGGTCCATCGGCAGGTCGACCCGCCCGGTTTGGGCCACCGCCTCAAAAGGGGCTTCCACCGGCTTGAAATCGCTCCGAGGCGCTTCCTCAAAAAAGGGCCCGATGACGTCGAGCAGGTGGTTGCGCTCGAAATCGCCAGTGGCGGCGAAAATACGGTTTTCCGGGCGCAACAGACGTGCGCCCATGGCATCGACGGAGGCCGGAGTGGCCGCTTCGAGCGCCTCGATGGTACCAATGGACGGACAGCCAAACGGGTGCGCACCGTAGAAGATCTCCCGCAGCTTACGTCGGCCGAAGTCGACAATCTCGTCGGCCTCCTCCTGGATTTCGGCGATCTGGGCTCGCCGCTCAAGTTCGAACGTATCCGGATGGGTGATACGATCGTAGACGCTCGAGCGCAACAGACGCAGCAGGATCTCGAAGTCGTCGGAAAGGCCTTCCATCGCGCCCCCAAAGGCATTGTTGCCACAAAAATCCGAAAAGCTGCCGCCGATGGCCTCGATGGTCTCGGCCACTTCAAGCGCGGACAGCTCCGCCGTGTCGCGGGTGAGCAAGGTGGCTAGCAACTGGGTCAGCCCACGCTCCTCGGGCGCTTCGTACAGCGGTCCGCCAAAGCTGGCCATGCGCACGTGAATCTTGGGCAAACGCGAATCCGGCTGCAGCAGCATGCGTGTGCCGTTGTTCAAAACAATCTCCTCAAACTCCAGCGCCTTGCCACGCACACCGCGCTTGGGAGCCGGGGCGAGTTGGCCTTTCGGCTCGAGAGAGACGGCGATGCGACGGTCGGGCGCAAGGTAGTGTTCGAGCACGCGCACCAGATCCTCCGGCTGGATTTTCGCGAGCCGCTTGAAATAGATGCGCGAATAATCCAGATCACCCACCACAACCTCGGCCATGCCCAGGCGAGAGGCCTGGCCGGAAACCGTCTTGCGCGCGTTGATCTCGCCAACCAGGGCCTGACGCCGCGCCTTGCGCAGCTTATCGGGAGCGATGCCCTCCATGGCCACCTTGCCCAGTTCCTCAAAGAGCGCGTCTTCCACCTCGCGCCGGCGACCCGGATCGCAGACATACTGAATCCAGAAGAGCCCAAACTCTCCGGGATTCCAGCTGAGCGTGTCGATGTGGTGGACCAGTTTACGCTCCTCGCGCAGGCGCTGCCAAAGGATCGAGCTGTTGCCATTGCCGAGAATCGATGAGAGCAGATCGAGCGCCGGGCTGTCGGGGTGGCGCAGGTTGGGAATGGCAAAGGCGACCCCGCCACGCACGATAGAGACGTCGCCATCGGCACGGGTTTCGCGGTGGGAAAGCTGCTCGGGCTCCGGGGGGATGTAGACCGGGGCCATCGGCGGACTCGCATTAAACTCAAAGTGCGCCTTGAGCGATTCCAGCAGGCTGTCGCGGTCGAAGTTGCCCACCACGACCACCGTGATGTTCGACGGCGTGTAGCGCGCCCGGTAATAGGCGCGCAACTGCTCGGGCGAGACCTGCTTGAAAAGCTCGCGATGGCCGATGACAGGATGCCGATACGGATGCTGGCGAAACGCCGTGGCGAAGAGGGTCTGCGAGAGGCGGCGGTCGGGGTCGTCGATACCCATGTCGATTTCGCGCAGGATCACTTCGCGCTCGGTCTGCGCATCCTCGTCACTTAGACGTGCCCGTAGGACCATGTCGCCCAGGATTTCCACGGCGTCCTCCACGGATTCACCCGGACACTCGATGTAGTACACGGTGCGATCAAAGCTGGTGTAGGCATTCACGTAGCCGCCGAAGGAATGGATGTCTTCGCTGATCTGGTGGCAGGCGCGTTTGTGCGTACCCTTGAAAAGCATGTGCTCGAGGTAATGCGACAGGCCCGAGCCAACCAGCGGGCCCTCGTGAATACTGCCGGTGCGTACCCACGCCTGCACCGAAGCCAGCCCTGCCGAGGCGTCTTCCTTCAGGACGACGGTCAGGCCGTTCTCAAACTGGATGCGCTCGACATCTTCTTCCAAGATGCGCTCCAGCAGGGCTTCGTCTCCAGCGGGTCTTCGCAGGGGCGCAGTAACAACGGATGATTCGGGCACGCCCAAACCTCGCTACGGGCTGAAAAGAGATCAACCCCGCAAACCGAAAATGTCGCCCGGGGGGCTTTTTCCGGAAATCAGTTTCGCGGCTGTTCCTGCAAGGAAGTCTCGGAAGCATCGCTTTCCAGGCGATTCTGCGCCTCGCGAGAGCGCACGACCGGCTCGAAGGGAGCCAGAAAGGCATCGCTGAAAGCATAACCGCCCGCGAAGTCTTCGCGCCGGTCGTTGTCGGTTTTGCCCAGCACACCGAAGTCGACGAGATTGAAAACAATCTCGCCGAAGTCTTCACAGCGATTCAACCCCCAATCGTGCAGGAGGACCATGGACATCGGGCCGTACTGATCGAGCGCGTACTCGCGAATGCCTTCCAGCAGTTCCTGTCCGCTGACGTGCTTCGAGGTGCCGTCGGCGTTCTGACGCTCGGGACGCTTCAGCGTGTAGTCCAGCGCCTGCCGCACGAAGTGGTACGCACCGGGAGCGTAGCGTGGGTCGGCTGCACGAATCTGGTCAATGACCTCGGAAAAAGTTGGGTTGGGCATGGATGTGAGGGGGGGGCCGAAACCGGCGTGTGGGGGTGGCGCTGGGCAGGGGTCTTACCCGCGCGGGTTGCACTGTTTAACGACAAAAAGACAGTAAACTTGCCTAGGGCATTTGGCAAGCGCTGCGTTCGCGCCGATCGCGCCCAGCCCGCATCAGCAAAGCCCTTTACGGCTTTCAACGCTCTTGTATTCGCGTTTTCAACAACGCCGAAGCCACGCACTGGCAAGGACATTGGCTGTATCCAGCCAGGCAGTACACGCCCCGAACGAGCCGGTTCATCCGTAAAACACCCTAGGGAATTTTCCCACAAATTTTTCAGCATCTGCGGGCAATCGCGCCGCTGGATTAGCCGGCGGACAGCAGCGTGCGCAGCGTCTGGTCCACCACCTCGGGATTGGCCTGGCCGCGGGTTGCCTTCATGACTTTGCCTTTGAGCGCGTTGATCGCCTTTTCCTTGCCGAAGCGAAATTCCTCCGCGGCTTTAGGATTGGCCTCGATGGCCTCCAGACAGAGTTTTTCCAACTCGCCCGCGTCGGAGGTTTGCTTGAGCCCCTTGGCTTCGACGATCGCCGCGGCGTCCTGCCCGGTCTGGAACATCTCGACAAAGACCTCCTTGGCGATCTGCTTTGAAAGCGCGCCCTCGTCGATCAGCCGGACCAGCCCAGCCAGTTGCTCCGGGCGGATGGGGCAGCGTTCCAGCGGCAGGGACCCTTGCCCATCCTCGCGACCGGCGGACAACTCGCGCAGCAGATCGTTGGCGACAAGATTGGCCAGCGCGGCCGGGTTGTCGTGAGCTTCGACCGCCGCCTCAAAAAAATCCACCAGCTCGCGATTCGGACAAATCACCGAGGTTACCGTGTACGGCAGGCCGAACTGCTCCATAAAGCGCCGCTGGCAGTCAAAGAGCTTTTCAGGCAGCTGCGCCTGGAGCGCCTCGACAGTCTCGCGCGGCAGCTCGACGGGCATCAGGTCGGGGTCGGGAAAGTAGCGGTAGTCGTGCGCCTCTTCCTTGCCCCGAAGTGAGGAGGTGTGGCCGGTTTCGGGGTTCCATCGCCGGGTTTCCTGGGCAACCTTCCCGCCCTCCTGATAGACGCGGATCTGGCGCTTGATCTCGTAGTCGACGCTGGCCTTGACCGCCGAGACCGAGTTGAGGTTTTTCATCTCGGTGCGGGTATTCAAGACATCGCTGCCCCTGGGCCGCACGGAGATATTGGCGTCGCAGCGCAACTGCCCCTTCTCCATGTCGCAGTCGGAGATGCCCGCGTTGAACAGGTCCACGCGCAGGGCATTGAGGAAGGCGACCACCTCCTCGGAGTTGTGCAGATCGGGCTCAGTCACCATCTCGGCGAGGGCGGCACCGGCCCGGTTGTAATCCACGAGGCTGTCGTTGGGAAAGTGCGTGAGCTTGCCGACGTCTTCTTCCAGATGGATGCGCGTGAGTTGCACCATCCGATGGCTTCCCATCACGTTGCGCGACTGCGCCGGCAACTCGATCTCAACTTCGCCCCCCAGGCATAAGGGCTGGTCGTATTGGGAGATTTGGTAGTTCTTCGGGCTATCGGGATAAAAATAGTTTTTGCGATCCCACTTGCAACGTTCGGCGATGGTGCAGCCGAAGAGCAGGCCCATGCGCGCCACCTGGCGGATCGCCTCCTCGTTGAGCACCGGTAGCGCCCCCGGCAGGCCCATCACCACCGGATTGGTGAGCGTGTTGGGCGCCTGGCCAAAGGCGTATGGCGCGCGCGTGAACATCTTCGAACGTGTCTTTACCTGCACGTGCACTTCCAACCCGATGACCGCTTCGTATTCCATGCGAGAATAAGCCCTATCAAAATCCGATGAACAAGGTGCGCATAAAAAGGGGCTCAGACAGCATTCAAAAAACGCCTCTGAAAGGGGCAAGGTGTAAGACGATGTACTTCCCCACCGAGTGCATTCACACGCACGGCAAGATCCTGTTTACTCACTCCTGTCATCTCTGACTACTGATTCTGTGGTTTCGGCTGAATCTGTTTAAGCCAGGCATTACACGGCGGGCTTTTCGCGGCTCCAGCCATGCGCCTGCTCATAGGCATGGGCGATGGCCAGCAGGTCCGCCTCCTTGAAGGGCTGGCCGATCAATTGCAGGCCGATAGGCAGCTTAGGCGTCTCGCTGAAGCCGCACGGCAAGGACAAGCCTGGCAGCCCGGCCAGGTTTGTGGAAATGGTAAAAATGTCTGAGAGGTACATCTGCAGCGGGTTGTCCGCCTTTTCGCCAATCTTGAAGGCCGGCGTGGGCGAGGTGGGCCCGATGACGGCATCCACACCCGCGTCGTCGAAGGCCTTCATAAAGTCCGCGCGGATGAGGCTGCGCACTTTCTGCGCGCGCAGATAAAACGCATCGTAATAGCCGCTGGACAATACGTAGGTGCCCAGGATGATGCGGCGCTTGACCTCTTCGCCAAAGCCCTCGGCCCGCGACTGGAAAAACAAATCAACCCCGCTGGCCGCCTTTTCGGCGCGGCGGGTGTAACGAATGCCGTCGTAGCGTGCCAGGTTTGAGGACGCCTCCGCCGTCGCCACAATATAGTAGACCGGCACCGAAAGATCGGTGTGCGGCAGGCTGATCTCCTTGATGGTGCAGCCCTCGTCCGCATACCAGTCAACGGCCGCCCGTACCGCCTGCGCAACCTCCGGGTCCAGCCCATCGATGAAAAACTCCTTGGGCACGCCTAGCGTCCAGGGGCCTTTTTTTTCGCTGAGCGCCGCGCGGTAATCGGGCAGTTCGGTCTTGATCGAGGTCGAATCGCGCGTGTCGTGTCCGGCGATGGCCTGCAGCAACAAGGCACTATCCTCGATGCTGCGCGCGAAGGGCCCAATCTGATCGAGCGAAGACGCAAACGCCGCCAGGCCGTAGCGGCTGACCAGACCATAGGTCGGCTTGAGCCCCACCACACCGCAAAGCGCGGCGGGCTGGCGGATCGAGCCGCCGGTATCACTGCCCAGCGTGAGCGGCACCTCACCCGCGGCAACCGCAGCGGCGCTGCCCCCCGAGGAACCGCCGGGCACACGCTCGGTGTCCCAGGGGTTGCGGGTGGTGTGCGTGGCGCTGTTCTCCGTCGAGGAGCCCATCGCAAATTCGTCCAGATTCAGCCGCCCCCAGATGACCGCGCCACCTGCTTTGAGCCGCTCGATCACGTGGGCGTCATACGGCGAAACATACCGCGAAAGAATTTTGCTCGAGGCCGTGAGTGCTTGCCCCTTGACCGAAATCACATCTTTGATGGAGACGGGGATGCCGTCCAGCGGACCCAAAGCGGCACCGGCGGCACGCCGCTCGTCCGAGGCCTTGGCCTGCTTGAGCGCGTCGGCATCGTCACGCGAATTGAAAGCGCGCACCTGTGTATCCACTTTTTCGGTACGCGTAATCAGCGCCTCCATCAGCCCGGCGGCGGTGGTCTCCCCGGCCTCCAGCAGCGCGGAGAGTTCGGCAGCGGTCTTCAGGTGCATCTCAGCGGACACGGCAACCTCCTGGCGTGGGCTCAGGCATCGTCGACGACCTTGGGCACGACGATCTGATTTTCGCGGGCGGCGGGTGCGTTACGCAGCGCCTCCTCAGGCGTGAAGGGCTGCGCGGGCACATCGGCGTCGAGCACGTTGACCACCGGAAAGGCGTGGGCCATCGGCTCGACGTTGGAGACGTCCACAGCTTCTAACTTCTCGAAATGCTCCAGCACCTGTCCCAGTTGCGCGCCAAACTTCGCCTTCTCTTCGGGCGTCAGCGCGATGCGCGCCAGCCGCGCCACGTAGTCGATGTCGATGTGCGTCTCCATATTTGGATTCTGTCGTGCGTGAGCGCTTCGCCAATTTTGCCTCAGCGGCGGATCGCAAAGCCCGGTTCCTGCTGCAGGCGCTGCAGCGTCTGGTCGAAGGCGGCGGCGATTTCGTCGTCCTTGAGCGTGCGCTCATCGGATCGAAAGGTAATGCCAAAGGCGAGACTCTTCTTGCCATCAGGCAAACCCAGACCCGAAAACACGTCGAAGACACTGACCTGTTCCAGTGCAAACGCGTCGCCGCAGGCCGCCTGGGCCGCCGTGACCACCGTGCGCCGCACCGAATCAGCAGGCAGCGCGGCGTCGACCACCAGGGCCACGTCACGGGTCGAGGGCGGAAAGCTGCTAAAGCCGCGAAACGGCACCAGCGGGGCGTCCAGCAGGGCGCCCAGTTTCTCCGGCAAGAAGGACACTTCCCCAAAAAGCACTGGCTGGTCGATGTCCCAGGCCTTGAGCATGTCGAAACTCACCCGCCCGAACCAGCCGCCGAAGCCCTCCTGAGGCCACGCGTACACACGCGCCCCGTGCCCGCTTTGCACCTGCGGCCAGTCGTCGATGCGCTCGATTTGCGAATCGTCCAGGGCGACACCACCAAGGGCGAAGAGCTGCGCGGCGTGGGCTTTGGCCGTATAGAAATCCGCCGGGGGCACCGGCTGCCAACCCCGCACGGAGGGCACCTGCAACAAAACAAATCCAGCCGAAGCCAGCTCGAACACCTCCCCGGCGTGCGCGCGGTACACCCGCCCGCATTCGAAGAGCCGCCGCACGTCGTTACCGTTGTTCAAGTTCAGCGCGAGGGCATCGAGCAGCCCCGGCAGCAGGCTTGAACGCAGATGGCTTTGCTCACTGGTCAACGGGCTGTCCAGACGCAGAAAAGGTGCCTGTGCTTCACCAAACCAGCGCTCGCTTTCATCGCCGGGCCGCAGCGTATAGTGCACGCACTCTACGAAATCCTGCCCAACCAGGTAGTCGGACACCGCTTCGTTAAACCGGGCCAACGGCGCGTCCTCGCGCGGCAGGCCCACGCTATGGACCAGGCGCTGCGGAATCCTGTCAGCCCCGTGCAGACGGATGACTTCCTCGGCCAGGTCGACGGGACGTGTCACCTCCCACTTGGCGCTGGGCACGGTAACTTGCCACTGGCCCGAACCGCGCGGCTCCAAGCCAAAGTGCAGGCGTTGAAAAATGCCTTCGATCTCCGCGTCCGGTATTGGAAAACCGGATACGCTGCGAATGTAATCGCCCGAGACCTCGACGATGGTTTCGCCGCGCGGAGGTGTGCCCACGGCGATCTCCGGCCCGGCCAGCGTGCCGCCCGCGACTTCGAGAATCAGGTCGATGGCCCGGCGCGCCGCCACCGCCGCAAACTGCGGGTCGACGTTGCGACTGAAGCGCTGCGAACTGTCCGACGAGAGCGCCAGCCGTCGCGAAGTCGCCCGAACGGATCCCGGGTCAAACCAGGCAACCTCCAGCACGATATCGGTGGTGCCCGCGTCCACTTCGGCATCGAGGCTGCCCATCACGCCGGCGATCACGAGCGGCTTTTCGGCATCGGCAATCACCATCATCTCGGGCGAAAGCGT
Organism: Opitutales bacterium; assembly: GCA_050331815.1. Lineage (GTDB taxonomy): Bacteria > Verrucomicrobiota > Verrucomicrobiia > Opitutales > JBHJGM01 > JBHJGM01. The sequence goes on along the minus strand of JBHJGM010000004.1, from coordinate 178,543 downwards.
GCGCTTTTTTTCGTCGAGCGTGGTGATGGTTTCGCCCTCCCTGGCCTGACGTACGACAATCGTCTCGCCGCCGATTTTCTTCGCATCGAAGGCGTGCAGCGGCTGGCCGAGGTCCATCAAAATCCAGTTGGTGATGTCGACCACGTTGCTGATTGGGCGCAGACCCACGCGCTGCAAGTCCTGCTGGAGCCACTTCGGGCTGGGGCCAATCTTCACGCCCTGAACACACCAGGCCAGGTAATAGGGACAGGCGGGCGTTTCCAGGCGCAGGTCTCTGAGCAGCGATTCGCCAGTCGGCTGCGCGCTACGCGCGGCGGTTACCGCAGTCGACGTCTCGACAAAATCCAGCGCGTACCAGGCGGCCAACTCGCGGGCGACCCCACGATGGCTCAGGTAATCGCCGCGATTCGCCGTCACCTCGGCATCAAAGACGACGTCGGTCTCTTTAAAAATATCGTTCAGCGGCGTGCCCACCGCGGGGTGCGCGTCCAGGATCAGCAACCCGGCGTGATCGTCCCCCAGGCCCAGTTCCTTGGCGCTGCACAGCATACCCGCAGATTCCACCCCGCGCAGCTTGCTCTTCTTAATCTTGAAATCGCCGGGCAGCACCGCACCCGGCAGGGCCACCGGTACGCGGTCGCCCACCTTGTAATTCGTGGCGCCGCAGACGATTTGCCGAGGCGCGCCCTCGCCCGCATCCACCTGGCACACACCCAGCCGATCGGCATTGGGATGCTGCTCGCGTGAGAGCACCTCACCCACCACGAGATTTTCGATGGGCGGCAAACCGAAGTGCTCCACCGCATCGACCTCAAGCCCGATCATCGGCAACACACGCTCGAGTTCCTCGGGCGTAGCCTCCAGGTCAGGCAGGTAGCGTTTGAGCCAGTTGAGCGAAAGTTTCATAGTTTTTTTTGGGAACAGAAGCCAGAATTCTATCTTCGAAAATCATTGCGCATCAAAACAACTAGAGCTAACTCCTCACTCCCCCTCCCCCAAACTGCCGCAAAAAGCGCAGATCATTGGCGTAGAAGTAGCGGATGTCGTCGATGGCGTAGAGCAGCATGGTCAGGCGCTCCAGACCCATCCCAAAGGCGAAGCCGCGCCACGCCTCCGGATCATAGCCCACCGCTTCAAAAACGTTCGGATCGACCAGCCCGCAACCGCCCATCTCGATCCAGCGGTTGGAGAGCTTACCCAAGTTCGGCGAGCGGATATCCAGTTCGAAGCTGGGCTCGGTGAACGGGAAAAAGCTCGGGCGCAGCCGCGTTTCGACTTCCGGGCCGATCAGTTCGTGCACCATAAAATCGAGGATTGCCCGCAGATCGACAACCGACACATCGCGGTCGACACAAAGCCCTTCTACCTGATGAAAATTCGCCGAGTGAGTGGCGTCGACCGTGTCCCGCCGAAAGGCCGCGCCCGGTGAGATAATGCGCAGCGGCGGCGGCTCCGCCAGCATGGTTCGGATCTGGACGGTGGAGGTGTGCGTGCGTAACAGATAAGGTTCGTCCGCGCGCTTGGGCACGTTGCCCATCTTCAGGGCCGGCGGCAGGTAAAGCGTGTCCTGCGCGTCGCGCGCCGGGTGGTCCTCGGGGGTGTTCAGCGCGTCGAAGCAAAACCAGTCAGTGTCGATCGCGGGGCCTTCGGCCACCGTGTAACCCACCTTGCGAAAGGCTTGCACGAAGCGCTGCCGCATCAGGCTAAGCGGATGACGCAAGCCCGCCGCCGGCTCCGGACAAGGCAGGGTCGGGTCCACCGGCGGGCCCAGCTTGGCCGCCTGCTCGGCGGTTTCGATCCGCTGCAGCGTTTCGGAGAGGATGGCTTCAAGCGCCTGTTTGGTCTCATTGATCTTTTTGCCAAGGATAGGGCGCTCCTCCTTCGGCACCTTGCCCATGCCCTTGGAGACTTGTGTCAATTGTCCCTTGGGCCCGACGAAGCGCGCCTTGAACGTCTCGAAATCAGGACGCGTTTGCAATGCGCCCGCGCCTTCGCGCGCTTCCACAACGATCGCTTCCAGAGTCTCCTGCATCAGCCTGTACGGGTTGGGACCCGCCGACGGGTCCGCTAAAAACGCGCCAGCAAAACGAAGCTACCCGCAAGCGGCAAGGCCGTTCCCGCTCGGGCTCAATAAATTTAACAGGCAAACCGCCGGGACTTAGCCAGCCCGTTGCTGGGCCTTGCCCAAGGTTGCTCATCGCGCCCAGAACCGCGCGTTATCCTAAAGAAGTGCTAGGCGGTAGCTTCTGCCGGGGCCGACTTCAGCGCCTCGCGCGCCTTCTCAACCAGACCGGCAAAGGCCGTTTCGTCGTGGATGGCTAACTCGCTAAGGGCCTTGCGGTCGAGTTCGATGCCGGCCTTATTCAGCCCATCCATGAAGCGGCTGTAGGCCATTCCGTGGGCGCGGCAAGCGGCGTTGATCCGGACGATCCAAAGCTGACGAAACTCCGACTTTTTCTTGCGCCGGTCACGGTAGGCAAATTGACCCGAGCGCGAGACCGCGTCCTTCGCGTAGCGGTACAGGCGCGACTTGTTGCCAAAATAACCCTTGGCGCGCTGCAGCGTGCGCTTGCGGCGGGCCTTGGTGTAGACTGCGTTTTTAACTCGAGGCATGTTGATTCAGTGGCGTTGGCTGAGCGGGCCGCCTGCGATCGATTTCGCCCGGACTCAGCAGGTTAGCAGATAAAGGGTGTCTCACGCGCACGCGCGACAGACTAGGCGTGCGGCAAGCCGCGCATGGCCTGCTTGGTCTGGCCGTGGCCTACGCTCTTGTCGGGGCGGGAGGTGCGCAGCTGGCGCGAGGTTTTGTTACGCAGCAGGTGCCGACGGCCCGGCGTGCGGCGCATCAACTTGCCCGAGCCGGTGATCTTGAAGCGCTTGGCGATGGATTTTTTGGTCTTTTGCATCTGACTGCGATAAGTGGAAACCGAGAAAAATGCCCGTTTTCTCAAGCGCCGTAAAGCGAAAAAGCTCGTGATCGGCACTATCCTTCACAGCGTGTGTCGTTCACATACAACTAATTCGGTATATTATGATTTTTCCTGTAGGCGCGTTTGAAAAAGCCTTGATGTTGTCACTAATTATAGACGTAATTTGTTCTTCCCCGGGAACCGTCGCACCCACCGGCGTTTCCATATATTCACCTCTCTCCTGATCTGTTCTCGGGCCGCCCTACCCGCGGTCTACCCTGCTGTGAAACGACGCAAGCGGCTGCAGCCGGCGCACGCAGGCCGATCCTCGGCTGCGACATCTGCCCGGCCTTCGTCCCTGGAGCTGGCTTTGACGCTCTCCGGGCAGCTGCGCGCGCAACTCGATCTGATCGATTCGCTCATCGTTTCCCAGCAAGCGCTTCAGGACGAGAACGACCAGTTGCGCATGGCTCAGGCCCGGTCAAGGCCCACCACCTCCCCAACGGCGACGCCTCCAGCACCGGCAACACCAAGCGCAATACCAGCTGAACCTTCGGTAGCGCACGCACCCGCCGCTCCGGAGCTTGCCCCCACCAACGGCAAGGAACTCGCCCAGCTGCGCGCCGAAATCGATTCGCTGCGGCGTAAACTCGCCGAACAAAGCCGTTTTCTGGCCCAGGCCACCCACGAACTGCGTACCCCGCTCAACGCCATTCTGGGGCTGGCGCAGTTGATCGCCGAGGCGCCCGAGCGCGAGGAAGCCGACCGCCTGGTCCAGAGCCTGGAGCAGCAGAGCCGCTTTCTGCTCGACCTCGTCAACGATGTGCTGGACCTGTCCCGCTTCGAGAGCGGGCATGCGCCGCTGGATGCGAACGCGGTGGAGGTGCGCCCGCTGTTGGAGCAGACCATCGAGATGGTGCGCCCGCTAGCCGAGGCCAAGGAGCTCGATCTGGTCCTGAGCGTTGGTCTGGATGTGCCCACGCGGGTGCGCACAGACGCCATGCGCACCCGGCAGATTCTGGTCAACCTGCTGGCCAACGGCATCAAATTCACCGGGCGTGGACGCGTCAGCCTCAACGCGCGGTTTCAGGACGAAGATGCCGGCCGCTCAATTCTGCGGGTTGACGTCAGTGACACCGGCCCGGGCATCCCCGCCAAGGAACTCGCTGCCATCTTCGAGCCGTTTGAGCAGGGTGAGGGCAATCTCACCGCCGTGGGCTCGGGCTTGGGGCTGTCCATTGCACAAAAGTGGGCCGATGCTCTCGGGGCGCAGCTCTCGGTCGAGAGCGCCGTGGGCAAGGGCAGCCGGTTTGAGCTGCGGCTGCCGGTCGAAGTGCTCGAGGGACCGCCGGCGGCACATGCTGAACCCACCACGGCACCAGTCAACGTGCTGCTGGTAGAGGACAATCCGCTCAATCAGCGCCTGACCTCCCGACAACTGGAAAAGCTGGGTTACACTGTGACGGTGGCCAGCAGTGCCCGCGAAGCGGTCTCGGCTTTGGAGCAAACCCGCTTCGACGTCGGATTGATCGACAAGGTGCTCCCAGATCTCGACGGTTTCGCCCTCGTCGAGCGCCTGCGGGAGTTGCCCGCCTTTCAGCGCCAGAAGCCGGTTCTGATCGCCCTTTCGGCGGGGACCAGCCCGCACGACCGACAGGAAAGTCAGCGTTTGGGTTTTGTGGCTTATGTGACAAAACCGATCGACCTGCGCGTCCTCCATCAAACCATTGCCGACGCCATCGGGCGCGCGCCAGAGCCTTCTCAGACCGCGCCGGACCTGCCCGAACCCGTGCCGAAAACGCCTGCACGGCGTCCAAAACCGACGAAGCGTGCCTACCAGCACATCTCATTGCGTGAATTGGAGCGAGTGATGGAAGGCGATGATCAGGAAGCGTTTATAACGCAAGCTATCAGTCTGTTTCTGGAGATGAGCCCCAATCTGTTGGGCTCGCTGCAGCGCGCGCTCGAACGCGATGAACGTAAGACTGTCGCGCGCCTGGCCCACTCACTGAAGTCCAATTCGCTGCTGCTGGGGGCCAGCCGGCTGCACGATCTGTGTACACGTCTGGAATCAGAGGCCGAGACTGCCGAGGCTGTGGCGCTGCAGGAGCTCGCGGATGCGCTCCTGAACGAGTACCGCCTGGTCAGCAACGAGTTAGAAGATTTGGAGCGTTCCCTGAGCCCCCCTGAAGAGAAACCATAGTGGTGCGATCCGGGTTTGACCCACAAATGTAACATAAAATCCCGTACTGAAGGGCTTTGCGGGCTTGACTCAAAATAGTCATAAGCTCAACATCATCAAATCATCCCAGTCTGAGCGTTCACCCCAAGTGACCTTCAGGCGCTGTTCTTTAGTTATCCTCAGTACAGTCACCCTTACACACCCTGTTTACGCATCCTGGCGGCTTTGCGCTGCTCGGTTTTCGTGGGCAACGGTCTCGTAAGGCACACCACCCTACGCACCCTCCAGCAGACCGTCTTCATGACCGCTACGCTTCGTCGCGGGCTTGCCGCCCTCACATTCTCAGGTCTGAGCCTTGTCGCCACCTCAGCTCAGGCCAGCATCTTTCAGCCCCTGCCCGGACAGACCGTCCAGCAGCTCAGCTCTACCCTTTCGATCACTGTTACCGACCCCGACTCGGGCCTGTCGGTGACCTTTGACAACTTCTCGGATTTTGGACTTGCTTCGTCGGCTTTCGATGAGGTCTCAGTTGTGGTGGGGACTTTTGTACCGACCGGACAACTGGGGCTCAGCTTCGTGCTCAACGATCTGATTGCCAGCAGCTTTTTAGATGTTGTGGCTAGCAGCTCATTTGCCTACACAGTTTCTGTCGAAGAGGGCTTTGTCTCCGGTGCCACCCAGTTTCTCGACGGTACTTCCGTAAACGGTCTTGGAGGAACCAGACTCGACAAGCTTATCGAGGGTGACCTTGTTTTCGAAGACGGCACTATTGTTGATAGTACGCCAGTTGCCGCGCTTCGATCCGAACAGCATGCACCCGACGCGAACGTCGATGACCTGCTGGATTCGGCCACCTTCTTCCCGCAACAGACGATCCGTGTTTCGGACAGTGCTTCTGCCTCTACATCTTTTATATTTGAAGAAGGCGACCCCACGGGCACCGCTCACCTGAGCGCCTTCATCCAGGCCTACCAGTTTCAGAGCGAAATCCCTGAGCCTGCCCAGGCCGCCGCACTTTTCGGCAGCTTTGTCCTTGTGCTGGGCCTGCTGAAACGCCGCCTGAGCCGCCGACGCGCTTAGCCTAGCGTGTTTGGCAAACATATCCTTTCCTATCCCAACCACCCGACACCCTAAATCATCCCACATCCCAATCACCCAATGAGCACCCATTTTGGCCCCATCCTGGCGGGCGCCACGGCCTTCCTGATGCTCGCCAGCGCAGCCACGGCCCAGATCAGTACGATCGCCAGCGAAGTCATCGGCGGTCCTTCCGCCGGCGTGATTACTGCAGGCACCGAAATCGAAGTTGCCGACCTCGAAGCTGGCGAAGGCGTCCTGAATATCACCGTCGGCGGCATCACCCTGCAACTGAAAGACTTTACCGTTCAAGGATCGCCCGCGGCCACCGCCCCCGACATCAACGATTTTTCCGTCCTCGCTGTTGAAGACACCGGCACCAACTTCGCCGGTATTCGCATTCTGGTTGACGGCATGGACCTCGCCGGCGCACCTGGCGCGGAAAACTCGACCCTGCGCTACTCAGTTATGGTGCTGGATGGCGCGGTCAACGCCGCCTCCCTGGCCTTTTCGCCGACCCCTGGCTTCGACGCCAGCGGCCTCGACAACGAGGCGGTCGTCTCTGAGTTGATCATCGAGACCGACCTCTCCGGCGTTACCAGCCTGAGCGTTTTTGCCAGTGACAGCGAAGAGCAACTTAGCGACAGCGATACCTTCGACCCGATTACCGCCTTCTTCGTCACGAAGGACTTTGGCATCCAGGCTGGCAGTGATGAGTCCCAAGTCGCCATTACCGAAATCGATGAGCTTTACGGCGTCGTGCCGGAGCCGTCCACCTACGCTTTGATTTTCGGCGGCATCGCCCTGGCTCTGGGCCTTGCCCGACGCCGCTTCACCCAATCGGCCTAACCCGCCCGGTGTATACTTTTTAGAGCTGAAGAAATATTGATTGGATTGACGATTTCGTCAGGTGTTGGATGAACCCGCGAGTTGTTTCGACGACTCGCGGGTTTCTATTTTTGGCCTGGCCAAAGACGCCGCGACAATCACGCAGAAGCGTGTTTTTAAGCTGGAAAGCCTGGCCCTGCAGATGGCGGCCAGGCATTTGAATAGGCGCAAGCTTGGGCGCTACGGGGCGTCCGGCTGAAAGCGCTCGGACTCCGGCAGGCCCAGCTCGTCCTCCATCTCGCGGATACGCTCCAGCACAACGGAGGCGCGGGCGTACGGCGCGTCCTTGGGGATTTCGCGGTAGTGGGCGATCAGAAAATCCAGCGCCTCCTGAACCCGCCCCAGGTTGTAAACCAGTTGGGCATGCAAGCGCGCCTGGTAGTAGCGGCGGGTCGGCGTCTGCCAGGCCCGCAGGTACCATTCGGCGGCTTTTTCCACGTCGCCCACCTTGTTGAGGTAAGTCGAGGCAATGTCCTGCATCAGTGTCGATTCGTCCGGATGATACGTCAGCCCCTGCTGAAGACTGTCGATGGCCTTGAGGCCCTGTTCGGCGTGGATGGCCTGCTCCTCTTCTGGTGTGAGCACGCGGTCGCTGCCGGCACGCTTGAAGCCGGCGTTGATCTCGCGAATGCGCATCACCGGGATGTCGTAGGCCACGATGCGGTTGGCGTTGATCCAAAAATACAGCGAGCGCGGGTCCACCGAAGTAAGCACAGGCATGAGCGCCTCGACCTTGGTCCATTCCTTCTTCTCCCAGTGGGTGTACATCCGGATGAAGAGTAGGTCGGCCATCAGCGTGCGGAAGCCACCCAGCACCCCCAGAATCACTCCCTGCCCCAGCGCGCTCTCGACCTCTTCAACCCGTAGTTCATTGAGGTTGGCCGAGACACGTTTCCAGGCACCGCGCTCCAGAGGGTAAGCCAGCAGACCGGTCAGAAAGAGCACCGCCAGCGAGACGGCGGTCAGTCGCAGGCCGCGCATCAGGGGGGCGTTGGGCTCCAGCCAGGACATGGGGATCAAAAAAGTCCTTAGATCTCGCGCTTGCGGAAGGCATAGACCGCCAGGCCCAGAAAAACCGCGGTATACAGCAGCGAGACACCGATGATTTCCGACGGTGCCACTCCCAGTGGTTCACTCGCCGTGAAGGGAAAGACCAGCACATCGCCCACGTTGAAAAGCTGCAGGTTGGGAAAGACGCGGCTGAAGACAAAGGTGAAGGCCTTCAGGAAAATGTTTTCGGTCTGCGCGACACCGTCGGCGGCGATGTACTGCAACTGGCAAATCAGCGTGGCGAAAAAGCCGACGACCACCGTGTAGAGATTTGTGCCGGAGAAAGCTCCGATAAAAATGGTCAGCGCCGCCAGCAGGCACAAACGCAGCCACTGCAGCAAAGCGAACAGGGCCAGCCCACTGTAAGAGACGAGCCCACCGTCGGCGAAAGGCGTGTCGCTTTCGAGCAGGGCTGCCCGCCCCACGGCCGCCTCCGCCGCCTCGATCAACGCAACTTCGCGCTGATACAGCATGAGGGTGAGGATCAAAAACATTGCCCCGCAAAAAACCGCCAGCAACAGGAGCAACCCCAGCCATTTGCCCACGATGAATTCCCAGCGCCGCACCGGCTTGGCCAGCATGGTCAGCGCAGTGCGGTTATCGATTTCGCTGTAGAGCAGTTGCGCGGCCATGACGACCGCCAGGATCGTTCCAAAAAGCAGGATCGCGCCGAAGCCAAAGTCGGCGACGAACTTGATCTGCTGATTGCCGAAATCAAAGCGGGCAAAAAACAGCGAGCTGCCGACCAGTCCCAGCGCAAGCACGATCAAAAAGGCAAAGAAGCGCTGCCGCACCGCCTCGCGAAAGGTGTTCGCGCCGATCGTCCACAGGGTCTGCAGCGAGGTACTCATTTTCCAGGGGCCTCCGTTTCCGCAGCAGCTGCGCCGGAATCCTTGCCTTTGGAGAGGTTGTCGCTGGGCACCACGCCGGAGCTGCCCTCGGTGGACGCGCCCACCTTTTGCAGGAACAGGCGGTCGAGGCTGATCCGCGGCGAGGCCACTTCCTGCAGCTCGATGCCCTGGGCTTGCAGCCATTGCTCAAGGTCCGGGCGGTGCCGGGACTCATCGAAGCCGCGCACCACCAGCGAGCGCAGATCGCGCGCCTGCAGCAGTTCGTCGACCTTGCCCGAGAGCACGTGCTGCCCGCGATTGAGGATGGCCACCTCATCGCAGATATCCTCGACCTGGGCCAGCAGGTGCGAGCACAAAAGCACCGTCTTGCCCCGGGCCTTGAGCGAGCGCACGATCTCGGCGATTGCCGCGGAACCGATCGGATCGACCCCGGCCGTCGGCTCGTCGAGAATCACCAGCCGGGGGTCGTGCACGAGCGCTTGCGCCAGCCCGATACGCTGAAGCATCCCCTTGGAGTAGGTGCCCACGCGCCGTTTGGCGGCGCTCTCCATGCCAACCAGGCGGATGACGTCGTCGGTGCGCGCGTCGATCTCGCCCCGGGGCACCCCGCTGATGCGCGCATAAAAGCGCACCATCTCGCGCCCGGACAGGTAGCGGTAAAAGTACGGGGCCTCTGGCAAAAATCCCACCTGGCGGCGCGCCTCGATCGAGTGGCTGGCTACGCCGAAGATTGCGCAGGTGCCCGCGCTTGGCTCCAGCAGGCCCAGGATGACTTTCAACGTGGTGCTTTTGCCCGAACCGTTCGGCCCGAGCAGACCAAAAATCTGGCCTTCGGGCACGGTCAGGCTCAGGTTTTCCACCGCGCGCAGTTTGACCCCGCGGATACCGATGGAGAAATCCTTGGTCAGGTCGATGATGTTGACGGCCGGGTCACTCATCCGTGTAGCAGGCGTTTTCTCAAAAGGTTGTCACTGGACAATGCGAAAGCCGACCAGTTGCTCAGCGGGAGCTTCGACCATCGCCACTTCGTCCGAGCGGATAAGCGCGGCCATTTCTTCCCGAATGGCCGCAAAGAAGGCGTCAATTTCTTCCGGCGTGCCCTGTGCGCGCAAATGCACACGCCCATCGGCAAGATTTCTGACCGTACCGCGAATTTCATATCCCCGCGCAAGCTGCGAAGTCATATACCGAAATCCAACACCTTGCACCCGGCCTGAGAACCAGATATCGCGTGTCTGAAAGCGTTCCTGTGACGGGTTTTCCACAACCGCGAGCGTTCCCTGCCAAGGGCTTTGGGAGCAAGAATTTTCCGCTGCGGAAGCGACCCTGCGAGGAAAAAGCTGCACATTGAGGTTGTTTTTTGGAAACCTATCAGGCATCGTTCTCTAAGTTGGCAAGGATCCTTCTTCCACAAGGCCAACACCCAATTTGGGGGTGCGTCCTATGAGCGGTTTTGACTACGATCCATTCTCCGACGGCGACTGGGACGATCGGGGAGAACTTTCCTGGAACGAGTTTGACTGGCAGCGCTATCTGAAGGCCCACAATGACGAAACTGGGCGTTATCTGGGGCACTACCACCGCCTGAAAGCACGTCCAGATCACCTCGACGAAGTGGCGGTCTTGATGGGCTGGGACGGCGAAGACTGGTGCCCGTCCGATGCCGACGGCGCGGAAGACGATACCTCCGGGGATAGCGATGGGAGCGAGTCCGAGGACACCAGCGACCTCGACGACACCGACCCCTACACGATCCACAAGCACCCGGTCTTTATCGCCACGCAGGCGCTTTACCAACATCTGCACGCCATCTGGGAGCATTACGTGACCGCCCACCAGAAGCTGGTCAGCCCGCTTTTGGCATGGAAGCTCTGCCAATCGCTGCACCGCGGGGAAATGCACGCGGTCCTCGCAATCAATTCGCTCGATCTGGGCGATTACAGCCTGACCGTTTGCCACCTGAAAAACGCGCTCTGCTCGCTGAATCAATCGCTCGAGTTAATACACGAGATCCCGGTGGGTTCCTCCAAGGCCAATGCGTTTCTCGTCCGCGAGGCACAGGTTGTCCTGTTCGACCTGCGCGAAATCTGGCTGCGCACCATGAACGAGTGCCGCGAAGAAACGCGTCGCCACCCGGACAACGACTAGCGCGTCACACCCGTCCGAAGCAAAGCGCACCGGGCTACGTTTGGAGGCTAAGGGATGCGACAAGCTTGTGCAGGGGGTTAGGTAATGCGATGATAACGCGCGTGCGTTCGCAATTGGGCCTTGAGTAAACGCGCGGACAGCCGTTCTTTCCTGCTGAAACGGTGGATTCGGATAAAACGCGGAGCTGCCGTCGGTTCGCAAACCCCTGCCCGATGTTTACGAAGACTCTATTGACCTGCCTGCTGCCCGCGCTGCTCGCCGTCGGTTTGCGCGGGGCCAGCATCGTGGCCGGCCCGATGCTCGGGGTGCCGGAGATGCGGCAGGTGCGCGTCTGGCTACAGACCGATACGGCAGCCGATACGCAAATCCGCTTTAAACAAACCGTCGGTTCGGCGCCTCCACAGGCTACGGCCACCGTACAAACCCGCCCCGAAAACGCACACACCGCGATCCTGACGCTTGGGCCGCTCAGCCCCGGCACCCGTTACCAGGGGCAGGTATTTATCGACGGCACGGCCAGCGGCCTCCCCTTCAATTTTAGCACGCCGGAAGCCTTTCGCGGGACGCGCCCTCCGCCCGACTTTCAGATCGCCGTGGCCGGCTCGCACTATGTCAACGAAAAGGCTTACGACCCGGCCTTTCGCACGCCCGGTGGTGACTACGCGGTCTTCGAGACAATCGCGGGCGAAAATCCGGCTTGGATGCTCTGGCTGGGGAGCAGTCTGCAGTTGCGCGAAGCCGATTGGGGCAGCTTTTACGGCATTACCGCTCGTTATACGCACAACCGCGCCCTGCCCGAAGCTCAGACTGCCTACCGCTCGCTCGGCCACGCCGGGCTGATCGGCGAGACGGACTTCGGCCCACCACTGAGTGATCGCCACTTCTGGAACCAGCCCGAAAGCCTGCGCACCTTCCGGCTGTTTTGGCCCAACCCCACCGACGGCGTCGCCGGGCTGAATAACCTCGCCACGGTCATCCGCTGGTCCGACGCGGAGTTTTTCCTGCTCGACGATCGCACCCACCGCGACCTGACCTCGGAACTGGAAAGCCAGCGTCAGGTGCTAGGCAAGGCCCAGATTGAATGGCTGATCACCGCCCTGCGCGCCAGCCCCGCGCGTTTTAAGGTCATTTGCATGGGCTCACCGATTCTCAATCCGGCCGAGTCACCGCGCCACCTGACCGCCGCCCCCAACGAACGGGCGCGACTGCTTGATGCGATCTCCCAATACAAAATAAGCGGCGTACTCTTTTTAACCGGCGGCAAGCGCTACGGGGAGCTGACCAAGGTCGTCCGCCGCAACGCGCCCGACATTTACGAACTGACGCTCGGCACGCTGACCGGCAACACCGACGACATCGAGCGCGACCTGAATTTCTTCCGCGTGCCGGGCACCACCATGGAGCAGCGCCACTACGCCCTGCTGCGCTTTGAGGGTGCCGAAGATGCCCGCTCGATTGTGATCATGGTGAAGGATTCCCAAGGCGAGGAACTCTGGCAGCGCACCCTACCCTTTCCCGACATGGCCTTCCGGCCGTAGTCTGCGCTCAGCATAACCTGCGCCGCATTTCATTCAGCGCTTATGTGGTGCGATGCGGCTTGTTTAAGCCACCTGCGCATCACGCAAACGGATGATACTGAAGCGCAAGCTGGACGCGGCAACTTCTCTGGCAATCGGCTTTAGTTGGTCGACAACGCGTAGTTCAACGCCCCGTTGAGCCAATAACGTTGGTAAGTCCGCCCATACTTCGCAGCTCTCTGCCACAATCGCTTGCTTCGAGGCATAATAGCCTGCGTTGGCATCGATCTCTTCGAAAGTATCTAGAGGCATACTGTAGCCGAACAGCCGACAGGTGTGCAGTAGCTCCAACCAATCGAAGCAAATGATGGCGACATTCAGCGAGCTTCCCGGGGTAAAAAACCGCTCCCGATCCGCTTTCGTAGTGTTCGTTCCAACGCGAATGCAAATCCTCGGGCAATCGCGCGGAAACAGGTAGTTTGACAACATAAATTCGGAAATCGCCCACACAATGGGTTCCCGAATCGGGGCGGAAGCTTGAGGCCCGCGAGGGGTGAAATGCCGCAGACCCGGCGCTTCACTCACGTGGTACAGCCGGGGCGGGTGTGGGCGCGGGCTTTCAGGCTCAGGCGCGCCAGTCACGGTCGGTAGGCAAAGGCGGGCTGGGAGGCGTTGCCAAAACGGGCACTGTGCAGAGCCGTAGTCTTGCCGGTGAGCGTGTCCAGCAGGAAGAGGCGCTTGGTCTGGCCGTCGCCGGAGCGCCGGGTGAAAACCGCATGCCGCCCGTCGTTGGTCCAGGTGGCTTCCACGCTGTCGCCCGGGCCTTTCGTCAAAAAGCGCGCCTTGGCGGTCTGGAAGTCAAAAAGCCCGATTTGATAACTGCCGGAGGTGGCGCCCGTGAAGAGGAGCCGGGTCGGGTCGAGCGGATTCCAGGCGGGCTCGGCGCAATAACCGGAAATATTGGTGGGTATCCGGCGCTCCTGCCGCGACTCCAGCCCCATGACGTACAGCTGCGGCCCGCCCAGCCGGTCGCTGACGTAGGCCAGCCGCTGCCCGTCAGGAGACCAGGTGGGCGACTGCTCGATGGAGGCGTTCTCGGTCAAGCGTTTCAGGTTTTGCCCGGTGGACTGCGCGATGTAGAGCTCGGGGTTGCCCGGGGCCGAGAGGATCATCGCCACTGTGCGCCCGTCCGGGCTAAAGGCTGCGCCCTGGTTGGTGCCCTTGTAGGCCGCAAAGACTTCGCGGCGACCGGTCGCCAGGGTCACCTTGAAAACATCCGGAAAGCCCGAGCGATGGTAGCTGGTGTACAGCACCGATTGCCCGTCGGGCGACCAGCGCGGCGTCAGCGCGACGGAGCCATCCCGCGTGACCTGGCGCACCGACTGGAAAAAGAGATCGCTGCGATAGACATCGGTCTTGCCGCCCCCGGCACGGTCCGAGGTAAAGAGTAACTCCCCGGCGAAAAACCCCGGCAGGCCGAGGGTGCGCTCCACCGATCGATCGGCGGCACGCAGCACGGCCCGCACTGCCGAATCCGCCCGAAAGGATTCCTCGTGCAACAGCTGGGGAGGCTGCCCGGAGAAAATCCGCAGCGCGGCCCGGTTATCGGCGCCCGGGTCGATGCGAAAGGTGAACTGCGCCTCCGGGGCCTCAACCACGGTAAAGCCGCCGTGCGCGCTGAAGGCCGAACGCAGCAACTGCGCCATGCGCCCGTCCGTGGAGGTCACCGCTACCTTGAAGTGTTTGCCAGCCTGCGCCTCGCGCACCGCCGGGGGCAGAATCAACGGGTTGGAGCGATCCTGGGCAGACCCCGCACTCGCACTCGCCAACGCGAGCAGCATCCCCAACCATTCTCGAAAGCCAAAGCGGCGTGTCCTCCCTGACATATGCATCATGGGATAACAGTCGCCGGCCCTGGCAGGCAACGGCGAAAAACTTTGACCGAAAGCACCGGCGAGCGTTGAACCCGCCTTCGAACCCGTCAAACATGACGCGTTTATGGTTACCGAAGCCTCAGTCGAAGCCGCCTTGAAGCAGGTCAAGTATCCCGGCTTCAGCCGTGACATTGTCTCGTTTGGCCTGCTTGAAAACGCCCGCGTGGACGGTGGCAACGTGTCGGTCAGTCTGTCGCTGACTACCGCCGACCCGCGCATCCCCCGCCAGATTCAGCAAGCGGCGGAGGCCGCGCTGCAGGCGCTCGACGGGGTTGAGGCGGTGGATGTCTCCGTAAAGGTCAGTGCGGCGAAGGCACCTCCCGGAGGCGGGCAAAACCAGGGCCAGGGCGGCGGGGAGACCTCGGGCGACCCACTGGCGCAGGTTCGATTCAAAATCGCCGTGGCCAGCGGTAAGGGCGGTGTGGGTAAATCCACCTTCGCCACCAACCTTGCCTGCGCGCTGGACAAAGTCCTCGCGGCGGAGAACCGGCGGCAGTCCGTCGGGGTCATGGATTGTGACATTTACGGACCATCAGTGCCCTTGATGCTAGGGCTCAACGATCAGCCCACTGTCGAGAATAACCGCATCCAGCCGCTGCAGAATTTTGATATCCGGGTGATGTCGATGGGGCTGTTGATCGATGAGGAAACGCCGGTGGTCTGGCGCGGGCCGATGATCATGAAGACCATTCAACAATTTGCCAGCAACGTGAATTGGGGCCCGCTGGAGGTGCTCGTGGTGGATTTGCCGCCAGGCACGGGCGATGCGCAACTCTCGCTGGTGCAGACCATTCCGCTGGATGGGGCGGTGATTGTCACCACTCCGCAGGCAGCGGCGGTCAACGTGGCCCGGCGCGGGGCCATGATGTTTGGCAAGGTCAACGTGCCGCTGCTTGGGGTGGCCGAGAACATGAGTTATCTGGAGGAGGCGGACGGCTCGCGGCGGGCGTTGTTCGGCTCGGGCGGCGGCCAGCGCACGGCTGAAGCGCTCGAAACGGACTTTTTAGGACAGGTCCCGCTTGATGAGCGCATACGCATCGGCTCGGACAACGGCCTGCCGATTGTGCTGAGTCACCCGGAGTCCACGGCGGCTCGGGCGTTTGTGCGCATGGCGGAAGGCCTGCTGAAGCGTTTGCGCCGCTAAACGTGCAAAATGCCGCAAGGTGTTGCCATATGCCGAATTAGCGGCACTGCTTAGATATCCAATCAAATATCGGAATTGCTTTACATTCCGTTCGGTAATGCTTGAATACGCGCGAACTTGATCTTCGAGCCTTCCGCCTGACCCGACCCCAGTCAGGCCCCGGCCTCATGAAGCCCCCGGAACAGAAGCCATCTCCCGCTCGCAAGGACTTTATCCAGCGCTCGAGCCTGTACCAGGAATTCCTCGCCGAACGTGAGGAAATCCTGCGTCACAAGTGGCTCGAGTCGGAAAAGGCCGGTTACGACATAGGTTTCGAACGCGCCCTGCTGGATTGGATACGTAACCACCGCGAGAATTGGCGCGCGCGACGTCGTGGAACGGCGGGCCCGTTGTCGCGCACCTCTTCGGTTATGAGCGGCAAAGTCGGCAACGGACGCGGTCCCGCAGAAGCGCCGCGTGCGGCCTCCTCCTGACCTGGCGGGAATCGCTACCGTCCAAACAAAAAGCCCCGGCAGTGAGGTGCGGGGCAGATTGAGAAAAGCTTAAAAGCCGCTGGCGGCTACTTGCCGCGTATCTCTTTGTGCAGCGTATGCCGCTTGAGGTGGGGATTGTACTTTTTCTTCTCCACCTTGTCCTGCATCAACTTCTTGTTGCGATCGGTGATGTAGCGCGAGGGCGGCTTACCTTCACCCCGGGCTTCCGAACATTCCAAAATAACGACGTCGCGTGGCATGGCTGAAATTTCTTTGTGGTTATAGTATAGAACATGCACTCAGAGGCGTGATGAGGCAAGGCTGGTTTTTGGATGGGTGACTCGTTCTTAGTACTTCGTCCCTGGTAAGTAGTGAAGCAGGGACCTATGTGAGGCCTCGATCCGTTGATGCCTTCAACACCCAGTACTAAGCACCAGGCATTGCTGGACTCGCCGCAGCTACAAATTGCGGCCGACGTTGCGCTCGATGACGGGCAGGAGCTGGCCGCGCCGAAAGAGCGAGACCTGTCCATTGCTGGCGGAGACGACCAGGGCCACCGCGTCCGTAGCCAGGGAGATGGCGGCCGCCGCGGCGTGTCGCGAACCCAGCCCGCTCGGCAGCGTGTGGGTGTAGTCAGGCGCGTGGATCAACGCCCCCGCGCTTTCGAGCACGCCGTCGCCACGCACAATGAACGCGCCATCGATGGACGACAGCTCCTTGACGGTCTCGTCCATGAAAGGGTTGAGGATGTTACGATCCTCGTCCTTGTAGCCAAAAAACGGGTTGAGCACGAGCTGCTTGGTGTAGGGCCGGACGTTTTCGCTGTCGCCCAGCACGAAGAGCGCGCCCACGGGCCGCCCCTCGCGGCCTTCGACCGCCAGTTCGGTGGCGATACCCAGCAGGCGCTCAAGCGTTTCGGGGCGGACATCCTCGGGCAGCACATCGGTCTGGCGTGTGAAAATGGACTGAAACTCGCGCTCGACGTCGACCACCACGATCAGGTCGAACTGATTGCTCTGGGGGATGCCGCCCACGCAGAGCAGCCGCTCGTTGTGCTTGAAGATGTTGCGGGTCAGCCCGATGAGCACGGCGCTGCGCAGCTGCGAGAGGCGGTTGTTGGAAAACGAGCGCACGGGCAGGGCCGCCGTGACGGAGCGGTTCTCGATGTTAGCGTCGGCGGCGCTCTGGGTGACGAGGACGGTCTTCAGATCGCCGAACACGTTGCCCAGGTCGATACCGCCGGCAAAGGTGTCACCAAAAATCAGCACCGTGGTGCAATTGGCTCCGCGGGCAATTTTGCCGGCTTCGCGCAAGATGAGGCGGTTGAACTTGTTGTCTTTGGATTTGGTCTGGCCGTCACCGCCGCTGAAGGCGCGGTTGACCTGATCGCGGAAGACTTCGAGATCCTCTGCGTGCAACAGCCGGTTGAGCGTGTTCTGCTCCTGAAAAATGCGCGCCAGCGAGGCGAGCACGTTGAGGTAGCTTTTTTCGTTTTCGCGCGCGAGCAGGAGCAGGATGACGCGCATCTCGCGGTACTCTTCCTGGCCCTCGAAATCGAGCCCGTTGGGACAGCGCCCGATCGCGAAAATGTAGGGGCGGTTGAGCTGCAGCCGCAGGTGGGGCAGGGCGACGCCGTTGCCCAGATAGGTCGTCATCGTTTGCTCGCGCGCGACCAGCTCATCGAGCGCCTGCTCCTCGTCATAGTCTTCGATTTTATCGAGCGCGCAGACGTGCAGCAGTTCCCTGAGCGCACCGCGTAGGTCGTTGCTTTCGAGGTCGATGACCCGTTTTTTGGCGATGTAACGATCCAGACGCATCCCGCAGCCTCTGAATCTATCGGACGGCCACCGGCTGGCTTGCGGCCAGTTCTTTCAAGCCTGTGCTCAACTCTCCCACTCCAGCGCGCCTTTCTTCAGTTCATAGATGAGCCCCGCCACCAGCACGAAAAGGAAGACCAGAACCGGCCCGAGGATGGGCAGGTTGGCGGCCAGGAAATCGCGATAGATCAGCACCAGCGGAAAAAGGAAGACGACCTCAATATCGAAGAGGATGAAGAGCATCGCGGTCACGTAGAATTTTACCGCGAAACGCGGGTGCGCCTTGCCTTCGGCCAGCAGCCCGCATTCGTAGGGCGAATCCTTGATAGCGTTTTTCTTCGCGCGCTGACCAAAAAGGATGCTTGCGACCAGGATCACCACCCCGATGCCCGTGGCGAGGCCAAGTTGAATCAGAACCGGCAGGTAATCCTCGATCGTCATGAGCTCCAACAGGTAAGGCTTCGGCGGTGGTTGGCAACCTCGATTTCTAAAACTCTTTAGCTGGGGCTCAAAAACAGGCGCGCCGCAGCGGCATCCAAGGTATGCCTGGTAGTGACTGCGCTGGCAATTTGTAGGCTCGCAATTTGCACGAAGATTGCTAAATTCTTCAGCACCTAACCTAAAGTGGCGGACAAACCTCACCCCCTTGTCGCCACGCATTGCCCGCATCCAACCGTGCTCGAGGTACCTCCCCCACTTCCGGAAGACACGCCCCGCCAGACTGCCTCCAGGCGAACGCGCAAAAAAGGCGCGGACCTGTGGAAGGTGCTCCTTTCGCTGTACATTTTGGCGGCGTCGATCGGCCTGAGCTACCACCTGCTCACGCGCAGGCCCGCCAACCAGGCCAATCCCGCGATCAATCCATGGGCCGAATTTATCCAGCGGACCAGTCCTCGCGAGAACCACCAGGCCCGGCTGACCGATGCCTTCAACCGGCAGGATGCGTCGCTGCTTCGCTCGCATTCCGAATCCGGCGATGCCCAGGCGCAAACCTACCTGGCATCCTTGTACGCCGACGGCGCGGGCGTGGCCCAAGACCTCACTCTAGCGGTTACCTGGTACGAAAAAGCGGTCGAAGCGGGCGTGCCGACCGCTTTCAACAACCTGGGGCTGCTGCACCTGCAGGGTGAAGTCGCAGCCGCGGACCCGGTCCTCGGGGTCTCGCTCGTTCGTCAGGCTGCCGAGCACAATCTGCCACTGGCGCTGTACAACTTGGGCTGGGCCTACGAAAACGGCAAAGGTGTCGAGGCGGACCCGCCACGGGCCAGCGAATTTTACCTGAGGGCGGCTCAAGCTGGGATTGCCCGCGCCCAAAACGCTGTGGGCTACCGCTACGAACGTGGCGAGGGTGTCCCTCAGGACTTCGAGAAGGCCGTGTACTGGTACCGCAAGGCGGCGTTGTCCGGACACGCTCGCGCCCAGAACAACCTCGGCTATGCCTACGAGCGAGGACAGGGCGTGGCCAAGGATACCGAAAAGGCCCTGTATTGGTATCAGCAGGCGGCGGAGCAAGGCGAGTCCACCGCCCAGTACAATCTGGCGCTTTTGTACACAGAGTTGGATCCACCGGAGCCCGACCGTGCCTTTGAATATTTTCTGCAGGCCGCCGAGGCGGGTGATGTCGACGCGATCGCTCAAGTGGGTGCCGCCTACCAAAAAGGCCGGGGCCCGGCGGTCAATCTTGAGCAGGCGCTCGACTGGTATCGCAAGGGTGCAACGCTGGGCCACGGTGCCTGCATGAATCAGGTCGGCATTTTTTATCTCAACGGCCTGGGCGTGGACCCCAACGACGCAGCTGCCGCACACTGGTTTCTCAAAGCTGCCGAAGCCGGCAACGTCATCGGGATGGATAACACCGGCTGGATGTACCAAAATGGCTACGGCGTGCCCGATGACTTGAAAGTCGCCCTGAAGTGGTACCGCCAGGCCGCCGAGCGTGCGCACGCCTCCGCCCAGGAGAGCGTCGCCGATTTTTACGCCAACGGCTGGGTGGTCGAAAAAGACCTGCAAGTCGCCTTCGACTGGTACCTGAAGGCCGCACGACAGGGACGCGCCACCGCGCAAAATCGCGTGGCCCTCGCGTACGACAATGGCGACGGTGTGCGCCGCAATGATGCTGAGGCCGTTGCCTGGTACCGCAAGGCGGCGGAGCAGGGCTTGGCCGTGGCGCAGTACAACCTGGCCTTGATGCTCCTGCACGGCGAAGGCATCGAAGCCGACCGCGAAAAGGCGATTGCGTGGTTTGAGCGGGCTTCGGCGCAAGGTTATCAGGACGCCGAACTGGAACTCGAAAAGCTGGTCGAGCGCGACCGCTCCAGCGCGCAGCTTTCCTAAGGGCGCATTTAATAGGAATCCGCAGCGTTGCAAACGGAAGACAGCGGCCCACGGGTGCGCTGGCAAGCCGCTTAAGCCGGCACCGCGGTCCTTAATTAGCGCCGCTCCAGGCGGATGCGCTTAGTTTCGTCGAGGCGTTCGTCACCAATGCCCAGGCTGCGACAGTAGGCCAGCATTGGCGGCACGGGCTGGATCAGCGGCAGACCCCGGTTTTCACGGTGACGATTGATCCGCAGGTACATGAGGTAGTCCATGAGGACCGGGTTGGAGGAAAGCCAGAGGGCATCCGCGGTGCCGGAGTAGTTGGCGTTAAAAACGGGCCCGCCAGCAAACTGGTAGTACTCGAGACTGGCGATGGAAAAAATCCAACTCTCCTGGAGTTCGGGGATGGCGGCCATCTCGGCCACGGCGATCGGTCCGGTCGCGCTTGAAGACAAAAAGCGCTGCGCGTTGTCGACGTTCCAAACCGTGGCGTTGGCCAGTGCGCCGCTGACGCCTAACGCGGGCGCGTTTAGGAAGACCGGCAGGTTGATCCAAAAATCCACTTCGAGCAACAGCGGCACCGGCAGGTAGCTGCGGCGTTCCTCGTCGGTCATGTCGTCGGGCTCGGTCAGCCGGCCGTCGCTGAGCCGCCGGGCCAACCGTGGCGCGCGCGAGGCCAGCGGGCTGTCGTAATACCAGCGGTCGTCGTAGTACTGGCGCGTGTCCAGCGCGAGGACCGGCATCCCCTCGAAGCGCCAGCCTCCCTGGGTCAGCGGCGGCAGAAAGCCGGACTGACGCAGCTGAAACTCGCCTTCGTCGACGATCCAGATGTCGTCTCGCGTATAGCCGCGCCGCAGCATGGCCGCCGCCACCGCCCGCACGAGTTCCTTGGAGGTGGACATGCCCAGGCCCGAATGCGTGTACACCTTCAGGCCGACCCGGCCTTTATCTCCGGGCACGAGCAACTCGCCGCTGGTTTCCTCGTAGCGCTGGATCAACTCCTCGACGCCACGGATGTAATCGTCCTGGGAAAAATCGCTCAGCGGATACTCCCAGAGGACTTGCGGACGCCCAACCGTGGCATCGTCGGACTGCGCCCAGAGCCCCGCCGGCAGCGTGGCCAGCAGGCTCAGACAAAGTCCGGCAGTGCGCGTAAATCGATGGAACATCCTAGTCAATCTGGCTATCCGCTTTACTTCGCAAAACGGACTCGCTACCGTTTATAACAGTTGATTCATGAGGGAGTTGCATCGCACTTACGCACGCCTGGCGCTGCTTGCGCTGACAGTTTTGTGGCTTGCCGGCTGCGGCGGCGGAGCGCCCGCCGAGGATCCAGCCAACGCCGACGCCATCGTGGCGCAAGCACTGAAACGAGCCGAAGAGTTTCGCGTCATAGGTAAATATGAGGAGGCGGTGGCCGAGCTTACTCCCGTCATTGAGCAGTTTTCCGACCGTCCGGGGCCGCGGGAACGTCTGGCAGAAATATTCCTCGAAATGGGCGAGGCGGGCAAGGCCGCAGACCAGTTTGCCGCCGCCGCGCGTTTGCAGGAAGACCCGGCGCGCCTGCGCCTGGAAGCTGCCTCGGCTTACCTGCTGGCGGGCGACCTCGCCGGCGCTTCGCGCAACTACGAAAGCTACCTGCAACTGCAGCCCAATGACCGCCAGGCCTGGCGCACGCTTTCCGAGGTGCAGCTGGACCGCGGGAACGTTGCTTCGGCGCTCTTTTCCTTTGAGCGGGCCCTCGGACCGACCGGCCCCACCAACGTCAACGATGGCTTGATCCTGGCGGGCCTGCATCTGGAAAACGAGCAGACCCTCCAGGCCAGGAAACTCTACAAACAGGCCTACGATGCTTCCGAGCCCAAGGAAGGCGCGCAGGCGCGGCAGTCCCTGGCTGGACTGGCCTTGATCGCCGCCATCGAGGGCGACTACGACACCTCCCAGGCTTTCCTGAGCCAGGCCAATCTCGACGGCCTCCAGGTCGACCCGTCCAGCCGCTATGCCGACGTGGCCGACGCCTACACGGCCTGGCGTGACCCGGGGGCCGGAGCGGTCGCCGTGGCCGCCTCCAACGCAGGCGACGGAGCAACCGCCGACACGGAAGCTGGACCCGCGGATCCCGCGGCCGCCGCGGCCGCCGCCGTTGCCCAAAACGCAAACACCCCCGTCGACAACCCCACCGGATCCTCTGAAATTGAAGCCGTTTTGCCCGCCGCCGCCATCGTCGCCCTCGATGACAAGGAGGCCGACACCTCCGAGCCGATTCAGACTGTTGAGCCAGAAACTGTCGTCGTGGCCACGGATGCAACCGACGACGCCAGCTCCGGCGGCGGGGTGGCTATCACGCAGATCGCCGAGGTGCCGCCCGAAAGCCTGTTGCCGCCCCCCGCGGGCGAAGCTACCGTTGGGGCCGTCATCTACGACGTGCGCACCGACCCGGACACCGTCCGCTCGGTCCGGATCAACAACCTTGTCGAAGGCGCCACCGAGGCCCGTCTCGACGGCAACTTTCCGCTGGCCATTCGACTCTACCGCTCCGCACTCGCCGAGCAGCCCGACGACGCAATCCTCTGGCACCGCCTGAGCCAGAGCTACCTGGCCGACGGGCAGTTTCGCGCCGCCGAGATGATGGCGCTGGAGTCGCAGCGGCTCGAACCTAACAACGTATCCTACAAGCTCCACCAGCTCGAAATCGCGCGCCGCCTCTACCCGGAGAAACGCCTGCTGGATCAGATCAAGGCTGCCAGTGCGCAGTTTCCGGACAGCCCCGAGGTGACTTTTTTACTGGCCAACGCCGTGCGCGACATCGAGCACGACGCCCGCAGCGCAGTCTACTATTACAACCAGTTTCTCGAGCAGGCCGGGCCCGGACATCCCAAGCGCAGCGAAGCCGAGCAAGCCATCGAGCGCCTGCTGCCGTAGGCTTCGTAGACGCTTTCTAAGAAAGCGTGCGGCGGCGCGTATTCATGGGCAAAAGGCGGTGCCAGTCGGTGCCGTCACCTGAACGAAAAACCCTTCTCATCGGAGGCAACCAACCCATGAAAACACCCGCGCCATTTTGTGTGCGCGGCGCCTTGGCCGGCATCTGCCTTTCGCTGGCCGCGCTGCAAAGCATCCCTTCCAGTCAGGCGGCTCTGCTGCCCGAGGACGTCGACGTGACCGTCGACTTTGACTATGCGCTGATACCAGCCGCTCAGCCGGAAACCGTTATCTTGAATGTGGGTCTGAACCCTAAAAAACTTGGGAGCGCCGGCGATCGCCCGCCCGTCAACCTCGCGCTGGTGATCGACCGCTCGGGCTCGATGGGCGGTGAGAAAATCGCCGCCGCGCGCCAGGGTGCCCTCGAAGCCATCGAGCGTCTCAGTCACAACGATCGGCTGACTATCGTGGCTTATGACCACGAGGCCACCGTCGTCTACCCCAGCGGGCTACTCGACCGCGCCCGGGCCAGCCAGGCCATCGCCCGCCTGCAATCGCGCGGCAATACCAACATTTACGCCGGGCTGCAACTGGCCGCCGCCCAGAGCGCTGAGTACCGCACCGCTGAACGCTTTGACCGAATGATCCTGCTTTCGGATGGCCTGGCCAACTCCGGCCCAAGCAAACCAACGGACTTCGCACGGCTGGGTCGTGAACTGGCCGACGAGGCTATCTCAGTCAGCACCATCGGTCTGGGCATCGATTACAACGAGGACTTGATGACGCGCCTTTCCGCCGCCGGGCAGGGTAACGCCTACTTTGCCTCCAAGCCCACCGAACTGGCCGGCATCTTCGAAAGCGAGATTGGCGATGTGTTGAATGTCGTCGGCACCAACGCCACCATACAGGTGCATCTCTCCGAGGGCGAAATCGCCGGCAACCGCGTTTCCATCGACATCAACCAACTGTATGCCGAGCAGGAAAAGTACGCGCTGGTTGAGGTGGCGTTGCCGGCGCATACGTCCGGGGCGCTGGCAATGGTTGGCGAGGTTTCCGTCGCCTACGACTCGCTCGCCAACGACAGCCGCCGCATTCAGGTGACCACGTTGGCGCACGTGCGCGCTTCGGACGACATGGCCGCCATCGCCGCCTCGGTCAATCCGGAGGTCGTGCGCCAGATAGCCTTCAACGAAACGGCGGACGATCAGGACCGCGCCATCGCGTTGTTCGATGCGGGCCGCGCAGCCGATGCCAGCGAATTACTGCGCGCGCGTGTGCAGGCAAATGCCACGCTGAACGAAGAAATCCAGGATGCGGCGCTGGCTGATTTTAACAGTCTGTTCGGTTCGCAGACGGAAGCAGTCGCCGCCGACGGCATGGATAAGGAAGCGCGCAAATCCCTGCGCACGGAATCCTACCAGGTGCGCAACCAGCAAACGATCGACTCAAACTGATTTTTCAGGTGGTTCGTCGCCAGAATGAGCCTGACGAGCTTCGACGGCGCCGCTTCTTTCTAGCACGGGGAAGCGGCGCTTTTTTGTACAGTGGCTACCGCTGTGCGTGCGGGTTATTCACATTCGATTCGCAATCGGCCTTTGCGCTTTCCGTAAGCCCGCAGGCGGGTAAGCTGTGCGCCACAAATCGGGGCACGCACGGGAGATTGAGGGAACTCCCGACGCGTTTGGGCCACTGGTATCGCAGGAGGATTTTCGGGGAGCATGCCGCGCATCAAGCAAAGCAGTATTGAAGCGATTCGCGCCCAGGTGAACATCGTCGACGTGGTCTCGGCGCATGTGCAGCTGAAGCGCGTGGGCAACCGCTGGCTGGGCCTCTCACCCTTTTCCAGCGAGAAGACTCCCTCCTTCAACGTCCATCCGGACAAGGGCTTTTACTACTGCTTCAGCACAAGCCAGGGGGGCGATCTCTTCGACTTCGTGCAAAAGCAGGAAAACCTGAGCTTTTACGAAGCGGTCGAGGCCCTCAGCGCGCGCTTCAACATTCCCCTCGAGTATGAGGCCGGGGAAGGCGGCGGGGCCAACGCCGGTCAGCGCGCCTCGCGGCGCAAGGAGTTGTTCGCCATTCACGAAGCTGCGGCAGCATATTTTCACGAGTGCCTGCTGGCCGAAAAAGCGCCGGCCGACCAAGTCCGCGAATACTGGACACAGCGCCGCCGTTTCGATCTGGAGGTGGCCAAAAAGTATGCGATCGGCTTCGCGCCTCCCGACGGCGGCAGGCTCGTTGAGCGGCTGCTGCGCGCGGAATTCACACCGGCGGCCATCGAGGAGAGCGGCCTCTTTTACGAGCCACGTGGCCGGGATTCGAACCCGCGAACCCTGCGCCCGCGCTTCCGGGGGCGACTGATGATCCCCATCCGCGATGTGCAGGGGCGCGTGATCGCCTTCACGGCGCGCCAGTTGGAGGGTGTCACCCCCGAAGACGACCCGCCTGGCAAGTATATCAACTCGCCCGAGACGCCGCTCTTTCGCAAAAGCCACGTGCTGTTTGGCCTGGAGCGGGCGCGCACCCACGTGAAGGACGCCAGCGCGCACTTTCTCCTGGTGGAAGGTCAACTGGATGCGATCCGCTGCTGGGAGCACGGACTGGCAACCGCGGTGGCGCCGCAGGGCACCGCGATTACCGCCGAGCAACTCGCCCTGATGGCCCGCTACACGCCGCAGGTTCGCGTTTTTCTGGATGGGGATGCTGCCGGCCGCCGCGCCGCCGTACGCGCCCTGCCCCTCGCTTTCAAAGCCGGGCTGGAACTGCGCTTCATCCCCCTGCCCGAGGGCGCCGACCCGGATTCACTGCTACTGGAAAAGGGGTCCGAAGCCGTGGAAGCGTTGCGGGAGAATTCGCTCTCGGCGATGGATGTCTGCGTGCGCGAATGGCTTCCCGAGCCGCTGGCCGCCTCTCCCCGCGAAAAAAGTGAGGCCCTGGGCCGCATTATCGAGGTTCTTCGCGAATGTGATTCCGTTCTCGCGGCGCAGGCCAACCTCAGCGAAGCCGCCGCGCTGCTGCGCGTGGAGCAGCACATCGCTGAGCAGGAATGGTCACGGCAGCAAGGGAAGGTTTCCCGGGGTACTGTCAATGAAAATCGGCCCAAAACTCAGGGTTTTTCCGGCGGGAAGTTGACAACCGCTGCGTCCGAACTTTTATTCCTGTGCATACGGCACGACCACCTTGTCCCATTCATCGCGGAGGTCCTTGATCCTGATTGGCTTACAGAAGACTCACCCGAAGCCGCCCTCTGGTTATCGGCACTCTCATTGATGCGCAACAATCAGTGGAATGGACAGGAGTCTCTCGCCAATTCGATGGAGGAATCCAAACCTAAACAACTACTTTATCGTCTTTTGTCCCTTGAGCTCCAAATCGAAGACCCTGTTGACGCGGCCAACCGCTGTTTGCGCCGACTGTACACGCACGCCCTCGATAATGAGCGTCGCCGCGTGGAGGGTCTCATCGTAAATACCCCTGAGGTCCAACCCGAGCAACTAGCCAGCCTGTACGGCGAGCGCCGACGTCTGCGTTCTCTGGCCAGCGAATTTCCCCAAATCTCCCCGTCATCCGACCTGATTTCAACCTGATCGTCCCTTCCACTCATATGGCTGTAAAACAGGCAACCAAACCCGCCGCCCAACCCAAAGTCGCCGCCAAGGCCGAAAGTGCTGACGCCGTCGGCCAGGGTAAGCTCAACGATAAGATTCGTCACCTGATCCGCCTCGCCAAGGAGCAGGGTTACTTGACGGTGCAGGACATCAACAAGGAGCTGCCCGAAAGCGTCAATCACCCCGAGGAGATCGAGAACATCGTCAACATTCTCGAAAACCTCGAGATCGACATCCTCGACGCTGAAGAAGTGGCCAACTACAAGGCCCGGCTCGAAGAAAACGAGGAGCAGCAGGCCCGCACCGCCCAGGCCGACATTCTGGACGACCCGGTACGCATGTATCTGAAGCAGATGGGCCAGGTGCCGTTGCTCACGCGCGAGCAGGAGGTGGCCATCTCCAAGCGCATCGAAAAAGCCGAACAGGCGGCTTTGGACACGCTCTTTTCCGTTGGCATCACCAACGCCTTTCAAATCGAACTGGCGCGCAAGCTGATCAATCGCGAGGAGCGCTTTGACCGGGTTGTGCTCGATAAAAAAGTCGATAGCCGGGAAAACTTTTTCAAGAACCTGCCCAAGCACCTGGAAGCCGCTGAAAAAATCGAGCAGCGCCTCGAAAAAGCCTGGAGCGATATCGGCAACGCCTCCAATGAGACCAACCGCAAGCGCTCCACCACGCGCTTCAAAAAGTACGAGGCCCAGCTCAAGCCGATCTACAAAAAGTTCTGCTTCAAGCTGAAGGTGTTCGAGGAGTTTCTCGACGCACTCTCGCCGGAGTTTCGCAAAATTGAGCGCCTGGTCGACAATCAGGAGCTGCTCAAGCGCGTGGGCACCACCCGCCGCCGCCTCAATCCGGAAGCCATCCAGAAGGAGCTCGACGCCTACGCCCTGCGTTACCGCATGGACCCGCGCGAACTGCTCGAACTCATCCGCGAGACGCGCAAGAGCGTGCGCGCTGCCCACCGCGCCAAGACCGAGATGGTCGAGTCCAACTTGCGTCTGGTGATCTCCATTGCCAAAAAGTACACCAACCGCGGCCTCTCGTTCCTCGACCTGATTCAAGAGGGCAACATGGGCTTGATGAAGGCGGTTGAGAAATTCGAGTACCGCCGCGGCTACAAGTTTTCCACATACGCGACCTGGTGGATCCGCCAGGCCATCACCCGCTCGATCGCCGACCAGGCGCGCACCATCCGCATTCCTGTGCACATGATCGAAACCCTCAACAAGGTCATGCAGGTGCAAAAGATGCTCCTGCAAGAGCTCGGGCACGAGCCGACCCCCGAGGAAGTCGCCGAGGAGATGCAGATGCCCGTCGAGCGTGTGCAGGCCATCATGAAAATGGCTCAGCAGCCCATCTCGCTGCAAAGCCCGGTGGGCGACAGCGACGACACAAACTTTGGCGACTTCATCGAAGACAAGGGCGCGGAAAATCCCTACGACATGACCGCCTACAGCCTTCTGCGCGAAAAGATCATGGACGTGCTCGACTCGCTGACCGAGCGCGAGCGCCGGGTGCTCTCCTTCCGCTTTGGCCTGCAGGATGGCTACAGTCGCACGCTTGAAGAGGTCGGCCGCATGTTCAACGTCACCCGCGAACGTATCCGCCAAATTGAGGCTAAGGCCCTGCGCAAAATGCGCCACCCCACCCGCATCCGCCAGTTGCATGGTTTCTTCGAAGGCGAGTACGACACCAGCGGCCCGGGCTTCGAAAACTTCAAGCGCAACGGCGAATAAGGACCGGGCAAGCAATGCTGGCGGTGTGTGCATCTGGCTGCCAGCAATCTCGCTGACCTGGCCTCGAAGGCGTGCGTGCGTCCCGAAAACTTTTCACGGCAGTCCGGCAACGGGCTGTCGTTTTCTTTGTGGCAGTAGTCAGCGCCAGTCTGACTGCCTGCCGCAGCGACGCGCCTGCTGAAGCTCCCTCATCACCGGAGGCAAACGCCTTCGACCCGTTCAAACCTCGCGCCTCGGTGCGCGTCGGCGAAATCGTCTGGGTGGGGCCGGAAAATAGGCAAGCGGTGGTTGTGCTCGATTCGGCCTCACTGGCGATCAACGGCTCGCTGGTGGCGGTCGACTTTCGCGGGCAAATGAGCGCGGTGCTGCTGCCGGCGGGGCTGCGCCGCGGCACCTCGCTGGGCCTGAGCGTGGAACAAGGCCGTCCCCGCCCGGGCCATCCGGTCTACATCCCCGGCTCGGCCCCTCTGCCCGAACCCGGCGAACGCCTCCCCGAATGAAGCTTGAATTTGAACGGGAGGATATAGAGGGCACAGAGAAATTAGACAGGAGAACAGGACTTTACGCGGAAGCAGGTTGAGCCTCGCAACCGCTTATCGGTGGGGTGAATCCTTCAGAATGCTGAGACGGCATTATGAAACAGAAGGCCGCTAAGCTGAGACGCTTTGAACGGGAGGGATCGGAGGCATCCAAAAAGCGGGAGTTGCGCAAAATGCCTGCATGAGGGCTGCGCAGGAGCGCCTTTACTTCCGTCGATTTCGCATCTATTGTGCAAATCATGGCATACGAAGCCTTTACGACCCTGGCCATGTGGACGCCCGGCATTTGGGAGGTGGTGATCATCCTCGCGGTGGTCCTGCTGATTTTTGGTCCCAAGAAGCTACCTGAGCTGGCGCGCGGCGTAGCCAAGTCGATCAAGGAGTTTAAAAAGGCCTCCAGCGAGGTTGAGGAAAACATCCGCGACGGTCTGAATGAGGCCGAGCGGGCTGCTGCGGAAGAAAATCGCCGCAAGGCCGAGCTCGCACAACCGGCCCCTGAGAGCACCGCAACGCCCCGCGCGGAGTCCGCCGAAAAGCAGCCGGCCACCCGCACCGACGCCTGAGTTCGCGCGTCGCGAGCCGTTTAAAATTGCTCAGAGTGCGCGGACCCCGGCGCCTCTTTTGCCTTGGCTGCGGACTTGGCGTCGGCACTGGCACCGATGGCCGGATCGTGAATCAGCGAGGCGGTATCCCAGGCCGCCATCTGGCCCGATAGCGGGTCACCCTGGCGGTCCGAGCGGAAGAGCAGGTCCACCTCTTCAATACGCGCCCGCGCCTCGCGAATGTACTCCTGAGTATCTCCGGCGTAGCCGGCCATCTCGCGCACGACCCGTTCATCGTGTCGGCGAAATGCGATCAGGGCGCGCTCCACGGCGAGGGCCCGATGCCCGAGAATTTTCAGGATGTCGCCGGAGAGCTTCAGCGAGGTGTCGAGCGTCTCGCGGTAGACATCGTTCACGCCCGCGTCGAGCACCTGATAAGCCTCTTGCCGCCCATGCGCGCGGGCCAGAATCCGCAGGTGCGGAAAATGTTTCCGGGCCGTCTGGACAACGCGCAGATTCATCTCGGGACTGTCCAGGGCGGCGACCAGCAGCCGCGCCTTGCCCGCTCCGGCAGCCTCCAGCATGTCGAAGCGCGCCGCGTCGCCAAAGTAGACTTTCAGGCCGAGTTTGCGCAACAACTCCACATGGGAGGCGTCATTGTCGAGAACGGTCGCGCCCACGCCGTACGAGCGAAGGATACGCCCGATGATGTGCCCGAAGCGTCCAAATCCGGCGATAATGACCGGATTGCTCTCCTCAATGGCGTCGCCGGTGGATTCCGGCGCGGTCGCCACGCAGAGTTTCTTTTGCAGCCAGCGATCGTTCAGCAGGAAAAGGAAGGGACTGATCGCCATCGAGACCGCGACGGACATCTGCAGAATATTTGCCAGGCCCGGCTGAAAGACGCCTTGGCTCAACGCAAAGGCCCCCAGCACAAACGCAAACTCTCCCCCCTGCCCCAGCGAGACGGAGAACAGCGCGTTTTGCTGCGGGTGCAGCCGGTAGAGCTTGCCGATGGGGTAGATGATCAACGCCTTGCCGACGGTCAGCATGAGCGCCAGCGCGAGGATGGAGAGCGGGGTCTCGGTAAAGAGGGAGAGGTTCATGCCTGCGCCCACGGCGATGAAAAACAGCCCGAGCAGCAGCCCCTTGAAGGGTTCGATATCGGCCTCGATCTCGTGCCGGAACTCCGAACCGGCCAAGACGACGCCAGCCAAAAACGCACCGAGCGCCGGGCTCAAGCCCAAGAGCAGCATCAGCAAAGAAACCGCGATAACCAGGAGCAACGCCGCCGCCGTGAAGAGCTCGCGAATCTGCAGCGAGGCCACCACCAAAAAGACGCCGCGGGCGATCCGCGGCCCGATGAACACCAGCGCTGCCAACGCCGCCAGCGTCACGCACACCTGCGCCCAGCCGGGCAGTTGCTTGATCGCAGTGTCCATCGCTGCGTGGCCGTCGTGGCCCTCAACGTCGTGGCCTTCGTCCACCGGCGCGCCGGCCGCGACAAGGTAGGCGGGTTCGGCATTGTCGATGAAGGCCTCAATGGCTTCGGGCGCGGGCGCTGCCTCGTTTTTGGGCGCGGGGTCCACCGCCAGCAGGGGCAGCAGCGCGAGGGCGGGGATCACCGCGATGTCCTGAAAGAGCAATACCGCAAAGGCCTTTTGTCCGCCTGGGCTGGTCAGCTGGTTTTTCTCCGCGAGCGTTTGCAGGGCGATGGCCGTCGAGGAAAGCGCCAGAATGAAGCCGAAGGCCAGCGAGGTTTGCCACGGCAAACCAAACAGGTAGGCCCCGCCGCCGATGATCCCCGTGGTCACCGTTACCTGTCCGCCGCCCGCGCCAAAAATGGCGCCGCGCAGCCGCCAGAGCTTGCTCAGGTCAACCTCCAGGCCGATGAGAAAGAGCATCATGACGACGCCAAACTCGGCGATGTGCATCAACTCCGCGCCCTTGGCCCCGCCGATGAACCCCAGCACGTAGGGACCAATGAAAATTCCTGCCACCAGATAGCCCAGTACCGAACTCAGCCCGAAACGCCGCGACAGCGGCACCGCGATGATCGCGGTCAAAAGCAGCACAAAGGCCTGTTGCAGCAAGGCGTTCATGCGCCGGACCAGCCTTCCAGCAGCGCGCGGTAGCGAGCGGCGGCTTCTTTCAGTTCGGCATCCGTCAGATTGTGCGTGCCGTAAACTACGAAGGGCTCTTGCGGCTGCATCCCACACAGATAGGCGGTCTGCTCCAGCGGGCGCAGCAGCTGCGCGATGGTATGGCGGTTGCCACCAGTGGCTGTGTAGCTTTGCAGCCCGCCCCCGGTACTGGTGGCGCAGACGAAGCGCTTACCCTGCAGGGCGTTCCCGCCGGTGCCGTAGGCCCAGCCGTGCTCCAGCACCAGGTCCTGCCATTCTTTGAGAATTGCCGGGGTGGAGTACCAAAACATGGGAAACTGAAAAATGACCGTCGCGTGCGCTTCCAGCAGTTTCTGTTCGCGGGGCACGTCGATGGCAAAGTCCGGATAGGCCTCATACAAATCGTGCACCTGGACGCCCTCCAGTCCCTGCAGCCCTTTCAACAAGGCTCGCTGGGCGCGGGAGCGTTCGTACGCCGGGTGCGCAAAGAGAATCAGGACGGAACTGGCCATGCTTCGAACATGGTTGCCTTGTCCGCCGCCGCAAGCGTGGAGCCAGGCCCGCCCCCACCCGGAAACATTCGCAGACGGGTGCGTCGCTTAGGCTCCGACATTCTGAATGTAGGGGCGATCGGTATCGGTACGCAGGCACCATTCGAGCAAGCCTCGCTGCAACTCGAGCGTGATGGACTCGGTGCCCGGTTGACCGTAGAGGTTCTTCAACTCCCAGCGATCCTCGGTCAGGTGGTAAAGCTCGTTGCCGCCGATTTCACGCACCACCAGTTTCCATTCCTGGGTACGGATCATTTTAGCGCGGGCCATGGCATCGGGCGCCTCCTGATAGGTGAGCTGTTTGCCGCCGGTAGCTTTGATGCGGCGTCCACCCTTCTCCTCCCAGGCGGGCCGGTCAAACCGCGCGCGCATCGGTGCTTCGTGGCCGCCATCAGCAAAGACCGCCCCCTTGCCTGGCTGCCCCTCCAGCACCGGCAAAAGACTTTCTCCGTGCCAGTGCCAGTGCGGGTCCTGATTTTCCAGGCCCAGGTACTCGAACCAGGTCGCGGGCAGGTCAACCTGCTCGGTCAACGCGCCAAAGCGCTTTCCTTCCGGGATGCCAGGCCCGGCGATGACAAAGGGCACGTGCAGGAGGCAATCCGTCATCATTGTGTCCCACTTTTCGTTAATGCCGTACTGGCCCGCAAAGTCGCCGTGGTCGGAGGTAAAGATGACCAGCGTTTCGTCTTCGAGGCCCTGCTGCTGCAGGCAGTCCAAGACGCGCCCAATGTGGTGGTCCACAAAGCTGCACATGCCGTAGTACACCGCCTGCAGCTCGCGCAACACTTCCTCGGAAACCGTCTCACCGAGGCGATGTGTACGCTGAGCCCGTAGCGGCAGGGGCGCGTTTTGGGGAAGTTCGTGCGGGAAGGGCGTCAGCGCGGCCCGGTCGTACATCGAGTAATACGGCTCGCAGACCTCGTAAATGGGGTGCGGCTTGCTGATGTTCAGCTGCAGGAAGAAGGGCTTGTCCGGGTTGCGCAGATTTGCCAGATAATGGATGGCCTGGTCACAACGGTTTTCGTCGAGAAAGCCTTCCTTCGTACCGGTGGCGCAACCCCCGTAATCGACATCCAGTTCCTCCAGCACGGGCGGGCCCTGCGGGTCGCGCGGCGGATACGTGCGCGGCTGCATGGCCATCTCGCGCAAGGGGCCATTGATGAACGAGTGGTAATCCACCGCACCCTGGAAGGGTTCGTTGTCGCCGTAGAACCAGTCGCTTTCAAACACGTGATTCAGGCCAAACATGCAGGTCTCGTAACCGTGCGCCTCACGCAGTTGCTCCAGCATGTTCGGCTGACCTCGGGGCATGTGGTTGTCACCCATCACGGAGCGGTATCCCTCGGTATGCGTGTAGCGACCCGTATGCATCGAGACGCGGCTGGGCACGCACTTGGGGAAGACGCAAAAGTGCTTTTCAAGAACGCTGCCACGAGCGGCGAGCGCATCCAGCCGCGGCATTTGGCAATCGGGGTTGCCCATGAAGGAAGGCGCATCGCCACGCATTTCATCGGCGGTGATGAAGAGAATGTTTCTGGGTTTAGCAGCCATCGATCGTCCTTAAAAGTTATGCAGTATCCAAGACAAAGGACGCTATTTGGTCCGACCGACCCGGGTGAGGCAAGCCCCGGCGTCGCGACATGAACTCTCCCGCGCATGAGACAAAGCCCCGCGCAGGGCGGGCAACCTCAAGCGCCAGCCGGGTTTATCTTACCATCACGGAGCCAGGCACCCGCCGCAGCCCCGGGCGCAAGGCAGGGCTTCAACAGGCGCTGAAATCGAAGGGCGGACGCGAGCCGGTCTTCGTAAACAGCACGCGGTCGCCGTAGGCCGGGAGCAGCATCGTCACCTTTCCCCCGTTGCGCTTGAGGGCCACGATGAAGGTATCCAGCAGGTGCACCAGGTAGGCCGGCGGGTTGGGCATTTCCGTCAGGTTGATGACGGTTTGCTGCGGGCGCGCAGCGGCGATCTCCCCCAGCGCGCGGTCGAAGCCCTCAAAGGACGACAGGCAGAAACCGCTCAGGACGGACAAACGGCACTCGCGCGAACCATCGGTCCGCGAGGCGAGTTCCGTGCGGTAGGCAACCGCTTCGGGCTGCGAATTGTCTGGCACCGCAAGGGCCAGAAACGAGTTGACTCGGTTGGTAGGCATCGGAGGCGGCGCAAGGCCCCGCGCAGCAGGGACGGGCGCGTTCAAGGGTTTCTGGAAACCGAAATTTCCTTTTTAAGAAACCCAACATACTAATCTTTGCGTAGCCACACACAAGCCTCTTTCGACACCTGGCTGTAACAATTGCCCGGGTCTCACCCTACGAAAAAGCCCGGTCACCGCTGCGGGAAGACCGGGCTTGAAAGTGGCTGCGGAGGCTCAGCCTAACGCGTAATCACTTGGGTGTCCGAGTCATCGGGCTGGGCGTCGGTCAGGAAAAACCCGTCGTGGCCCTCGCCTCCAGCGGCAACCGGTGCCTGTTTTGACGGCGTGTGGGCGGGACGGATCACCGCGGGCCCGCCACCTCCGGAACCGGCAATGCGTGCCTCCATCGCCTTGACGCCAGAGAGTCCGTCAACCAGTTCCACCAGCACCTTGACGAAGCCGAACATCTTGTCGGCCTGACTCGCCAACTCCTGCGCGGCGGAAGCGGATTCCTCGGCTCCGGAGGCGGTGTGCTGGGTGACCTTGTCCATGTCGGCGATGGCCTTGTTGATCTGATCGAGACCGGCGGCCTGTTCGCGCGAGGCAGTGGAAATCTGTTCAACCAGCTCGACGGCCTGGCGCGCGCCTTCTTCAACGCGGACAAAGACCTCGTTGGTGCGCTCGACCACTTCGCTGCCGTTGCCGATTTTCGTCACGGATGTCTCGATGAGCGTGGAGGTGTTCTGGGCGGCCTCGGCGGCACGCATGGCCAGGCTGCGCACTTCGTCGGCAACCACCGCAAACCCGGCTCCGGCTTCGCCCGCGCGAGCTGCTTCGACGGCGGCGTTCAGCGCCAGCAGG
The DNA here is from genome assembly GCA_050331815.1 of Opitutales bacterium. Lineage (GTDB taxonomy): Bacteria > Verrucomicrobiota > Verrucomicrobiia > Opitutales > JBHJGM01 > JBHJGM01. The sequence goes on along the minus strand of JBHJGM010000004.1, from coordinate 143,224 downwards.
TTCGTTTGAAAGGCGATCTCGTCGATCGTCTTGATGATTTTCTGCATCTCGTCGCTGGCCTCGGAGATTTCGGCCATCTGCCGCGTGAGGCTGGCCATGGAGGCGTTGACCTCTTCGACCAGGCGCGAATTTTCGCCCATCAGGGTGCTGGCCTTGCCGGCGTTTTCGGAATTCTGGTGGGTCATCGAACTCAGCTCTTCCAAGGAGGAAGAGGTTTCTTCGATGCCGGCGGCCTGTTCGGAAGCGCCGTTGGCCATGTCCTGCGCCCCGGAGGAAACCTGCCCGGCCGCCGAGGTGACCTGGCTACTGGAGTCGCGCAAGTCGCCGGCGATGCGGCGCACGGCCTTGCTGATGCTACTGACAATGAAATAACCCAGCACCACGCTGGTGATCAACGCGGCCACCACGCCGCCAATCACCACGCCAGAACCGGCCTGCAGAGCGCTATCAACCTCTCCCGCTTTGGAATTGAGGTTCTCCATGGCGTTGGCCGCGGTGGTCTGCGCCGCCTCGACCATTTTGGAACTGGTCACCACGCGCTGGACGTTCAATTCCCGCAGGCGACTCCAGTCTGCAAGAAAGCCCTGCATCTGTGTTTGGTAGCGGTTGCCAGCCTGCTCTTTCTCAGTGATCAGCGCGATGTCCTTTTCCAGGCGGGTGATGCGCTTGAGCTGCTCATACCTGCGCGCGATGATGTCAAAGTTCTCCAGGCCCTGCTGGAGGATTTCCGGGTCGCGCAACGCCTGCGCCTTGAAATTCGCGATGCGGGTTTCGTTGCCCAAGTTGAGGATGTCCGAGCCGTAACGGATCTTCGAAGTGCGCTCGCTGATGTCCTGCGTGAGGGCGTCGTTTTGAGCCTGCAAGAGCGTGCGACACTGCTGCATCAGGGCGCCCGCGCTGGCATCCATGCGTTCGCGCGCCTGGCGCAGGCGGGGGTCGTCCTGGGCCAGTTTCTGGGCGAGGCCCGCACGGAATTGATTTAGAGCACCCGCGTAGGTGCCCGAGGCGTCCAGAATTGCCGCCACGCCGTCAAGGTCTGCCTGCACGCGCATCTTGTCCTTGAGCAGACCGCACAGGGAATCGATGCCTTCCATGCGCTTGACGGCCTGATCCAGGCTGCGCAAATCGCCGCTGGCCTGGGCCTTGAAATTGAGCACACGCGCCTCCGAGGCGTTCTCGATGATTTTGACAACCAGGTTGATTTTGGCCTGGCGCGCGGCCAAATCGCTTTTCAGCGCCGCTTCCTGGCCTTCCAGAAACTTTTGGGCGGATTCGGTAAAGGTGGCCGCTGCGGCATCCATGCTCAGCCGCTTGGCGTCCATCGACTGGTTGATACGTACGGTCTCTTCGACTTCGCCACGATAGGCTTGCAGGGCGTCCTTGGCCTCCTGCGCGGATTTGGCCAGACCCTGCAGGTCGCGTTCGCGGGCCAGCGCCAGGGCCTCATCCAGGGCTTTGGCCGTCTCGGCCAGATAGCTGCGTCCCTGACGCAGAAATTTGTCCTCACCAGTAAATCCATAGCCACGCAGATCGAACATCGCGGCGGACGAGTAGCGCTCGATGCGGTTAGCGACATCGACTTCCGGCAGGTACGAATCCTTCATAGTTTCGGCCTTGCCGCCCGCCGAACTCATGGAAACGACGGCGATGCTTCCCAGAACAAGCGTCAGGCCCACCACCGCGCTGAAACCCAGAGTAATCTTCGTGCTTAGTTTCATAATGTATCCCAAATCAAACAACCTGTGCTGAAGCCTTCAGGGGGCACTCCAGCAGACAAATCTGTAATCGTTAGGTAACCCTGCACCTTTAACCGAAATCAGGCGTTTTGAAGGATTTAAGGGAAGCTAACCGTAAGCGGTTAGTTGCTCATTCATGAATTACTCGCAACACAGGCGCGCGCCGGGATGGCTTGTCAGCGAACCCCTGGCGTTCATACTGAATGCATGAATTCCCCTGCGACTCGTTACTTTGCCTCAACCTGCGCCGGCGCGCTTCTGGTGGGCGCGACGGCCCTGGTAACCACGCGGCCGGCGGTTCACGCCGCCGAGACAGCCGAGATTCAAATCGACGCCGGCAAGACCTTCCAGACGATCGATGGATTCGGCACCTGCCTGATCAGCTGGGGCCAGTTCCCCGGTCTTTACTACGACGAGAAACTGGCCAAAATCTACGCGGACGACATGGGGCTGGACATCCTGCGCTGCGAACTGGGTTTTGGCAGCCTGCCCAACCCCACGCCGCTGGAGGAAATCAGCCACGAGAACTTCTCCCTGGATGCGAGTACGGGCCGTCCACGCGTCTTCATAGAGTTTGCACAGAAGCTCAAACAGGTGAATCCGGAGATGATGATCATCGGCACGGTCTGGTCGCCTCCGGGCTGGATGAAAGCCCACGGCCAGGGACACGCCGACCCGGCCATCCCTCGCAACGGTCAGCGCCCCAAGCAAGGCATCTCGGCGCTGACTTACGGCACCACCCAGAACTACGTGACCAAGGAGCATTACCCGCACTTCGTAAAGTGGCTGGTGGAGATGGCCAAGCTCTGGGAAAGCGAAGGCGGGGCCCTGAGCGCGATCAGCCCGGGCAACGAAGTCATGTTTTCGCAGCCGTTTCAGAGCAACGTCTGGATCGCCGAGGATTACGCGGAGATCGTGGCCCTGCTGGGTGAAGGACTCGATCGCGCAGGCCTGAGCGACATCCGCATCTTTGGCCCCGAAACGATGACCGGCCACAATTTCGAGCATGGCAACCCGCCCTACCTGGCGGCCATCCGCGGCAGCGACGCCATGGATCACCTCGATATCTGGGCCACACACGGCTACGTCGACGGGCAGCTGGAGGACAACACCGCCAGCTCGGTTTCGGAGTTTTGGGCGAGCATCGAAGACGACGGCAAGCCCTACTGGATCACCGAGGGCGGCACCGGGTTGCACCAGTGGCCCGCACCGTTGGAGGGTGTTGCCGCGGCTATCCACAACAGCTTTGTGCACGGAAACGCCTCCGCCTTTGTGCCCTGGCAGATCTCCGGCCACGAAGATACCGGCAACGGCAGCAAGCATCACCTCATGGTCGGACACACGATGACCAAGAAAAGTCATGCGGTGCGTCATTTTGCCCGGACCATCGAGCGCGGGGCCAAGCGCATCGAGGCCAAGCCCAGTGGCAAGCATGTGATGGCCAGTGCTTACCGCCATCCGGAAGACGGCCAGCTGTCGGTCGTTTTGATCAACCCGGAGAATACGGAGCGCGACATCGAGCTGGAAATAGAGGGAGTTCGTGATTTGAGCGAATTCACCCAATACCGCACCAGCGAAGAAGAAGACTTCGAGGAGGTCGCACGCGTCGGTGTGCTCGGCGGCAAGGCCCGCTTCACGATGCCCGCGCTGAGCATGGTCACGCTCGTCGGCGAGACGTACGTGCCCGGCGCGTCGAGCATCGGCTCCACGCCGCAGCCGCTCGCCCCCGCGCGGGCCTGGACCAGTGCCGAGGATCCGTCCCGCCAGATCCAAGCGGCGTTGCTTGAGGTCGAGGGGGACATCGTCCGCTTGCGCATGGCCAACGGACAAGACGTGCGCGTGCCGCTGGACAAATTTTCCCAGGCCGATCGTGACTGGGTCGATGACTACCGTTAGGAGCCGCTTCGCTCAGGCCTTGTTTTCCAGAAACGCCGCTATTGCCGCGATGACGGCATCCTGCTGCGTGCGGCTGAGTTCGGGGTAAACCGGCAGGCTGAGAACCTCGTCGGCGAGCTGCTCGCTGATGGGTAACGCGCGTGCGCTGTCAGGCAGGGTTGCATAGCACCGCTGACGGTGCAGAGGAATCGGGTAGTAGATATCGCAGCCGATTTCGAGGGACTTCAGGTGCGCGTGCAGCGCGTCGCGGCAGTTGGTGCCGTCGGCGGCTTTGCGCACGCGGATCGTGTACTGATTCCAGATGTGGTCGTTGAAGGAATACGCCACCGGCAGCAGAAGATGCGTGGCCGGCTCGGCAGGCCAGGCCGCTGCACCACAGGCGTCCTTGTCGGTCAGCGCGACGCCGGGCAATTGAGCCAATTCAGTATTGTAATAGGCGGCATGCGCGGCGCGTTGCGCGTTGTACTTGGCCAGGTAGGGCAGCTTGACCCGCAACAGCGCCGCCTGCACGGGGTCCATGCGGAAGTTGCCGCCGATCATCGAGTGATGGTAACGCGGCTGCATCCCGTGCACGCGCAGGGCCCGGGCTTTTTCATACAACGCGGTGTCGCTGGTGCAAAAGAGGCCGCTGTCACCGAAGCCGCCGAGGTTTTTCGACGGGTAAAAGCTGGTCGCGGCGCAGGTGCCCAGCGAGCCCAATGGCTGGCCCCGATAACGCGCCCCGAGCGACTGCGCGGCATCCTCAATCACAAAGAGATTGTGCGCCTGGGCAATGGCCTGCAGCTCATCCATCTCGGCCGCCTGCCCGAACAGGTGCACCGGCATCAGAGCCTTGGTCCGTGGGGTGATGAGCGCCTCCAGGTCGTCGGGTTGCAGGTTGAAGCAATAGGGGCAGACGTCGGCGAAAACCGGCGTCGCACCCGAGCGGCTGATAACTCCTGCCGAAGCGAAAAATGAAAATGAAGGCACGATCACTTCATCGCGCGGGCCGATGTCCAGCGCCATCAGCGAAAGCAGGAGCGCATCGGTGCCCGAGGAAACGCCCAGGGCGTGCGGCGTGCCCATAAGCGCGGCGACCTCGGCTTCAAAAGCGGTCACCTCGTCACCCAGAATATAGCGCCCGGACTCGAAAACGCGCGCGAAAGCAGCTTTGAACTCAGCGGCCAGGGGCGCATTCTGGGCGTTGACGTCGAGCAGCGGTACGGGCATGGGCGGTCCGGTCAGCAAACCATTGAACATTGCCGGGTTTGCCCCACTGTCCAACCCGAAAAGATGGATACCGACGCCTTCGATTTTGAGCTGCCACCCGAGCGCATTGCCCAGGTTCCCGCCGAGCGCCGCGACCACTCGCGTTTGATGCGTGTGGACCGAAAGAGTGGCGCGGTCACGCATCACCGCTTTCACGAGCTGCCACAGTTGTTGCCCGCCGGGGCGCGGCTGTTTCGCAACAACGCAGGCGTGCTGCCGGCCCGGCTGCGCGCTCAACGACCTACCGGAGGCGCGGTCGAATGCCTGCTGCTGCACCCGACCGACGACCCGCTGAGTTGGTGGTGCCTGCTGCGTCCGGGCAAAAAGCTACCTACCGGGGCTACTTTTAGGCTGGAGGGCCACTTCGCCGCGACCGTTGAGGAAAAGCCCGAGCGCGGTCCGTCGCGGGTACGCTTTGCGCCTGATAAAGCGCCGAGCGTGGTGGAATTGGCGCGTGCACTGGGCGAGATGCCGCTGCCGCCCTACATCCAGCGCGGCGATCCCGCACTGGCGCAGCTCGATCGGGAACGCTACCAAACCGTTTACGCCGAGCAGGAAAAGCCGGTGGCCGCCGCCGCGCCGACCGCCGGCCTGCACTTCACACCCGAGTTGCTCGCGAAAATAGCGGACCAGGGCTTTAGCTATTTCGACCTCTCGCTGCACGTGGGTTTGGACACGTTTCAACCCATTCAAACCGAGCGCGTGGAGGCCCACACCATCCATACCGAGACCTACGTCATTCCGCCGCAGACGCGGGCCGCAGCGCTCGATGCCGGAGCGGGTCCGCGCGTGGCGGTGGGCACCACCAGCCTGCGAGCGCTGGAGGATTTCGCGCGTAAACAAGCCACCACCTCGCCCAGCCAGCCCTGGGTCGAACGCGCCAGCTTGTTCATCTATCCGCCCGCCGAATTTTTCGCCACGGATGCCTTGATCACGAACTTTCATCTGCCGCGCTCAACGCTTCTGTGCCTGGTTTCGGCGTTTCTGACGCCCGGGAAGACCGACGGCATCGAGTGGCTCAAACAGGTATACACTGAAGCTATTGCGCGCGAGTACCGCTTCTTCAGCTACGGCGACGCCATGCTCATCCTTTGAGGGGGTGCCAAGCGCTGAATCCGGCTTTAGGATTGCACCTTTGCAAAAAGACACCTTACCGTCGCCAACTTCTTGAAATTCAGACGCTGCGGGGCCCTCGCGGTGACCACCGAACGCAGGCCCAGACGCAGGATATGTCCGTTTCCTCCATGACAGAGGCAGCCATCCCCGAGTTCAGCCAAGTCGTTGAACAATATTACGAGAATCTGTATCGCTTCGGCCACAGCCTGGCCAAGAACGAGCATGAAGCTGGCGATCTGGTTCAACAAACGTTTCTCATTTACGCCGAAAAGGGGGACGCCATCCGCGATCCGTCCAAGATCAAGTCCTGGCTGTTCACCACGCTTTACCGAGAATTCCTTCGCATTCGCCGGCGCGGTTCCAACATGGCCAGCTACGAGCCGGAACTCCTTGAAGCCGAAGCACCTGCGGTCAATCCAGATGTGGTGACCGCCAGCGACAGCCACAGCGCGGTGGCCGCCCTGGAGCAGGTGGACGAGGCGTATCGCGCCCCGTTGACATTGTTCTATTTGCAGGACATGTCATACAAGGAAATCGCGGCGACGCTGGACATCCCAATCGGCACGGTCATGTCGCGCCTTTCCCGGGGCAAAGCGCAGCTGAAAAAGATTTTGACGGCGGAAAAAGAGGCCGCCGGGCAGGAATAGTCTGAAATAATATCGCCTCCCGAGGTCTCTCATCCCCGCAAGCCATGACACCTGAAGAAGCAAAGAAACTCCTTTCGGCACGCCGTCCAAACTGCGCAGATGATTCCGACGTGGACATTCGCGCAGCGCTTGAACAGGCACAGACCGACGCAACCCTCAACGCCTGGCAGCAAGAGGAAGCCGCTTTCGATGCCGCCTTTTCGGCCAAGCTGACCGAGTTGCGTGCCCCCGAGGGCCTGAAGGAACGCATACTCGCCGCCGCCTCCGAAAAATCGAGCACGCCAGCCGAATCGCCCGAGGTGGTGCCTTTCGATCCGCAGAGTGCCCGTAGCGAATCCGGTCTTGGCAACCTGTGGTCACGCATCCTGCCGCTGGCCGCCGCGCTGGTCCTGCTGGTGGCGCTGGCCTACACAATTGTGGACAACGGGAACACACCGGCAGTGGAAACCGGCCCTCGGGTCGTCGCTGCGGATGAGACCATTGACCCGATGCTCGACAAGCTCTTTAGCGGTATGGTCGAAGATGCCGAGTTGATGAGCCTGGGTCAGCGTAGCTTTCAGCACGACTATCGCGGCCAGACTCGAGCCGACCTGCTCCTGGTCAGAGAAGATTTGACCTCGCAAGCTCCCGTGCAGGGCATGGGTGTGCCGGCTCCTGAGATGGCGGCCATCCCCGGCTCCCTGCACCAAAACAAGCCGCTGGGTTGTCGGGCTTTCATCTGGAACGGTCGACCCGTGGGCAGCGTCTGCATCGGCGGCGAGGAAGTGCGTCACCTGTACTGGGGCAGCAAGGAGAGCATGGACAGCCTCGATTTGAGCCGTCCGCTCTTGACCCAACGCGGTGAGCACGCCGTAGCCGTCTGGGAGCACGGTGACCAGTTCTACGTCCTCGTCATCGACGGTTCGGTGAAGGAACTCGAAGAGCTCCTGCGCGCTTCGGAGGTCTAAGCAACCACGCCAACCATTTTCAGGCGGTCCTTCGCGGGCCGCCTTTTCCTTATCCCACAATTTACATCAAACGAAAATCCACTATCACTCATCGGTATGCATAAACTTCTTGCCACTACGTCTCTGCTCGCCGCTGCCATCCTGGCGGCTCCCACCCTGCGGGCTGAAGCCCACGTCTACGAAATCGACACGGTGCACTCCACCGTCGGTTTCAAGGTACGTCACCTGCTCTCTAAGGTTGGCGGCTCCTTTGCCACCTTTTCCGGTACGATCAAGCTGCACGAAGACGACTTGAGCAAAAGCTACGCGGAAGCCTCGATCGATATCACCACGATCGACACCAACAACAGTGACCGCGACAAGCACCTGCAACAAGACGACTATTTCAACACCTCGGCCCACCCCACGATGACCTTTAAGTCGACCAAGTGGGAAGCCGTCAAAGACAAGGCGGGCTTTTACAAAGTCCACGGTGATCTGTCCATGAACGGGCAGACGCACCCCGTCACCTTTACGGCGGAATTTGTGGGCAAGCGCGAACACCCGCAAAAGAAGGTTCCGATTGTAGCCTTCAGCGCCACCGGTGAAATCGACCGCTCGCAGTGGGGCGTTTCAGGCGGACAGGGTGTGGTTGGCAACGATGTCGATTTTGAGATCGACGTGGTCGCCCACCAGAAGAAGTAAGCGTTCGCCCACGCTAGATTTTCCAACCGGCAGTCACGCTTTGGGGCGGGCTGCCGGTTTTTTATGTCCAGCTGTTACAAGGTTGGACGCCCGGCCATGGAGGCGTGGCAAAAGGCGACCGCTGCGGCGTCGGATTCATCCAGGGCCAGGCCCTGCGCGTCGACCAGCAGGCCACCGATCATCTTCGCCACCTGCTCCTTGCTGGCTTGTCCGCGACCGGTCACCGCCTGCTTGATTCGCTTGGGCGCGTACTCAAAGACGGCTGCCCCCTCCAGCGCCGCCGCCGCGATGGCCGCGCCCCGGGCCGCGCCGAGGATTTGTGCGGTGCGGTCGTTTTGTACAAAGATAGTCTCCTCCACGGCGGCGATTTCGACGGCGTGTGTCCGCACAACCTCGGCCACGGTTCGGGCGATCGCCGCCAGACACTCGGGGCGGGTCAGCCTGGGCGGCAGTTTGAGCGTCTGGCTGTGCAACAGCAGGCCCTGCAGGCTGCCTTCGAAACGCACGACCGCCAGACCGGTGCCGCGCAAGCTGGGGTCGATACCCAGGATACAGCCCTGTGGCTGGGCGTTGCCGGGCGTAGCCGCCGCGTTGTCCCAACCGGTCGATTGAATGCCGGTACGCGACACAGAGCCCGCCGGCGCGGGTCGACCCGTCAACTTGGCCGTCCACAAATCGCGATTGGTTGCCCGCCCCACGGTGCTTAGTCCAAGTGGTCGGGCCCGGTTTGGCAATCCGGCTTATGGGCGGATGGCAAAGAAATTCAAGCGTCGTTGATTTTTGGATACGCTGCTTAAAGATCGCGCAACAGCAGGTTTAGCGCGCTCAAGATAACGAAGAACCAAACCAGCGCCCCGAAGACCTGTTGGTTGATTCGCTTGAGAATGAGCGGGGCCACCGGCACCGACGCCGCCGCAAACGCACCGAAAGCCAGGCTGACCCAAATCGAGGTAACCGTCACCGTGCCGAGGTTGGCCTGCATCGGGATCTTGATCAGGTTGATCATGAAAAAGAGCCAGGCTGAGGTCCCGACGAAAGCGATTTTCGGCAGGCGCACCGCCATCAGGTACATGGCAGCGACCGGACCAGCGGCGTTGGCCAGCATGGTTGCCACGCCGCCGAGCACCCCGGTAAAGCCAGCGAAGGCCCGGCTCTGCGTCAGGGTGTCTTCCTCGTTGCCCCGGCGCTGAACCCACCATTTGCGCAGGAAGTGCAGGGCGGTCATGGCCAGGAGGGTGCCGCCGATCACGATGCGGACAGTTTCGTTGTCAATACTCCCAAAGATGTACCAGCCGATGAACAGGCCGACGACCATCGGCGGCAGCAGCTTGAAGACGTAGTTCCAGCGTGCCTCGCGGCGGTAGACGATGATGGCCACGACATCCGCGCAGACCAAGACCGGCAACAGCAGCCCAACGGAGGCCTTGGCGGGGAAGAGCATCGCGTAGATGCCCATGGTAAGGTTGCCCATGCCGGGCAGACCGCCCTTAGCCAGTCCGACAAAAATCGCCCCGAGGATTCCCCAGACCCATTGTTCGGTGGTGAGTTCGGCGAGAGTCATCAGGTTGCGTCGGCGTCGGTCACCGTTGACGGGTCCGGCAAAGGTGTAAAGGAGCCGTTCTGGACGCTGAGGCAGCTCCAGGCGCGATCGGATGGCAGCTTGGGCAGGCTGGTCCCGGTTGCCAGAATTTGTGGATCGCCCTCGAGCGCATGCCAAAAACGCGCGCGCCGCCCGGGATCCAACTCGCCCAGAACATCGTCGGCCAGAACGAGTGGGTCCTGCCCGAGGACCGCCCGCATCCGCGCGAACTGAGCCAGCCGCAGCGCGATGACAAAACTGCGCTGCTGCCCTTCGGAGCCAAACTCGCGGGCCGGTCGGCCGAGCACGGCAAAGCCGAGGTCGTCGCGGTGAGGCCCCTTGCCGGTGGCTCCGGTGCGCAGTTCACGTTCACGATCGGCCTGCCAGAGTTTTCTAAAGGCTTCGGCGTCGGTATTGGCCGCATCCAAAGAGGGCGCGTAGGACAGGCGGGGCGTCTCGGCGGCCTCGGCGAAGGCGGCGTAGGCCTTTGCAAAGATCGGCTCCAGCTCTTGAAGCTCCTCCAGGCGCGCTGCGACCAAGGCGGCGGCTTCGGGTGCCATGGCCTCCTCAAACGAAGCCAGCGCAGCCAGGTCGGGCTTGGCCCAAGGGCGTACTTTCAGGAGCCGGTTGCGCGAGGCCAGCGCCCGGTGGTAGCGGCGCAGGTGTTCGTAGTAGCCGGGGTGAATGGAGGCCAGGTGCAGGTCAAGAAAACGCCGCCGGGCTCCGGGGGACCCGCGCAGGAGCTGGTTGTCGTCCGAGGACAGCACCACCACCGGAAAGCGACCGAGAAAGTCGCCCAGGCGCCCCACTCGCTCGCCGTCAACCAGCAGCGTCTTGCCTTTGGTGGCGAGGGTCAGGTCGATTTTGACCGGAGAGCCGCTGGCGTCCGCGGCCTCGTAAAAAATGCGGGCCTGGGGTTCGCCCTGTTTGATGAGCGGCGCTGTCTCGTTCGTGCGAAACGAACGTAGCGCCCCGAGCAGCCCGGCGGCCTCTAGCAGGTTCGTTTTGCCCTGCCCGTTCGCCCCCACCAGAAAGTGGCTCGCGCCGCTGAGGCTGAGGCGGACCAATTCGAAGTTGCGGAAATGCTGGGCGTGCAGGCGCAGGAGGCGCATGCAAGGGAGCATCGCCGATGCAGCGGGAAGGCCGCACGAAAAATCTTCCGCTCAAAACGCTTCCGTGGAGGTGAGGCGTAACCGAGCCAGCGACTAAAAGTCCTTGCCGAAGTCGGGATTGTTGATGTCGCCGCCGCCCAGGCCTTGGAAAATCTGTTGCGAGTTTTGCGACAGCTGGCGCTGCAGCTCGCCCGCCAGCGAGGTGGGGCCCATGCCCGGTTCGCCGATTTGCGCGCTGGTGTTGGCCAGCGCGGAGGCAAAGGCCGCTTCCATCTGGTAGGCCATCTTGGCCACCTGCTCTTGGCCGGGTTCAATCGCGTCACCCTGCACAATCCAGCCGCCGTCGTCCGTCTGCGTGACGACAAACTCCCGATCGTTGAGGACAAAACGCAGGCTGTTGTCGCTCAGAGGCAGGGGTGTCTGCTCGATGGCGAGGTCGAAATCCACCTCGGTCTGCACGGGGAAATCGCCTCCCGGGCCGCCGACCTGGGCCGCGAATTCCTCAAAGGCTTGCTCGCCGTAGGTCGCGACGAAGCGGTTGCGAAATTGCGCGAGCAGGGTTGGCACCGCCGCCGCCGAAGCCGCCACCGCTGCGTCCAGAGAGCCCGCCTCCGGCACGTGCGCTAGTGCGCGGTCAAGGTTTCCGGAGGCGACCGACTCGACAAAGCTGCGCCAGGCCGACTTCGGGCTGTTAAAAACAAAGCGGTCGTCCACGCGTTGAGCCGCGGGCGGCGGATCGCCCACGCCGTAGGGGATGGGTGGCGTCGGTCCCGGGGCGGCAGGCGATGGTCCGGCATCGAATGGACGCCCGCCAGCACCGCTCCCGCGCCTGTTCTCGGAATCGTCCCAGCCGTCGAGGCCCTGCCAGTCGCTCTCGTAGCGGGTGGCGAAGTCGTCAGCGGTGCCCAGAGAGGCGGGACCTTCGCTGGCGAGGGAGGTTGAGGCAGCCGTGGGGCCTTCGTCGTCGCGAAACTCCAGCACCAGGTAGAACGCACAGGCCGCCAGCGCAAAACCCACAAAAAACGTCGCAATGGCCAATCGCATCTCTTCGTTTATCGACCGAAGGCCGACGGGCTGAAATCGGTCCGTCCGTCAGGGCCTTTGCGTGAAATCGAAGAGCAGTTGCTGCAGGCGGCTGTAGGCCTCGGTGAGTTCGCTGTCGCGGAAGGCTTCAAGCTCGGAAAGCGTCGTGGTGGGGTCTTCGGCCATTTCGGCCAGCCGGGAGAGCGCCTCAACCACCGGCACGTATTGCGCCGCCAGCGCTTCAAGCTGCGCGTCGTTAAGCTCGCCCTGATTGCGGCGATCCAGGTCGACCAGCCAGCCCCGATAGGTCTTGCGGAAGAAGCCAAAGGCAAGGTCCTTGCCGGAAAAGGAGTTATAGACGATCGCCTGGTCGCCCTGCTGGTCGACGCGCAGATTGCCTGCGCGCAGCTCCGCTCGCGTAGTGCGCACAATCTCGTCAGCGGAAGTCGAGTACGCCAGCACGCGCGCGCTGGTGACGCCGCCAACGCTTGTTTGCAAATGTTTGAAGTCTTGCCAGACCGATTCGCCGAAGCGCTGGATCATAGCCGCCTGGAGCCGCAAATTGAGCTGCACCTCAAGCACCCTTTGCATTACCAGTTGCCGGTCGGTCTCGGTACCGCCGATCGTCAGGGCTTGCACACCGGCCACATCGCCCGAGAAAATCGCGCGCAGATAAGCAATATAGGTGTCTTCCGGCGAACGCTGCGGAACCTTGCCCACACCAAGCTGATCGCAGCCGGTGGCAACGAGCAAAATGGCGAGCCCCAGTCCAAAAACAGTCAGTTGCACAATACCTCTCCTGCTAAGGGCTGGGACCATGGCTCGCAAGTCTGTGCCTTCAGACGCCATTACATGAACCTTCGCGATGCGCGTGCCCACCCTGTGCCCTCGACCACGAAGCGATTAGCGCTGAGCGCACAGTCCTGCACACTGCGGTTCTGCCTGTTCACCTAAATCGAGATGACGCGCGAGCCGCCGGTCGATGCTTCCGCACCACGAGTGCTTCCGTCGCGCAGTTGGCGGTCGACTTCGATGATGGCCTGAGCCAGCGCCTGCCAGTCGTCGGCACCGGTGTCGGGACCGCCGCTAATGCGGACCACACGCAGGGCTTCTTCGGCAGAGAGACCCATCGCGGCCAGCACGTGCGAGGGACCTTCCTTTGCGGTAGCGCAGGCCGAACCCGTCGACACGGCAAAGCCGCGTTTGTCCAACAGGCGGACCCAGCGGAAGTTGTCGGTATGCGGCACCGCCAGGCTGACGGTGCCGGGAAGTCGCTCAGCCCCCGCACCGAGAATCCGCACATTCCGGAAGTCCGCGCCCACAGTCGCTTCAAAATTCGCGCGGCGCTCCAGCCAGGCCGCCGTTTCGAGGGGGATGCGTCGCTCCATGGTTTCGAGCGCGGCGAGCATCCCGGCGATGGCGGGATAGTTGGACGTGCCAGCCCGGCGGGCATGCTCCTGCTCCCCGCCTCGCAGCCCATGAAAGTCAGGGCGCTCGGTCGGCAGCTTCAGAAAGCCCACCCCCAGCGGCCCGCCAAATTTGTGAGCGGAAGCCGTCACGAAATCAACCGTGCCCAAGCCCTGCGCGGCGCACTCGCCAAGCCACTGGGCGGCATCCACCAGCAGCGGTACGTAATGGCCCTGGCACAGCTCGAGCGCCTCGCGCCACGGCTGCATCACGCCGGTTTCGTTATTGGCTGCCATGAGGCAGACCAGCGCGGCGTCGTTCTGGTTAAGAACTGCTTCGAGCGCTTCCAGATCCACGACGCCCTCGGGAGTGACCGGGAGCTGGGTGCAGCGCTCCGCCCCAAAAAACGCGCGCGCAGGCTCCAAAACGCAGGGATGCTCAATTGCGGAAACAACCACGCGCTGCCGAGGGTCGGCGCGAGCAGCGACATCGGCGATGACAGCGTTGTTGGCCTCGGTGGCCCCGGAGGTGAAAACAACCTCTTTCGCCGTACAGCCGAGGATTTCAGCCAAGCGCTCGCGGGCTGCTTCCAAGCGCGCATGTGCACGGGCCGCTGGACCGTGAGGGCTGTCCGGGTTGTGCCAGTGCGTCTCCTGGGCTTCCAGCCAGGCCGCCTTGGCCTCCGGCAGCAGCGGAGCGGTCGCGTTGTAGTCGAAGTAGGCCATGAATCTGCGGCTAAACTTAGGCCTGAACCGCTCAGCGATCCAGCGAGCAGGCAAATCGGCTCAGCGCGGGATGCGCAGCCGCATGCCCGGGCGCAAGGCGTTGGGCGAAGGCAGCAGATCTTCGTTGGCCTCGAGAATACGACGCCACTGGTTGCCGTCGCCATAGACAATACGGGCAATGCCGGTGAGGGTGTCGCCGGTTTGGACCTCGTAAGCGGCTGGTGCGCGACCACCCGGCGGCAAGGCCGTTTGCGGGAAATCGGGTTGTGGCACGGGTGTGGCCGCCGCCGGCGCTCCCGGGGGCAAGGCTGGCGCAAGGCCACCGGCGGAAAGTCCCGGCGAAACCTGCGAAGGCTGCTGCGCGAGCATCTGGTCCAAGGCCTGGCTCAAGCGGTCGACCTTGTCACGCTCGGTGCGCAGCTCGGACTCCAAATCGCGTTTCTCGGTCTGAAGACGCTCGATGGTCTCCTGCAAGTTGAGCCGTTCGAGCCGGTCGCGATAGGGCTGGCTGGGCAGTCCCTTCATGAATTCCTTGCGGGCGGTGTCGATCCAGGAGCGGACCTTGCCCGCGTGCGTTCCTTGGGGTTCCTGGTCGAGGTACTGGCGAAAGTGGTAGATCGCCAGAATCGGCTCCTTGAATTCTTCCAGGTAGATCTGGCCGGCGTACAGGTGCGACTCCGGCGCGTAATCGCGCTTGCGGGTCAACTCGACGAAAGCGGTCAGGGCTTCCTGCTTGCGCCCTTCGCGCAGGTACAACTGCTGCGCGTCCAGAAAACGCGGATCGTTTTGCTCCAGTTCCGGCACGCCTTCGCCCGACCCGCCGCATGCGGCCAGCAAGACCGCACACAGCAGGGCCGGGACAAGGGATATCCGGCGGACACAACAGGCCCTCCTCATGCCAAACGGCCTATCTCACCCACGCAGGGGGTTCAAGCCCGGGTTGCACGCGGAAGGGCGCGACGTTCGATCACGCTAATCGACCAGGACCCAGTAATAGCGGCCCGGGGCAATGAGGCGGAACTTGCCGGTAGACAGGTCGCCGTCGTCCAGACTGGTGTCTGCCTTGCGTAACAGCTCCAGGTCGGCAGTGGGATTATCCACGCCGACGGCGACAGTCACGCCATTGTCCTCGACTTCAAGGTCCCATTCGCCACCTAGAGTGGTGCCGTTAACCCAGAGGTCTTCATTGAAATAGCCGTCCAACTCGGTCGGGAACGCGCCCGTGCTCGAGTCGATCGGATAATCGGGGTTTTTGGTGATGTACATTTCGAGGGCGTCTCGGAAGACGCGCAGATCGGACACAAAGCGTGCCGTCTGCGAATTTTGGCGGATGACTTGGAACGCTGGAATCGCCATCGCGGCCAACAGGCCGATGATGACAACCACGATCATGATCTCCACCAGCGTGAAACCCTTGCGGGTGCGCACGCGTTTATTGGAACGGGCCTCCAGGTTTGAATTCAAGGAGGTCCGCACACTTTTCGATGCGGAGGGGGTATGATGTTTCATGGTTCATAGCGGATGATTCGATGATGTATTGAACCAACCACCAGCGTAGCCCGACCTGTCATCGGCGTAAAACGCATGGGGAAAAGCTATTTCGAAATACAGTGATTTTCCCGATGGCCCCCACACTCCCCCTGAGGTCCGCATCGGGGCCGACCTGCATTCGCGTAAAATCGCCGTCAAACGGTAAAGACGGCTTCAGTCCACCGAAAGGCACAGACCTCGCTATGAGCCCAAAAAGGTCAGCACTATTTGGCGCGTGTGCGGCGCGTAGCGGTGCTCCCACAAAAACAAACCCTGCCAGGTACCCAGCAACAGCCGCCCGTCCTCGAAGGGGACGGTCTCGGAGGTTCGGGTCAGGGCCATCTTGATGTGACTTGTCATGTCGTCCGGACCTTCGAGGGTGTGTTCGTAGGCGATAGCCCCGTGCTCGGGGACGAGGTGATCGAGAAATTTCTCTAAGTCGCGGCGAGCCGTGGGGTCGGCGTTTTCCATCAGGACCAGGCTGCAACTGGTGTGCCGGCAAAAGACCGTGACGACACCCTGTTGGAGATCGGTGGCCCGCAGGGCTCGTTGCACCTGGTCGGTAAACTCGTAAGTGCCCCGGCCCGATGTGTGCAGGCGCAGGTGTTCAGTGTGCACATGCATGCTTGGCCCAGGCAAACGCCTAGCCTGAAAATTGGCGAGAACGTAGTATGCAAGCGCTCATGACACGCGCGCAGTTTCAGGCAGCCATCGATACGGGCAAGCCGTTCACCTTGCTGATGGCTGATGGGAACCGCTACGAGGTACCAACCCGCAACCACATTCACATCGCACCTACCAGCACCTTTGCCGTGGTCTTTCGCAACGACGATTGTCGTCTACTGGCTGCTGTTGCTGACAATGTCGGGACTTGAATCCAGACGGGCATCCGGCCCCAACGGCAACGGGCCAACTGAACCCAAAACGGCTTGCGTGGCTTTGGGCCGATGTGCTTTAATTAAAGTTTGATCTGCGGGTCACGCGCCGCCGCCCGGTGCCCTCTCGCCAGCCTCAGCCCGATGGATTTACGCAGTCCAAAGCGCACCTACACAACCCGCGCCCTGCGCGAATGGTTTGCCCAGTTGACGGTCGACTGGGAGGCACGCTTTTCTTCCTCCGAGCTTGAAGAAGGCCGACGCCTTTATCGCAACGGCGAGGTCCGGGCGATTGAACTGGGCGAGGGAGATGCCATCATTCACGGGCGCGTCGACCAGGAAGATTATTACGCCATGATGGACTGGGAAGAGGGCCGCCTGCGCGTGCGCTCCTCGACCACCCAGACCGAACGCGGGCATTCGCTGGCCGCCGCGGGACTCTACGAAATCGAGGAACTGGTCGCGGACGAGGTCGATGGCATCGATGGCGTTGAAACCCCCGAATCCAAGAACGGTAAAGGTACACACGGCAACGGAAATCACCCGCCCGCTTCTACGAATGGTCACGGCGCGCAGCTTGAGCAAGTGCAAGCAGGTATCGACACGCCACCAGCAACGCTGCCCGCCACCACGGACACCAGCCCTCCCGAAGTCACACGCGCGTTGCTACTGCGGTTGGTAACGGAGCCGGGCGGACTCGTCCTGCGGGCTTTCTGGCGGCCCATCGAACCCCATAACGGCGGCGAACATCCCGCTTACGGCAAGGACAGCATCCGGGGCGAGGAGCTGACCAACCTTGAACGCGAGACCCTCATCCGCTTGACCCGTCGGGCGCACAAAGCCGGCTTTCGTTTCGATTCCGACCAGTCCCTGTATCGCCTCGAGGATCTCAACCGCCTCGGGGCTTTTGTTCGCAAGGATCTACCGGAGTGGGAGAAGTACTTTTCCCTCGAGGTGCCGCCCGACCTGCACCTGATCGCCCGCGGGGTTCAGGACGTCGAGTTAGAGGGCTCACTGGACGAAGGCACGGGCTTGGGACTGAATATCTCCTGGGATCTGCGAGTGGGCGGCCAGGGGCTTTCCGATGAAGAGATGCACCGCCTGCTGGCACGCGGGGGCGAGGCGATGCTCTTGCCTGGGCGCGGGTTGGCTCGCCTGCGCCGTCAACAATCGGACCTGCTGAACGATCTGCGCGAAGTCTTCCAGGGCGAGCCCCCGCGCTACATGCTCTTTTCACTGTTCGCCCGCGACGCCGTGCAGTTGTCCCTGTCGCCACCCCTTGAAGCCTGGCGCGCGCAGCTGACCCGCGTCCCTGAGGAAACCGCCCACCTGCCCACGCTCCTGCGTGATTACCAGCGTCTGGGCGTGAACTGGCTGCACCACCTGGCCAGCCACGATTGCGGGGCACTGCTGGCCGATGAGATGGGCTTGGGCAAAACGTTGCAGGTGCTCTCCCTGCTCGACACTCAGCCGCATCCTGACAAGCCCGCGCTGGTGGTCTGCCCGGCCAGCGTAGTGCCTGTGTGGATACAGGAGATGGAGCGCTTTTTCCCGCACATGCAGCCAGAGGTCCTGCGCACCGGCAACGACTTCAACCACAAGCCGGAGGCGCGCCTGTGGCTTTCGAGCTACACGCAACTGCGCCGGCACAAGCACCTACTTGCGTCACATGAATTTGGATACGCCATCCTCGACGAAGCCCAGACGATCAAAAACCCCGAGGCCAAGGTCAGCCAGGCCTGCATCAGCCTGAAGGCCCAGCGGCGTATCGCCCTGACCGGCACCCCGGTGGAAAACCGTCCGTCGGACCTGTGGACGCTCTTTCGCTTTTTGATGCCGGGCCTGCTCGGCACGCGCCGCCGCTTCGAACGCGCCCTGGACGCCGACCGCGAGGCCGCGCTTGACCGGCTGCGTCAGCAAATCAACCCCTTCATTTTGCGCCGCACCAAGAAGGAGGTCGCCGCTGAACTACCGCCCAAGGTCGTCATGGAACTGGCCTGCCCCTTGACCGACCGCCAGCGCGCCGAGTACCGCCGACTGACCAAGGAAGGTCGGCAAAACCTGGGTAACGACATGCGCCAGGCCACCAGCGAGAACGCCATCGGGCTGTTCACTTTGCTGACCCGCCTGCGCCAGACCTGCTGTGACCCCGGCTTGTTGCCCTGGGTCGAAGCCGGTACCAGCGTCGAGCACAGCGGCAAGATCACAGCGCTGATGACCAAGCTCGAAGAGGTCCTCAGCAACGGCAGCAAGGCGGTGATCTTCAGCCAGTTCGTCAAGTTGCTCGACCGGCTGCGTCCCGAGATCGAGCGACGTTTTCCGGAGCACCCGATCTTCGAATTGACCGGTCAGACCACCGACCGCGCGACCCCGGTCAAGCAGTTCCAGCGCACGCGTTCGGCGGCCACCTTTCTGGTCAGTTTGCGCGCGGGCGGGACCGGTATCACGCTGACCGCTGCCGATTACGTCTTTTTGATGGACCCGTGGTGGAATCCAGCCGTTGAGGAGCAGGCCATCGACCGCGTGCACCGCATCGGGCAGAAAAAGAGCGTGTTTGTTTACCGCCTGATCGCGCACGGCACACTGGAGGAGCGCATCCAGCACCTGAAGGCGGACAAACGCGCCTTGTACGACCGGCTGGTCGAGGAGGGCCGCAACGAGGACTGGTCGGGCTTCTTTGCCTCGCTGGACGAGCTGATCGCGCTCACGCCGCAGGGTGCCAGCCCCGAGGACGCATCGGGCTGAACGTCAGCCACATAAACGTGGATTTTTACACCCAATTCACGTTTGCGTCACATGGGCCTGCTACTCTGAATGATTCGCGTGAAAATGCAGCCTCACCTCCACCCACGTATGCAAAAGTCCCAAGCGGCTCTGGTTTCTCTCGGCATCGCCCTGGTCCTCGTCACCGGGCTCTGGCTTCTGATCGATTCTGAATCGACGAAAGAACAGCCGGAGGTGCCCCTGCCGGACATCTCCGAAGTCGATGCGCCCGTGCCGGAGACGACGGACGTAACGCCTGAGCCGATGCCCGCACCCCAGCCCACGCCGCAGCGGCGCATGGCGCAGGATCAGCGGGTGGTGATCAAGGGCTCGAACACCCTCGGGGCCAAGATGGTGCCCAGCCTGATGGAAGAATTTGAAGTTGAGATGCGCCGCTTCGGCGTAGCCGTCAGCCCGGAGATTGCGGCGGAGGGTTCGGGCACCGGCATCAACGCCATGCTCGACAACGAAGCCGACATCGCCATGTCCAGCCGCCACATCAGCGACGGCGAAGTCGTCAAGGCCAACGAGCGGGGCTTTCGCGTGCGGGAGGTCACCGTGGCCTATGACGCCATCGCTATTGTGGTGAACGAGGATTCGCCCATCGAAAATTTCACCTCCAAACAGGTCGAGGATCTGTTCACCGGCAACGTGCGCGACTGGGGTCAGATGCGTCTGCGCGGCCTGCGTCCGGGGCCGGTCTCAGTCTACACGCGCGACTCCGCCTCGGGCACCTTCAAGGAATTTCAGGACATGGCCCTGCGCGGACAGGACTACGGGGCCAACCGCCAGGAGATGAAAGGCAACGAGCAGATCGCCGAGGAGGTCTCCAACAACCGCAACGGGGTTGGCTACGTCGGTCTGGCCTTCATCGAAAAGGCCGGTCTGAAGGTGATTCCGGTCGACGGCATGCTTCCGGAGAATCCGAACTATCCGATCCGCCGTCCGCTCTTCTATTACATACCGGGCGAGCCGAGCGACATGACGAACCTGTTTATCGGCTTTACCCTGAGCCCCAAGGGCCAGGAAATCGTTCGCAAGGCAGGCTTCTTGCCGCTGTATTGACGCCTGCCTGACCGCCTCCCCACCCCTTCCGGCATCTCCCTCTGCCCGGAAGCGGGCCCCTGCCTTCGCCTCCCTCTGTGATGTCCGATACGCCTGGTAAAGACGATTCAGCGCAGCCGCTTGAAGCGGCTCTGGTGCGCGAGAATCGCGGGTTTTTGGCCCGTTTCGAAAAGGATCGGCTGATCAAGGCGTTTTTTGGCGGCAACGCCTTTGTCGCTCTGATTGTCCTGGCGCTGATCACCGTTTTTCTCTTCCGCGAGGGCCTCGCCTTCTTTGACCTGCACGATCGCCAGTTGCGCCTCTATCGCGAGGCCGGTCTGGAGTACGTCAACTACGTCATCGAGCAAAACGACGACTTTGTGGCGCTCTCGCGCGAAGCCTCCGAACTCGACATCGCCCAGCTCAACAAGCTCGCACGCGAGTTTGAAGACAAAGCCAAGCAGGAGCCGCAGTACTCGGATCTTTCCGAACGCGACCTGGAGGACGCCAAATGGGATTACGTGGACGCACGCTACGACTTCGACACCCGCGCTTGGTTCTTCGACCTGTCCGATTTGGGCCGCCCGCTGACGGACTTGCAGGTGCAGTGGCAACAGCAGGTGCGCGAAACCCGTGACAACTGGCTCGTCAACGCCACCCAGCGCAAGCGCATCGCCGTACTCAAGCGCTCCGTCGCGCGGCTCTACAACGAGGCATCCCGCATACAGGACCGACTCGTCGCCCTAGACAACAACCTGCGCGGCGACTCCGACGAAGCCATCCGCCTGAAAAACGAAGCCGCCGACATCGACCGGCAGCTCGACTCGCTCGATTTGGAACTGCGCAACATCGTGATCATTCCCGTCGACCTCGCCGAGAGTGTGGACGCCCTGCGTGAGGATTTTCCCGAGTTTCGCAAAATCAATGAAGAGTTGATCGCCGGGGCCGAAAAAGCCCTTCAGAGCGCGCCTACCCTGCCTTCCGAAGACATTCAGAAACGCTTCGAACAGGTGCGCGAGCGTTTGCGAACTTTCATCGAGGAGACCCGCGAGCGCGAGGCTGAGATGGCCGCGTGGGAACGCACCGAGCCGTACTCCTGGGGGGCCTCGCTCTGGTACTTTCTGTTTGGCACCGAGTGGAATTCCGGCAGCGCCTTTCAGTCCTTTTATGGGCTGCTGCCGCTGCTGACCGGTTCGCTCTTGATTTCCAGCATCGCATTGATGCTGGCGGTGCCCTTCGGCGTGGGCATGGCCATTTATGTGAACCAGTTTGCCGCCCGCCCCGAGCGCGAGGTACTCAAGCCCGCGGTGGAGTTCATCAGCGCCTTTCCGTCGGTGGTGCTGGGCTTTTTCGGGATTGTCATCTGGAGCACAATGGTGGTCAGCCTCTCCGAGAACCCCTTCTTCAACTGGCTGCCGTTCTTTCCCGTAGAAGCGCGCTTGAACGCCTTCACCGCCGGCTCCCTGCTGGCGTTGATGGCCGTGCCGACCATCTTCTCGCTGGCCGAGGACGCCCTCAACAATGTGCCCCGCGCGCACAAGGAAGCCTCCTTTGCCATGGGTGCCAACCGCTGGCAAACCGCCATTCGCGTGATTGTGCCCACGGCGCTTTCGGGCATTTTGTCGGCGGTGCTGCTGGGCTTTGGGCGCGTCATCGGCGAGACCATGGTGGTGCTGCTGGTGGCCGGCAATCGCCCGGAGATTCCCGACTTTGGCGCAGAGGGCCTGGGCGCGATTTTTGAGCCGGTGCACACCATGACCGGTTCCATCGCCGGCGGCCTGGGCGAGGCCCAAACCGGCGCAATCCACTACCGCTCGCTCTTCTGCGTGGGGCTGGTGCTCTTCTTCGTGTCCCTTTTTATCAACTTTGTCGCCCAGAGCGTGCTCAAGCGTCTGCAGCGCCACTGAGCCGCCTCTCCACCATGAGCGAGACCACCACCGAACCTCCGCCCGCGTCGCCACCCCCGGCACCGCAGTCCTCGCCGCAGGGGAGCCCCTTTGAGAAGCGCGTGACCAAGACCAAGGTCTACGAACAGGTGGCCCTGAACATCTTTCGGCTGACCACCTACGCCGTGATCGCTGCGGCCGCCTCGATTTTTTTGCTGATCGCCTGGCGCGGTGCCCCGGTAGTCTTCACCTCCTTCGAAAAAACCGACACCTTCCCCTACTTTACCAACACCTTCCTCGCTAACTCGCCCGAGACCCTGCACGTCTTCTCGATCCAGGAAGGCGAGATTCCGGCCGAGGTGGTCACGCTGGGCGATGTGAACGCTTTCACCCGCGAAACGCTCGAGCCCTTCAAGGAAGACGCGGGGCGGCGCAACCTCACCTTCGAGTTCCGCGCGCAGGGTGGCAACCAGACGCTCACCCGGCCGGAGTTGGAAGAATTTCTGCAGGAGACCGAGGCCACTTTCGGCGATCTGCAGCGTGAGGGAACCGTGCGCTACGCAGTCATGAATCAGCTGGGCGACACCCTCTTTCGCCAATATCGCTTCGACGCGCGCTGGGACTTTTTCACCACCTACGAGGGCGTCGAAAACCTCCGGCTCGTCTTCAGCCCGCTGACCGCCTCGAACGCTGAAGTTGCGGAAGAAGCCTCTGACGAGACGGCCTCGCAAACGGGCCCTACCCGCGGCGAAGCCACCGAAATCCCGGCCGCGCAACTTGAGGGCTTCCTCGCCGAGCGCGGGGAAAGCCTCTACGCATTCATCTCCAACAACGTGGTCAATTACCGCTTTGAGTACCAGGGCGCGCCGCTTTCACTGGGGCAGAGCGCCTGGGAGGAGTGGCTGGCCGGGCGCGGCTACGAAGCCCCCGCAGGCCAGACCTTTTCGCACGCCGGTGGCGGCATCCTCTTTCCCATTGTGGGCACGCTGCTGCTCTCCTTTGGCGCGATGGTGATCGCGCTGACGCTGGGCGTGCTCTGCGCCATCTTTTTGAGCGAGTACAGCCGCACCGGCAAGCTGCTGGACATCGTCCGGCTGTCCGTGCTGAACCTGGCCGGGGTCCCCTCCATCGTCTTCGGCATTTTTGGGTTTGGCATGTTCGTCATCGCGCTGGACCTGGGCGTGTCGCTGACGGCTGGCTGCTTCACCCTGGCCTTCATGGTGCTGCCCATCGTGATCGCCGCCAGTGAGGAATCGCTGCGCTCGGTCCCGGTCGGCTTTCGCGAGGGTTCGCTCGCGCTGGGGGCGACCAAGTGGCAGTCCATCCGCACCAACGTGCTCCCCTACGCCCTGCCCGGCATTTTGACGTCCTCGATCCTCGGCCTGACCCGCGTGGCCGGAGAGACCGCGCCCATCATGTACACGGCTGCCTTCGCGCGGGCCAGCCAGTTCCCCTGGGAGGGCGAGCACTGGTGGGAATTTTTCGTGAAAGGGGTGATGGCCCTGCCGTATCACATTTACGTAGTTAGCCTGCAAATCAACCGTACGGTCTACACCGAGCCGATGCAGTTTGGCGCCTCCTTTGTGTTTCTGGTGCTGGTCGGCAGCTTCGCCCTGGCCTCCATTCTCCTGCGCATCCGCATGCGCAGGCTCTACAAGTGGTAACCGGCCCATCCACACGCATGTCACTCTTTGTTACAGACTCGTTACGTCTCCGTTTCCCGCGAATTGGCGGCAAAATCGCTTCAAGTCTGGCAAACCCCTACCCGAATCGCGTATACATTCACCCCGACGTCAGCTGCCGCCAACTCCGATGAGCGAAACCTCCACCAGTCAAACCGCCACCCGTCCAGATTTGGTCCAGGCTGTGCGCGAAAACCCTTCCACGGACACCTCCGGCGGCAATCAGCGCGACATTATCGAGGTCTCCAAGCTCGATTTCTTTTACGGTACCAAGCAGGCCCTCCACGCGATTGATCTGAACATCAAGGAAGGGCTGGTGACCGCCTTCATCGGGCCGTCAGGCTGTGGCAAAAGCACGCTGCTGCGTTGTCTCAACCGTATGAACGACCTGATCGACGTTGCCCGCATCGGCAACGGGCACATCCGCATCAAAAAGGTCGATATCTACGACAGCAACGTCGACGTGATCGAACTGCGCAAGCGCGTCGGCATGGTCTTCCAAAAGTCCAACCCCTTCCCCAAGTCCATCTACGAGAACGTTGCCTACGGACTGCGCATTCAAGGGGTCAAACGCAAGAGCGACCTCGACGAGACCGTGGAAAAGAGCCTGCGTCAGGCGGCCCTTTGGGACGAGGTCAAGGATCGCCTGAACGAAAGCGGGCTCGGCCTCTCCGGCGGCCAGCAACAGCGCCTGTGCATCGCCCGCGCCCTAGCCGTGCGCCCCGAGATCATCCTGATGGATGAGCCCTGCTCGGCTCTGGACCCGATCGCCACGGCCAAGGTCGAGGAGCTGATCCACGAGCTGAAGAAGGCTTACACCATCGTCATCGTGACCCACAACATGCAGCAGGCCGCCCGCGTTTCCGACCGCACCGCCTTCTTCTTCCTGGGCAAGCTGATCGAATACAACGAGACAGAAACAATTTTCATGAACCCGCAGGACGAGAAAACCGAAGCTTATGTTTCCGGCCGCTTCGGCTAAACGGGTCGACGCTCGAAGGTCCGGAGCTTAGCCTCGGATCTTTTTAGCACGCGCTTTCGCGGCCCGCCGCGGGTTCAGCATCGCTAACACCTTTCACCTTTCCGGTTCACGTCACCTCCGTCGTGAGACGCTATTTCCATACCGAACTCGAATCGCTGCGCACCAACCTGGTGCGCATGGGTGAGCTGACAATTGAGATCACCCGCCTGGCCATCGAGTCCCTCGTCAAAGCCGATGCGCCGCTGGCCAGTGAGGTTATCGACATGGACGAATCCGTCGATTCGCTCGAGCTCATGATTGATCGCGAGTCCATCCGCTACATTAGCCTGCGTTCGCCCGTGGCCTCCGATCTGCGTCTGCTCACCACCGCCATGAAGGCCTCGCACGATCTGGAGCGCGTCGGCGATGAAGCCACCGGCATTGCCAAAAGGGCGCGTAACCTGGCCCTCAGCCAGCCGCCACGCCTGTTTTACCGCATCCCGGAACTCGCCGACATGAGCCTGGACCTGCTGCGCGACGCTCTGGACAGCTTCATCGACGAGGACCTGACCAAGGCCCTCACCATCCCCCGTCGCGACAAGCAAATCGATGCGGTCAACCGCGACAACTACGACCTGCTCAAGGAGTTGATCGCCGACAACCCCAGCCTCTGCGACCAGGCCATCGAGCTGATCTTTGTCTCGCGCTCGCTGGAACGCATCGGCGACCACGCCAAAAACATCGCCGAAGAGGTCATCTTTCTGCTCAGCGGTGAAGACGTGCGCTACGGTGGCCAGGCCGCCCGCGAATCCGTCCGCTCACAGGCAGGCTAGGCGTTTCGTTCCCCCCTGGCTGGCTTCTACCCGGAAACTCTAAAGCGCACGGATGGCAGCCTGTCTGGTACGTCGCGGCAAGTTCGCTCGGCACGGGGTCTGGGGGTATCGCTTGCAGGACGCCCAGCTTGCAGAAAACCCTTCTTTTTTATCGTTATGGCGATATTTTAAAGCCCTGGAAGACTGTTTTAGGCGAATCCTTCACCTTAATCAGTAAATTTTATCGCTTTGACGATATTTCTGGCTAGTTGGGACTTCTGGGATGCGATTTCTTGCTCAGACAGGCGTATTTTATCGTTTTAGCGATATTTTCGGGCAGTTTTGCTGAGTTTTGTATCGCTTTTCCGGCAAAACTACCCATTTTTATCGTTATCGCGATATGTCCTTGGGTACTTTCATCAATGAGGTCCGCACGACCAGCGGGCTGACTCAGCAGGAATTGGCCAAACTGGCCGGGGTGGGCAAGACCGCCGTCTGGGAGTTGGAAAACGATCGCAGCGACACCCGCTTTACCACGATTCAAGCCGTCTGCCGTGCATTGAACATCCGACTTCAGGCTCAGGCGCCCCATCATGCGGCGCCCACCGACCTGGCAAGCCCAGACTGATATGAGCGACGCACCCATCCGCCAGGCCGCTGAAGTGCACAAGGCCGGTCAGCGCGCCGGCTGCCTGACCGAGAACGTAGACGGCCAGTTCATCTTTACCTACGACACCGATTACACTGGGCCGCCAATCTCGCTGGCCTTACCTGTGCGCGAGGCAGCCTACACCTGGTCAAAGTTCCCCCCTTTTTTTGACGGGCTGCTGCCGGAAGGGGCGCAACTGGACGCCCTCCTGCGTACGCTGAAAGTCGACCGGCACGATTACTTTGCCCAGATTCTGGCCGTTGGCGAAGACCTGGTGGGCGACGTCACCGTGCACCACGAAGCATGAGCGCGCGTTGCCCCATCACCTACGAGGCGCTCGACGATGGCCAGGTGTATTCGGCCGCCGGGCTGCGGCGGCTGCACCCCAAGCTTCAGTCCCTGCAGACCCTCCCCTTCAGCCCGGACCTGCTCCTGCAGGAGGCCGCCGCGCGAGCCGCGCGCATGTCCATCCAGGGCGTGCAGCCCAAGCTCAGCGCGGTGCTGCGACTCTCCGAAGAGCGTATCGATCTTGTGGATACGGGCGGGCGCTTCATTCTCAAGCCCCCCAACCCGGCCTACCCGGACGTTCCCGAAAACGAGGATCTCACCCTCAAGCTGGCCGTCCAATACGGTTTGGAGGTCCCCGACCATGGTCTCCTCTGGGCCAACCACCGCGCGCTGGTTTTCTGGATCCGGCGTTTCGACCGCCACGGGCGCAACCAGCGCCGCCCCGTCGAGGATTTTGCCCAGCTCGCTGGCCTTTCCCGCGACACGAAGTACGACTTTTCCGTGGAGAAGCTCATCGGCGTGATCGAGCAGTTTTGCACCTTTGCGCAGATCGAAAAAGCCGAGTTCTTCCGCCGCTTCTGTTTCAACTGGGTGGTCGGCAACGACGACATGCACCTCAAAAACTATTCCATCTGGCAGGCACGCGGTATCCACAAACTCGCGCCCTGTTACGACTTTCTAAGTACCCACCTGGTCCTGCGCGAGCCCAGCGAAAGCGCCCTCCCGCTCGACGGCAAGCGCGCCGGCTTCACCCGCCAGTTGCTGGTGGATTACCTGGGCCGCGAGCGCTGCGGTTTGAATCGCGTCATCGTCGAGGAGACGCTCGCCAAGCTTATCGATGCGCTCTCGTTGTGGCGCACAACCATCGCCGCCAGCTTCCTTGGCGAGAAAGACCAGGCGCGCTATCTGGAGTTGATTGAGCGACGTCTGGAAACACTCCGGGCAGGCGGTTGAACGCTTGTCGTCACCCGGGTGGGCGCGGCGGTTACGAGATGGTGCTGCGACGCGCCTGGCGCTGGCGGGTCTGGTGCAACCGCGCGGCGCTACGCGTGCGAACCAGGGCTTTCAACCGGTCGTCCAGACGACTGGCCAGCGGGCCCGAGGCCACACTGGGATAAGCCCAGATATCCCCGGGGCAAAACTCCACCAGGATCTCGTCGTCAGAAACCAGGTACTCGAAGACCTCCTGATCGTAGAGCGCCTTGGGTCCCTCGGAGGTCAGGCAGTAAAAATGCGAGCCCGTTTTGGGCGTCCGCCGAGGGAGGATAACGACAACTTCGCGGAAAAGACGCGGCGTGGTGGTTTGAGTTTCAGAGGCGAGGGTGGAATTGGTGGAGGGTACGTCAGACATGGGTGCAATCCTCAAACAGTTGCTGCTTCACTTCCCTATCGTCGCTCAGGAATAATTCTGAAGGCAGCGCATCCGTATTTTTGTGGAGTTGATGGGTAAGCGTGTCGCCGGGCGTGCCGATTCACCATTGATTCCCCACCCAATGCCGTTCATTACCTCTACAGGACGCCCTTAAGCCCACGTGCCCGCACAGTCACAGAACGCCAAAGCCCGTGCCGACGGATTTTCCGATACGGTCCAGGCCGGAGCCGCCCTGGAGGTTGCCGAAAGCAGCCTCGCCGTTGACTTTGCGCTCGTCGAACGCGTGCAGCAGGGCGACACCACGGCCTTTGACCAGCTCGTGCGCAAGTACCGCGAGCGCCTGTATTCGGTTATCTACAATTTGACCGCCAACCACGAGGACGCCTCCGACCTGACTCAGGAAGCCTTCATCAAGGCCTTCCGCTCGATCGGACGTTTCAAGGGCAAGAGCGCATTTTTTACCTGGCTGTACCGCATCGCGGTCAACAACACCCTCAGCTTTCTAAAGAAGAATCGCTACCGGCGCTTTTTCAGCTTCGACCAGCTCGATGAGGAAGGTGTGCCCGAGGAGATGCTGGAGACACTGGTCGCGCGTACCGGTGCCGAGCGCGGTGCCCTGCTGCGCGAACTGCAGGAAAAACTGAACGAAGCGCTCCAAAGTCTGTCTATGAAGCATAGGACGGTCGTCGTCCTGTATGAAATCGAGGGTTTGAGCCACAGCCAGATAGCATCGGTGCTGGGGTGTTCCGAGGGTACGGTTCGCTCGCGCTTGCACTACGCCAAAAATCGCTTGCAGGCCGACCTCGAGCGTTATCTCGGCTAATTTTAGAACGTCGCAACTGCTTGTCTCACAACACCTTAAACCTACTGTCTGCCACCTGTTCCGCAGGACCATCCGGAAACACCCCGCCGGTCCCCAAAGACCACTGATGAGCCTGAAAGATTTGCTGAAAAACAAAAAGGGACACCTTGAAGTGGGTGACTTGCTGCGCTTGAAGCGCCAGGAAAAGCCCGACCCCGCCTTTTGGGAGCAGTTTGAACACAAACTGGCCAAAAAATCCCTGCGCCATGCCATGGGCCGGGGCTCACGGCGGGATCGCTTCTGGACCTTTCTCAATGCCCACGCCCGCCTGATGTTCGCTGCGTCCGCCGCGGCGGCCTCCGTCGCTTTTGTGATCTTTGGCCCGGTCCTGGGACCTTCCATCGTCGGGGATGCCACACAACCGCCAGCCGTCACGGCGGAAAACAACCCTACGGCTCCTGTTGAAGCGGTCCTGGCTAAAACTTCCGTTGAGCCCCTCGTGCAGATCGCCGAAGTCGAGCCGACGCAGGCAGAATTTCCCGTCCTCGCGGTGACCAGCGCGACCAATCCGACCGACGCCGAAGCGCAGCCATTCGAACGCGTGGCGGCGCGTACCGCCCTGCGCAGCGTGCCCAACCCGGAGACGCACTTTGTGCCCGGCTTGATCGCTTCTTCCAACGTCGCCCTTTCCGCCGCGGCCAAGCCACGCGCCGCTTTCTACTAGATACTGTCCGTTAAAATTCGCGTTACCTCACGCTTACGACCCTGTCCGCATCTGAATGACCCGCTCCTGCCTGCTGTTCTTGTGCATCTGCCTTGCGAGCTGGAAGGCCTGGGCGCAAGGCAGCCCCAGCGACTCAATGAATGCAAGCACACCTGTTTCGGCGGGTGTGGCCGCCCTGGGCAAGCCGGCCACCGTTGCGGATTCCTACCTCACGCTGCAAAGCCGGCTCATCGAGGTTTATGAGCAAAACCGCCGGGCTGTCGTCAAGGTCTTTGCCGCTGCTGAACGCCGGGCCGAAGGCGAAGAAACGGCCCGCCCGGTCCAGTTTGTAGGCACCGGTTTTTTCATTAGCCGCGAGGGGCATGTGCTGACCAACGCCAACGTCACCCTGGGCGCGGAAAGGCTCTGGGTCGAACTCAGTGACGGCTTGAAAATCTTTGCCGAGCTGGTCGGGCAAGACCCCGTCACCAACATCTCCATCCTCAAAGTGTTGGAACTGCCGACCGAGCAACCGTTTTTACGCCTCAGTCAGAAGGAAGAACCACCGGCGGCGGGCACGCTGATTCAGGCGATCACCTGCGAATTGTGGTTTGGTCCGGCGCCGTCGTTTGGCCTGGTCAAGGGCATTGACGCCAACTACGGACCAGTGCGCCTGCCCACCCTGCACCTGCGCACCAGCATCCCAGCCGAGGGCGGCGAAGGCGGCTCCCCGGTCTTCGATCTGAATGGCGACCTCGTTGGGATGATCACCGCGTCGCTGCCGGAGCTGCGTTCATCCTACGTGCTGCCGGCGCGGGCCATCAACCGCGTGGTGGCCGACATCCTCCTCGAGGGCGAAGTCAGCTACGCCTCCTTCGGTTTTCGCGTCCGGCAGTTTTCCGGCCTCGACGGCAGCGTGCATGTGGTCATCGAGGAAGTGGCCACGGGCAGCCCCGCCGAAGCCGCCGGGCTACGTGAAGGCGACGTGATCAAGCGCGTGGCCGAGTACGACGTGAAGCGCGATGCCGACCTGCGCCAAGCCAGCTTTTACCTGCGCCCGGACAAGCTCGTGGCCGTAGGCGTTCAGCGCGAGGGCGAATCCTTTGAGCTGCCCCTCAAACTCGGACGCCGCGAAGTCAACTGGGCCAACATCGAACGCGATGGCGGTATTTTGACCGCACCGGAAGGCCTGCCCGAGTCCGAGCCGACCAGCAGTCCGTCGGACGCCCCTGCGCCCAGCGGCCCGGTCAACCCCGCCGAAGGCGCCGGCTGAGCGAAGGTCGAAAAGATTCGGGCTTCAGGCAGCGCTTGCTCATAGCGGATAGCAGCTGTCCTGATTCAATCTCTACGGGCTTGCGCGCGTAATTCCGTGTGATAGAACGCATGCAGGGATGGCTTTTCTGACCGCCGTCCCGTGGCTGTTTAAACTGCGCGCGTCCCATGCTCCCTTTTCGGTCCGTAAAACTCTGGGCAACACAAAGCTGCCTGCTCGGCTGCCTGCTGGGGCTGCCGCTCCATGCCCTAGCCAACCCCTACCGCGAAGCCGGGTTTGGTGAGTATCTGAACCAGCGCGGACTGTACGATTTCGAGGCGTTTGACGCGGTGTTTTCGGCGTTGACCGATGGTTCGGTGCCATTGCCGGAGTACGAGGACCCGCACGGCAAGAAGATGCTCATACTAGCCCTCAAAAGGGCGGACCTGCGCCTCTTCTACAACTCAAAAAAGCCCAGGGATCTTCAGGTAACCGCGTTGCTGAAGCTGGGGGACCAGGTCGAGGATTTGCGCACGCGATACAAAGGCTTCGCAGGGACCGATCCGGCCTGGCACGGGGAGTTCGGGGCGGTCAGCACCTACGCGCTGCGCGTGTCGGAGGCGACTTGGCGCTCCTTCAGCAACGACTACATGCAGGACAGCCGAGAGAGCTTCCTCGAATTCGCGCAAATGGGCCAAACGGAGCTCTCGGCGCTACTGGCGGGCAGGGTGCTTAAAATCGCGGACGACATCGCAACCGGCCCGTTTGAAAATGCGGGCGCTATTGCCAACACCCTCGACGCCCTGGAGAAGACCCTCTTTAGCATGCGGGAGGTCTTCACTCCGGAAGAGCTGAACAGCCTCGCCACAGAGCTCGAAACGCGCCTGACCGACCGCTCGCCGCAGGTGAATGCGCTGGTCACTCAGATCGCTGCTGAGGCACGGCTCAGCGCGAGCGACATCGACCGGATGTCCAGCCGCTACGACCTCGAGGAAACCTTTGGCCGCGTGCTTTCCGGGCAGCCGGTGAGCCTGCGCGAGCGCAAAGGCGCCAACCAGTCGGCCTTCAAGCGTAATCGACAACTCCACCGAGATCTGCGCGCCAGCGAAGACCCTGAAGCACGCGCACGTATCCAGCTTGAGATTTACGAAATCCAGATCCGCTGGGCCATTCTGGACGCGGAGGAAAGCGGCGGCTGGCCGTTCCGTTCGGCCATCATGCACGAAAATCACGACACGATGGAGCGGTTGCTGCGGGCGCGTTACCAGCAAAAGCCCACGCCCTACAACGCGTTCTGCCTGCTGTATCCGCTGCTGTTTTTGCGGATCGAGTACGTGCCGGAGGCCAACAGCTTTCAACCAGCTCCCTCTGGTGCCGCGCCGCGCGAACTCTTCGCCAGTATCTTCAGCTATGAGTATGATCTGGACGACGCCGAGGCCATTTACCAGACCGCGATCCAGCACCCGGTCTTCAAGAGCTACCTGGACCGCCACCTGCGCTACTCGGTGCGGCACATGTTCTGGAACAAGCAGCGCTACGAGCGGAAACTGCTGGGTCTGGACTAGTCGTCAGGCGCATAAGCCCAGGTTTTCGAGTTGCTTTCGATGCATTAGCGACCCTAACGTCGCTGCCATATGGCCACTCGTACTGAAAAAGATTCCATGGGCGACATGCAGGTGCCGGAAGATGCCCTTTACGGCGCTTCCACTCAGCGCGCGGTGCTGAATTTCCCGATCAGCCAGCGCCCGATGCCTGAGGGGTTCATTCGCGGACTGGGCGTGCTCAAGGCAGCCTGCGCGACAGCCAACGAAGCCCTGGGCCGCCTGCCCAAAGAAAAAGCCGACTTGATCCGGCAGGTCTGCGAAGAGGTCGCCGCGGGCAAGCTGACCGAGCATTTCCCGGTCGATGTTTTTCAGACCGGTTCGGGCACTTCCTCGAACATGAACATCAACGAGGTGGTCTCCAACCGCGCCAGCGTGATCGCTGGCAAACCCATTGCGAGTAAGGACCCCATCCATCCGAACGACGACGTGAATCTCGGGCAGTCCTCCAACGATATCGTGCCCACCACGCTGCACGTTTCGGTAGCCGTCGCGATTCAGCAGACCCTCGTACCCGCGCTGGAGCACCTCCATCAGGCCCTCGACGCGAAGGCCCAAGCCTGGACCGAGATCGTCAAGATCGGGCGCACCCACCTGATGGACGCCACACCGTTGACCCTGGGGCAGGAATTTTCCGGCTACGCCGCCCAATTGAAAAAAGCCGTGGACCGCGCCGAGCGCTGTATCACCGCGCTGAGCGAGTTGCCCATCGGCGGGACGGCCGTCGGTACTGGCATCAATTGCCATCCGGATTTCCCGGGGCTGGTCTGCAAGGAGCTGACGCAGAAGACGGGTATCGCGTTCCGCGAGGCGGACAACCACTTTGAGGCCCAAGGCGGGCGCGATGACGCCGTCGAGGTGGCCGGGCAGTTTGCCACCATCGCGGCCAGCCTGACCAAGGTGGCCAACGACATCCGACTGCTGGGCTCGGGTCCGCGCAGCGGCCTGGGCGAGTTGAACCTGCCCGCGACGCAGCCGGGCTCCTCCATCATGCCGGGCAAGGTCAACCCGGTCATGAGCGAGATGCTGGTGCAGGTCTGCATTTACACGCAGGGGATGAGCAACGTGGTGGCCCTGTGCGGGCGCGACGGCCACTTTGAGCTGAACGTGACCATCCCGCTCATCGCGATGGCCCTGCACGACTCGATTACCTGCCTGGCCAACGGTGCGCGGCAGTTTGCCGATGCCTGCGTCGCCGGCATCGAACCCAACCGCGAGCGCTGCCAGGAACTGGTTGAGCGCAGCCTGATGCTGGTCACCGCGCTCAACCCGCACATCGGCTACGACAACGCCGCCAAAGTCGCCAAGCAAGCCTTTGCCGAGAACAAGACCCTGCGTGAGGTGGTGCTCGAAGAAAAACTCCTCGACGAGGCCACCCTCGACACAGCTCTCGACCCGATGGCGATGACCAAACCCTCGGCCTGAGCCCACAGACCTTCAGCAAGGCGCCGCTCAACTCAAAGCCTGTGTTTATTTACAGGAACAGGCGTAGTCGCACCCGACCTGGCAAGGCGCGCCCCGAAGGATCCTGTGACTGAGCCGAAGCGGTTCAGTAGGCGCTGTTGCCGTTCATCTCGAAGCCGCAGGGCCCGCCGCCTTCGTTTTTGGCGATGCTGACCACCTCGCCCTCGAAGTTGAGGATCGGGTGGTAAAAGCCGGCCACCTTCTCGCTCGTACCCGAGATGTAGTGGCCGATGAAAGAACGGCGAAAGCGATCGGTCGTGCGGTTGGGACCCGAGCCGTGAATGATCTGACCGTTGAAAAAGAGGGTGTCGCCGGGCTCCATCTTCGCGCAGATGGCTTTGGCTCCCTTGGGCAGGCGGACGTTGCGCGCGTGCACCTGCCCGTCACTGTCGCTGCGACAGTCGAGCTCCATTTTGTGGGTGCCCGGCACGAGCATCAGCCCACCATTGTCCTCGTCGGTGCGGTCGATAGCCGTCCACGCCGCCACACAGGTAAACGGCTCGGCCTGGAGGTAAATGTTGTCCTGATGCAGCTGCTGGCCACCGGCCCCCGGGGCCTTGAAATAATACATGGTTTGCGCGGCCAGTGGCTCGGTGCCACCCATCAACGCGGTCAGGATTTGCTTCACCTGCGGGTGCAAAAGGTAGCGCAGCGCCAGCTCATGGTCGCGGTGCGGGTGCAGAAAGCGCGGCCACTCCTGCAGCGCCTTGCCCTGCTTGCCCTCCAGCATGCTCTTGTCAAAGCCGCCTTTTTCAGCCTTGAGTTGCCGGCCCTGCTGAAAGAACTCGCGGATTTCTTCCACCTCGTCGGCAGAGAAACACTGAGCGGCGATGCAGAAGCCGATTTCGTCGGAGGCAGCCTTCAGACCTTCGAGGTCGGAGGCAGCCAGGCGGGTTTCGAGTTCGAGTGTCATGCAGCCATTCTAATCGAAACCATTCGAAAAATGAATCCAAGCGCCTGTCGAAAACCTTTAATATTCTGCTATACTATACAGGTCTTAGCCTATGGCCATGCAAGGTCCCACAACTGCCCTACCCCAGGATTCAAACCCCCGCTCCCCGACTGAGGCGGGCACCTCGGTCTTTTACGAGCCAGAGCCAAGACACCAGCAGAGAGTTCCGGGCGAACTCTTCAGCGGGTATTTTGAGGAAAGCGCACGGTACCGCACCATCCGCCCCAAGGGCTCGGGCGACTGGCTGCTTTTTTTCACGTTGAGTGGACAAGGACGTTTCCAGTCGCCGCATAAGCGTTGGGCGACGGCCGATGCGGGTCAGCTGCACCTTTACGATCTGGGCGCGGCGCAGGATTACGGCACGCAGCTGAAAATTGGCCGCTGGGTGTTTGTGTTTGCCCACTTCACACCGTTGGCGGAGTGGGCCAGCCTGCTGGATTGGCCGGAACACTGGCCGGGGTTGCGGACGTTGACGCTCCCAGAAGGTCCGCTGGGGGAAGCCGTGCGCGCGGCATTTTTTGAAATGAATCGCGTGCGGCAGGGGACGCACCCCCGTGGGCCCTGGCTCGCGCGCAATGCGCTCGAACGTGTGCTGTTGCTCTGTGATGCGGTCAACCCGCGACGGGCGCACGGGCGCCTGGATGAGCGGGTGGTGCAGGCGATGACGCTGATGGGAGACAACTTCTCGCAAGCGCTGAGCGTCCAGGTGATCGCCAGCGCCGTCGGCTTGAGCGAATCGAGGCTGGCCCACCTCTTTCGCGCGCAGACCGGGCAAACGCTCTTGGCATACTTGGAAAGCATACGCCTGCGCCATGCCCAGGAACTGCTCGAGTGGACGGTGCGCCCGGTAGCGACCATTGCGGAAGCCTGTGGATTCACCAACGCGTTTTACTTCAGCAGCCGATTTCGTAAAGCAACTGGCGTCAGTCCAACGGCTTACCGCAAACAGCGACAAAAAAGCGCAACGAATCCTCCCCCAGGCTGAGCTTGCGGATTTTTGGGCAATTTAAGCTAAGCCGTATTGGGAGCTAAGAAGTCTCCAGCACCCAGGCGTGGTTGACGGGGATAGCCACACTCTGGCCGGAAGCATTGGCAGCGATGAGTTCGGGTTTGTCCGCTGAAGGCATGACGGTGGCGATCGCTCCGAAGTCTTTTGGCAGCGGGTGCACCACCTGGATGTTGCGGACAATCGTCGGCTGAGCGCGGGTGAAGCGATGCACCGTGGGGATGCCTCCGGTTTGCAGCGAATTGCGGCGTGAGGCATCGGTCCCGGCGTTGAAGTAGCTGCAGACTTCCTCCAGGCCGAGGCGACGGCGGTGGGCCCCGCGCCAGGGGGCCTGCCAGCGCCCGCCGTTGCTGAACCACAGCAGGGTGGCCGGAAGCACCGCGCGGTTTTTCAGGGAAATCCAGCAATAGCCATCCAGAACGGCGGCGGTCCAGCCCAGCCCTTCGAGCGGCCCGGCCACCATTGCCAGATCCTCGAATCCGTGGCGATCGGGGTAAGCGGCCAGTGAAGTGGTGCCGCCGTTGGTAAGCTGGACGCTTTCGAGGCTGTCGAAGGTGGCTCCAGGAAGGAGGCTGCCGTAGGCACCCTCGGCGGGATCGTTGAAGGCCAGCGGGGTGACCTGCCCAAACTCAAACGGGCTCACGCTCAGGTGCCCGGCTACGCCTTCCGGAAACTCCAAAATGGCATGCTGCCCCATCGGGAAACGTCCCTGTACGCCTTCGATGACATGTTGCTGGTAAAGCGCACGCTCGTTTTCGCCCAGGGTCAGGGTTTTTCCGATGTGGCCGGCGGGCTGGGTCAGCTCCAGGGAGAGGCTCAATGAACGCGCGTTGTGGTCAACCAGTTGCCAGTCAGCGTTAGCTGGCTCGCCGTGCGGCGGCGCGCTGCCCTGAGGATCGCCAAAGGGAAGCCCGAAAAAATCGCCACGTAAGTGCCGCAAGACCGGCGGCACATCGGGATGGAGGTCATCCGGCTGCCAGGGCGGCAGCGAGTGCGGGCGGACCCAGCGGTGCTTCAGCTTGAAGCTGACCGGCCCCAGATGCCCGCCAGTGACGGTCACAAAAATCTCTACGCGCTCCCCGCGTAGCCAGAAGCAAGGCGCGCCGTACGCACTGGCGGTTTGCGGTCGGGAGATGAGCATCGAAGTCGCTGGCTCATACTGCGCGGCAGCGGTGTGGTGTCAACGCTGGCTGGGGCGGCGTGGGCTCAAGCTTGCGAGGAGGCGCGGGAAGCGTATGATGGCTGATGATGTCACCCGAAGCACAGGATGCCGCGGACTTAAAGACCCGCAAGGAGCAACTGGTGGAAACGCTCTCGCTGTTTCCAGACCCACAGGAGCGCCTGGCCTACATTATCGAGCAGGCCCGCGGCATGCCCGAACTGGAGAACACCCTGAAGGTGAAGGAGTTCATCGTGGAAGGCTGCCAGTCGCAGCTGTGGCTGGTGCCCCGATTCGAAAAAGGCCGCTGCTACTTCGCAACGGATTCGGATGCGGTCATTACCAAAGGTATCGCCGGTCTGTTGACCGAACTCTACAGCGATGCGCAGCCGGGTGAGATTCTGGAAAACGAGCCAGAGTTTCTCGCCGAAGTCGGTATCACGCAACACCTTACGCCAAATCGACGCAACGGCCTGTCAAACGTCTGGAAAAAGATTCAGTCGTTTGCAAAGGCTTGCGCGGCCCAAGCGTAAGGCACGTTACCAGGCGTTGAATCGCGGTATTAAGACCGCAATCTCATACGAAAAATATGGGTGGAAAGCGCGGCGTAAGGTTATAACCATAAGCAGCTAAACTTTACTCGTAACCACGCAACCTACCCAGAAAATGCGCTACCCGACACGTAAGCCGCGCGGCTTTACTCTGATTGAATTGCTCGCGGTCATCGCGATTATTGCAATAATGGCAACGCTGACTTTGGCGATCATCAACAACGCCACCGAAAGCGCCCGCCAGTCTAAATCGATCAACAACCTGCGCTCGATTGGACAGGCGCTGCAGTTGTACGCACACGACAACGACGGGCGCTACCCGCCGCGACCGCGCGGTGGTGCCACGCCCGACGAGAACCAGCAGGGCTGGGTGTCCGGGAGCTTGAACGCAGGCAATCTGTCAGTCCGCGACGGTGCGCTGTTCGAATACATTCAGGACGAGGAGGCTTACATCAGCCCGACACAGGTTGTCGCCTATCCCGAGGAAGATGTGCAGCTGAGCTATGCGATTCAGCGCAAGGTCTACGAGGGTTCGGGCAGTCACTTTCGCGATGTGAACCTGCCCAGCGGTGGCTTTTTGCAGTATCCGTATCCGGGCGGTGTGAAGCAGCCTTCGCACAAGATTTTCATGGTCGAGCAGGTCAACGCGGATGACGGACTCTATCACGAGGGAGGTGACCGTGGTGTTGACGGGGAGATCGTGCGCGGCCGCGAGGCGCTTTTCTGGCACAACAACGTCAGCAACTTCCTCTTTTACGACGGGCACGTGGAAACGCTCGAATACGAGGACCCGAAGGCGGACGCACTGACTTCAAAAGCCTGGCAGCCGGGCGTTCACATCAGCCTGGCTGAGCAGTAGAACGCGCGAACCGTTGAACATTTTCTAAAGACGAGCCGCTTGAGCGATCAGCCGGCTCGTTTTTTTGTAGGCCCGGTCAGGGAGTTGGAAAACGTTTAGCTATCCAGACCGTCGTCGCCGTCAAAGAAATCGCCGTGACGCCGCGAGGCTGAACCCGCCAGGAAGTGCTCCCACTCGCGCTCGATCTGTATCTCTTCATCGAGAACCGAGTTGATAAAGGGGCGCCACTTGGGCCGCGCAGGCTTGCGTAGGAGGTGCATGCCTGCCTGATGCGGCAGGCGGTTGGCCTTGCGGGTGTTGCAGCGGATGCAGGAGGTGACGACGTTCTCCCACGAGGTGCGCCCGCCATGAACACGCGGGATGACGTGGTCGAGATTCAGATCGCGCGGGTGAAAGACCTTGGAGCAGTACTGGCAGCGGTAGCCGTCCCGCTCAAACACGTTGTAGCGGTTAAATTTGACCTCCTTGGTCGGCACGCGGTCGAAGTAACGCAACAGCAGCACACTGGGAATGCGCAAACGCATGTTGACAGTGTGGACGCAACGTTCCTCGTCGGGTGGATTCTCAACGGACATCTCGATCCAATCCTCGGCCGAGAGAATCTGGAAGTTGCCGCCGGATGGGTCGATGACCTGGGCGTGATCCTGCATCAACAGGCTGAATGCCCGACGTACCCCGACAATGTTGACCGCCTGCCAGAGTCGGTTGAGAACCAAAACTCGTTGGGAAAGCGTGTCTGCCATCGGTGCTGAAAAATGCCTTCGGGGTATCTAATGTGTCAATAAGTTTCGATTCCATGTAACGGAAACGTCACTGCGTCCGAAAGTTTTGAGGATTGTTGGCGACGTAATCAAAGGATGCCTTCAGCTTTGGAAGCGAACCCGCCCATGCCCGATACTCCCGAAGGCGTCAGCCCGGCCTGTGACCATGCCGCGGTCGACGTCGAATCGCACCTGAGCACCCTTAGGGGTGAGCGTTTTTATTTCCTGCCGAACTACGGAAACGCGGGCGATTCGCTGATCGCGC
Source organism: Opitutales bacterium (assembly GCA_050331815.1). GTDB lineage: Bacteria > Verrucomicrobiota > Verrucomicrobiia > Opitutales > JBHJGM01 > JBHJGM01. The sequence continues at coordinate 103,867 of JBHJGM010000004.1, read as the reverse complement.
TGGCCACCTACCAGATGTTTCACCGGCTGGGGCTGAATTGGCAGCGACTGGACCCCGCACGCGCGCGCAAGGCCAATGCCCGCGGCCTGGAAGGCAAGACGCTGGTTTACGGCGGCGGCGGTGGATTGACCCCGGACTACGACCACGGCTCCGACCCGCTGAACCTGCAGGCCGAACGGCTGAAGCGCGTGATCATTTTGCCACACACGATTGTGGGTCAGGAAACGCTCCTGCAACGCCTGGGCTCGCGCGCCACGATTTTCTGCCGCGAGGCACGAACCCTGGCGCATGTGCAAGCCCGCGCTCCCCAAAGCGAAGTGCTGGCAGCCCACGATCTGGGCCTGAGCCTGAATGTGAAGGACGCGCGCCGGGAACCGCATACGTCGGAGGTGCTGACGGCCTGGATGCACAATCGCCTGACGCGGCGGGGGACTCCGGGGATGCGCGCGAACCAGCGGCGGCTGAAAGCAGCGCTGGCGGTATCCATGCCCAAGGGTACGACGTGCACGCGTAAATTGTTTTGCTTTCGCACCGACAAGGAGCAGCCCGAAGGGACCCTGCCCGAGAACAACATCGATCTGTCGGTTGTGTACGGCTACCACGTCGCGCCAGAAGCAGCCGCACGCATGAGCGTATCCGCGCTGCTGCGGCACATCGACGCGTTTCAGGAAGTGCACACCAACCGCCTGCATGTGGCGATCGCCGCCGGGTTGCTGGGCAAGCAGGTCTTCATGTCGGGCAACAATTACTTTAAGAACCGTGCCGTATTTGAATTTTCACTACGCGATCGCTTTCCAAACCTGCAGTGGGAAGACGCGCCGCTGGGGTAGCGTTTGGGAGATAGGGCTTGGTGCCTAGTTTCTTGTACTTAGTGCTTAGTTTTTTGTGCGTAGTGCCTAGTGCTTAGTGCGTGGTGCCTGGAACTGAGTGAAGGGTGCTTGATTCGATGTCTGAATGCGAAATGCCGGAGTCTCCAGAGGGTGCTTGAGCAGTCTTTGGCGGCAGCCGTTTGAGGGCTAGTAACTGCGGCCTTCGCGCTTGTCGAAGAAGTTGATGAAGGCCTGGTTGGCCACCCGCAGTCCGCCGCGGGTCGGGTAATCGCCAGTGAAATACCAGGTACCGGTGTGCCGCGGACACGCCGCGTGCAGGCTCTCGATGGACTGATACAGCACAGTAAGCTGGCCTGTCCAAGCAAGATCCTCGGGGCGCACCAGCTCCGCTATACGGGCAGCGATGGCCGCTTCGCTAAAGGCCGCGTAGAGGCGCTTGACCGGGTTCGTAATCGTCTCCGAGGCAGGCCTGGCAAGGTTGACCTGGCACTCCTCGTAGATGGATTGGAGAAGGGCCTCCTGCCCCTGCTCGCGCACCAGGCTCACCGCGGCTTGAAAGGCGATGAATTTGCCCAGCTCACTCATGTCGATGCCGTAGCAGTCGGGGTAGCGGATCTGCGGCGCGGTTGAGGCGATGATGATGCCGCGCGGGTTGGTGCGGGCGAGGATGCGGATAATGGACTGGCGCAGCGTGGTGCCGCGCACGATGGAATCGTCGATGACCACAAGCTGTTCATCGGGCGCGACGGCACCGTAAGTCACGTCGTAGACGTGCGAGGCCAGCTGCAAGCGGTTTTCTTCCTGGCTGATGAAGGTGCGCAGCTTGATGTCCTTGAGGGCGATTTTTTCGCCGCGCGGCCAGTTGCGGGTGATGAGCTCATCCAGCAGCTCTTCGGTGACCGCATCGGCCTGGGCGGCTTCGAGAATGGCCTTTTTGACCTCCACGCGCCGATGGCGGCGCAGGGCATCCATCAAGCCGTGATAGGCCACCTCGGCGGTGTTCGGAATAAAACTGAAAACCGCTTTGGCGAGGTCGTTGTCGATGGCTTCCAGGATCGGCCCGGCCAGCGCAGCCCCCAGGGCTTTGCGCTCCTGGTAGATGTCCACGTCGTTACCGCGCGAAAAGTAGATACGCTCGAAGGCGCAACTGGCGCGTGCCTGCGGCGCTCGAATCTCCTCACGATGCAGCGAGCCATCATGCTTGAAAATGACAGCACCGCCCGGCGGCACTTCCTCGATAACGTCGGCCTCCTTGCCGAAGACGGTCATCAGCGGAACACGCTCCGAGGCAAAGGCCGCCACCTCGTCATCGGCAAAATAAAAGCCGGGGCGAATTCCGTGCGGATCGCGCAGGACAAAACAATCGCCGTTGCCGAGGACACCGGCCAGCGTGTAGCCGCCGTCCCAGTTATGGCAGGCCTGGCGCAGTACGCCGGCCAGATCGAACTCGCGGCTGATGGCGGCTGGCACCTCGCTGGGAGACAGGCTTTCGCGGTGCTGGTAATACAGGCGCTGGTGCTCCTCATCCAACCAGAAGCCGATTTCTTCGAGCACGGTCTGCGTGTCGGTGTCGAAGATGGGGTGCGCCCCGCGGCCCACGTGCACCTCATTGAGCTCGTGTGTGTTGGTGAGGTTGAAATTGCCGGCCAGCATGAGACTGCGCGTGGGCCAGGCACTCTCGCGCAGATAGGGCTGGGTGGCGCTGGGCAGGTAAGATCCGGACGTGCCGTAGCGCAAGTGGCCCAGGAGCACTTCAGCTGCGAAGCCAAAAGCGCGTTTGACGGAATCCGTATCCGTTTCATCAATACGACCCGACTCAACCAACTTGCGGTGGATCAGCAACTGGCGCGAAAAAATGGCGGCCAGGGCATTGGAACGAGCCTCGCGATCGCGAAAGGTGTAAGGCTGACCGGGGGGCACGTTGAGTTTGATCGCGCCGATGCCCGCGCCGTCCTGCCCGCGGTTGTGCTGCTTTTCCATGAGCAGGAACAGCTGGTTGAAGGCATGGAGCGGGTTGCCGTACTTGCTGGCAAAGTGCGCGAGCGGCTTGCGCAGGCGGATGAGCGCGACACCGCATTCGTGGCCGATGAAATCACTCATGACTGCCGCAGAATCGCTTCAAGCGCGTTTCCCCAGGTAGACCGCAACTGCGCGCTGGCCCATGTAATCACTTCGCCGGAAGGCAGGGTGAGCTTCAGCGCGTCGTCGACGGTGGTGCGTCCGATTTGCAGGCAGGGCACGCCCGCCTCGGCAGCTGCCTGGGTCACGGCGGCTGCCATTTTCGGATAAGCCGCCACCAGGGCGCGGCCGTGGACTTCGCCAAAGCAAAGCACATCGAGGCGCCGCGTCGCAACCGATTCGGTGGTGAGTTCGATGGAGGCCCCAAAGGTGTGGCCCGACGGGCACAATAGCATCTCACTGAGGGCTACGAGCAGGCCACCATCGGAGAGGTCATGGGCAGTCGTGATGCAGGAGCCGGCGATGAGCCCGCGCAGCAGATCATGCAGCCGCAACTCGGCCGGGAGGTCCACGGGGGGCGGCGCACCTGTATCCATTGAGTGAATACTTCTCAGGTACTGGCTCGCGCCCAGGTGATCAGGCAGGCCACCGAGGAGAAACAGATTAAGGCCGGGCTCACGGACGGACTGACACGTCACGTGGGCACGCTCGCGGATGAGGCCCGCGACGGAAACAACAGGGTTGGGCTTGATGCCGCCTTCCGGGCTTTCGTTGTACAGGCTGACGTTACCGCCGGTGACCGGCACGTCGAAGAACTCGCAGGCCTCAGCCAAGCCACGCACGCTCTCGCGCAGCATGTAAAAAGACTCGGGCCGCTGCGGGTTGCCAAAGTTGAGGTTGTCGGTCATGCCCAGCGGCAGCGCACCGCTACAGGCCAGGTTGCGCAGGCATTCGGCCATCGCGCCAAGTGCGCCCAGATACGGATCGAGGTGGCAGTGGTGCGGATTGCCGTCGTTGGCAATGGCGATGAGCTTCTCGCCTCCGTCACCGGTATCGATACGAACCACGGCGGCGTCGCTGCCAGGCTCGAGGACCGTCCCAGCCATGACCATGTGATCGTATTGACGCCAAATCCAGCGCTTCGAGGCGATGGCGGGCTCACTCAGCAAGGTGGGCAGAGCCTCTTGAAGGACTTGGGCATCTGGCCTGGGCAGCGTATCCACATTCCAACGACGCGCTTCGGCTATGTGGGTGGGCTCGCTGGCCTCGGGATGGTACAGGGGTGCCTCGTCGGTCAAGGAACGCGCGGGCATGCGGGCCACCACGCGGCCCTCCTGCTCAACGACCATGTCGACGCCTTCGGTAACCGCGCCGATGTGGACCGCCGGCAGGTCCCACTTGGCAAAGACAGCTTCGACTTCGGCCTCACGCCCGGAGGCGGCGATGACGAGCATACGCTCCTGCGATTCGGAAAGCAGGATTTCGTAGCTGCTCATGCCGGCGGCGCGCTGCGGCACTTTGTCGAGGTCGATGCGGATACCGGTGCCGCCCCGCGAGGCGGTTTCGCAGGTGGAGCAGGTCAGCCCGGCCGCGCCCATGTCCTGAATCCCAACGACCAGGCCATCGATGGCCATCATCTCCAGGCAGGCTTCCAGACAAAGCTTTTCCATGAAGGGGTCGCCCTTTTGGACGGCGGGACGATCGTCGATGGACGCGTCGGTGATCTCGCGGGAGGCGAAACTCGCGCCGCCGAGGCCGTCGCGACCGGTGGGCGGGCCGACGTAAAAAACCGGATTACCGATGCCAGAGGCCGCACCGCGCTTGATCTCCTCGTGGCGCAGGACGCCGAGGCAGAGCGCGTTGACCAGCGGATTGTGCTCGAAGCAGGGATCGAAGTAGACATCGCCGCCGACGTTGGGGATGCCGATGCAATTGCCGTAATGTGCGATGCCGTGGACCACGCCGCGCAGGATGCGCCGGGCGCGGGCCGAATGCCGGATGTCGCCAAAACGCAGCGAATTGGTCAGCAACACCGGGCGCGCGCCCATGGTGAAAATATCGCGAATGATGCCCCCCACCCCAGTGGCCGCCCCTTCGAAGGGCTCCACGTAGCTGGGGTGGTTGTGCGACTCGATTTTGAACGCGATGGCCCAGCCGTCGCCGATGTCGATGACTCCGGCGTTTTCCTCGCCGGCCTTGACCAGCACCTGCCCAAGGGCTTCGGGGTCGCGCTTTTGCGTGGGAAAGCCTTTAAGCAGCGGCCGCGAGTGCTTGTAGGCGCAATGCTCCGACCACATCACTGAAAAGACGCCCAGCTCGGTCAGGTTTGGCACACGGCCAAGGATCTCGCGGATGCGTGCGTACTCCTCGGCGGTGAGGCCGTGACGTTCGACGAGGGCTGCGTCGATAGTAACCTTGAGCCCATCGTCGGGAGGGAGCGTTTGCGTTTGAGACATGGGCGGGTGGACTTCTTTTAGAAACGGGCAGTTTTTCGCGAGCGCGGGGCCCGCGGCAAAGCAAAAACGGACTCCCTTCGCAAAGAAGGAAGTCCGTCCAAAAAGATGTAGCGAACTGCTTTCCGGCTCTAGCGGAAGTCGAAGACCAGGTAGTCACCCTTGAACTCCTTCAGAAGGATGGTGACCTTTTCCTTCTCCTTGTCGTAGCTGAAGGTGTAAGAGGCGTTACGGGCGTCGTCGGACACATCATAATCGATGAGCGTAAACTTTTCGTCCTCGTCGAACTCCTTCTCCATCTCCTCGACGGCCTCGTCGAACTTCACGCGCTCCAATTCGTTTTCGTAACGGAAGTGCTTGAGCGGGTGCAGGAGTTCCTCGGCCTCTTCAGTATCGCCCTCGGCAGCCAGCTCGAGAAATTCTTCCGCGACATTGACGCCGGGCATGCCCGGTCCGCCACCGCCACAACCCGCCAAAAATGCGGTGCCCACAAGGGCGCTCAGAAAAAGTACGAAGTATTTCATAACAGCTTTCGTTTTCAAAGTTTGCCAACAACAGGTCCTTCTCTCGACGTGTGCGATCCAATTGCCCAGCGGCCTTGAGAGGCAAGAAAAAACAAGGCTGTTTCAACCGACGGGCACCGGCGAGGTGCCTTTGGCCAGGGCAACCAGCGCACACAGCACTCCGATGCCGTCGGTATTCGGGTGCCAACCCGCCACCGCGCGCTCGGGGTGTGGCATCATGCCGATCACGTTGCCCACGGGGTTGCAAATCGCCGCAATATCGCGCGCGGAACCGTTCGGGTTGCCGCCATCGGGGGCGTAGCGCAGGAGAATCTGCGCCTTCGCCTCAAGGGCATCGAGGGTGGCTTCGTCGGCGCGGTAGTTGCCTTCGCCGTGCGCGATGGGCAGGCGCAAACGCGGCCCCAGCGTCTCCCGGGAAAAGAGTCCCTTCCTGGGCACGACCTCTAAATCGGCCAATTGGCAGCGAAACTCCAGGCACTCGTTACGGATGAGCGCTCCGGGCAGCAGGCCCGCCTCACAGAGGATTTGAAAACCGTTGCAAATGCCCAGCACCGCGCCGCCCTCGTTGGCAAAGCGTATCAGCGATTCCAGGACAGGCGAGAACCGCGCGATGGCTCCGCAGCGCAGGTAGTCACCAAAGGAGAAACCGCCCGGGACAACGACTGCGCCAACTGAGGATAGGTCGGTGTCCTTATGCCAGTGTAGGTAGGCTTCGATGCCCTCCATCGCGCTGAAAGCGGCAACGGCGTCACGGTCGCAATTTGAGCCCGGAAACTGGAGGATGGCGATTTTCATGTGGGTGGGGACAAGGGTTTGGGTGATGAGTACTTGGTGCTTGGTGGTCCGAAGTTGCCGCTGGAAAGGGAGGGGAACTCAGAGAGATTCATGCGCGGGAGGTTCGAGTCGCCGGTTGAAAAAGATTGTACTACGGGAACCAAGAAACTGACATTTTGTGTCTTTTGAGCTTTTTGCGGCTGATTAAAGACTTGGGTAGGCTGCGCAGGTGTTTTTGGGCTCCGTGGCAAATAGCGGGCGCTAGCTTTCTTCGATGACGGGATTAGTCAGCGTGCCGATGCCGTCGATCTCGACATCGATGACGTCGCCCGGCTGGGCGTAGCGGGGTGGCGTGCGCGACTGCCCGACCCCGGCGGGCGTGCCCGTCAGGATAACCGTGCCCGGCTGCAAGGTGGTGCTGCCGGACAGAAATTCGATGATGCGCTCGACCGAAAAAATCAGATCGGCCAGGGGTGCCTCCTGCACGGTTTCGCCGTTGAGGCGCTGGCGTACCGCGCGCTCACGGTAATCGCCCAGTGCGTTGGGCGGGATGATGACCGGCCCCAGCGGGCAAAAGGTGTCAAAGGTTTTGCCCCGGCAAAACTGGCCGCTGCCCCATTCAAACTGCCAATCGCGGGCGGAGACATCGTTGGCGCACGTAAAGCCGAACACATGCTTCAGCGCCTCGCCTGCGGCGACGTTCTTGGCGGTTTTGCCGATGACGATGGCGAGTTCGGCTTCGGGGTCGACCTTGTCGCTGCGCAGGTGGCGGGGGAGGATGATGGGCGCACCCGGGTCCTGCACCGACGAGCGCGCCTTCATAAAAATGAGGGGGTGCTCCGGGTCCGCGCGCCCGGTTTCGGCGGCGTGGTTGCGAAAGTTCAGGCCGACGCCGTAAATGGTCGCCGGCAGGACCGGGGCCAGCAGATCGGCCGCCGGCAGCTCGCGATCGCTCACGTAGGCATTCTCGCAGAAGGGGTCCCCTTCAACGGCGCAGAAGGGCCCCGCATCGTTGAGGGAAGCCACCCAGACGGGCAGGCCATCCGGACCGAGTTGGCGACCGATGCGACGCGCGGAAAGTACCAGGGAGTTCATGGAGGTTGGGTGAAAGTCAGCTCAGGCGCGAGCTTCAGGCGTCGCTGTTATCGATTTGGTAGGAAAAATCCTCGATGACCGGATTGCTCAGCAGGCCCGCGCACAGCTTATCGAGGGCGGCGCGCTGCTCGGGAGTATCCGCGCCGGGTATCTCAAAGGCTATGGTCTTGCCAACGCGCACCTGCGAGACCCCGTCGTGCCCCAGACTGTGCATGGCTTGCTCAACGGCGGCACCCTGCGGATCGAGGACGTTTTTCTTCGGCGAAACGAAAACGGTGACCTTCATCGGCAGCGGTTATGAGGCAGCCTCGGCGGACTTGGCAAGCGCGCGCGATTTGGTTTGGGCACGTACCCCGCGCGGGTGGAACCAGGCGTGCTCCTCAATGGCGCGCTCGGGTGAGACGGCGGTGTAAATTTCGGTGGTGGCAATGCTGCTGTGGCCCAGCATTTCCTGCACGTGGCGCAGGTCCGCACCACCGGCGATCAGATGCGTGGCAAAGCAGTGGCGCAGGAGGTGGGGCTTCACCGGCTGCGCGATGCCGGCGCGTCTGGCCAGGGCGCGCAGATTGAACCACACCGTTTTGCGTGAGATGGCGCGACCGCGATTGCTCAAAAACAACGCGCTGCCGGTGTCGGACTTAACCAGTTGGGGGCGGGCCAGGCTCAAGTAGCGCTGGAGGGCCTCGATGGCGGGTTCGCCCAGCGGGACGTGGCGCTCTTTCGCGCCCTTGCCAAAGACCCGTACCGCGCCCGCCGGCGTGTCTACATCCGTCAAGGACAGCGCGCAGAGCTCCGAAACACGCAGACCAGAGGAGTACATCAGTTCCAGGATGGCGGCGTCGCGCAGGCCCTGCGGACTCTCCAGATTGGGCGCGGCCAAGAGGCGGTCGACCTCCGCGTGCGTGAGCGTGCCCGGGAGCGGGCGATGCGGGCGGGGGCCGCGCGCCAACTCGGTAAAGTCTTGGCTGATGATGTTTTCGCGTACGAGAAAGCGGGCCAGCGTCCGCAGGGAGGAGAGCTTGCGGGCGGTCGAGCTGCGCTTGAGCCCGCGGTCTACGAGGGCAGCCTGGGCTTGGGCCACGCTTTCAGGGCGGGTTCTGGACCAATTTTTCACGCCTGAGTGACTCAAGATTTGGGCCCACTGGACGAGATCCTTCAGGTAATTCTGCACGGTGTGCGGGCTCAACCCGCGCTCGAGCTGAATGTGTGCCTGAAAATCTTCAAGCGGCCCGCGAAAGGCCGCGGGACATCCCTCCAAGTAATCCATTTCTGACCGGAGCCGCGCCATACGGCCTCGAATCCTTTCCCAAAACTCCTGACGACGATGATAAACATACTCACCGCTCGGTCCATTCAATTCATTCTCATGGGTGTCGTGCTCTGGGTCTTATGCGTGGGCATGTCGCTGCAGGTGCTCAGCGGCAACCCGGTCAAAGAACTGAGCATGCTGGCCGTCGCCGACGGGCTGGTCGCACTCGCCTTTACCGGCTGGGGCCTGAAACTGGCTGCGGAAGGGCGCTAGCGCGCACGTCTGGCAGCAGCCGGGCAGCTTCCTTAGCTCGCCTCTACCTGCAAAAGCGCCCTTGCTCGGGCGCGGTTTTTGCGTTTTCGCATGAATGGATGCGGGACGGCGCACCAGCTACGGGCGAACCGGCGGCCATCAAGCCAGCCGACCTTCACGGCATTTTGAAATACGTGCCGCTCTTTCGCGAGCACACCTTCATTATCGCCCTGGACGGCGCCATTGTCGCCGACGAGAACTTCGCCAACCTCCTGCTGGATTTGGCGGTGCTGCGGAGCTTGCAGATTCACCTGGTGCTAGTGCACGGGATCGGCCAGCCGCTGCAACAGGCGGCAGCGGCGCGCGGCCTCGCACCCAGCAACGTACAGGGCGACGGTCCGACGGACGCACCCACCTTTGCCCTGGCCGAGGAAATCTCCGGGCAGATCTCGCTGGACCTGATGCAGGGGCTCACGCAACAGGGGCTGAAAGTCGCCGTGACCAATGCGATCCGCGCGATGGAGGCCGGCATCGAAAAGGGGAAGCCGCTGGGGCTGACCGGCAAGGTGGACCGGGTGGACGCGGAACTCTTGAGGGGGTTGCTGGCGCAGTCGATCGTGCCGGTTGTCTCGCCGATCGCTTTTGACCGGGAGGGCCGCGGGTTGCGGGTCAACTCAGACGAGATGGCCACCGAACTGGCCGTGGCTTTGAATGCCTCCAAACTGATCTACCTGGCCCCGCAACCCGGGCTCGTGGTCGATGGAGAGGTGCTGGTCAACCTGCCACTGGAAGAGCTTTCGCTAATCCTCAGCCAGAAGAAGCGGGCCATCGACCCGGGGCTGCGCTCGAAAGCCATAGAGGCGGTGCGGGCGCTCAAGGCGGGGGTGCCGCGCGCGCACCTGCTGGATGGACGCGTCTACGGCTGCCTGCTGACAGAGGTCTTCGACACGGTGGGCTCGGGCACGATGGTCCACGCCAACGAGTATCAGCAGATTCGCCCGGCGCGAAAAAAAGACGTGCAGGCCATCCACAACATCACGCGCAACGCCATGCGCGAGGAGGCGCTGCGCGAACGCACCCGCGCCTCCATCGAACAGGCCATCGACACATATTTTGTGCTGGAAGTGGACGGCAGCCTGATCGCCTGCGCCTGCCTGCTACCCTACAAAGGGACGAAGACCATGGAAATCGCCTCGGTCTACGTGCAGCCATTTTACAACAGGCGAGGTGCCGGTCGGCGCATGGTGGCCTTTTGCTGCGAGGAGGCTGCGCGGCGCGGTGCCAGTAAGGTGATCGCCTTGAGCACGCGTACTTCGAGTTTTTTCAGCGAGATTTGCGGCTTCTCCGAAGGCAGCGTCAGCGACCTGCCCAAGGCCCGACGAGCCGATTACGAAAAGAACGGCCGCAACTCACGTATTCTGAAGAAGATCGTGGCGAAGCAGTAAGGCTGTGCTGGTTGATTGAATCACGAATGCGCACAAATTGAACACGAATCAGACAAACCGCCCGGCCGAAGAAGGAACGAGGACTATTCAGGGTGCGTTAAAAAGACTCGCCACCCCGGATTTCTATCTAAATTCCATCCGTGTTTAAAGACCTGACCACAGATTAGCCACGGATAGACACAGATGACATACGGATAAATCACTAATCTTTTGGGATTAGATCGAGGCTCTTTCAGTTAGTATGTGAAATCGCGTCTTCATTATACCTATATTTAAAACTGTATCCCGTAACATTTATTTCAATGCTCGTTTCTAAAATTTGTGCCCTTGCTCTTCCATCCGTGTTCAAGCTGTGTTTCATCTGTGGCTAAAATACCTGCACACTCTTGCGCCACGCAAATACACCCAGGTCCCATCCGCAGCTTAATAGAACGACGGGGTGCTTTTGTTACTTGCTAGCTCAAAGCGGACACCAGGCCTGGGAGGATGCCGCCAAAAGCGCCGTTGGTGAAGAGAACCGCCTGCAGGGGGGCCTCAGGGGTGGCCTGCTGAAACGCCTGGCGAGCAGTGGTGGCCAGTGCATCAAAAGAGGCGCAGGCGGTGGCGGTGGTACCTGTGCGCTGGAGATCGGCGGCGAGTTGCTGGGGGTCGAGGCGGACGGCGTTTTCGACGCGACCTTCGCCACCGACAACCGGAGCCAGCAAGACTACGTCTGCCCCCGAAAGCGCCGTGGCAAACGCCTCCTGAAAGTAGGCACTGCGGGCGGTATTACTGCGGGGCTCAAACGCCGCGAGCAGCCGGTGCCCCGGGCGTGCCGCGTGCAGGGCCTCCAGCGTGCCCGCGATGGCGGTAGGATGGTGGGCAAAGTCCTCAATCAGCACGACGGACTCCGTCTCGACAAGGACTTGCTGCCGGCGGCGCACCCCGCGGAACGCAGCGAAGGCTTCCGGAGGCGGCGGGTGATCCGCCGGTTCTTTTCCTTGGATGAGCGTTGTGCCCAGTGCCGCCATCGCGGCGTTGCGCGCATTGAAAAGCCCGTGCAGCGGCCAGCGTATTTCGACCCACGGCGCACCCTTCCACAGAAGCCGAAACGCGCTGCCGGTGGAGGTCTCGGCAAACTCGGCAATGCGCAGATCGCAGTTCTCAACGGTGCCAACAGAGAATCGCCGGCACCACGGGGTGTCCGCGAGGTTGCGCAGTTCGAGGTCGTCGCCGTTGAAGAGAATCGCCCCGCTGGCGGGCACCAGCCGGGTGACGTGATTGAAGCTGCGGCGGATGTCGTCGAGGTCGCGGAAAATGTCGGCGTGGTCGAACTCGAGGTTGTTCAGGCAGAGCACACGCGGGCGGTAGTGCACGAACTTGCTGCGCTTGTCGAAAAAGGCGCTGTCGTACTCATCGCCCTCGATGACAAAAGGGACTGTCGCATTGCCGACGTGGCAGCCGCTAGGCAGATCGTGGGGAACTCCGCCCAGCAGCCAACCGGGCTCCGCACCACTCGTGCACAACAGATGGGCCGCCAGCGCCGTGGTGGTGGTTTTGCCGTGGGTGCCTGCCACGACGAGGCTCGGCCGCTGGCCGATCAACAGCGCGCCGATGGTTTCCGGCATGGACGCGAAGGGAATTTTCCGTGTTTCCAGCAGCCACTCGACTTCGGGGTTGCCGCGGCTGGCAGCGTTGCCGACCACCACGCAGTCGGGCTCGAGCGCCGCGAGCCGCGCGGCATCGAAGCCTGCAAAGCACTCGATACCAGCCTCGGCGAGCACCTCGGACATCGGCGGATAGATGTTGGCGTCACTGCCGCTCACGGCGTAACCAGCCTGCCTGAGCGCGCAGGCCAAATTGCCCATCGCCGTGCCCGCGATGCCCAAAAAGTAAACACGCGCGCCTGGCGCGATCAAGGTGCCCTGCATGGGCGGGAGGCTAGGCCCCAATCCGATCTCGGCAAAACGAAAAACTTTGTGTCGAATGGCCTCGGGCAACGCCATACGGACTCAGCCAGCGAAGCAGCATGCGAATTTTGATCCTTGGAAGTGGTGGGCGCGAACATGCCCTTGCGCGCGCCTGTACGGAGGCGGCACCGGCGCGCCATTCGGTCCTTGTCGCCCCGGGCAACGCCGGCATTGCGCGCGAGTTTCGCTGCCAACCCATCGATGTGCTGGACGCCGACCAGGTCGTAAAGCTGGCCAAAGAAACCGAGGCGGAACTGGTCATCGTCGGCCCGGAGGCTCCCTTGGCCGCCGGTGTCGGTGATGCCCTGCGCGCCAGCGGCTTCGACGTCTTTGGACCCAACCGCGATGGGGCCCTCTTGGAATCGAGCAAGCGCTTCGCCAAGTCCTTCATGACGAAGTATGCAATTCCGACGGCAGCCTGGCGCACATTTCGTGAGGTGGCCCCCGCCCTCGACTACCTGCGGATCGTCGGCGCGCCGGTGGTCATTAAGGCCAGCGGACTGGCCGCCGGCAAGGGCGTCAGCGTGGCCCAGTCGCTGGAGGAAGCCGAGGCCGCCGTCCGCTCGATGCTTGATGATAACAAGTTTGGCGAAAGCGGAAAAGAAATCGTCATCGAGGCCTTTCTCGAAGGTGAGGAATGCTCGTTCATGGTGCTGGTGGCCGGTCAGGAGTACCGGCTCTTTCCCGTCAGTCAGGACCACAAGGCGGCTTACGAGGGCGACACCGGACCCAACACCGGCGGCATGGGCGCCTACGCCCCGGCTGCGGTGGCGACACCCGCCATCTGCCGCACCGTCGAAAAAACCATCATTCGCCCCAGCCTGCACGGACTCTTTACCGAGGGGATCGACTTTCGGGGGATTTTGTACGTGGGCGTCATGCTGACCCAGGAGGGCCCGCAGGTGCTCGAATACAATGTGCGCTTTGGCGATCCCGAGTGCCAGGTGCTGCTGCCGCTGGTCGAAGGCGATCTGGCGGAAATTTTCCGGGCCTGCGCGCGCGGGCATCTGGCGGAGGTGGATCTGAAGGTCCGCCCAGCGCACGCGCTGACAGTGGTGCTCGCCTCACCGGGGTATCCGGGCGCGTACCCTAAGGGGTTGCCGATCACCCTGCCAACACAGCTGCCGCCAGATTGTTGGCTGATTCACGCAGGCGTTGAGGCGAATGCCGCGGGCCAACTGGTCACCGGCGGAGGCCGCGTCATGTGCGCGACGGCCCGAGCCAATGATTTGGAGACGGCTGCCCGGCAGGCCTACGCGCTCTGCGCGCAGGTGCACTTCGAGGGGATGCAGTACCGCCGGGATATCGGCCATCGCCAGCTCAAGCGAACGGGCACGATTGCACATTAGGGCGTGTGCGGGGTTGAAGCCTGAGCGCGAATGGGCCTAGCTGTGCGGGTGCTCAAACTGAGTCAACTGCTTTCCGGGCTGGCGGGGCTGGCCTTTTTAGGCCTGGGCGTTTGCGTGGCGACGCAGACCCCGGCGGAACTCGACGACCCCGCAGTGTTCCCCCCGGCGTTGTTTCCCGGCGTGGCCGCGCAGCCCAGTGACCGCATCTTCTGGGAGGGCATGGCCGCGGTGTACCCGGGTCGTGTGTTGCTGGAGGCACCAACCACCAGCGAGCCCCTTTACTTTGCCGAGGTGAAGTCCGAGGCGATCACCGATACGCTCATTTACCGCCGGCCCTACTCGATCCAGCAGGCTTCCCGCACTGCGCTGAAGGATCTTCAAAAAGGCCAGCGACTGATTCTGGACCTGCGCTTCATCGAGACCACCGTCGAGGATCTGCCTCACATCGGCGATTTCATCACAACCGTATCGATCGACCAGCAAGGCGCCGCGCTCGACCAAATTGGCACCTTCCCGGCAGCCAGCGACTTTGAGATCGCGCGAACGGCCCCGGAAATTTTCGGGGGGCTGCACCCGGTTTATGTGCTCGTCAACGAGCGTACGCGGGGGCCGCTGGAGGCCGCGCTGGCTTCCCTGCAGGCACAGCAGGCGGTGCTTTTGATCGGCAAGCCGACCGGCGGGCGTACCGGCGTCTACCGCAGTTACCGCGGCAACGGGCCGGAAGCTCCGGAGGTTTACCTGCTGAAGGGCGAACTCAAAACCAAAGGCGGCGAGAGTCTGATTCCGGGCGGCGTCGCGCCCGCCATCAAGGTAGACATCACGGCTTCAGACGACCTGGCCGCCTGGATGCGTTACAACGAGGGCGAAGCGCTGAACCTGCTGTACTCGGCGCGGCTCTTTGACGGCGAGAACGAGGAAAACGGCGCGGACGTTATCCTGGAGACAGCCCTGCGGGTTGTCTCCGCGCTACAAGTGCTTGAGGGACTGCCAGAAACGAACTAGAGTTCAGATCGAAATTCATGAGCGAGGCTGCCAGTAATCCGGATCTGATCACCGTTGTGTGCACCGCCAACGTGTGCCGCAGCCCGATGGCGGCCAGCCTGTTGCGCCATGCCCTGGCCGCCGAAGCCGAACCCCTGCGCTCCCTCCAGGTGGAGTCGGCAGGGGTTTCCGTGCACGAAGGGCAGCCCGCCTCGGACAACTCCGTCCGGGCGCTGAAAAATGTGGGTATCGACCTAGGTAATCATCGTAGCCAGGTCCTGACGCCCGAGCGCATCGAGCGCTCGCGCCTGATGCTCTGCATGACCGAGAGCCACCGTGCCTTGATCGAACTACTCTACCCCAATCGCCAGGCCCCGCTGAAACTGTTTCGCGAGCTGATGGAAGATCCTCAGCCGCCGGAAATTCCGGATCCCTACGGCTGGCCGCTCGTGGAGTACGAAGCCGCCCGCGACTCCATGGTGGAGGCGATCCCATCGATCCTCGACTACCTGCGCGCCGAGGTTTCCGGGAACGGACAGGCCTGAGCCGATTTCGGAAACGGCTTGAAGGAACGGGCCGCCCGTGAGATTCTTATCCTTTCGCTAACGCGCCCCAGAGTGGCGCAAATCCAAAACCCGCTTTCGCAACAATGACCACCGTAGCCACAGACGAAGCCCTTACGCTTGCCGCCGATTCGCTGGCCGCCCTCGACCCGGCCGTAGCCGAAGCGGTTGCCGCCGAAAAGCAGCGCCAGTTCAGCCACATCGAACTGATCGCCTCGGAAAACTTTACCCTCCCCGCCGTCATGGAAGTGGTGGGGAGCGTGCTGACCAACAAGTACGCCGAGGGCTACCCGGGCAAGCGCTACTACGGCGGTTGCGCCCATGTCGACGTGGTCGAGCAACTGGCCATCGACCGCGCCAAGGAGCTTTTTGGGGCCGCCCACGCCAACGTGCAGCCGCACTCCGGCAGCCAGGCCAACACCGCCGTCTACATGGCCACGCTGGAGCCGGGTGACAAAATCCTGACCATGAGCCTCGAGCACGGCGGCCACCTGACTCACGGCCATCCGATGAACCTCTCCGGCAAGCTTTACAACGTGGTGAACTACGGGGTGGGCCTCGATGATGGCCTGATTGATTACGACGGCATCGAAGCAGTCGCCAGAAAGGAACGTCCGAAGATGATCACCGTGGGTGCCTCGGCCTACTCGCGGACCATCGACTTTGCCCGCATGGGGCAGATCGCCCGCGATTGCGGCGCGCTCCTGCTGGCTGACATCGCCCACATCGCCGGCCTGGTCGCCGCCGGCGAGCACCCCAGCCCGGTCGGCCACGCCGATTTCGTGACAACCACCACCCACAAGACCCTGCGCGGACCGCGCGGTGGACTGATCCTCTGCACCGAGGAGTGGGCCAAAAAAATCGACTCCGCCATGTTCCCCGGCACCCAGGGTGGACCGCTCATGCACGTGATCGCCGGAAAAGCCGTCTGCTTCGGCGAGGCGCTCAAGCCCAGTTTCAAGGCCTACCAGAAGCAAGTGAAGCTGAACGCGGCGGCCCTGGCCAACTCACTGGTCGGGCGAGGCTACAGCATCATCAGCGGCGGTACCGATAACCACCTGATGCTGATTGACTTACGCCCGAGCCATCCCGACTTGACCGGCAAAAAAGCCCAGATCGCCCTGGAAAAGGCGGACATCACAGCCAACCGCAACACCGTGCCGGGCGAAACGCGCAGCGCCTTCCAGACCAGCGGGCTGCGCCTGGGTACCCCTGCGGTGACTTCGCGCGGGATGCTCGAAAGCGAGATGGTACGCATCGCCGAGGCGATCGACGAGGTACTGGGTGGCACCGAAGATGCGGAGCGCATCGCCCGGGCCAAGGGCATCGTGCACGAACTTACGGATGCACATCCGCTGCCTTACTGAGGCTCCTATCTCACTGTCAAAGAATCGTTTCCAAAACAGAATTAGGGCTTCACGTGCCGGTGCATTCCGGCTAGTCTAGTGCTACTAAATAGTTAACAAAATGCGGCCTGACTCGTTGCCTGGCCACCTACCAAATTCTCAACCTACCCAAAGCTATGAAGCATCGTTCCCGTTCCGCCCTGCGCAAGGGCTTCACCCTGATTGAATTGCTCACGGTTATTGCCATTATCGGCATTCTCGCGGCTATCCTGGTTCCGGCCGCCGGCCTGATTCAAGACATCGCCAACCGCATGTCCTCGGCTTCCGACATGGGCAATATCGCCAAATCCCACATGACTTACCGCTCCGCCAGCGGACGCACCCGCGTGGTCGTGTCAGACAATTTGCGGTTTAACTCCAACACTGCCCACGGTTTTGCCATTTTCCTCGCCGACAAGGTGGGTGATGAGTTGAACAACCCGGAACTCTGGGTGCGTTCAGACGACCCCAAAGTGGTTGACGCGGGCGCGACCATCCCGACCAACATCGGCGTTGATAGCCCTGAAAGCGGTTTTACGCCGGACACGGAATTCACTGCGCTGCCGCTGGCCTACTCCGTTGTGATCAACATCCCCGGCAGCGTCGACGCCACGCGCTACCCGTTCCTCTTTACCCGTGGCCTGCTAAGCGGCGGCTCTTGGGATGATGAGTCCATCTGGGGCGGCGACGGCGGCCACATCGCCTTCCTCGCCGGCAACGTTGAATGGTACGACGAGTTGGACGACACCACCGAGGACTCGCTGCGCAACTTCGACACCCCGGAGGAGCAGACCGCCAACATCAATGAAGCGGTGAAAAACGAAGCCGACATTCTGCCCGGCGATTTGGGCGACTAAGCTTTGTTACTCTACGACTTCGAATCTCTTAAAGGCCGGGCTCGGGTTTCGAGTCCGGCTTTTTTTGATCCGAAATCGGAATCATAAGCCTGCTGAGTGGCTAGCCGCGCAATGAGTTTGCGTCAGGACGTTAGTGCGCACACTTTTTACCGAAGAAATCATTATGCCGCAGCCCATCTACGTGATCGGCCACCGCAATCCGGATGCGGACGCCGTCTGTTCCGCCATCGGTTACGCCGCCTTCAAGCACGCCCAGGGAGACGCCCACTACATCCCCGCCCGCTGTGGCAACTCCAATGCGCGCATCGACGCGATCCTAGGGCGTTTCGAGGTGCCGCTGCCGCGCTTTATCGGCGATCTGACACCGCGCGTGCGCGACATCATGGTGCGCGATGTGTTAAAAGTACCCCTCGACGCGACCTGTGCCGAAGCGCTCGAGTTGATCGACCGCTACGACGTGCGCGCCTTGCCGGTGGTCAATTCCAACGGACAGGTGGAAGGGGTGGTAACGATTTTCAGCCTGGGCGAGTTTTTCATCCCCAAGCCGCGTGAGCCGCGCAAGATGCGCCACGTGCATACGAGCATCGCCTCCATCATTAAGGCGCTCGATGCGGAAGTGCTCTGCTCAAACGACCCGTACCGGGTTGAGGATTTGTATGTGCGAATCGGAGCGATGGATATCCGCTCGTTTGGCAAGTTTGCTGAAAGCGAAAACATCGAGCCAGGCCAGAGCGTGATCGTCGTCGGCGACCGCTGGGATATTCAGCAGAAGTCCGTGCAGCTGGGCGTGCGTATGCTGGTGGTGACCGGCGCGCTAGATGTCGACGAAGACATCGTGGCCCTGGCCCGCGAACGCAACGTGAGCCTGGTGGTCAGCCGCTTCGACTCGGCCTCCACGTCTTGGATTATTCGCACGGCCACTCGGCTGGCCCCCATGATTGAGAAGGGCATCATGACTTTTACCCCGGAGGAAAAGCTGGGGGCGGTGCGGCGCAAGATGTCGGGCAACTACAAACCCATCTACTGCGTCTGCGATGACGCCGGCAAGCTGCTGGGCCTCTTCAGTAATTCGGACATTCTCAAGCCGGTGCCGACGCAAATAGTGATGGTCGACCACAACGAAATCTCACAGGCGGTCCCGGGCGCGCAGGAGGTCACCATCACCGAGATCATCGACCACCACCGCCTGGGCAATCCACCCTCGCAGCAACCCATCCTGTTTCGCAATGAGCCGGTCGGCTCCACCTGCACCATCGTGGGCGACCTCTTCCGCAAGTCCGGCCTCAAGCCGGAGGCATCGATCGCCGGTGTGCTTATGGGTGGGATCATTTCGGACACCCTCCACTTGCAGGGACCGACCTCCACGGAGAAGGACGACCAAGTGCTGCGCTGGCTGGAGTCACTAGCGGGGCTGCCCAGCCAGGAGTTGGCCGACATCATCTTCCGCAGCGGCTCGATCATCCTTAGTTCGACGCCAGCCAGCGTCATCACTAGCGACCTGAAAGCCTACGACGAGGGCGAGATACGCTTCTCGGTCTCGCAGGTCGAGGAGTTGGGCTTCAACAACTTTTGGGACAACAAAGAGGATCTGGTCATGGCACTGGCAGAGCACCGCAAGCGGGAAGGTTTTTACTTCTCGGCCCTGCTGGTCACCGACATCAACAAGCAAAACTCGCTACTGGTGCTGGCGGCGGACCAGGATTTTCTGGATAATATCACCTATCCCTGCGTGACCCATCCAAATATTTTTGATCTCACCGGAATTGTCAGCCGCAAAAAGCAGCTGATCCCCTTCCTGACGGCGACGCTGACCGGCATGGGTGTGGGGGCAGCACCGGTGCGGGCCTAGGCTCGATGTGAGGCGGAGTTTGACCGACTGGCCGAGGTCGCGTTGACTCGTCGTCTTTATGGAGGGTCGAGAATTAGAAGAGCGCATCGTAAAGCTGATGCGCGAACCGCGTTACGTGCCGCTGCGCCAAAGCGAGCTGGCCGATGTGCTGGAACTGAGCCAGGGCGACCGCAAGCGTCTAAAGCGGTCAATCAGCCACTTGCTCGACCAGGGCTCGGTCGCACGGGTCAAGGGCGACCGGTACGTGCTCCCCAAGGACGCTGACCTGGTCAGCGGGACCATCCGTTTTCGTCAGAGCGGCGCGGCGATTCTTTTGCCCGATGGCGAAACCGGCGGCAACAACGGACAGGCCCTGCAGGTGCGCGCCGAGGACACCGGCGTCGCCTTTCACATGGACAAGGTGCTGGTGCGGCTGATCCGCAAACCGCGCGGCCGCTTGAGGCCGCATGAGCAGGACGAATCCTTTGCCCGGGTCATCCGCATCCTCCAACGCGCACACGACACCTTTCCAGGCACGCTTCAGCGCAGCGGGCAGTTCCACTACGTTGTGCTGGACGATCCACGCTTCGTGCAGGACATCCTCGTGACCGAACCGGCCAAGGCAGACATTTTTCCCAAGCCCAAGGTCGACGACAAAGTGGTGGTGCGCCTGCTAGAATGGCACCAGCGGCACCTCAACCCGCAGGGCGAAATCATCGAGGTGCTCGGCAAAACCCACACGCCGGGCGCGGAGTTCAAGGCCTTGCTGCACAAGCACAAGCTCTCGACGGAGTTTCCGGAAGCGGTCATGCGCGAGGTGGAGAAACTCCCCGAGAAAGTGAAACCTGCGCAGCGCAAAGGCCGCCGCGATTGCCGCAAACTGTTTACCTTTACGATCGACCCGGACGACGCGAAGGACTTCGACGACGCGCTCTCTATTGAGGAGCTCAAGGGCAGCGATACGCGCGTGGGCGTGCACATCGCCGACGTCAGTGCCTACGTTAAGCGCACCAACCAGCTGGACAAGGAAGCGCAGCGCCGGGGCAACTCCACCTACCTGGTCGGCTGCGTGATCCCAATGCTGCCGCACGCGCTGTCCAACGGTATCTGCTCGCTGGTTGAAGCCGAGGAACGCCTCACCAAAGCGGTTTTTCTGACCTTCAACAGCAAAGGCAAGCTGACCCAGACCGAATTCGCCAACACGGTGATTCAAAGTGACAAGCGCCTGACCTACCGCCAGGCCTACGCCTTTCTGAAAGAAGACGATCTGGAGAAGGTCCGGCAGACACCCCTGCCACCGGCCCACCAGACCGGCTCCACCGGACGCAGCCTGAGCGACTTGAGCACGCAGGAAATGAAGGGCCTGCAACAAGGCATACGCAAGTTGTGGGACCTGGCCAGTCGCCTGCGCCGCGCCCGCTTCGACAAGGGCAGCCTCGATTTCGACATGACCGAGATGAAGATCTTTGTCGACGAAGAGGGTTACGCGGACCGCATCGAAAAAATCGAAAACGATGAGAGCCACCAACTCATCGAAGAGTTCATGCTGGCGGCGAACGAAGCCGTTGCGAAGACCCTACACGAGGCCAAGCTGCCGTTTATCTCCCGCGTGCACGACGCGCCCGACGCCGAGAAGCTCTCCGAACTGCGCGACTACCTGGCCACGGTTGGTATTCAGGTAGGCGATCTGACGCAGCGCAAGGAAGTGACTAAGCTACTGAAAAAAATCAAGGACCACCCGCAGAGCTACTCGCTGCGCATCCAATTTTTGCGCAGCCTGAAACAGGCCTGCTACCGGGCACAGGCGGATGGTCACTACGGGCTGTACAAGACTTTTTACGCCCACTTCACCTCGCCAATCCGACGCTACTCGGACTTGATCGTCCACCGCATCTTTGACTTTCATCTGGCGAAAAACGGCCTGGCCACTGCGCCCAGCCGTCCGCCCAAGGCCTACCGCAAGGGCGAACTGGAAAGCCTGGCCGCGCACGTCAGCCTGACCGAGCAGAACAGTACCGAGGCCGAGCGCGAGTCCGTCAAAATCAAGCTGCTGGAATTCTTTGAGCGGGAGTTGGCCCGCAAGGACAAGCGCGCCTTTCCCGCGATCATCACCGATACACGCAACCACGGCATGTTTGTCGAACTGACCGAATCGCAGGCTTTCGGCCTGGTGCACGTCTCCACGCTGCGTGACGATCTCTACCGCCTCACCGAGGACGGCACCGCATTGCTCGGGCGCAAGACAGGGCGGCGTTTCACGGTGGGGCAGGAGGTGACCGTAGAAGTCGCGCGGGTGGACCGGTTCAAGCGCCAGATCGACTTCGCGGTCAAGGAGAGCTCGCGACAGCGCAAACAGAACGACCAGGCGATCGTCCAGCAGGCACGCTCGGGGCGGAAAAAGAAAAACGGCCAGCGCAACAGTCGCGATCACCGCCGGCGGCGCAACCGCTGAGTGACCCGGGCGCGGATTTGCAAAAGCCGCCGGGTTTGGGCAATGTAGATAATTCGTTTTCAAACACTGCTGAAACCTCACCCATTACTTTATGAGTAACTATACCTACCAAAAATCATTGCAGGCCCTCTGGCAAAAAGCTGTCGACCTGTATGCCAAGGGCCAGCGCGGCGCAGACACGTACTTCAACGACGAGGAGCAGGCTTTTCTCGATTCTATTGGTGCGACCGCTCAGGAGGTCTATGACTTCGCCGAGGATTTCAACAACAGCGGCGACCCGGACTTTGCCACCTTTGCCATGCTGCAAGACCAGCGGCGCTCGTACTTCCTGGAGGTGCAGAAAGGCGTGCGCAGTGACAAGGTTGTCGGGCCGCCCGACCTTCCCCCCAAGGATGCCGCCACAGAAGGCATCACCTGGCTGCCGCGTATCATCGAAAAGGCCAAGGTGAAGCTCCGTGGTGAAATGGATCCGGACCTCATGTACGGCTGCGGCGGCGATCGGAATTTTTTCCGCACGCACGATATCCACCCCTCCGAGTTTTTGCGCGTGGTGCGCGAAAGCGACGGCGACGACAACCAGGTAATCAGCTGGGTGCTGCAGCGCTCCAAGGCTCAGGAAACCGCTTCGGCGTAACGCAACGCCACAGCTGCGGGCTTGGCATAACAGTCAGCAACCTCGCGCCAAACTTTCAAACGAGGCTCCGCTTGGGGCTTCGTTTTTTTGTGTATTTATTCCAAAAACCAAAGCTTACAAAAGCTCTTCCTGGATGACGGTGCCTTCAAGAAATTCACCGTAACGTTTTTCCCAGTCGTCGAGCTTTTTGAGGTAGTACTTGGGATCGTAGGGCAGCGTTTCGGGGTCAAACGCGGCGAGCGCGCGGGCACGCTTCCAATCGGGGTCGCGGGCCTTTTCGCCCGGCGTTATAAAGTAGGCCACCTGCTCGCCCATGCGCGGCATGGGCTCCAGCTTCAGGGCGACTTCCAGGGAAGCCCGGCGCGGCTTTTTGCTGCCTTCGACAGCCTTGGCGTACGCCGCCGGACTCTGGCTGAGGTACTCGCGCTTGGCCAGCCGGTGGGCCGGACAGGACTGCTCCGCGATGGAAGTGCGCAACTCGGCCAGCAGTTCGGCGGGATCGTTTCCGCCCGCTTCGAGCAGATGGGCGATGAGGACGTCGGTGAGCTCCTTGAGAAAGGGTTCCATACCGCGGGAGCGCAGGGCAGACCCGCGGATGGTCACCTTCTGCCCGTCGTAGAGCGCGTAGTTCTTGGCCTTGTAGCAGAGCATGGCCTCGAAGCGTCCGTCGAACTCGAGCTCGATGCCTTCGGGCAGGGTATCGGTGGCTTTTTCCAGGAGGGTTTCCGGGGCTGGAATGTCTTCCGGAGCGCTCAGGTAAATCCCGTCGGTATCGGCTTCGAGGACGGTGCATCCGATGTCCTGAAAGCGCTCGATCAATGCCTGCAACAGCTCGCGCCCGCGGCGCGTGATCTCTGCGGCCAATTCGCCATCGCCAAAACGCGCGCCGGAAAAACCCAGGTAGCCGTAAAAAGAGTTGATAAGGATTTTGAAGCTGGTCTGGCGCGCATTATACTCGCGACGGAGATCTTCGGACTCAGCTTCGCGGGCCAGCGTCTTGTAGCGCAGGCGGTACTCGCGCAGTTGGCGGAGCGTGGGGATGAAGGCGTCCAGCGAATCGCCCGCCGGGTTGCGCCCGATGTTCAACAGCAGCGAGGGATAGAGCGATGCAACGTCGAAGTGTAAGACGTTTTTGAATACGCCGGTTTCGAAGCTCTTGGTGTAGCCACCTTCGAAGGAGCCGACCTCGGTGGGCGTGGGCAATGCGCGGTTGGCCGGATAGTATTGCTCCAGCAACATCAGATCGACCTTGGCCGCAGTCCCGCGCAGACAGGCCTCCTGTAGGAGCATGGGCACGTTTTTGACCTGGGCCACGTAGGTGGGCAGCAGGATGTCGGCAATGCCGCGCGTCTCACGCAGGTCGCCTTCGAGGTAGCGGCGAAAGGCGTCGCGATCTGTTTCGAAAATTTCCTTCATCCGGCTGGCGTCAACGTAGGTACGCTCGGCTTCGTCGGCATCCTCGGAGGTGATGCCCAGGTAGACCGCCACATCCTTGAGCCGGTAGGAAGTCAGGTCGCGCGTGGTCACATCGAAGACCTGAATCATCAGAAAGGAGTCGAAGACGGCGCGACCGGGAATGTCGAAGCGCGTGTAGTCGAGCCAGCGCTCGGCCACCCGTAGGCGGGAGTTGCGTCGGTAGACCTTTTGCCCGAAGCGCCCCCACTCCGGCTCCAGGCGGAAGCGTTTGCAGCGCAGATACAGGTACTCCAAGTCGAAGGAAAAGCAGTTGTGCCCCTCGAGGATGTCCGGGTCGGCCGCCTGCAGGCGCTTTCCAAATTGCTTGAGCAGCTCGCGTTCGGCCTTGTCGGTGTATTCGGCCAGCTCCAGCAGTTCCGGCCCGTCACCAAACTCCAGCCCGATGGCCAGCACGCGGTCTTCTTTTTCGCGCGCGTTGGGGAAACCACCCGAAACACTCGCCACCTCGATGTCGAACTGGCAGCGGCGCAACTGGCCGAAGTTTAAATCGCCAAAGTGCCGCTGGCGCTTTTGCAGTAGGTACTGGTGTTCCAGCTGGCGGATGGCCTCTACCGCGTCACCGCGCCCGTGCGCCTTGGTAAAGTCGCGAAACGCCGTCAGCGACTCGAATTCGAGACGCCGGTTGAAGGGCCCCTCCCCTTCGAGTTTGTAGACTTGGTAGCCCTCGGCCTTTTCAGGCAAGCGCCGGCCGTCCATCCAGGCAAAGGGCGCGAGGGTATCTGTCTCGGTGACGCGGCCGCCCTCGCCGTCCTCCAGGCACACATGTACGAGGCCCTCCGCGTCGACATGGAGGCCGCAGATGGGTCGAAGCGCGTCGGAGTCCGGCTGCATGCTGAAACCAAAAGCCGGAAAGGCAGACTTGGCAAACCGCGCGGGTCAGCCGTCTAAATCAACCTCGATTTCGTGACCCTTTTCGGCGGACTCGTAAAGGCCGTCGAGAATTTGCTGGATACGGATGCCGTCCTCGGCCGAGGCAAGATAGGGCATATCGTTGCGCACGCAATGGACCATTTCGTTGTAGGGATTGCGGATATCGCCGCGCGGCAGCGTCAACTCGGCCTTGGTGACGTGCCCGGCTTCTTCCTTGATGATCTCCGCCATAAAGCCGTAGCCGCCGTCGAAATTGCGTTGGATGAGCGCGCCCTGGTCGCCCATGACAACCGTGCGCATCATTTCCTTCTGCTCCTGAAATCCGCCCCAGGAGATCTCAAAGATCAGCGAAGCCCCGCCCTTGAGCCGGACAAAGCCGGTGGCGAAGTCTTCCACATCAAACTTCTTGCCCGCTTTTTGTGCACGCGGCACCCCAATCTTGTGGTGTGCGCAGCCGCTTACGGTGACCGGTTGGGGCGAGCCCATCAGCCAGAGCGCGAGGTCCAGACGGTGTACGCCCAGATCGATTAGCGGCCCGCCGCCGGACATGCCTTTTTGGCCAAACCAGCCGCCAAACCCGGGGAAGCCGTCGAGGCGCGTCCAGCGGGTGTAGGCATGGTAGACATCGCCCAACAGACCGCCCGCCGCCATGTCCTTGAGGGCGCGTGCCGGCGGCGAAAAACGGTAGGAAAGATTCAGGCCAAAGCGCTTGCCGGCCTTGTCGGCGGCGTCACGAATCTGTTTGGCCTCCGACACGTACATGGCCATGGGCTTCTCGCCCAGCACGTGGCAGCCGGCGTTGAGGCAATCGATGGCCACAGGGGCGTGTAGAAAATTCGGCAGGGCGACGCTGACCAACTCAGGCTTCGCCTGCTTGAGCATCTCCTTGTAGTCGGTAAAACAGGCGCTCGGGCCTGAGACGAACGACTCGTACTGCTTGAGGCGGTTTTCGTCGAGGTCGACGATGCCGACGAGTTCGGCGTCCGGATTTTCGGCGTAGTGCTTGGCGTGGCCTTTGCCCATGCCTAGGCCGATAACGGCGCAGCGAAGTTTGGCGGAGTCAGTACTCATGGAGCGGGAGGGGGAGTGCGGGACAAGGAGATTTCGGGAAAACTTCTGGTCTGCAACGAGCCTCCGAGCAAGGCAAGCCGGGAAAAGGCTTGCGGGCTCTGGTTGCGGTTTTCAGATGCTTGGCATGCGATTTCACAAGTACCACGCGCTGGGCAACGACTACCTGGTGCTGGAGCCCAAAGACTGTCCGCAGGTGCCGTCGGCAGCGGCCATTCGCGCGATTTGCCACCGCAACTTCGGGCTGGGCTCTGACGGGATTCTGTACGGCCCCCTGTCGACCGAGGGCGCGAACTTTGGGCTGCGCATCTTCAATCCGGATGGCTCGGAAGCGGAAAAAAGCGGCAATGGGCTGCGCATTTTCTGCCGCTACCTGTTCGACGGCGCGCGGGTCAAGAGCGCGCCCTTCACCGTCGAGACACTCGGGGGCGTGGTCACCTGCGAAGTGCGCGAGCACGGCGCGGAGATCGAAGTCGAGATGGGGCAAGCCACCTTCGACAGCACACGGATC
This sequence comes from Opitutales bacterium, assembly GCA_050331815.1. GTDB lineage: Bacteria > Verrucomicrobiota > Verrucomicrobiia > Opitutales > JBHJGM01 > JBHJGM01. The sequence continues at coordinate 77,363 of JBHJGM010000004.1, read as the reverse complement.
CCGATACCAGGCGAAGCCCGTGAGGTACTCGATGAGCCGATCGAAGTCGCAGAGAAATCGCTCAAGTACTACGGCGTCAGCGTGGGCAATCCGCACTGCGTCATCCCGATGGAGGACGTTTCCGAAGCACTCGCGCATGAACTGGGACCTGTTTTGGAAAGGCATCCAAACTTTCCCAACCGCACGAACGTGCAGCTGCTGAAAGTGCTAGACCGCCGGACCATCCAGATTGAAATCTGGGAGCGCGGGGCCGGCTACACGCTGGCGTCGGGCACCAGCAGCAGCGCCGCTGCCGCCGTGGCACACAAAATGGGTGCCTGCGACGCATCGATCATTGTGAAGATGCCCGGCGGAGCCATCGGCATCGAAATCGGTGACGATTACGCAATCCGCATGACCGGCCCGGCCACACGCGTCGGCGTCTTTTTCATGGATCCAGGCGTCCCCACTCAACCGATCCCGGGGTGAGTGCTGACGACCTTCCGCGCATGTTCAGTACGGATTGACGCATGATTTTCACATGATAGACTTATCATGTGAAAACAAACATCTGCACGTTAACCGAGCGAGGCCAGGTCTCGGTACCTTCCGACCTGCGCAAGGCGATGGGACTACGCCCCGGACAGAAGCTACGCTGGGAACAAGTCTCTGAAACCGAGTTGCGCATCTGTTTGGAAAAGAGCGGAAAGGCTGACCCACGAAAGGCACTTGGCTACGGCCATAAAGTCCTCGGCCAGCCGTGCCGAACCACCGAAGCTTGGATGCGTGAGCTTCGCGAAGGGGAGCAATAAAATTGGCCTGGGTGGTGGATACCTGCGTGCTGGTGGATGTGTTCGAGGATGATCCGTCCTTCGGCCCCCGGTCCGCAGCCGCACTCAAGCGTCTTTTACGACAAGGACTGGTGATCTGCCCGATTTCACTGGTCGAACTCAGTCCGATGTTTTCCGGCGACCTGGCGGCACAGCTGGATTTTCTCAGCCTCTGCGGAATCGATGATTCCCAGAATTTTGAGCGCACAGACTGGTTGGAAGCGCACAATGCCTGGAATCGGCTTATTCTCGCCAAGCGCAAGAGGCTCGCCGCCAACCGTCCCATCGCCGACATTCTCATTGGTGCCTTTGCGCTGCGCTTTCAGGGCTTGCTCACACGCAATCCGGACGACTTTCAGCGCTGGTTCCCTCAGCTGAAAATCCGGCAGCCCTGAAGAAATTCACGCCGGCTTTTGCACCACCCAGAAGCGGCAGTCGTCGGCGAATTCGCGGACTTCGGGGGGTTCGTTGGCAATTTCCGCGCGCAAAACATGCACGTCGAGTCGAAAACCGGCGCCCGCGATGTCCTCCGTCACGACTTCAATCGTGGGGGAATGGATGAAGTGCAGCTTGCCGTTGGGCGCCTCGATGGAGAGGTCGCCAAACTCCGACAGGCCGGCGGGTGGGCCCTTCGCCCAGAGCTTCTGCTGTTCTTTCCAAAAGGAGCGCTTGCCGTGGCTTTCGCGGTCGTGGGTGGTGAAAACAAACCAGCTTCCGGGCACCAGCACCCGGTAAATCTCGCGTAAGGCTTGTTGGCGCTGAACCCGCCCCGGGATCTGCATCAGGCCGTTGAAGCCGAAAATGGCCCCGTCAAACGTGTCGTCGCCAAAGGAGAGTTCGGTCGCGTCCTCGTACTGAAACGGGATGGCGTACTCCAGCGCCCGGGAGAGTCGGCGTGCTTCCTCGACCATCTCCCGGGCGAAGTCTGTACCCATAACCCGTTGATAACCAAGCTCCCACAGACCAATAGCGATCCGTCCGGCACCGCTGCCCAACTCCAGGATGGATTGGTCGGTCTGAAAAACGCGCTGGAAGATCAGCTCCTCCGAGCGCCAAAGCCCCACCCGGTTCACGGCCAGAGCGTAATGCTCGACGACATCCGCCGCGCGGTAATATTCTTTGACGGTTAGGGCGTCCATGCAGGGAGCAGCTGAATTGAGCTTGCCAGAAAGTACAAACGGAGCTTTTATGTGAGGTTTTCCATGAAAGCAACCATCCGCACACAGGGTCGCCAGTTCATCGTGACCGAAGGCGACGTTTTGAAGGTCAACCGCTTCCGCGAAACCAGTTCGGGGGATACCGTCGAGATCACCGATGTGCTGAGCGTGGGCGAAGGCGATGCGTTTCAGGTGGGCACGCCCCTTGTCAATGGGGCCAAGGTCACGGCCAAGATCCTCGAAAACAAGCGCGGAGAAAAGGTGCGTATCTGGAAGAAGAAGCGCCGCAAGGGTTACCAGCGTCGCCGCGGCCACCGCCAGGAATTGTCGGTCATCAAGATCGAGTCGATCGTCGCCTAAAAACCCTCGCGACTCCGCTTTTAAAACCCACACCGACTTTACGACTCAAACACCTTTTCGCCATGGCACACAAAAAAGGACAAGGCACCTCCAAGAATGGTCGCGACAGCAACGCACAGCGTCGCGGCATTAAAAAGTACGGCGGCCAGAGCGTGGTCGCTGGCAACATCCTGATCCGCCAGTGCGGCAACCGTTTTCATCCGGGCGACAACGTCGGCCAGGGTCGTGACTTCACGCTGTTTGCCCTGAAGGATGGCACGGTCGCCTGGGACAAGCTGCACCGTCGCGTTTCCGTTGTCGAAGCTTCAGCGGCGGCGACCGAGTAACTAGCGCTCTGCCTAAATTTTTTAAAATCTGTCCCCATGCGGGGCGGATTTTTTGTTTGCCTATGCTGTGAGCGCGTTAGGCTGACCCACGTGGGCACAGAAGAGGAACTCGAGCGGCAGATCCAATCGGTGGAGGCGCACCTGATCTGGCTGAAGCGACAACGCGGCCCGGCACCTGAAACAGCCCCTGTACTGCCGCCGGAAACATCGCTGGAGGCTTCGGTGCCGGTTGCTTCGACGCCTCAGTCGCCGCTGCCCACCGATCCCTTGCCGCCTGCGCAGAGGCTCGGCCTGCAAGCAAAAGTCGGCTGTATCGCAGCTGCCGTGCTTCTGCTGATCCTCTTTCTGCTGCTTATCTTCGTGCTGCCACAATTTCTATACGACTAGGCAGCTTTCAAAAATTTTGTATCCCGAAAATGAATACGCCACTTTTTTCCTGGCTCAGCTCGCGTTCGTGTGGGCTCCTGCTGCACCCAAGCTCGCTGCCCAGTGAGTCGGGCATCGGCAACTTTGGCCGCGAGGCCCGGCGCCTGCTCGATTTTATGGACGCCGCCAATCTGCGCGTCTGGCAGGTCTGTCCGCTGGGACCCACCGGCTACGGCGACTCCCCTTACCAGTGCTTCTCGGCGTTCGCGGGCAACCCCTACTTCATCGATCCGCAGCCGCTGGTGGCGTTTGGGCTGCTGGAGGATTCCATGCTGGCTGCCTTGCGCCGCCTGGACCGCAACCGAGTCAACTACGGGGCGCTCTACGAAACCTTTTGGCCCGTCCTCTCAAAAGCCTTTGAGCGCTTTGCCAGCAACCCGCACGATCTCGAAGGTTACGGCAGCTACCACGCGTTCAAGCAAGACAACCGAAGCTGGCTGGAGCCGCACGTGCTGTTTCAAGCCTGCAAGGAGCACTTTGGCGGCAAGCCCTGGTTTTCCTGGCCTCAAAAATACCGCACCTTCGCGGCCACGCAAAAAAGCGATTTGCCCAAGGACCTGGCCCGCACCTGCGAAGCGCACCGGGTTTACCAGTACCTATTCTTTGGGCAGTACCGGATGCTGCGAACGCATGCAGCAAGTCGAGGCATTCAAATGCTCGGGGACATCCCGATTTTCGTGGCACTGGACAGCGCGGATGTCTGGGCCAATCCCGAGGTCTTCCAGCTGAAAGCCGACGGCAAGCCCAGCCGGGTGGCGGGCGTGCCCCCGGACTACTTCGCTCCGGAAGGGCAGCTCTGGGGCAATCCCCTCTTTGACTGGAACGCCCTCAAAAAGAACGGCTACGCCTGGTGGCTCGAGCGCCTCCGACACAGCTTTGAGCTTTACGACATCGTGCGCATCGATCACTTCCGCGGCTTTGAGAGCTACTGGTCCATCCCTGCTGAGAGCAACGACGCGCGCCTGGGTGAGTGGGTTCAAGGTCCCGGTGTCGGCTTTTTTGAAACCGTCGCGCAGACAATGCCCGAGGCGCGGCTGGTGGCCGAGGATCTGGGCGTGCTGACCGATGCGGTCATCCAACTGCGCAAGGACACAGGGCTGCCCGGGATGGGCGTGCTGCAGTTTGCCTTCGGTGGCGGCGCGGACAATTTCTACCTGCCACACAACCTGGAGCCTAACTGCGCGGTGTATTCAGGCACCCATGACAACGACACCTCGCGCGGCTGGTACGCGCACGCTACGGAAGCCGAGGCCGATTACTTCCGCCGCTACTTACGCGTGAACGGCGACGCCGCCGGCTGGGATTTGGTGCGCGCCGCCTACGCCAGCGTCTGCCGGCTAGCGATCACCCCGATGCAAGACCTGATGAGCCTGGGCAGCGAGGCGCGGCTGAACACACCCGGTCAGGCCGCGGGCAACTGGCAATGGCGCTATCAGCCCGGACAACTCGACCAGCTCTGGCGCGAGTCGGCGGCCTATCTGTGTGACTTGTCGCGGCTCTATGGCCGCGAAGACACGCCCTAGAGCGGCTACTTTGGTGAAGCCACCCCGCACGCTTAAATTTTTCGGGAACGCCCTAGCGCTGGGCATTAAAGAAGGCACGGGCGGCTCGCAGCACATCCGCGCGCGCGTCTTCCAACACCCAGTGCCCGGCGTTTTCAAAAGCGAGCACCTCGGCTTCCGGCATGCGGTTGCGCCATTCCTCCAAAAAGTGGCGGTTGAAACAAAAATCGCGAAGGCCCCAGCAGATCAGCATCGGCTTTTCGCTGAGCATGCCCAGGCCACGCTCCACCTTGCGTAGCGCGGGCATCGAGGGATGCGATTCACGCATCGGGATGTCGCGTACGAAACGCAGCGCGGCCAGGCGGCCCGCGCGCGTGCGATACGGAAACTTGTACCCGCTCAAAACTTCCGAATCGAGGGGCTTACGCACCGCCATCGAAAGCGCACCACGCAAAAAAGCATTCCCGCGTAGCATCAGAAAATCACCCAGCTTCGGCCAGCGGCAGATACGAATCCGCAACGGCAGGCGCCGCGAAGGAAAAGCCGCTGTATTCATGATCAGGATACGGCCCACGCGCTCGGGCATGCGTCCGGCCAGGCCCAGCCCAATCGCCCCACCCCAGTCGTGCACGGCCAGATCAAAAGCAGGGAGATTTAGCGAATCCACCAGGCGCTGCAGGTTGTCGATGTGGGTTTCCAGCCCGCTGTCGCCAAAGTGCTCGGGCTTGTCCGACAGGCCGCAGCCGATGTGGTCCAGGGCCAGACAACGGCGCGTGGGCGCAAGTACCTGGATCAGCTCGCGAAAGTAAAAAGACCAGGTCGGGTTGCCATGCACCATGAGCACGGGCCGGTCTACGCGCGGCCCTTCATCGAGGTAGTGAATGCGTCCGCTTGGAGTGGGCAGATACCGGCTGGCAAAGGGATAGAGGCTGCGCCATGCGTCCTTTTTTGTCATCGAATTTCGAATACACTTTAAAATTGAACCGCTGCCATCAGACAGGCAAGCCCGCTGCCGATACCCAGCAGGGCCACCCGGCTCCCGCGCGCGATGGCACCGGCATCCACAGCTTGGGCAAGAGTCAGCGGGCAACTGACCGAACCCACGTTGCCCAGAGTCTCGTAGGTTGAAAAGTCTTTCTCCAAGGACAGCCCCAGGGCCTCGTACAGGCGCTGCCGGTGCTGGCGGCCCACCTGGTGGCAGATGACGCGGTCGAGCGATTCGGCAGCCCAGCCGGTTTCCGTGGAAAAAGCGCTCCAGGTTTGCCGAGCCAGATCGATGCCGGCTTCGAGCAACGCCTCGGCATCGGTCTGCATTTCCAGCGAGCCGCCATCGCCCACCCCGCCCTGGCAAAGCCGATTAGCTGATGTATCCGAAAGGCTGATACAGTGGCTTAACTTTGGCGCATCTGGAGCCAGCGACGTGTGACTGAGTACCGCACCCACCGCCCCCGCTCCGATGGTCAGGTTGGCGAAATAGGGCTTGGTCTGGGAGCGTGTGATCGCCGGGTCCAGCAGGCAGGCAATCGTGCGCTCAAGCAGCGTGCGCCCATTTTCACCACTGACCAACAGCGCGCGCTGAATCTGCCCCGACTCGACCATCGCGGCGGCCACGCTCATCGCGTTGAGGAAACCCAGGCAGGCGTTGGAGAGGTCGAAAAACTGGCAGCTTGGCGGCAATTTAAGCAGGTCATGCGCGGCGGCTGCGGTGGCGGGCTCCAGCCGGTCGCGACACACGCCGCAATGCATCAGCAGGTCCATTTGCTCACGGTCAAAGCGCGACTTCGCCAGCACGGCTTCCCCGGCCCGGGCGCTCGCCTGAGACGGAGCAAAGTCCGCCGGCCAGAAGCGTCGCTCGCGGATCCCGGTCATCAACTCAAGCCTGCCTGACGGCAATTTCAAGCGCTCGTAAGCCGCAGCCAGGCGCGTCTCGATCTCCGCCGAGGTAACGATTTCCTCGGGCAGCGCATAGGCCAGCGACTCGATGGCAACATGGACAAATCGCATGACCGAGGAGTCTAGGGCGTACGTGTGGCCGCCTGCACGGTTTCAGCGTCAAAGTAGTTCAGGTCCATGCCGGCATTCACCACGAGGCCCTGTGCATTGATGCCGCTGGAGCGTGGGCTGAGCAGAAAAACCGCCGTGTGGGCGACCTCCGCCGTGGTCAGGGCCTCTTTGCGCAGGGTGAGTTTTTCAGCGTAGAGGTAATTCTCCAGATAACCCGGAATGCCGGCGGATGCCTTGGTCTTGAGCGGTCCCGCGTTGACAGTGTTGAAACGAATGCGCGTATCCGCACTGAAGGACTTGGCCAGAAAGCGCGCACAACTTTCCAAACTCGCCTTGATGGGCGACATGTAGCCGTAATTTTCCGCCAGCACCTGTGAGGAAATACTGATCGCCACCACCGACGCATCGGGCTTGAGCGAAGGTTTCAATGCGCGCGACAACTCAACCAGAGAGAACGCGGAAATCGAGGCCGCCTGCAAAAAATCCTCGCGGCGGGTCTCGTGAAACGCGCGCGGACCGGCTTCGTAATTGGCAAACGCAATGGAATGCACAAAGCCGTCGAGCAGGCCAAACTGCGTTGCGACCGCATCGCCAAGGTTTTGGATCGATGCGGTGTCCTCCACGTCGCAACAGACAACAGGGCGCTCGCCGAGCAGGCCTTCCAGTTCCTCCGCACGGGTGGCATTGCGCACCCCGGCGATGCACTCGGCACCCGCGGCTTCCAGCGCGCGAATGATCTCCCAAGCCACGCTGCGGCGGTTGCCCACCCCTAAAACGAGGAAGCGCCTGCCCTCCAATTGCAAAAAGTCCATGCGCCTGTCAGCGGCTCACGACTGCTCGACCATGGCAAGCGCAAATTCGATGTTCAGTACAGTCTGGCCGTCCTCGTTTTCGATCAGGCCACGCAGGAAGTAAAACCGCGCGCGCTGCTCGGTGAAGGTGACGGTGATGCGGACCGTATCGCCGGGCTTAACCATGCGCTTGAAGCGGGCGTCCAAAATCCGCGAAAGCACCGGGGTGGCGTCGGTCGCGACGCCCTCCCGAGCCGCTAGCAAGACCGCCGCTGCTTGAAAGCAGCTCTCGCACAGAATTACGCCCGGAGTGATCGGGTTACCCGGGTAATGACCCTCAAAAAAAGCCTCGTCGGCGAAACGTTTGCGGGCAACAAGCCGGTCCTGCGCCTGCTCCGAAATGGCGTCGATAAAGAGAAAAGGCGGACGGTGCGGAATGGCCCGCAAGATCGTCTCCTCACTCATTGCTGCGCGGACTCGGCCATGACCGCCTCGCGAGGCGTCTCCGCTTCGGTGGCGGGCTGGTCCAGAAAACGGTCGATGCGCCCGGCAGTGATCACCCCGTAATTGATCGCGCCCAACCAACCCGACATGATGATGCCGACCGAACCGGCGTGGTACAGACCGGGCACCAACTCGGGCAACTCTTGGGAAACGCCCAGCCCCTCGAACTTCGTGCCGAAAGAGGTGCCGAGCGAATGCCGCGTGTAACGGTTGATCGTGCGCGGGGTGGCCGCTTCCAGCCAATCCACTTTTTGGCGGATGTCGGGAATCCAGCGTTCCAACCCGGCAAGCGCTTCCTCGCAAAGGCGCTCCTTGTGACGCTGGTAGGCTTCTTCGGATAACTCGGCCCAGTCGGCGTAGCGCGCGTTCAACGAGGCTACGATGGCGTAGCGTTCGCTGTCGCGGTGCGGTCGCGTATCGGGATAATACACCGAATAGGTGCGGCTGGTCGTCTTGAAGTCCAGCAGCTCATCGCTCGAAAATGTTTCGGCATCGGAGGTGAAGACAAGGTCGCCGATCTCCGGGATGGTTTCGCCCTCGCGGATACCGATATAGACCTGACAGGAGCTGGAATTGACGCGTACACTTTTCGCGCGTCGGGAAAATGCTGCCGGGAGAATCTTCTCGTCGAGCAGTTCCAGACAGGTGTTGCGCAGATTGGCGTTGGACAGCACGGCGCGGCAGCCGATCTCGCGACCGTTGACGCGCACACCCCGCACGCGAGCTTCGCCATCGACGGTCTCGGTGAGGATTTCCTCTGCCAGGCAGCGCTTGCGGATCTCGACCCCGTTGCTTTGCAACTCGCCGGCCATCTCCTTCACGAGCGTGTCGGTGCCCCCTTCAAAAATATAGACTCCCTTCGACATGAAGTTGGAAAAAACGATGCCGTAGGTGATGGCCGGGTCATCCAGGGTGGAGCCGTTGGCATAGGCGATGGGCTCCAAAAGCAGGCGCTGCACATCGCTGCGACCGGGAAAATAGCTTTCGAAAAGCTCCCGCGTCGTCCGCTGATCGCGGTCGTAAAAGTTCATGCTGCGCAGCTCCTCGAAGAACGCTTCGACCGTGCGCTTAGCCACCCCGAACACCTCCGTGAGGATCCGCACGAAGTCGTTTTTATCGAAAGTGGTGTGGATATCGAACTGCGGATTGACGAAGCGGATGTTGCGCAGCTGGCGGATGCGGTTGGCGATGGTCGGCGTCCAGTAGCGGCGGCAGGATTTGATCATGCCGACGGGGAAGCCGTGCAGCGAGATGTCAAAAATGTGGCCGCGCTTGCGGGTGAACCAGGTGGCCAGCCCGCCCAGCTGGTAGTGATGCTCAAGCAACAGTACGGAGTGCCCCTGTTTAGCCAAAAAGTTGGCCCCGGTCATGCCTGCCAGACCGCTGCCGATTACGATAACATCATAGAAATCCAGCGCTCCCTTCAGGAAATCTTTTGGCATGTCGAAGGCCCTACGTTGGAACCCTCAATGGGTCAAGCCCTTGCACACTTTTGTCACGGCTTGTCTCAATTTGCCCGGCTGCGCTTCTGAGGCTAGAAATGACCGGGCGGAGTGCATGTAAATCTCCCCGGCTTTTTCAGAACCCGCGAATACTCTCGGGCGCCCTTTCGCGGGCCTCGCCGTCGGCTTTTTCGCGGGCGGCATCGGCCACCCGCCGGACCATCTCGTCAAAACGTGTGCTGTAAAAGGTGAGCGTGCGTCCCCGCGCGAGTGCGTTCATCTCGCCATCGGCGCGCAAAAACGAATAGCCGATCTCGGTGGCTATCTGTTCCTCCTCGGGATCGGCGGGAAGCCAGTTCGATTCGCCTCGCTGCACGTGCAGCAAGCCGTTGCGTTCGTGCTCGGACAATTCCGGCGTGCGCTTGTAGGTTTCCAAGACCGAGCGCCCGCCCAGGAACAGCACATACACATCCCACCCCTCGGGGCTGACCCGCTCGTCGAGGTCCCGGGAGTTCGCGCGGTCGGCTTCGGCCTTTTTGAAGTAGATACCGACTTCAACGGAAATCGGCGGCTCGGCCTCGGCGAGCATCTCCCGGATGTTTAGCGCCACAATCTTTTCGGGCCAGCGCGCCCGCGCGTGCTCGGTAAACTTTGCTTCCAAAAACTTGCGCGAGTAAGCCACCGCCCCGCCCTCGCCTTTGAGCCGGCCCTCCAGTTGCGAGCGGGTGTCACCGATGCGAGCCTCAGCCGAGGGTAAGCCGGCAACAGCAGCGATAGAAAAGAGAGTCAGGAGGCAAAGGAGCAAGCGGGTCGTCATGGCAGCAGGGATTTTTCTCAGGCAAACGCTAGGACGTAGCACCAACCAATGACAAGCACGCGACGACCGGGGTTCCGCCTTGAGTTGGCCGTGCGCTCGGACTCAAATGGCCGCTTCGACCCCGACCGTCATGCCCGAGGCTTTTTACTGCGACTTCGATACCGCCACCTTCGAGGATGGAGGGCCTGGGCGTGGGCGCGAGGCCGACACCCGCTCGCCGTTCCAAATCGATCGCGACCGCGTCGTCTTTGCCTATCCGTTCCGCGCGCTGCAGTCCAAGACTCAGGTCTTCCAAACCGGCGAGTACGACTTTTACCGCACGCGCCTGACACATTCGCTGGAGGTGGCGCGGATCGGACGCTCCCTCTGCGAAGCCCTGCGCCAGCAAAACCCGGCCGTGACTCTCGACGCGGATCTGGTCGAAGCCATCTGCCTGGCCCATGATCTGGGGCACCCGCCCTTTGGGCACATCGGCGAACGAAAGCTCAACACCCTGATGGCGGACTTCGGCGGCTACGAAGGCAACGCCCAGACCGCCCGCATCCTCACGCACCTCATTTACCGCCGGCGCAACGGCCAGCCCCGAGGGATGTCGCCCACGCGCGCTTTTTTAGACGGCGTGCTCAAGTACAAGCGCCTGCGCGGTGAATGCGCCGAGGCCTGCCCCGAGCACCATTTTCTCTACGACGGCCAGGCGGCACTGCGCGCCTTTGTCTGCGGCGACGCCGTTCAACCTAGAGACGAAGCCCATCTGGCACGCTCCCTGGAGTGCCAGGTCATGGACTGGGCCGACGACACCGCCTACTCGCTGCACGACATTATGGACGGCATCGAGGCGGGCTTCCTCACCCTCGAACGCCTCGGTCAATGGCATGCCGCCGCCCAATCCGGCGACCAGCCGCTCGCCCCCGAGGAGGAATTGTGGTTCGACAAGCTCATCGGCCTCATCGAGCGCGACAGCGTGGTGCCCGCCCTCAGCGCCAAGATCGGCGATTTCATCCGTGCGGTTCGTTTGGAACCACGCGACCACCCGCTGACGCCGCGGTCGCAGCGCTACCGCTGGCAACTCACGGTCGACCCGAAAGTCGCGCGCGAGTGCAGGCTCTACCAGCGCATCGCCCTGGAACTCATTTTTAAATCACCCGGCATCCAGCAGACCGAGTTCAAGGGCGGCTTCATACTGGAGCGCCTTTTTCAGGCCCTGGCTGAACACTACCTGGGCGACAGCTCTAAGACAGACCGCCTGGCCCTCCTCCCAGCCGCCGAAACCGCCTTCATTCATGCGGCGGGCGACGACTCCAGTGATCGCGCCCGGCGACTCTGTGACTGCGTGGCCTCCCTGACCGACCGTATGGCCATCCGCACCTACCGCCGCCTTTTCGACCCCGACTTCGGCTCCATCACCGACCTTCTGTAAGTCGCAATTTTTTTAAAAGGCGTGGCGCACACCCGGGTAGAATTTGCCGGAACACTCCGCGACAGCCTCACCCCAGCAGCTGCCACAGAAACAGCACGCTGAAGACCGCAAAGGCCGCGATGCCTGCAAAGCTGAGCGTGCGCAAGACCGGGCCCGGCTGCATCTCCCGAGGCGTCTGCTTCGAGCACAGCACCCAAAACGTAAGCGATCCAAAAATCGTCCCCGCGACAAAGGCCACCGATGTCGCCAGGTCGACCAGGCCTTTGAAATCCTCAATAAAGCCTGTAATCAACACCAGCGCCAGTGCGCAGACCAGCACGACCCAGCCTGTGTGCAGCGCGGCGAAGGGCACCTTTCCGCCCAGCCTCGGGGCAATCAGCCGCGTGCATTCTGCCAGGGAGCGCGGGTAGGCGTCCACCAGAGTCAGCGTAGTCGAAAACATGGTCATCAGTGCGGCGGTTGAAATGATCGGCCAGGACCAGTCGCCGAGATTGGTTGTGTAGAGCTGAATCACCTGACCGGCGAAGGCCGCGCCGCCTGCGGCAAAGTCCTCGCCGGTGCGGTGCATCACCAGCGCGCCCAGGCTCAAAAATAGCAGCGCCAGCACCACACACAGTCCGTAGCCCACGCGAAAGTCAATCGAGGCCTCCCGCAGACTGGGGCGCTGGCCGGTCTGCCGCTCACGGGCCTGAATCCACAATCCCTGCCAGGCCGAAATCTCGACCGGTCCCGGCATCCAGCCCATCAAGGCGATCAGAAACGGCAGCGTCGCGATAAAGCCCTCCTGCGTGAAAACCTGCGTGACCGCCACCTCCGGGTTGCCGGCGGGCCCGTTGACCAGCGCCGCACCAAAGGCCACCACCGTCGACACAACAAGCACGACCATCATCGCCTTGATAATCCGGTCCAACAGGCGGTAGCGCCCAGCGACCAGAATTGTCCCGCAGACAACAAAGAGAATCCCACTCCACAGGTTCAAACCCAGGCTCAGCCCGGAGAGGTTTTCGGCCAGGGCGGCGGTCACGATGGTCACCGCCGCGACACTGATCACGGCCGCCACCGTGTTCATCACCGAGAACAGCCAAATCGGAAAGACACCCATCGCCCGGTAGCCTTCCAGCAGATTACGCCCGGTCGCGGCGGTAAAGCGGTGCCCGTATTCAAAAAACGGATATTTCAGCAGATTGATCAGCAGAACCACTCCCAGCAACTGCCAGCCAAAACTCGCGCCCGCCCGCGTGCTTTGCACCAGGTGCGAGACCCCAATGGCCGCCCCCGCCATCAAAAGACCGGGGCCCAGGAGTCTCCAGCAGGCGAGGAACTTGGCGATCAAAATTTGGCAGGTGGTTGAAGATGAGGTGTTTGGAAGCGCTGGCCGAGCCTCGAAGGCGAACCCAGCCTCAGCAAGAAAAAATTTTTTTCTGCCCCGGGAATAGATTTCCCCCCGAGTGCTCAGACATGAAACATCCAAAAGCCAAACAGCAACACCTGCCATAAATGACCGCCACCGCCTCGCTTCCGAACGCGAAAGATCTTTCCAAGGACGTACCCAGTAGCCCGCACGCGCAAGTGGGTGGCTACGTGCTTGCTGGTCGCATTCTTGACAAATGCCGCGCGACGCTCGCCGGCACCAACGGCGAATACCACTTTGCTTGCCCGCTGGACCAGCAGTTCTTCGGATTTACGGGCATCGACGCTGACGCGTTTAAAGATTTCGTGGCCACCGGTGCCGATGATGCAGCCGTCGGGAAGTGGATTATCGAGCACAGCGCGCGCTCCGAGCCAGAGGCCAAGCTCTGGAATCTGCAGATGAAAGACACCCGCATCACCGATATGCCAATTCATCTGCAACTTTTTCTGCATGATTATGTCGCAGAATTTATACCGGCCAATCGGCGCGTTTACACCTGGTTCGATGTTTACGACCTCGAAGAAGGGCACATTTAAACGCCCCAGATGTTATACAGAATTTCAAGGGATAAATCAGACACAAGGGAAGCGACCCGGCAGGGAAACCTGCCGGGTTTTTGCTGCGCACATTCCGGCCCCGAACACAGGAGAAGCCCGCTCCAAGAATAGGCTTGGCGCGCCTTCAGCGCATCTTGGGAAAGCTGCCCAGCCATTTAACCAGCACGCAGATTTTCTCCAACTCGGCGATGGCTTCCTTGACCGGCGGGTCTTCCCAGTGCCCCTCGATATCGATGAAAAAATGATACTCCCAGGCACGCTGCCGGTTGGGCCGTGATTCTATTTTGCAGAGGTTGATGGCTCGCTGGCTGAAGGCACTGACCGCCTTTTCCAAGGCGCCCACCTCATCCTTGAGCGCGATCAGGATGCTCGTCTTGTCGCGGTCCTGACCCAGCGGTTTTCCGCCCTGACCCGCCCCGATGACAAAAAAGCGCGTCACGTTGTCCGAACGATCCTGAATCGCCTTGCGCACCAGCGGCACCGCGTAGCGTTCCGAGGCCAGTGCCCCGGCGATGGCGGCCACCCCTTCGCGTTCTTTGGCGATCTGGACGGCGCGGGCGGTGCTCTCGCAGTCGATCAGCTGGGCCTCCGGCAGATGACGCCGTAACCAGTCTCGGCATTGGCCCAGCGCCTGGTCCTTGGAGTGCACTACCGTAATGGCCTCGAGCGGACTGCGCGACAGCAGGCAGTGCTCGATAGGCAGGTAGCTCTCAGCCACGATTTTCAATTCCGTGCCCGCGAGCATATCAAGAGCATGGATGACCGCGCCCTCCGTCGAATTTTCAATCGGCACCACCCCGTAGTCGGCCTCCCCGCGCTCGACCGCCATGAAGACATCAGCGATCGTTCGCATCGGTTCGTACATCAACGAAGAACCAAAGTGCTTGTGCGCGGCCTGCTCGGTGAAGGTACCCTCGGGCCCTAGGTAAGCGATGGTTATCTCGGCCTCCAGGGCGATCATCGCACTGATGATTTCCCGCCAGATCGCCCGCTGTGCCTTAGGCGAAAGGAGGCTGTCGGGTCCAGCCGCTTTCTGAATGCGGGCAAAGACCTGCTCCTCGCGACCAGGGGCAAAAATCGCGCTGCCCTGGCTGCGTTTGACGCGGCCCACCTCCGCCGCCAGCCGGATGCGCTCCTGCAGCTTGGCCACAAGCTCGCTGTCGATGGCGTCGATTTGCGCGCGCAGGCTGTTGAGATCGCTCATGAGGGAAAGGAGATGCGTTTGGGCGGAAACTCCGTATCGCAAGCCGGGCCGCCGGGTTTGTCAAAATCAGAAGCGGAGCCCCGGGGGCTCAAACCCTGCATCCACCAGCGTGTTTGGACGATCCCAAACCGCCCTAGCTGTTGAACCCGCCGTCGATGTCGAGCGCGGCCCCCGTCAGATAGCTCGACCGTCGGCCCGCCAAAAAGCCGACCAACTCAGCCACCTCATCGGCGCGGCCAAAGCGGCTGAGCGCAGTGGCGACAATCTGCTGCTCGGCGATCGGGCTGTCCGCCGGATTGAGCGCGGTGTCGATGGGCCCGGGCTGCACGCAGTTGACGCGGATTTTGCGCGAGCCCAAATCCCGGGCACACGCCCGCGTTAACCCGACGAGGGCGCCCTTGCTCATCGTGTAGAGGCTAAGGCCCGGCGCGGGCACACGGTCGGCCACCACGCTGCCGATGTTTACGATGCGCCCGCCTTCGGGCAGCACCCGCGCCGCTTCCCTTGAGAGCACAAAGGCCATCCGCAGGTTGATGTTGAGCACCCGCTCAAAGTCGGCGTCGGTGTTTGCTTCCAATGGCTGAAAGACCACCACCCCAGCCACGTTCACCAACACATCCAACCGTCCAAATTTAACGCACACCGCCGGCACCAGCGTGTTGACCGCCTCCAGATTGAGGGCGTCGACCTGAAAGGTCTCTACCCGCACCCCGTTACCTGCCAATTCGCTCAGGAGCGCACCGGCGTCCGCGAAATCGACATCCGTCAGCGCCAGATCGAAGCCATCCGCCGCCAGCCGCCGTGCAATCGCCGACCCGATGCCCCCGGTTGCCCCGCTGACCAGGGCCACCTCACGTTCACCAACCATGCTCACACCCGCGCCCGCTAGTTTGCGCTCGAAGTCGAGGTCGTTTCGGCCGCTTCGGCGTCGGTTTCAGGCAGACCCATGTCGGCGTCGGAGTAGCCCTCGGGCTGCGAGGCGCGTTCGATCCAGGCATCCAGCTGACCTGGAGACAGCACGTCAGAGGCGGGCAATTCCTCAATCCCGCGAATACCGCAGAACTCCAGAAATTTTTCCGTGGTGCCGTACTGGAGGGGACGACCCGGCAAGTCCGCGCGCCCGGTCACCACAATCAGTTCGCGCTCAAGCAGACGATTCAACGCGCTGTCCACGGCCACACCGCGGATGGACTCCATCTCGGCCCGGGTGACCGGCTGACGGTAAGCCACGATGGCCAGCGTCTCCAGCGCGGCTTGGCTCAAACGCTGGGGCTTGGGGTCGTCGCGCAGCAGGCGCACCCACAGCGCATACTCTGGCGGGACAACCAGGCGATACCCGGCAGGCCCCTCGGAAATCCGCCAGACCTCGCCGGCTTCCGCAGCTTCTGCCGAGAGCGTTTCCATCGCCGCGCGGATCTGCGTGGCCGTCAACAGCGTGGGCACCTGCTGCACAATATCTTCGAGCATTTGCTGGCCGTCGTCGGTGTCTTCGGGCTCAAGCTGTGCGGGTTTATCCGCGCCATTGGCACCCTCGTCGCGCCCTTCCAAAGAGCGGTGGTAACGCGTGATGACTGTCTGGATGTCGCGAATGCAGAGCGGCTCGGAGGTCGAAAGCAGGAGCGCTTTGAGAATCTTCTTCAGGTTGAAATCCATGACGTGCGAACGAGCCGAAAAAGTTTGTCGGCGATCTGGGGAGACTGACAGACTTGCGGGCTCAACCGCAAAGCCAAATCCCCTTTTTCCCGACCGATTTGTGACCACCGAAGCCGATAAAAAATCCTTCCCACGCCCACATTCCTCCATCGTCGTCGATGGGACCGACCGCGCCCCCGCCCGGGGCATGCTCCGTGCCGTGGGTTTCAGCGACGCGGACTTCACCAAGCCACAGGTCGGCGTGGCCTCCACCTGGAGCAACCTCACCCCCTGCAATGTCCACATCGACGAGTTGGCCAGGCTGGCCGCCGGGGGCGCCGAGGAAGCCGGCGGCAAGGGGATCATCTTTGGCACCATCACCATCTCCGACGGCATCTCGATGGGCACCCAGGGCATGCGCTACTCGCTGGTCTCACGGGAAGTCATCGCCGATTCGATCGAGACGGTTGTCGGGGGCGAAGGCTTTGATGGGGTGGTCGCCATCGGCGGCTGCGACAAGAACATGCCGGGCTGCATAATCGCCCTGGCACGGTTGAACCGCCCGGCGGTCTTCGTCTACGGCGGCACCATCTTGCCCGGCGTGCACAAAGAGCAACCGGTCGACATCGTCTCGATTTTCGAGGCGGTCGGCAAGCACTCCGCCGGCGCTATCGACGACCAGGAGTTACGCGACGTCGAGGCCTGCGCCATCCCGGGGGCCGGCTCCTGCGGCGGCATGTACACCGCCAACACCATGGCCAGCGCCATCGAAGCCCTCGGCATGAGCCTGCCCAACAGCTCCGCCCAGTACGCGATTTCCGACGAAAAGAAAGACGACTGCCGCAACGCCGGGGCCGCCGTGCTCAAGCTGCTCGAGATGGACCTCAAGCCGCGCGACATCATGACGCGCCAAGCCTTTGAAAACGCCATCGTCACGACCATCGCTCTGGGCGGCAGCACCAACGCGATTTTGCACCTGCTCGCGATCGCGCACGCCACCGGCGTCGAACTCTCCATCGACGATTTTTCCGAGATTGGCAAAAAGGTCCCGGTGCTCGGCGATCTGAAGCCCTCGGGCAAGTACAACATGGTGCACCTCACGCGCATCGGCGGGCTCATGCCGCTGCTCAAGCTGCTGCTGGAAAATGGCCTACTGCACGGCAACTGCATGACCGTGACCGGCAAAACCCTTGCCGAAAACGTCGCCGCCGTGGACCATTACCCCGCCGACCAGGACGTGATCCGCTCCTTTGACAACCCGGTCAAAAAAGACAGCCACCTGCGCGTGCTCTACGGCAATCTCGCCTCGGGCGGAGCGGTCGCGAAGATCTCCGGCAAGGAAGGGCTCTCGTTCACCGGTTCGGCCATCGTTTACGAGAGCGAAGAGGACGCCCTGCGCGGCATCCTCGATGGCGAAGTCCAGGAAGGCCACGTCATCGTTGTCCGCAACGAGGGCCCCAAGGGCGGCCCGGGCATGCGCGAGATGCTTTCGCCGACTTCGGCCATCATGGGCAAGGGCCTGGGCAAGCACGTTGCGCTGATCACTGACGGGCGCTTCTCTGGCGGCAGTCACGGCTTTGTGGTGGGGCACGTTACGCCCGAAGCCGCCACCGGCGGCCTCATCGGCGTTGTTCAAAACGGCGACAAGATCACCATCGACGCCGAAAACAACGAGCTGAAGCTCGACGTCGACGCCGCCGAACTCAAACAGCGCCTCGCCGCCTGGACACCCGCCCCGCCAAAGGAAACACGCGGCGTTCTGGCCAAGTACCGCCACCTCGTCAACGACGCCTCCCACGGCGCGGTGACCGATGCCGATCTGTAGGGCGAATCACAATTATCCAAAGCCTGCGGACAGCCTCCCCAGCCCGCCGCAGCTCGAGACAACGACCCGCTCAAGCTACCGCTGCGACTGCGACCTCATGAAGCCTGCGCCCACCGATATGCACGACGGCGATGGCCGCCTGCTCTTCGGGCTGCGACCCATCCCCAAGCGATTCCATTCGGTCTACGTGGGTGGGCGCTTCGAACAGTGCACCCTCTGCGAGGCACCCCTGCTCGCAAACGGTCAGCAGTACCTCATCGAAAAACACTTCAACGGCAGCGAAGCCACGCTCGAGTACGCGACCTGCGAAAAATGCACCGAGCAACTGCACAGCGAACTTTCCCAGGAGAGCATTCAGCGGCTGGAGCAACGTTTTCGCAGGGCCTTCCGCGCCTTTGAAGAAGCGCGCGGCCTAGACGAATGCGGCATGCTCGACGGCATCGCGCACCGCTGCCTGTTCTGCCACGCCCACGCCCGAGCCAAAGTTTGCAAGGAGCGCATCATCGTCGGCTGGTTCCGCGGCATCCACATGGAGATCAGCGCCCAACTGCCGCTGATGATCTGCTACCCCTGCGCTGAAGCCCTGGAAGCGCAGCTTTCCGAAACCACGCGCCGCCGCCTGGAGGACTTCGCTAACGAGATACTGGACTTCCCGCCTGACTTTGCCGACCTGCCCAGCCGCCCCAGCCTGCTGCTGATCTAGGTTGGGTTAACAGTCGAAAAAGGCGCGCAGAGCTCCGTGCGAAAAACAAAGTTCTTAACACCGTAGTGTGGGGTCGCTGGCAGCAACGTGGCGCACACCCGCAAATCTTCGAGTGGAGCAATTCGGCAAAACGCTCCAGATGCGAAAGCGCCTTACTCGTCCTTCATCAGGCGGACCTCTAGCGGCTTGAGGGTTTCGATGTGGGTGTCCTGCTGGGGGAAGGCGATGACGATCTGATTTTCGCGGAAGAGGTCGTCGATCCGGTAGCGCAGATCGCTTTTGATCGTGCGCATGTCCATCGGGCGCGTCACCACCGCCCAAAACAGCAGCGTGAAGGTCAGGGCGCTGTCGGCGAACTCGTCAAAAAGAATGATAGGTTCCGGGTCGGTCAGCACACGTGCATGCTCCGTCATCGCCCGCATCATCAGTTCGCTGGCCTTGCGCGTGTCGGAGCCGTAGGCGATGCCCACTGAAACGATCCCGCGCACATTGTTGTCGAAAAGCGTCCAGTTAGTCACCGCGTTTTCGAGAAAATGGCTGTTGGGCACGAGCACGTCCACGCCATCGGTACGGCGGATGCGCACCCGCCGCGTGCCGATGTCCTCCACCCGACCCTGCTCATCCTCAAGCTCAACGATGTCACCCAGGCGGATCGGCTTCTCGACCATGATGATGATGCCCGAGATCAGATTGTTGAACAGATTCTGCGCTCCGAAACCAACCCCGATGGCCAGTGCACCGCCCAAAACGGTGAACACCGTGATGGGGATGCCCGCCATCGGCAGCGCCAGCAGCACCACCACGACGACCAACAGGTAGTTCAGCAGCTTTTTAAGCAGGTGTGCGGTGTTGCGGTCGAAGCCGCGCTTTTGCAGGATCTGCCGCGCAAAAATGCCGGTCGCCCAATAGCTCAGAATGACCCCGACCAGCATGATGGACAGGGCGATGATGACCTGCCCAAATTCAACCGTCGCGCCACGGTCGCCCGTATACAGCTTCGTGCTCCAAATTTCCGTCAACCACTCCGGCATGCCGTAACCCTCCTGTGGTCACCCTCCGGTCATTCAGGACCGCTGGCAACGGCGAAGATGGTTTACTATTTTCGACCACACCATGCCGCCCTCAGGCGTGAGAAAGACAGGCTGACGCAGGGTGTGCCGCCTGCCTGTGATTTTCTGGCAATGGCTAATTCGAGGAACTCACGTTGATGTTGTTCACGTTCACCAGCTCGGTGGGCGCTTCGAACACCTCGGGCAACAGGCGGTGCTTGGCCATCGCGTCGAGGTCGTTGCTGTCCTTCAAAAAACCAGCCAGGGCCTGTGGGTCGCGGTCCTTCCAGACGCGCGCGACACGTTCGATCGTGCGCTGGCGCGAGCGATCGTTGGTGATCGAAACCGCCCAACTCATAGCCCCCTCCGGATCGCGGTTCATCGTGCGGTAAGAAAAATTCGCCACCGCCGAGTCCAGCTGCGGCGAAGGCGGAAACTCATTCAGCCAGGCCGCCGGAGCGTCATAATCGTACTGTGTCCAATTGGAGACCACCTGCGAAATCATCTGCCCGCGCCGGGGGTCTTCCGCCGGCAGCGCCGCCACGTAACTCGCCGCTTCGGAGGGGTTGCGATTGGCCCAGCGAGCCACCGCCCGTGTGCGTGCCCAGTCCATCTCGGCCCCGTAACCCGACTGTCCAAACCACTCCAACGCCGCGGCCGGTTCGGTGTGCGACCACGACTCCATCAGCGCGGCGACCGCGTCCTGACGCACATTCCCCTCGGCGGGCAGGCTGTTTACAAAGGGGATCGCCTGGCTCAGCGTGCCGTCGACCTTCATCTCGGCAAACACGTGCATGAAGCCGTACCGGCGCTTATTATGACCCCACATCCGCTCGTTGGGCAGGGTGGCGGCGTAGTTCAAGGCGGCCATCGGATTGGTGTCCCCAAAGCCGCTCATCACCTTCATCAGCTGCTTATTGTACTGCTCGTTCGAGAGGATCGAGCGTCGCTCGTCGAGGTAGGCGACCGCTGACATCGGTTCGGTTTTGGATAGCTCGCGCAGGGCACCCGTCACGGCCGATTCCCGCAGGGGCCACGTCCCCAAATCATCCACGTAAGTCAGCACCGCCTGCGGGTCCTTTTTCGCCCACGCACCGATCAACTCCTTGGCCAGGACGTGGGAGTAGCGGCTCTGGTCGGGAGACAGCCGTAAGGTATCCATCGCCTGAACGATCTCGTCCCCGGAGAGCCCCTGCACCAGTTGCGTCAGATCGATGTCTTTCGGCAATTCGTCGCGCCGAATCAGGATCAACTCCTGAAACTCCTCGGCGGTAACCTGTCTTTTGGGAAATTCCGGAACCTCCAACGCCTCGACCGGTGGCGGGATATCCGTGTCGGTTTCGGCCAGTTGCTGCGCGGCTTCAACCGCCTGATCGCGGTAGTAATCCGCTTCTGCTTCAGCCTGCAGGCGCTTCTTGCGTTCTTCGCGCAGGGCCCGCTCGGCTGCCTGCGCCATCTCTTCGGATTCTGGCGGGAGCTCAGGCGTCAGTACCGTCCAGCGCCCCAGGGCAAACGCGCCGCCGGTGATACAAAGCAGGCCCAGAACCCACAGCATCTTATGCCAAAGAGCCGAACGTTCCGTAGTGGGCGCTGGAGGGGACATTTTCAGAGCGGCAGGAGGAATAAGCTCACCGTCATCGACTCCGGCAAGGTGTGCATTCTGCACGCGTCACGTATAATTTCCAAGAAAATCGTTCCCTTCCAAACCAAAAAAGCCAGAGTGCACAGACCATGAGCTGGAACCGTTTCAAAGAATACTGCCTGCCCATCCCCTCCCTCGGCATGAGCCTGGACATCTCCCGGATGGATTTTGCCCATGACTTTTTCGCCCAAATGGAACCAGCGTTGGCCAAAGCCTATGCAGCCATGGAAGCCCTCGAAAAAGGGGCTATCGCTAATCCGGACGAGCAGCGCATGGTGGGCCACTACTGGCTGCGTAACGCCGCACTCGCACCCTCCGCGGACATCACCAGCGACATCGAAGCGGTCGTCAGCCGCATGCAGGAATTCGCCGCCAAGGTCCATCGCGGTGATATCGCCGGGGCCAGCGGTAACTTCAAGAACCTGCTGGTCGTGGGGATTGGCGGTTCGGCGCTGGGCCCGCAATTCGTTTCTCAGGCGCTGGCCGCTCCGGTCGACGCACCGCTGAAGTCATTCTTCTTCGATAACACCGACCCGGACGGCATGTCCCGCGTCCTCGCCCAGTTGGACGGACAACTCGGCCAAACCCTGTGCGTGGTCATCTCCAAATCCGGCGGCACACCCGAAACCCGTAACGGCATGCTGGTGGCCGAAAATGCGTACAAAGCCGCGAGCCTGGACTTTGGCAAACACGCCGTGGCCATCACTGGCGAAGCCAGCAAGCTCGACCGTTACGCCGCCGCAGGCGGCTGGCTGGCGCGTTACCC
Source organism: Opitutales bacterium (assembly GCA_050331815.1). Lineage (GTDB taxonomy): Bacteria > Verrucomicrobiota > Verrucomicrobiia > Opitutales > JBHJGM01 > JBHJGM01. The sequence continues at coordinate 55,019 of JBHJGM010000004.1, read as the reverse complement.
GATGTGGGACTGGGTCGGCGGACGCACCAGCGAACTGGGCCCGGTCGGCCTGCTGCCCGCCGCGCTCGAAGGCATCGACATCGGCCAGATGCTGGAAGGGGCCCATGCGATGGATGCCGTCACACGCATTTATGAGACTGCCACTAACCCGGCAGCCTGGCTGGCCCTAATGTGGCACTACGCCACCAACGGCAAGGGCGAGAAGGATATGGTCATCCTGCCCTACAAGGACCGCCTGATGCTCTTTTCGAAATATCTGCAGCAGCTGGTGATGGAGTCTCTGGGCAAGGAGAAAGACCTCGACGGCAACGTCGTGCACCAGGGGATTGCGGTGTACGGTAACAAGGGCTCCACCGACCAGCACGCTTACGTTCAGCAACTGCGTGAAGGCGTGCCGAATTTCTTTGCCACCTTCATCGAAGTGCTGGCCGATGGCGGCGACCCCTTGGAAGTCGAGCCGGGGGTGACACCCGGGGACTACCTCAAAGGCTTCCTTCTGGGTACCCGCAAGGCCCTGCATGACAACGGGCGCCAGTCCATTACGATCACCGTTCCGGAGGTGACACCGGCCATCGTCGGAGCGCTGATTGCTCTGTACGAACGCGCCGTGGGCTTTTACGCCACCATGGTCAATATCAACGCCTACCACCAGCCCGGCGTCGAAGCTGGCAAGAAGGCCGCAGGCGAAGTTCTGGAGGTGATTGGGAAATTGCAGGAATTGCTGCAAGCCAATCCCGGTGAAGCGTTTACGACGGACCAGGCCGCCCAGAAATTGGGCCTTGCCGGTCAGGAGGAAACGATCTACAAGCTCCTAAAACATCTGTCTGCAAACCCCCAGAAGCAGGTCGCCGAAACCCCGGGTGCTACGTTTGACGCAGCTACCTTTAGATATCAGGGTTAACGAACGATCCACACACCCCGACCTATGAGTACCGTATCTCTTGCCCTCCGTGCCGTTGCCGTGATCGGCGCCATCGCCGCCGGCGTTCTCTGGTTCATCTCCAAAGGCAAGCTCGAGGAGACCACCAACCAGCTCAACGCCACCCAGGCCACCCTGGCGGACACCGAGGACACCCTCAGCACCACCCAAGTCAAGCTGCAGGAGTCGCAGGATTCACTGGGCGCGGCGCAGTCGAGCCTGGAACGCACCGAGTCCGAACTGCGTAACGCGAACCTCCAGCTTTCCGACACGCGCCGCAAAACCAAGCAGCTTGAGGCCGACATCGAATCGCAGGAAGTCATTATCGCGGACCTGCGTGAAGCGGTGGACGGTCAAAAGGCCGCCATGGTCGCCGCCATCAAGAGCAAGGATGACGACATCACCCAGCTCACCCGCGAGAAAGCTTCCCTGGAAACCCAGGTTACCAACCTGCGCGACCAGGTGACCAATTTGGAAAACCGTGTCAGCCGTCAACCTTCCAGTACCGCCGTGGCAGCCACCTCCGGTGATGGCGTGGGTGACGTTGCCTCCACCTCGGAAGGCGTGACCGCGACCGCCGGTGGCGCGGGCACCACCAGCGTGGTCGGAGGTCCGGCTTTCGACCCGGGCTCCGTCGGTCGGATTGCTCCTGCGGGCAACATTTCAGAAGTCACCGTGCTGCGCGTCGACGAAGATGCTCGGGCCGTCGTCATCGGCTACGGTGCCGCCGCCGGTGCCCAGAAAAACCAGTCGCTCGTCCTGCTCAAGGACGGCAAACTCTTCGCCAAGCTCGAGCTGCTCGAAGTCGTGCCGGAAGCATCGGTGGCTTTCATCAGCCGCGAGTCACCCAGAATCCCGCGCGAGGGCGAATCTTACACGGTCATCCGCTAAGCCGTCGCAACGCATTTCGATGAATCGTCTCGTTCGCAAAACGCTCCTGCTGCTTTTCGCAGCCTCCGCGCTGGCTGCGGCCTCGCTGCTATCGGGTTGTGCCACCGCCGACCCCGACTACTCGCAAATCCCGCACTCGCGCCCGGCTGGCTTCGAAAGCTCGGGGCCCGCTGGCATCGGCTCTCAGGGCCGCGGCTTCTAATCAGCGCTGTCGGGACGACGCTGGGAAGCAGCCGTGCGGACAACTGCCGGGCTCGCCTCAAGCAACTTGCCCTTGCCTGACTTGGCGCCCCCCGTCACGGCTTTATGGCGTGTTTGGAAAAACAAAAACACGGTGGTGCTGTCCGCTTGGACAGCCGATTCAACGTGACAAACATGCCGGCTGCTGACGTGTCGATTGCCACGGGCTGCCTGCATGTGGTGGCGACGCCCATCGGGAATCGGGGCGACGTGTCGGAGCGCGCCCGCGAAATCCTGCAGCACGCCGACGCCATCGCCTGCGAGGATACCCGGGTGACCGGCCGACTGCTCGCTTCCCTGGATTTGCCCAAGCGCCCGCTGATCGCCTGCCAGGAACACAACGAAAAACAGCGTGCTCCCGAACTGGCTACGCGCCTCGAAAACGGAGAGACCCTGGCCCTCGTCAGCGACTCCGGCACCCCCGCCATCAGCGACCCAGGCTTCCGTCTGGTACGCGAGTGCCGCCGTCGCGGCATCAAGGTCGTTCCGGTGCCGGGCCCGGTGGCGGCCATCGCCGCGCTTTCGATTTCCGGCCTGCCGAGCGACCGCTTCACCTTTGTCGGATTCGTGCCGCCCAAATCCGGAGGTCGCCGCCGACTGCTGGAGGATTTCCAGACACGCACGGAGACCCTCATCTGCTACGAATCCCCACACCGCATCGAACGTTTTCTGAGCAACATCGTGGAGGTCCTCGGCGGCGAGCGCTGCATCTGCGTGGCCCGCGAGTTGACCAAGCATTTCGAGTCCAGCCACAGTGGCCCGGCGCGGGAGGTTCATACCAAGGTACTGGCCGAACCGATTAAGGGCGAATTCGTCGTCTGCATTGCCAACCAGGCTTATACGCTGTGACCACGCCCACCACAGTAACGACCGCCGCGGTTGTCGACCTTGGCAGCAACACCATCAAGCTGTTGGTCGCATCCGTGCACCAGGGCCAGCTTACCGAACATCTCAGCCGGACGCTGGAGACGCGCATCAGCACCGGCATCGGACGCAGCCGCCGACCTGAAATCGACCAAGCAACCCAGGAGCGCGCCGCCACCGCCGTAAAGGAGCTGCTTGCAGCCGCCGCGCCCTTTCACCCGGAAAAAGTTGCCATCGTTGCAACGAGCGCGGTGCGTGGCGCGGCTAACGCCGGCGAGTTTGCCAAATTCATGCACGCGCAAACCGGCCATCCCTTGCGCGTGCTCTCGGGCGAGGCAGAGGCCGCCGGGGTGGCCCGCGGGATTTCCACCGACCCGGCGCTCCAGGATTCCGACCGCTTCCACCTCATCGATCTCGGCGGCGGCAGTCTGGAAATCGTGCGCCATCAGGCCGGACGCATTGAACGCGGCCTCAGCCTCGAGGTCGGCGCGGTGCGCATGACCGAGCGCCACTGCCTGCATCCGGAAGCCCCGATCCCCCAGGCTGCTTTTGACGCCATCGTCAACGACCTGGACCAGCAACTGGCCCATAGCGGATTCGTTTTTGAGCAGCCCTTTGGCCGCCTCATCGGGACCGGCGGCGGCGTCACCATCACGCGGGCGATCCTCGCACGCGAGCACGGCATGGAAATCGACCACGTGCCCGCAGCCATCGCCCTAAAGGACCTCGAACGCATTCGCGATGCCTTGGCCTCGGTCGATCTTTCCACACGTATCGAGCGCTTTGGCCTGCCCGCCAACCGGGCCGACATCCTGCCCGCCGCGCTGGCGATTCTCACCCGGCTGACCGAGCTCGCCGGTACGGAAGCCCTCACCCATTCGTTCCGCAACTTGCGCTTCGGAATCGTTGCCGATTTACTCGAGCTCTGAGCTTTCAATGACGGCCGCCGTCTCGCGAAGCCGCGCTTCAAACTCCAGAAAATCCACGGGCAACGGCGCTTGAACGTCGATGCGCTCGCCCGTCACCGGGTGGTCGAGGGCAAGGTGTTCGGCATGGAGCATCACGCGCGGCTGCGCGTACCCCAGCCGTCGGTCATGCCGGTAGCCATAGACCCCATCGCCATAAATGGGAAAGCCCAGGTGGCTCAGGTGGACGCGTATTTGATGCGTGCGCCCCGTGTGAATCCAGCAACGCACACGCGCGCCCAGCGGGCCAAAGCGCGCTTGCACCTGCCACTCGGTGTGGGCGGGCTTGCCTTCGGGATTCACCCGCATGCGTATCCGCGTAACCGGGTGCCGCGCGATGGGCTCCAGACAGACGCCCGACTCCAGTTCCGGCGGCCTGCTCACCAGGGCCACGTAGGTCTTCTCCACGCGGCGCGCGGCAAACGCCTTCACCAGCGCATGATAAGCCAGGTTGGTTTTCGCGAACAAAATCGCGCCGCTGGTCTCCTTGTCGAGACGGTGCACAACCCCCGGACGCATCACCCCACCCGCCTCCGCCAACGCTCCCTGTGTGTGATGAAGCACCACATTTGTCAGCGTAAGGTAGCCGGTACTGTCAGCCGGGTGCGTGACCAGACCCGCCGGCTTATTCACGACGACGACATGGGCGTCCTCAAAAAGAATTTCTAGCGGCTGGTCGACCGGCTTCAGCGAGGTGGGCTTGCCAGCGGGCAGTCGCAAACGCAACACATCGCCCGTGGATACGCGATGATTGCGACCAACCGACTTCCCCTCATAGGTCACGTCGCCGGCGTCGAAAACCGTCTGAATCTCCATCCGCGAGAAATCCGGATAGTGCCCGGCCACGACCTTGTCCGCACGCGCCTTTTCAACCGCCTCGGGCACCACGAAGTCAAAAAACTCGAAGCCCGCGGAAGCCACCGCATCATTCTCGGGCAGTTCCGCTTCCGGATCGGTCATACGAACTCAGGCCGAAGCGGCAGACGAAGCCACCGCATCCAATTCGTCGAGCCAAGCCTGCCGCCGGGTAGCGTCAACGAGGGCATTCTCGAATCCGTTTCGGGCGAGGCGCACCAGCTCGTCGCGCGTGTAACCGGTCGTGGCCAGGGCCAGGTATTCGCCGTTTAGGTGGTTGCCGAAGGACACAGGGTCGTCGGTGCTGATCGTGCAGCGCACCCCGGCCTGCATCAGCTTTCGCAGCGGATGCGCCTCCAGGCTGGGCACCACGCGCAGCTTCAGGTTGCTGATCGGGCAGACATCCAGACCGATGCCGCGTTCGGCCAGTTCACACACCAGTTCCGGGTCCTCGCTCGCACGCACACCGTGTTGAATCCGCTGAGCCTTCAATGCATCGATGGCGTAGCGCACGGATTCAGGCCCGCAGAACTCGCCCGCATGCGCCTTGGTGAATTTGCCATAGTCCCGGGCGCGTTGCCAAAGCCGCGGAGCCCAGTCGCCGATCTCGTGATCTTCGGGCCCGTGCAGATCGATCCCATCGAGTTCGTCCCACTTGACGCAGTTTTCGAGCACCGGGCGGATCCAGCCCTCAAAGCCCCGGTGATGAATCCCAATGAAGAGGCGCACCTCCAGCCCCGGGGGCACCGCCGCGCGAATTGCCTGCAACACCTCGTGCGGATCGAGGTTGGCAAACTGGCTCATCCCGGAGGCAATGCTCGTTTCCACATAGCGAACGTTTTGCTCCATCAGACTGGCGAAGGTGCGCTGGGCCACGCGGTGGTAGCGCTCCGGGGAAGTGTACCACGTCATCCCATAGCCGATCAGCTCATGCTCAAAATGCGCAAACGACTCAAATCGGAAGTCGTCATTCCACGAAGCGGGGCGCAGGGCGTACTTCCTAGGGTCCAACTCGTGCAAAAAATCCCAGGGCAGGCTCGCTTCGAAGTGCAGGTGGGTCTCGGTCTTCGGCAGCGACTGGATGAAAGCGGAGTCGCTCATGACCGGGCCCTGGCTTCACCCAGAAGGTACTCCGGATTAAGCTTTTGCAGCGGCTTGGGCAGAAACATCCCGTCTTCGCGGATCAACTTGCCGTCGAAGTAAATTTTACCGCCGCCAAAATCCTTGCGCTGGATGCAGACCATATCCCAGTGGACTTTCGAGCGGTTGCCGTTGTCGGCTTCGCCCTCGTAGGCCTGCCCCGGTGTAAAGTGAAACGACCCGGCGATCTTCTCGTCGAAGAGGATGTCCTGCATCGGCTGCAAAATGAGCGGGTTGAAGGCGATAGCGAACTCCCCAATATAACGCGCCCCGTCGTCCGAATCGAGAATCTGATTGAGCCGCCGCGTGTTGTTGCTCTCGGCCTTGACGATCTTCCCCTTTTCAAAGACCAGGCGAATGTTGTCGAACGAGGTGCCTTGGTAGACTGTTGGCGCGTTGTAGCTGAGAACGCCTTCGACGCTCTCTCGGACCGGTGCCGTGAACACTTCGCCATCGGGGATGTTGTGCACACCGCCGCAGGCGATGGCCTGCAGCCCCTTAATCGAAAAGGACAGGTCGGTATCCGGGCCCACAATCCGCACGCGCTCGGTCCGATCCATCAACTTTTTCAAAGCGCTCATGCCGGGCTTCATGCGCGCGTAGTCCATAGTGCAGACGTTGAAGTAAAAATCGGCAAAGGCTTCGGTGCTCATGCGTGCCTGCTGCGCCATCGACGCCGTGGGCCAGCGCAGCACGCACCAGCGCGTCTCGTTGACGCGGTAATCCAGCACCGGCTTCAGCGCGCCCATGTAGGCATTTTGCGAAGCCGCCGGCACGTCGGACGTTTCAAAAATGTTCTCGGCCCCACGCAAGGCGATGTAGGCCTGCATCTGCTTCATCCGGGGCAGCTCCCAATGCGTGGCCTCGGCCTCAAATTGCTTGGACCCGTTTTGCTGAATCAACTCGCGTACCACGCGCATGCGCTTGAGGTTGACGAAGGGATGCGCCCGGCGCTGTTTCACCGCGCGGATCAGCGCCACGATAATTTCGTCGGGCACGTCAAAGCCCTCGATCAGCACATTCTCTCCAGGCTTCAACGCCGTGGAATGCCTAACCAGCACATCCGCCAGCGCCAGGTATCGTGTATCCATCCCACCAGCTAAGGGCCCCTGCGCCCCCTCAGCAAGCGAAACGCGCAGCGAAGCATTGACCTGCTGGCAACCCCTCGATTAACGACGCATCGATGTCCGGAACAGCCACCCATCACCCCATTCTGGTTACCGGCTCACACCGCAGCGGCACAACCTGGTTTGGCCTCTGTCTGGGGAAAGCCGCTGGGGTCCACCTTCACTGGGAGCCATTTTCCATCTCCTACAGACCCTCGCTCATGCACCCCCCGGCGCCCTGTTGGTTCTATCAAATGAACAAGGGAAACCCTGCTGCAGCTCGGTACGAAGCAGGGCTTCGAAGGTTGATCGACATGCGCTACAGTGTGCGGACTCGGCTCGGACAAATTCGCCATCCGCGTGACTTTTCGCACTTGCTTCGCGACTGGTGGGTCCTGCGCCGCGAACGTCCCAACACTCAACGCGTAATTTTGAAGGACCCCATCGCCTTGTTCTCCGCACCCTGGATTGAAGACACTTTCGCAGCAGACATCGTCGTCGCCGTGCGCAGGCCCGCCGCCTTTTGCGACAGTCTTCTGCGTGACCGCTGGTCGTTTCCCTTCCGCGATCTCGTCGCCCAGCCCAAGCTAGTAGAGGCGCACTTTCAAAATCTCTGGCCAGAGATCGAAGCGCAGGCAGCCAAGCCGCATTCACTGCTGGATCAATCCATTCTCCTTTACCGCATACTGTATCAGTACGTCCGCGAACAGGTTCAGTCTGGCCGCAACAGCTGGCAGGTTGTTCTGCATGAAACCTTTGCCGAAAATCCGCTGGAACACTTCCCGCCCTTGTACAAGGCCGTGGGTCTTGAATGGACGAGTGAAATCGCCGCTAGTTTCAAGGCGGAAGCACGCGTTAATACCTTAAAGTGGAAAGGCAACCTGAGCCAAGACGACATCTCGCGTATTCACGAAAAAACGGCCGACCTGGAAACGTATTTTTACGGGAACGTAGTGTAATCTTGGCAGACAGTACCCGCCGGCATCAGTCCACCCACGGGTTGACGACCCGCACGCCCGTCTTCGCAAAATCCTTCGCGTTGCGCGTGAACAGGTGCAGGCCATGACGCATGGCGGTAGCCGCGATCAAGCCATCCGCGATGGACAGATTGCCACCTTGCTTTTGAGCACTCCCGGTCACCTCGCCCCAGAACCGTGCGACCTCCAGATCCACGCCCAGGATGCGCTCGGCAAAGTGAGTTCCCAGGATGGAGAGCCAAGCGGACAAGCTCTGCCGCTTTTCGCCAACGGGCAGTTTTTCGACTCCACGAATCAATTCGCCCAGGCAGATGACACTCAGGTAGACAGCATCCGCCCGCAGGCGACGCACAGACGCCTTCACCCGGGGATCTCCTGCGGGTCGGCGCAATTCCGAAAGTACCTTGGTGTCGAGCAGGACCTTCACAGGTCGACGTCGCGCATGGTCGAAGAATCGCGCTCCAAGTCCACCCCATCATAGTCTGGACCCTCCTCCATCAGGAAACCGGCCAAGCTGGGCTTCTGCCCGGTCAGCGCCTGAAAATCCTTCTCGGAGAGTACTACTACCGCATCCTCGCGACGGGTACTCCGCTGCGGCCCTTCGGCAAGCGCACGGTGCACAACCTCACTCAGCTTGTTTTTGGCTTCGGCCAGCTATCATTCCTTGAAAAGGATCATCTAGCCAGCTTGTCTAGATAAATTGCTTGTGCCAAACAGCCATACAAGAATGCGGTCCTCGCTCAATTATTCGCCGCGGCGAATTTCCGAGCCTTGGAAACTCACCGTGACCCGGTACACCTTCTTCACCCGGCAGGTGATCTTAAACGTTTTTGGGTCAATGGATTCGGGAATTTCCTCGCGGCGCAGGTCAACCACGGCGTGATAGCCGCGTTCGGAAAAGATATCCAGCAGCATGGCGAGGGCCGCTGAATCACCTAGCAACTCGTCCTCGCTGTTGATCGCCGCCCGCCCACTGATGGCATGCCGCAGGACGATGGGCATGAACTTTTCGTCGATCAAGCTGACTACCCGGGCGAACAACGCGGAATCGTGCGCTTCGTAATCGTCCAAACGCTGGACCAGGTCCTGACGGGCATGCAGTACAATCTGGTTGGCGATCGGAATGACGCTCAGGCGGTCGTAGGTAGCCTGGTCCAACTCCAGCGAGCTCTGGTACTTGAGCTCGTTGATGATACGTTCTTGCACGGCGGCCACCGAGCCATGCGCATTGATGTAATGGTAGTGAAACACCTCACGCAGGCTGCGCAGGGCTTCGTAAGTCTTCTCCTTAAAGGTACGGTAACGGCCCCGGGCGGCTTCCTCTTCCAGGTCGGTCTTGCGCAGCTCGATTTTCGTCCCGTAGCCCGAAGCATCGACCTCGCGATTGTGCTCGACCGCCTTTTGACCGCGCAGCAACTGCCGCCGGATACTCTCGGCCTCGTCGATAAAAAGCACCAAAATGTGAAATTGCGGCTTGGGGAAGTGCGAGCTCAGCAACGTGTTGAGGAACTCCCGGCGCAGATCGTTGAGTTTGCCGTAGAGCAGCTTGAGGCATTCGACCTGAACTTTGGTCCGGGGATAGCCATCGACGATCGCACCACTGTCGTGTTCGGGGTTCAGCAATTCTTTAAAAACCAGTTCGGTGACTTCTTTGTCCCCAACCAGTAACCCCGCATCGATGCGTTTGCGCGCTTCCGGACTTTGCAGCAGCTCGCTGACGACGACCGGGGCGGCGGTGTAGTCCCGGTACTTCATGATGAAGCGGGTGTTGGTGCCTTTGCCGGCACCCGGGGCGCCATTGAGCCAGAAGATCTCCTTGGGAAAGCGCAGGTTTTCGCGCCCGTAGCTTTCTTTTAACTCGGCCCAAACCGCCTGAAAGATGAGTTGGGCATCTTTAATCTCCAGGTCGCGTACGGGACGCTCGGCTTGGTTTGCGTCGTACCAGGGCACCCGCGTCTCCTGATGGGCCGGGGCTTTTTCAAGTTCGGAGGAAGACATACGCGGAACAAACGGTCGTTAACTGATGAGATGGTCAAAATGCAATCCTGCCCGAATCGATGCGAGGAAAATCGGGCGACGGCTCATTTCAGCTCGTCAGCGTCACCGGCGAAAGGCGGACGGCTCATGCTGCGCCGCCGCAAGGGGTTGCGAGAGGCACGCAGCGCCTTGCGAGGGAAGCAGATCCGCGAGACGGCCTCCTCGAAGTCACCCGCGCCGCTGAGGATGTCCACCTCCAGGCGCAGGAAATAAAGCGGCAGCGGTGCCTGATAGTCGCTGGGCACTCGCACGGCGTCCTTCTCGGTGGTCACCACGCAGGCAGCTCCGGAGGCCAGCGCCTTGGCAAAGATCTCCTCAATCTGGCGATCGCTGAAGCGGTGGTGGTCGAGAAAACGCCTACGCAGGACCAGTTGCGCCCCCAGGCGCTCGAGAAATTCCTCGAAGCTCTCCGGCGTGGCGATCGCGCTGAAGGCGGCCACCTTGCGTCCGCGCAGCCAGGTCAGGTCCAGGCGCTCGCTCCCGGCAAAGGCCTGCAGGTACTGCGGCCGGTGGGTGCACTCGATAATGTCGGTATCAGGTTTGTGGCGCCGGATGATGGCCTCCAGCTCCATGTCGGTGCGCCCGTCTGACTTTGTCAAAAAGACGTAGGAGGCCCGCCGAATGTGCTCGATCGGCTCGCGCAGGATCCCGCGGGGCAGCAGGCAGCCGTTGCCGAACGGATTGCCCTTGTCGATCATGAGCAGGTTGAGCTGTCCGCGCAGAGGCAGATACTGGAACCCGTCGTCCAGCAGCAGGGTATCGCAGTCAAAGTGTTTGATCGCGTACTGGCCGGCCTTGACGCGATTTTTGTCCACCAGCACGACCACCCCCGGCAGATTGCGCGCCAACATAAAAGGCTCGTCCCCGGCTTCATCGGAGCCCAGCAGGACCTCGCGACCGTTGCTGACAACGCGCGGTGGCGGCGGCTCCAGGTGCGCCACCCCGCGCCACCAGCGCTTCCACAGCGGCTCTTTCTTGGATTTGTAGCCACGGCTCAGGATGGCGACCTTGCGCCCGCGTTCGGTCAAACTGCGGGCAAATTTCTCGACCACGGGGGTCTTGCCGGTGCCGCCGACGGTCAGGTTGCCCACCACCACCACCAGGCAGCCTAGGGGCTGGTCGCGCAGAATGCGGTTGCGGTAAAGCCAGAAACGCGTCCGGACAATCCCCGCGAAGACCTTCGAGAGCCCACGCAGGGCCCCGCCGATGGTCTGCGCCTTTGTATCGCGACGTCGATCATAGACCACATCGACCAGGAAATGCCCTGTGCGCTCGGCCCGGGACTCAATCCAGGCTTTTTGACGTGCAATCCAGCCACTCATCGGCTCCACCCCCGGCGCAAAGTTGCATTCTGACGCCCCTCAGCTATGCTGCAAAAGCGGCTAAATGGGCATGCATCCGCCCTAAGGCCCGGATAAATTTCTCCCTTGCGGCCAGTGAACCGTCTGCAATCAGGATTGACCTCGCTCACGCCCGTCGTTTCAGAAAGCAGCCTTTCATCCTCTGCGCAATCATGAATGCAAGTCTTCTACGGGCCAAACTCCTGCGTGCTGAAGTTACTGATGCTCAGTTGCATTACGAGGGCAGTCTGGCCATCGACAGCCGCCTGATGCGTTTGGTCGATCTGATGCCTTATGAAAAGATCCTGGTTGGCAACATCACCAGTGGAGAGCGTTTTGAGACCTACGCCATTCCCGCCGCAGAGGGCTCGTTGACCATCTCCCTGAACGGCGCGACAGCCCATCTGGGCAAAATCGGCGATCTGCTCGTCATTATGAGCTTTGTCCAACTCAGTGAGTCGGAAGCGCGCCACTGGAAGCCGCGCATCGCTGTGCTCGGCGAAGGCAATCGCACGATCGTTCGCTCGGAAAATACCCTGCCGGATTCGCTTCCGGTGGGCGCCTAAGCCATTCTTTCGCCTCATCCTCATTCACTCAACCCGTGAGCTACAAACTCTTCATTCCCGGTCCTATCGAGGTCGCGCCCCACATCTACAAGGCGATGAGCCAGCCGATGATCGGACACCGCAGCCCGGACTTCGTGGCGCTCTTCAAGGACGTGCAGCCCAAGCTGCAACAGGCCTTTTTCACCACCGACCCGGTCTATATCAGCACCTCGAGCGCCTGGGGTGTCATGGAAGGCATCCTGCGCAGCCTGGTGAAGGACAAAAAAGTCCTCAACTGCTGCAGCGGCGCCTTTTCGGACAAATGGCACGACGTGACCCAGCGCATGGGGATACCCTGCGAGGCGCTGAAGTTCGAATGGGGTCAGCCGGTCGACCCGGAGGCACTGCGCGCAGCCCTTTCCACCGGTGAATTCGACATCGTTACGCTGATCCACAACGAAACTTCGACGGGCACTATGAGCCCGATCGCCGAGATCGCCGCCGTGCTGAAAGACTTTCCGGAGGTTTATTCCATCGTCGACTGCGTCAGCTCGTTCTCGGTGCTACCGATCGCCAAGGATACGCTCGGCATCGACGTGCTCTTGACCGGCTCGCAAAAAGCGCTGGCGCTGCCCCCGGGCATGGCGTTGTTCACCGTGTCTGAACGCGCCCACGAGCGCGCCGAGTCCGTCGACGGGCGCGGCTACTACTTCGACCTGATCGAATTTCGTAAAAACTACGAAAAGGGCATGACGCCCAGCACGCCTTGCATCCCGCTGATTTACGGGCTGCAAGCCAAGCTGAACGAGATCTTTGCCGAGGGGCTCGAAGCGCGTTATGCGCGCCACGCCAGGACCAACCAACAGGTGCACGACTGGGTCAAAAAGCACGACTTTGAACTACTGCCAGATCTGGCGTATGCCTCCAAATCGCTCACCTGCGTGCGCAATAACCGCGAGATGGACATCCCGGCGCTCAACGCGGCTTTGAAGGAACGTTTTTCATGCGTCATTGACGGAGGCTACGGGAAGATCAAGGGGAAGACCTTCCGTATCTCCAACATGGGTGACGAAACCGAAGCCACGATTTCGGGCCTGCTTAACAACCTAGACACTTTGCTGGCTGAGATGCCGGAGCTCTTCCCCCAGACCGCCGCGCGATAAAGGCCAAGGGCGGCGGTCCGATACTGGGCACATTGGGATGAAGCGACTGGTTATAGCCGAGAAACCAAGCGTTGCGACCGACCTGGCGCGCGTTTTGGGCAAAGTACCCAAAAAAGGGGAGTATTTTGAGAATGACGAATGGGTGATCAGCTCGGCGGTCGGCCACCTGGTCGAGCTCTACATGCCCGAAGACTACGGCAAAAAGTTCGGCTCCTGGGCCCTTGGCAACCTGCCGATCATCCCCGAGCGCTTCGAACTGAAGCCGATTGAGCGCAACGAAAAGAAGTACAAGGAGCTAAAGAAGTTACTGGGGCGCAAGGACATCGACGAAGTGATCAACGCCTGTGACGCCGGTCGCGAGGGTGAATTGATCTTTACCTACATCTACGAGCTGGCTGGCTGCAAAAAGCCCATTCAGCGCCTGTGGATGTCTTCGATGACCACCGACGCCATCCGCCAGGCCTTTGACGATCTGCGCGACAACCAGCAGATGGTCACGCTGCAGCAGGCCGCGCGCTGCCGCTCGGAGGCGGACTGGTTGATCGGCATCAACGGCACCCGCGGGGCCACCATCCGTATGGGCGGTCGCCGCAGCGGTTCAGCCACCTCCGTCGGGCGGGTGCAGACGCCCACCCTCAGCCTCATATGCGAGCGCGAAAAGGAAATACGCGATTTCAAGCCGCGTGATTACTGGCGCATCGTTGCTAATTTCGGAGTCTGCGCTGGGGAGTACACCGGGCTCTTTCAGAAAAAGGATTTCGCCAAGGGTACCGACGAGCATGACCGCGCCGACCGCATCTGGGACAAGGAGAGCGCTGAGCAAATCCTCAAAGCGGTTCAGGACCAAGGGCAGGCCGAAGTCACCGATGAGAAAAAACGCACGCGCCAGTCTTCGGGACGCCTCTATGACTTGACCAGCCTTCAGCGCGAAGCCAACGGACGCTTCGGCTTCTCGGCGGGGCGCACTTTGTCCCTGGCGCAGTCGCTCTACGAGAGTCACAAGATGATCACCTATCCACGGACGGACTCCCGGGCTCTGCCCCAGGATTACCCGCATACCGTCCGGGAAACACTTGGCAATCTGGGTGGCGGCTTCACCGAGTCCGCCCGGAAGGTCTTGGACAACGACTGGGTCAACCCGTCGAATAAGCGCATTTTCAACAACGCGCAGGTCAGCGACCACTTTGCAATCATCCCGACCAACGCCTCGCCCAAAAAACTCAAGGACGAAGAGGCGAAGATCTACGACATGATCGTCCGGCGCTTTATCGCAATTTTCTTCCCGCCAGCCGAATTCGACGTCACCACACGGACCAGTCTGGTCGGCGAACATGCCTTCAAGACGGAGGGTAAAGTCCTCGTGGTGCCCGGCTATCTGGAGGTTTACGGCAAGCAGATCGCCGGGGAGGACCAGATTCCACCGCTGTCGCCCGAGGATGGCAGCCCGGCCCTGGCGACCGTTCAAAACGCTGAAATCGAAGCCGACCAGACCCGTCCACCACCACGCTATAGCGAAGCCACCCTGTTGGCCGCGATGGAAGGGGCCGGCAAATTTGTCGACGATGACGAGCTGGCCGAAGCGATGAAGGGCAAGGGTCTGGGCACCCCGGCCACTCGTGCGCAAACCATCGAGGGCCTCGTCAACACCAAGTACATCGAACGCCAGGGCCGCGAACTCGTCCCGCTGACCAAGGCCGAGAACCTCATGTCGTTTCTCGATGCGTTTGGTATCGAAGGACTCACCTCACCGTCGCTTACCGGCGACTGGGAGTACAAGCTGCGCCAGATCGAGCTGGGCGAGCTGACCCGTGATGAGTTCATGGACGGCATCGTCGGGATGACCAAAGACATCGTGAAGCGCATCGCCGACTCGGAACCGCCCGAAGAGGAGTGCGAGATTGTCAGCTTCACCGACGACAAGCCGCTGGTAGAAAATTTCCGGGGCTTTCGCTCGCAGGACTACATCGAGGTCAAGGGTAAGCCGGTCTATAATTTGGTCGTCTACAAGGCGATTGGTAACCGCAAGCTCGAGCGCGAGGAAATCGTGGAACTCATTCGCGAGAAGCAAATCGGGCCGCTCGACGGCTTCCGCTCCAAGGCGGGCAAGAATTACTCGGCCAACCTCAAACTGGAACAGCAGGACAACGGCACCTGGCGCGTCTCGTTCGACTTTGGCAACGCCGGCGGCGAGAACGGAGCGGTGCCCGAAGATCTTTCGGAGTTTCCCGTGGTGGGTCACTGGCACGGTAAGCCCGTACACGAAATGCCCACCGCCTACGTCACCCCCGGACATCCGGGCCGCAACGGCAGCGATAACGGCGACTCCAAGGAGCATCTGCGGATCAACCGCACCCTTTTGGGCAAGCCGATTGAGCGTGAGCAGTTCGCCAAGCTCCTTGAAAACGGAAAAACCGACCTCATCAAAGGCTTCCGCTCAAACCGCACGCGGCGGCTCTTCGACGCCTTTTTGATGCTGGAAGAGAACGGCAACCTGAAGTTCGACTTCCCGCCCCGCGCGCCGAAGAAAAAGACCGCCCGCAAGACCGCCGCCAAAAAAACAGCGACCAAAAAAGCTGCCCGTTCCGAGGGTAGCTGAGCCTGCCCCGGGCACCCATAGACGCTCAGTCGTTTGCAGGATTGTCTTTGTGACTAGTTTAGTTTCTGGCAGCCACTGCGTGGCAGCTGAGTCTGCCCCTGGTTACGCGTAACGTGCGCGACTTTGACGCATGCGCCATCGAGGTCATCAACCCATTCACCGATTAAGGCAGCCTGCAAAAAAGCAGCCTCGACAGCACCGGCAAAAGCGTTTTGCTGAGGCGCGTCTCTTGAAACAGTCTTGCCTGCCTGACGTGATGCATTAGAAAGGCTGTTTTAGGGACTCATTTAAGTTAAAAATCTTTATAGCCAACACCAACCTGAAAAGACCATGCCTGTCGCCACGCCCAAGCAATTTGCCGCCATGCTCGATGCCGCCCAAGCGGGCGACTACGCCTACCCGGCCATCAACTGCACCTCGATCATCACGATCAACGCCGCACTGAAAGGCTTCGCGGCGGCCAAGTCCGACGGCATCATTCAGTTTTCCACGGGCGCGGGCCAGTTTGCTTCCGGCACCGACCACAAGGACGCCGCCTACGGAGCCATCGTCCTGGCCGAAACGGCTCACATGTTGGCCGAGCAGTACGACGTGATGGTCGCCCTGAACACCGACCACTGCCCGCCCGACAAGGCCGAGAGTTTTCTGGAGCCGCTGATCAACGCGACAGCCAAGCGCCGCGCCGAGGGCAAGAACAACCTCTTTCAAAACCACATGCTCGACGCCTCCAACCTCCCGCTGGAGGAAAACATGGCGCTCTCCAAAAAGTACCTCGAGCTCTGCGCCGCGCAGGAAATCATCTTGGAGGTGGAAGCCGGCGTGGTGGGTGGCGAGGAAGACGGTGCCGCCGGCAGCGAGGACACGCCCGAGGACAAGCTCTACACAACGCCCGAGGACATGGTGGCGGTGCACGAGGCGCTCGACAGCGTGGGCCGTTTCACTTTTGCGGCCACCTTTGGCAACGTCCATGGCCACTACAAGCCCGGCGCCGTCAAGCTGCGGCCCGACATCCTCAAGAGCGGGCAGGCGGCCGTAAAAGAAAAATACGGCGCGGCGTCGGAGTTTGATCTCGTGTTTCACGGGGGCTCGGGCTCGCGCCTGGAAGAGATTCGCGAAACGCTCGGCTACGGCGTCGTGAAGATGAACGTCGACACCGACACGCAGTACGCCTTCACCCGCCCGATCGTAGACCACATGTTTAAAAACTACGACGGTGTGCTGATGGTCGACGGCGACATCGGCAACAAAAAAGCCTACGACCCGCGCGGCTACCTGAAGCTGGCCGAGCAGAGCATGGCCCAGCGCATAGCCATCGCCTGCGAAGACCTTTGCGGCAACGGCAAGACCCTCTTCGGCAAAATCTAGTCGCACGGTCGGCTGGGTCGAGGTCCTCCATGCGTCGAACCCGACCATGTCGCTAGCGCCTCCACCTGGGCTATACACCGCCTACCTCTTCGACTGCGACGGCACGCTGGCGGACACCATGCCGCTGCACTTTCGCGCGTGGTCGCACGCCTTTCGAACCTGCGGCGCCACCTTTGAGTTCACTTGGGAGACCTTTTACTCGATGGCCGGCATGGGCATGGCCGATACCATCGCGCGCATGAACGCCGCGCACGGCCTGTCGCTGCAGGTAGAAGCTGTGGCCCGGGCGCAGATGGCCTACATTGACCAGCACCACGCCGAGGTTGAGCCCATCGACCCGGTTGTCGCCATCGCGCGGGAGGTGGCGCAGAACAAGCCGGTGGCGGTCGTCTCGGGGGGCACGCGCCCGCACGTGGCGGAAACCCTGCGGGTCATCGGCGTGGCGGAATTGTTTGAGGTGGTCATTACGCAGGAAGACGTCGCACGGACCAAGCCCGCTCCGGACGCGTTTCTGCTGGCCGCTGAGCGACTCGGCGTCGAACCGACGGCCTGCCTGGTCTACGAAGACAGTCAGCTCGGACTGCAGGCAGCCAAGGCGGCGGGCATGAAGGCCGTTTACGTGGAACCCACGCGCTACTCCAAAGGTGCGGGCATCTGAAGCGGAGCCGCACGCCGTGAGGCCGCACAAAGCCGGGCCACAAACCGCCCGGGCTTACTCGCTCTTTTCTTCGGAGGCCGCGGCGGCTTCCGCGCCGTCACCATCACCCGCGGCGGCGGGGTCCTCAGGCGGGGCCGGCTTGACCTTCTTCACGGCGTAGGGCGGCAGCTTACTGTTGCTGACGGGGGCGCGCAGGTCGACGTCGCGCAACACGGCTTTTACACCGCTTTTGGAGCGCTGCACACGCTTTTTGTAGCGCTTGACGGCGGCGGCCAGCACCGGCTCGACGCCCTGCTTCAGGCCGTCCTCGTCCAGCTCGACCAGCTCCTTCTCCTTGAGGTACGGGGAGTCGGTCAACACGCGCAAGGCCGTGGGCGAGTACTCCACGCCCTGCGCCTTGAAGTAGCTGATGGCAAAGTTTTTGAGAGCTTCCTTGTCCATGTGGGGATGGGTCCAGTGGACCGATCAAAGCGGTAAAAGGCGATAGGCCGCGCCCGGAGTCAACCTCGAAAGTGCACCCGCCTCGCCCGCATGGCCGCGTAAGGCCTTTTCGACACGGCCTTCAGGCGCACGCGCACACGTCGCCACAGAGACGCAGAACCCTGCCAGAGGGGCACGGAGGGCAGCCTACGTCTCGCAACTTCTGACATAGAGGGCAGGCCGCGCCGCACCACACTCACATCCCTAGCTGATCTGAAACCGCCGCCGCACCGCCAACGCAAAAAGAAAGAACAGGATGATGGAGAGGATGGACTGCAGGGTGGCCAGAAGGAGGGTCAGGACTTTTACCCAGTCTTTGCCCGCCAGAAGGATTTCTGAGAGGCCCTCAGTTGGAGGGCGGGCCGCGAAAGCTGTGCCCCAAATCCACAGCGGGCGGAACGTATTGCCGCCAGAAATCAATGCGGCGTCCGTCCAGACCTCCCTACCCAGGTGCCCAGTGTACTCGATCGCCGCAAAACCGAGGCCCCCATACGCGAGCGCGAACCCGATAAACGCGAGCAAGACGCAAAGGATCGGCCGCGCGATACTGGTGCCGTAGTTTCCGAAAAGACCGTACCCGCAGGACACCACCTTGGCCCAAAAGGGCGTACCTGTGAGCTTGCGCCTGGCAATGAGTTCGAAGCGATAAAACTGTTGCTCGGGCACGTTGTCCTTTCGAACTTCCATCGCATCGCGCAGTACGCGAGCGCCGTCCTTGAGCGCGGTCAGAGCAGATTCTCGTTCAGGATTTTTCTGTAGCCTTCGATAAACGAATGCCTTCCACCAGCGTGGAGGAGTCTCCCAAAGGACAAGCAGGATTGAATCCGCATAGCGTCGATGACTCACTGGTTGTCGTAATGCAGCCCTGAGTGCCTTCTGCTCGAAACGCCGTGCACGCTCTTTTTCCTTATCCGGGAGCGGGTAGAGGATGCGGTCTAGAATGCGTGCATCGGCGAAGGCTGAAATGATGTGGAAAGGTGACCCCCTGAAATCCACCTGTTCACAAAACCGACAACCTAGAAAGGCAGCCCGCCAGGCAATTTCCTTAGCTGAGTCGATCCGCAGGCCGCTGAAATCTGCATCGCCCTGAAGGCGGCAGCTTTGAAACGAAAAGCTGTTTCGAAACTGTGTCTCACTGAAAACTGCGCGCTCTTTAAAAACGCTGCCGTTGAACGACGCCTCGCGCTCGAACTGGGCTCCTTCGAACCACGCCTCACCCCCGAACCGGGCTCCGTCGAACCTCGCCATTTCCCCGAAAGTACGTCCGCTAGCGTCAATATGCTGCCAGTAAGAGCGGTAAGCTTGCAGGTAAAGCACGTCGGGACAGTCATCTTTCTTCGGCAAATCCTGCAGTACCGCGCCGTGCAATAGCGCCGGCGCAACTGCCTGGCCTTTCTGGCCGTTCTGCGCGCGAAAGGCTGCCTGCAGCCGCGCCGCGATGCAGGCGTCGATGCGCCCCCAGATAGGGTCGGCGGGGGCGGCTTTGGGCGAGGGCGCGCCGTCCTTCCACTTCAAGGGAGCGTGCACAATGTGCCAAAGACGGCCCTCGGGCTCAGCCTTCGTAGGGTCGGAGCTGTCGCGGATGAGTTCGTCGCTGGCGATGAGATCGGCCACCGTTCGTTCCCGGCCTGATGCCGCATCCGCGAGCCAGTAGCACTGCAAAGACGTCTCTGGATCTACTGCTGAGAATTCGTACTCATCCGGGTGCTTTCGTGCCAGCCCCTCCCAGGAATAATCTTTGGCCCACCAGTCTTTCCACCAGGCGGCTGCGCGTTGTTCAGCAGTTTTGGTAGGCTCGGGCATGGCGCAGGGTGCAAGCCTGCCAGGGTGCGCGCCTGTCTCAAGCCTGGATAGGCCCACACATCCAGAAAAAGCGCCCTCAGGGAAGCCAGGGGTATTTGCGGAAGTCGGGCTTTTCCTTGTTCAGGTAGGCGCGGTGCCCCTCGGAGCCTTCCTCAGAAAGGTAGTACAGCAGCGTGGCGTTACCGGCCAGCTCCTGGATGCCGGCCTGGCCGTCGAGTTCGGCATTGAAGGCGCTCTTCAAGCAGCGGATGGCCAGCGGGCTTTTCTCCATGATTTCGCTGGCCCACTGGATGCCCTCGATCTCGAGCCGGTCGACTGGCACCACCGTGTTGACCAGCCCCATCTCAAGCGCCTGCTGTGCGTTGTACTGGCGGCAGAGGTACCACAGCTCGCGCGCTTTTTTCTGCCCGACGTGGCGCGCCAGCATACTCGAGCCGAAGCCCCCATCGAAGCTCCCCACGCGCGGCCCGGTCTGACCAAAGATTGCGTTGTCGGCGGCGATGGTGAGGTCGCAAATGACGTGCAGGACATGCCCGCCGCCGATCGCATAGCCGGCCACCAGCGCGATGACGACCTTGGGCATCGAGCGGATGAGCCGCTGCAAATCGAGCACGTTGAGCCGTGGCACGCCGTCGGCACCCACGTAACCCGCCTTGCCGCGGATGCTCTGGTCGCCACCAGAGCAAAAGGCGTACTTGCCATCGCTGTGCGGCCCCGCGCCTGTCAGCAACACGACACCCACCTTCGGGTCTTCCCGGGCATCGGAAAAGGCCTCGTACATCTCAAAAACCGTCTCGGGCCGAAAGGCGTTGCGCTTGTGCGGGCGGTTGATGGTGACGCGCGCAATCCCGCCATCCTCCGACTTTTCGTAGAGGATGTCTTCGTACGTTTTTGCGGTGGAGAAGGTCATGCTTGAAGAAGGGGCTTTAGTAATTAGTGCTTAGTTCTTAGTGCTTGGTGCTGAGTAGTGAAACTCGAGTGCCGGTCATCTGAATTCTGACTCTTAAGTCATGAATTCTGGCTTCTGGCTCCTAAATTCTAAAGCCCAGCTTCTAGACTGAGTACTCCCACACCCACTACTCCAGGCCTTCGGCGGTTTCAAGCAACAGGCGACCTCGGGTCTGGACATCCTCGGCGGCATTGCAGCGCAGGTGGATCAGTCGCACGCCTTTGCCGGGCAATTTTTTGACGAGGCGCTCGAAGTTCGACCAGTTGTCGGGCTTTTCGTAGGTCCAGCCGTGCAGCTTGGCCAGCGCGGCGAAGTCCATCTTTTGCGGCGTGATAAACAGCTTTTGGAAAGGCGGCTCGAAGCGCGCGATGGGCAGGTTGTGAAAAATGCCACCGCCTTCGTTGTCGAGCAGCACGATGGTGAGGTGCCCGGAGATTTCGCCCGAGAGGAGCGCCCCGCCGCCGTCGTGCAGAAGCGCGAGATCGCCGGTCAAGAGAACGGCTGCTTTCTTGCTGGCGTGGGCGAGGCCAAGGGCGGTTGAGAGCGTGCCGTCGATGCCGTTGGCGCCACGGTTGCAGACCGTGCAGTTGCCCTGATCGTTGGGCATCCAGAAAAACTCCACGTCGCGCACCGGCATCGAGTTGGCGATGAAGACCGGGATGCCCTCCGGCAACGTGCGCGCAAGCGTCCAACTGGCCTTGCCCTCGAAGAGCGCGCTCTCGTCGCTAAGGGTCTGAGTGAGCTGGCTAACGGCTTCGTTTTCCAGAATGCTCCAGCGCTTGGCGTAATCGGAGTCGATGCCACCCTCCACGCGCATGTCGGTGAAGAACTGCTCCAGGCTGCAGCGCAGGTGCTGGGTGCGGCGGTGCAGCGGGTCGCGATTTTCCGCGCTGGCGTCAATGATCCAGGTGAGCGGCTCCAGGCCCTCCAGCCAGGCCCGCAAAATCTTGCTGGTGGGCAGCGTGCCGATTTGCAAGACGGCCTCAGGCTCAAGCTCACCGGCGATTTCCTCACTGCGCAGGATGCAGTCGTACTGGCTGATTAAAGTGCCGGCCTGCTTCTGGAAGTTGCGCAGACATCCCAAACCATCGGCCAGAACGGGCCAGCCCAGAAAGTCGGAGATCTGCCCCACGCGCCTGGCAAATTCGCGCGGCTGGGCGGGCGCATGCGGACCCACCACGATCAGGCCCTGGCGGTACTTGCCGAAGGTTTTCAAGAGCTCCGCGCGATCCTCGCTGGGTAGCAACAGACTCGGCACCGGTGGCGGTGCGATGTCTTCAAAATAGGCGGGCAGTTCGCCGAGGGCCTCAAGGTCGAGCGCCTCCGACGCCACGGGCGCCAGCGGATCGCGAAACGGCATGTTGAGGTGCACGGGGCCGCCGGCGGACATGAGCGCGCGTTGCCAGGCGTGAATGAGCGTCTGACGCAGGTAGCGCAGCATCGACTCGGTGGCTTCGGGTAGCGCGAGTTCGGTCTGCCAGCTCGGGTAGCGTCCATACAGACGCAGTTGGTCGATGGTCTGCCCGGCAGTGCACTCGCGCAGTTCGGGCGGACGGTCCGCCGTCAGCACGATCAGCGGCACCCGACTGATGCTGGCCTCAATCACGGCCGGGTAATAATTGGCCGCGGCCGTACCCGAGGTGCAGATCAATACAACCGGCAGGCCCGACTGCCGCGCGAGGCCCAGGGCGAAAAATCCGGCGGAGCGCTCATCGAGGGCAACCGTAGTGTTGAAGCGCGGATGCTCGTTGAAGGCGACCGCCAGCGGGGCCGACCGCGAGCCGGGAGAAATCACTACATGCCGCAGCCCGAGGCACGCCAGGGTCTCGGCCGCAAACCCGGCCCAGAGCATGTTTACATTGGCCGTGATGAGCGGGTTCTCAAAGTACCGGCCGCGACTGGAGGTTGGCTGCTGTTCAGACATCGATCAGCCGAAGCTGCCGAGGAGCGCCGACAATTTCAATTCCGTTTCGGCGGCTTCGCGTTCGGGGTCCGAACCCGCCACGATGCCCGCTCCGGCATAGAGGCGCGCCCGGTGTCCGTCGACAAGTCCGCAGCGGATGCCCACGGTCATCAGGCCGGTGTCCCCCTGCGGCCCAAGCCAGCCCACGAGGCCCCCAAAGAGGCCACGCGCAAAAGGCTCCAACGTGCGTATGTCGCGTAGCGCAGCCTCCCGTGGCGTGCCGCCGAGCGCCGGCGTCGGGTGCAGCGCCTCAACCGCGCGCAGAAAGCCCCCGTCATCGGGCAGTTTGGCCGCCAGACGCGTGCGCAGGTGCTGCACGTTGGCCAGGCGCAAGAGCCGCGGGCGGTTGCTGTCACGCACAGGTTGCAGCCCAACCGACTGCAAACGCCGCTCGATCGAATCGATCACCAGCGCATGCTCGCGCAGATCTTTTTCACTCTCGGACAACTCGGCCCCCAGCGCTGCGTCCTCCCCGGCGGTGGCCCCGCGCGGGGCCGAGCCCGCCAGCGCCTCTGTATGCAGTTGCCCTCCGGCAGCGCGAGCCAGTTCCTCGGGCGTCGCGCCGACAAAGGACTGCCCCTGGCCGTTGGCGAAGGAAAAGCAATGGCAGGTGGGAAAGCGCTCGCGCAACTGATTCAAAATCGTGAGCGGGCGGTAACGCTGCGAGTTTTCTAGATCGAGCGCGCGCGCGAGCACAATCTTGGCGTAACGGCCTGCGTCGATGCGTTTCAAGGCCTCGGCAACCAGACCCGCATAGGCCTGCGTATCCACAACATCACTACGCAGGACAGGCTGACTGCAGGGTGCCTCCGGCGCAACAATTCCGTAAGGAAACGAGCCGAAGCGCTGGTGCGCCCGCCAAACCTTATCAACCAGCAGATCGATGTCGCTCTCGGGCGTGACACCGAGGTTGGCGACCGCCCCATGACGCCCGTCTTGAAAGCCCACCTGCCAGCGTGGCAAAAAGACGGTGGCCGGGGCGAAGGGCGCTTCCGAGTCACGGTTGTCTTCGTCAAAAAAGGTGAAACCGCAGTAAAAGTGCGGCCCGAAGAACGGCGCGCGCGCATCCCCGATGGCGATGGTGCGTGACACCGCCTCAGCCCGAAAGGCCTCGACCGCCCGAAAGCGCTCCGGCCCCGAAAACGTCGCTTCTACAACCGACTCGGCTCCCGCCAGCCCTTGTTCGGAGTCCATCTGCTCCAGGTAAAAATGACGCTCGCCGGGCTCGTAAATCGCTTCTAGAACCGCAAGCGGATCAATGAAGCTGACCTCGAGGCTGATGCTGACCAGGCGCGGCGATCCGGCCTCGCGAGCACGCGCGCGGCAGTACTCCAAAAAGGCGCGCAGACCCGCGCGGTCACGCTGGGGGAAGCGCTCTACAGGCACTACTTCCATGCTGGCTAATCGAACGGATCGGGTGGGCGGTTCAGGCCTCCGCAGCCGCTTCCGGGCGCGGGAACAAAATGGTTTTCTCGCCCAGCGTGGCCCCATTGAGGGAGGTGCTCCAGTCCAGCACGCCCGCCCAGCGCTCGGGCATCGGCTGACCTAACAGGCCCAACACCTTTTCGCAGATTTCGGGCATGACCGGCTGTAAAAGGATTACTGCCAGACGCGTGCCCTCGGCCATGCAAGCCAGCGCGGTCTCCAAGGCGGCCCGGTCGGCGGCTTCCGTGGACTTGGCCAACTTCCAGGGCTGGCGCTTTTCGGCGTAGCGGTTGATCTCACGCACAAAGGCAAAGGTCTTCTCCAGCGCGAGGTGAAACTGGAAACCTTCATAGAACTCCAGGGCCTCGCCACAGGTGCGTTCCCAGGCCGCGCGCAGGACTTTTTCCGGTTCTTCGTCGATGGTGGCCACGGGCAAAGTGCCCTCGCAGTAACGCCCGCCCATGTTGAGCAGGCGGCTGACCAGGTTGCCCAGGTCGTTGCCCAGATCGTCGTTGTAGCGGGTCAGGAACAACTCGAGCGAAAAGTTGCTGTCCTGCCCCACGCTCATCTCGCGAATCATGAAGTAGCGAAAGGCATCGGGGCCGAACTTGGTGGCCATGTCGATGGGGTCGAGGGTGACGCCCGTGCTCTTGGACATCTTCTGCCCGGACAGGTGCCACCAGCCGTGCACCAGCAGGCGCTTGGGCAAGGGGATGCCTGCGGCCTTGAGCATGATGGGCCAGTAAACCGAGTGAGCGGGCACCAGAATGTCTTTGCCGATGACATGGTACTCGCAGGGCCAGAACTGCTCGAAACACTCCTGCCCGTAGCCGACGGCGGAGATGTAATTGATCAGCGCGTCGAACCAGACGTAAGTCACAAAGTCCTCGTCGAAAGGCAGCGGGATGCCCCAGTCCAGGCGCTCTTTCGGGCGTGAGATGCACAGGTCGTTGACCGGCTCCTTCAGGAACTCCAGCACCTGCTTCTGCCGAAAGGCCGGCACGATGAACGCGTTGTCGCGCAGAAACTCGGCCAGCCAGTCCTGGTACTTACTCAGGCGAAAGAAGTAGTTCGTTTCGGAAAGTTCGATGACCTCGCCGTAAATCTCCGGCCATTCGCCATCGACCCGCTCCTTTTCCAGAACGAACTGCTCCTGGCGCACCGAGTAAAAACCGTTGTACTCGTCCTTGTAGATTTCGCCGCGCTCGTAGAGGTCGCTCAGGATGCGGCGCACCACCTCTGTATGCCGGGTCTCGCGGGTGGTGATGAAATCGTCGTTGGAGATGTGCAGCACCTGGCACAATTCGCGAAAGAGCGGCCCGGTTTGATCGACCAGCGCGGCGGGGGTGGTGCCCTGGCTCTTGGCGGTCTGCACCACCTTTTGCCCGTGCTCATCCAGGCCGGTCAGAAAAAATACCTCCTCGCCCATCAACCGCCGGAAGCGCGCGATCACGTCGGTCAGCACCTTTTCGTAGGCATGGCCAAGGTGGGGCGGGCCGTTCGGATAATCGATGGCGGTGGTCAGGTAAAAACGCTTCATAAGTGTCGGTGGACGCTGGGCGCAGGCTCTGTACTGCCCGGGCTCAGGGCAACGTCAATCTGGCGGCGCGTCCTCGGCGCGTCAAACCGCCGCCTAGGCCATTGACCGGGCACGAAATCTTCTGCATGTTGTCCAAAAGCTGTACTTATGAAGATTTTACGGGCCAAAAGTGCCGGATTTTGCTGGGGCGTTGAACGCGCCATCGACATTGCGCGCGAGTACACCGAGTCCGGCAAGCGTGCGGTCTACACCGACGGGCCGCTCATCCACAATCGCCAGATGATGGAGCGCCTGCGCGGCGACGGCATCAACGAAGTCGGCGACTACCAGAGCAAGACCGACCTGGACCTGCCCGAAGGCTCCCAAAATGACGCGGTCATGGTGGTGCGGGCGCACGGGGTTTCGCCCGAACGCCGCAAGTACCTCAAAGACCTCGACATGGAGTTCAAGGACGCCACCTGTCCGGACGTCGGAATCATCGCGGGTAAGATCAAGCTGCACGCGAAAAAGGGCTACACCACCCTCGTCTTTGGCGATTCGAACCACCCGGAGGTCATCGGGCTGCTCGGCTATACCCAGGGGCGCGGCCACCCGATCAAAACCATGGAAGACTTTGAAGCGCTTCCGGACCTCGGCGAAAAAGTCTGCCTGGTCTCGCAGTCGACGATGTTTACCGACGACTTTGGCGCGCTAGCCGAAAAGGTGAAAGAGCGCTATCCGGACGCCTTGGTCTTTGATACTATTTGCGGAGCCACCAAGGAACGCCAGGCCGACGTCATCTGGCTGGCCGAGCAGGGTGCCGAGGCGGTCGTCGTGATCGGCGGACGCCACTCGGCCAACACCCGCAAGCTGGCCCTCCTCGTCGAAAAACAGGGCCTGCCCTGCTTTCATGTCGAAACCGCCGCTGAGCTCGACATCAAGCACCTCAAGGACAACTACGAGGTCGTGGGCGTCACCGCCGGTGCCTCCACGCCGGACTTTTTGATCGACGAGGTTTGCGCCCAGCTCGAATCGGCCTGACCCGGTTGGCTAAGTAGACGACCGTCCTATTCCAGCAAGGTCGGTAGCTTCATTGCAAAAGCCTCTAGCGCGCGGGCGCGGTGGCTGAGGGTTCGCTTCACCTCCGCACCGAGCTCGCCAAAGCTCTGTTCATAGCCTTCGGGGATAAACAGCGGGTCATAACCAAAACCGGCCGAGCCACGCGGGGCATCCGCGACACGGCCTTCGACCACGCCACGCAAAGACAGGGTGTTCCCGTCGGCTTGCAGTCCGAAAAGCTGGCAGACAAATCGGGCCCCGCGCTCAGGGGCCGCAACTTCTGTCAACGCCGCCAGCAACTTGGCATTGTTGCGCGCATCGTCGGCGTCCGGGCCGGCAAAACGGGCCGAATACACGCCGGGGGCCCCGCCCAGCGCCTCGACCTCCAGGCCGCTGTCGTCAGCCAGAATCAGAAAAGGCAGGGGCTGCCCGCGCTCCAAAAGCGCATCGCGCAGTCCCTCGGCTTTCAACCGGGCATTGGCCTCGAAGGTGGTGCCGGTTTCCTCCACCGGCGGCATTCCGCCGAAAGGCTCCGCCGAGGCTGCTTCTACGGGCAGACTCGCGCGGGCGATCCAATCGGTCAGTTCCTCGACCTTGTGGGCGTTGCCTGTGGCCAGAACAAGGGTGCGACGCTGCATGGCCTGAACCTTTACACGGTGTAGGGCGCGTACAGGCGCTGCTTGCCGTAGTCGACGAACCCGCGCGTCAAAATGTCGCGGCCAAACACTTCGTGGCGCACCTCGGTCAGCTCAACGGCTTCATCGATGCTGTCGGTCTGAAGGCCTCTGAAGACGGGCAGGGCGTGCTCGTCGGCCAGGATGCGGGGCGCCTGGTACACAAACATGTAATCAAGCTCGCGCGCCGCAAGCAGGACGCTGTGCAGGTTAGAGCCCCCCTCGATGTACACGCCGTAAATGCCGCTGCGGGCGCATTGCTCGCGAAACGCTGCCATGCCCTCGGGCGAACCCACATCGGGGATGGGCCAGGCATCGACGTTGGTTGATTCGAGCAACTCTTTGTGCGCGTCGGCCGCCTCCGGCGTGCAAACCAGAGTCGTGCGCTGGCTGCTGGCATCCCGGAAAACATTCAATGAGGCGTCGAGGCGCAGACTACGCAGGCGCGCGTCAAAAACGAACCGTCGCGGGCACCAGATCTCCTCGCCCTCGATGCGCGCGGTCAACACAGGGTTGTCGGCCAGAATGGTTCCCGCACCGGCCCCGATGGCCGGAAAGTAGCGGCGCCAGCGCATGACATCGGCCCGGGCGGCCTCCCCGGTGATGTAGCGCGAATGGCCGGAGCGGCTCGCCGTGCGCCCGTCCAGTGTAACCGCCGCTTTGGCCGCCAGCAGCGGCTTCTGACGGGTGATCCAGTGGTTGAAGATGAGGTTCAGGTCGGTGCATTCGTCGGCCAGAACTCCGCCAACGACCTCCACCCCGGCTTCGCGCAGGAGGGTCAAACCGCCACCCGCATGCTGCGGATTCGGGTCGGTAGTCCCCACCACCACTTGCCGGACGCCCGCCTCCAGAATGGCCGAGGTGCACGGGGCCGTGCGGCCGGTTGTCGAGCAGGGTTCCATCGTGACCACCAGGGTGGCTCCCGCCTTGGGTTTGCGCCCGAGCTGACGAAACGCCTGGACTTCCGCATGCGCCTCGCCCGCGCGGGCATGCCAGCCCTCAGCCACAATCACGCCGTCTTCCAAAATCAGCGCCCCGACCATCGGGTTGGGGTGCGTGGTCCCCCAGCCCTTGCGCGCCACTTCCAGGGCTCGGCGCATCCAGGCTTCATGCTGCGGCGTGGGACTCATGTCAGAAACGGATTCGACGCCTTTTCCTGGCCGACGGTTGTGCGCGGGCCATGGCCAGCGTAGACCACGGTTGACTCCGGCAGGGTAAAGAGCTGCTCGCGGATCGACTTTTCCAAAATCTGCCAATCGCCTCCCGGCAGATCCGGTCGCCCCACCCCGCCGGCAAAAAGCGTGTCGCCCACGATTGCCCAGCCTTGCGCCTCGAAGATGAACGCGACGTTGCCCGGCGCATGGCCCGGCGTGTGGCGCACCTCCACTGTCTGCCCCAGCAGTTCGAGGCGTTCGCCATGCTCGACGAAGCGGTCCACCTGCACGGGTTCGATGGTGAAAGGAATGGGAAGAATTGAGGCCTGCACCTCCGGGTGGGCCAGCCACTCGCGGTCGGCCGGATGCGCGATCACCTCCGCGCCGGTGGCCTCGCGCAGGGGCGCCGCATCGGCAAAGTGGTCAAAATGCCCATGGGTCAGCAGAATATACTTGAGCGTCCAATCGCGCTCCGCGAGTGCTTCCAGGAGCGTCTGCGTAGCGTCGTTGGGCACGTCGACCACCAGCGCCTCGCCCGTGTCCGGATTGCCGACGAGAAAGGCGTTGGTCTGCAGATCGCCCAAGGTGTAGCTGAGAATTTCCATCGCTGGCGCAAGTTCGCAACGCCCTCGCCGGAAGGCAACCCTCTTGCGAGCGCGTTCGCAACGTGCATCCGGCAATCGCCCGCTTGCCTTGCCTGTTTCAACGCGCCACGCTTGCTCGTTTCACTTTTTGACTCCCATGAAAACGCTTCGATTCACAGTTCTGCCCGGCGACGGTATTGGTCCGGAGGTAATGCAGGCGGCGCTGCAGGTGCTGGGCCGCATCGCCGAGCAAAGCGCGCTGACCCTGGACTTCCAGGAATGCCTGATCGGCGGCGCGGCGATCGATGCCACCGGTACCGCCTTTCCCGACGCCACCCGCGAGGCTTGCGCTCAGGCCGACGCCATCCTCTTCGGTTCGGTGGGCGGGGCAAAGTGGGACACCCTCCCGGTCAAGGAACGCCCCGAACGCGCCAGCCTGCTGCCCATCCGCCAGGCCTTCGAACTCTACGCCAACGTGCGTCCGGGCCTGTGCCTGCAGGAGCTCATCGCGGCCTCCCCGCTCAAGAACG
Source organism: Opitutales bacterium (assembly GCA_050331815.1). Taxonomy (GTDB): domain Bacteria; phylum Verrucomicrobiota; class Verrucomicrobiia; order Opitutales; family JBHJGM01; genus JBHJGM01. Next base: position 25,218 of record JBHJGM010000004.1, on the reverse strand, counting down.
AGCGCATCCCCACGGGCATCGACATCGTGGTTGTGCGTGAGCTGACCGGCGGCGCCTACTTTGGAAAGCCCAAGGAAACCCGCCAACTGGACGACGGGCAATGCGAAGCGGTCGACACCATCGTCTACCGCACCCACGAGATCGAACGCATCGCCCGCATCGCCGCCGAAACCGCCATGAGCCGCGACCGCCGCCTCTGCTCCGTCGACAAGGCCAACGTGCTCGAGTCGTCGGTCCTCTGGCGGGATACGCTCTCCCCGCTCATCGAAAAAGAGTACCCGCACATCGAACTGTCGCACCTGTACGTCGACAACGCCGCCATGCAACTGGTCACCAACCCGAACCAGTTCGATGTCATCGTGACCGAAAACATGTTCGGCGACATCCTCTCCGACGAGATGGCGATGATCTGCGGCTCGCTCGGCATGATGGCCAGCGCCAGCCTCGGCGCGAAAACGAACCGCTTCGACCGCCCCTTCGGCCTGTACGAACCCGCTGGTGGCACCGCGCCGGACATCGCCGGACGGGGCATCGCCAACCCCTGCGCGCAGATCCTTTCGGCCGCGCTCATGCTGCGCCATAGCTTTGCCCTGGAGGCGGAAGCCACCCGTATTGAGAACGCCGTACACAAGGCCATCCGCGCTGGCGTGCGCACCGGCGACATCGCCTTCGGCGGCCAAGCCGCCACCACCGCCGCCATGACCGACGCCATCCTCTCCCACCTCTAACCCATTGGAACCACGAAAAAACACGAATGCACACGAACCCATCCTGCTGAAAGATGAGGTCTTTCAATTGGTTGGCAGCGCTATGGAGGTCGCCCACGCGTTGGGACCTGGCTTGCTGGAAAAACCTTACGAAAACGCCCTAGCCGTGGAGCTGGGTCTAAGCAAAATCCCGCTACGTCAACAGGTCCCTTTTGCAGTCAAAATATCGCCATGCCGAAGTCGGTCTCAACGTCTGCGATCTACTGGTCTACGAATCAATCATCGTGAAGATCAAAGCAACACAGGGCATCACCGATAGCGAGCGTGCCCAAACCTTGAATTATCTCCGTCTCTCCGGCTGCCGCGTGGGTGTCATCCTCAACTTTGGTAAACACAGGCTCGAATGGGAGCGTCTGGTTCTCTAATCCATTCGTGATTCTTTGAGTTCATTTGTGGTTACTCAAAAGCAAAAACGGTCCTCTTTAAGCCATGACTTCTGCTGAGCTACGCCAGTCCTTTCTGGACTTCTTTGCCGACAAGGCGCACGCCATCGTGCCGAGCGCGCCGCTCTTGCCGACCGCGCCCAACCTGCTCTTCACCAACGCCGGCATGAACCCCTTTGTGCCGTATTTTCTCGGCGTGCGCGAAGCCCCATACAACCGTGCCGCGGACACCCAGAAGTGCATTCGCGCCGGCGGCAAACACAACGACCTCGACGACGTCGGCTTCGACACCTACCACCACACCTTTTTCGAGATGCTCGGCAACTGGTCCTTTGGCGACTACTTCAAGGCCGAAGCCATCCAATGGGCCTGGGAGCTCTTGACCGGCGTCTGGGGCCTGCCTAAGGAGCGCCTCTACGCCACTGTCTACCAGCCCGGTCCGGGCGACCCCGCCGACTTCGACCAGGAAGCCCACGACCACTGGAAGGCCATCTTTCAGCGCGAGGGGCTCGACCCGGCCGTTCACATCGTCAACGGCGGCAAGAAAGACAATTTCTGGATGATGGGCGAGACCGGCCCCTGCGGTCCCTGCAGCGAAATTCACATCGACCTGACCGAGCGCGGCGACACCCGGGGCACGCTCGTCAACGCCGATTCCGAACGCTGCATGGAGATCTGGAACCTGGTCTTCATCCAGTTCAACGCCACGCCCGAGGGGAGCTACGAGCCACTGCGTCACAAACATGTGGATACGGGCATGGGCTTCGAGCGCGTGGCGGGCATCCTCGCCACCACCGGCAACTTCTCCGACTTCAGCGCGGTCCCCTCCAACTACAACGCCGACTGCTTCACACCCTTTTTCGATAAGCTGACCGAACTCTGCGGGCAAACCTACGGGCGCACGCTCCCCGCTGACCGCGAGCATCTTTCCCCCGACGAGCTGCGCGACTGCGCCTTCCGCATTCTGGCCGATCACGCCCGCGCTCTGGCCTTCTCCATCGCCGACGGCATCCTCCCCGGCAACGAAGGGCGCAACTACGTGCTGCGCCGCATCCTGCGTCGCGCCTGCCTCTGGGGCCGTCGCCTCGACCTGCCCAGCGGCTCCTTCTCCAAGCTCGTTCCCGTCGTCATCGAGCAGTTTGGCGAGGTCTTCCCAGAGCTGAAGGTGCAACGGTCTGTAGTTGAAAAAGTGATACAAAATGAGGAGACCAGCTTCGACCGCACGCTCGACCTCGGTCTCAAGCGTTTCAACGCGCTTGTCGAAGGCCTCTCCACGAAAACGATTCCGGGCGCGGATGCCTTCGAGCTCTACGACACCTACGGCTTCCCGCTGGACCTCATCGAGATCCTGACCCAGGAGCGCGCGTTGGAAATCGATCTGGTCGGCTTCCACGAGCACATGAGCGCGCAACAGGAACGCGCCCGCGCCAGCCAGAAAAAATCAGTCATCCGCGTCGCCGGCAGCGAGACAGACGCCCAGGCCACTCGCTTCGACGGCTTCGAGCGCGAGCACTTGCAGGGGTTCACGGCCACTATCCAGGAGCTTCATCTGATGCCCGAGCGACGCAGCTTTGTCGTCACCGATGCAACGCCGTTCTACGCCGAAATGGGCGGACAGGTCGGCGACACCGGCGTCCTCGGCGGGCCGCAAAAAGCCTTTCGAATCATCAACACAACAAAAGACGAACACGGACACTACCTTCACGAAATCGACGTCAGCGAGCTTCCAGAAACCGAGGCACCCCCGGACCACTTGCCCGACAATGCCCGCGTCCAGTTGACCGTCGACGTGCCGCGGCGGCTGGCCATCCAACGGCACCACTCCGCCACTCACATCCTCAACTACGCGCTACGCGAGGTGCTCGGCACGCACATCCGCCAGGCCGGCTCCCTCGTCACGGACACCCGCCTGCGCTTCGACTTCTCCCACTTCGAGGCGATTCCGTCCGAGCAACTCCGCGAGATCGAGGAGATCGTCAACGCGCGCATCCGCGAAAACGGCAACGTCAACTGGTACGAGATTGCCTACAACGAAAAGCCGGACGATGTGGTGGCCGTGTTTGGCGAAAAGTACGGCGACGTGGTGCGTGTGGTCGACATCGGCGGCTACTCCAAGGAACTTTGTGGCGGCACGCATGTAGATGCCACCGGCGAAATTGGGCTCTGCCAGATCGTGGCCGAAACCGCCATCGCTGCCGGCACCCGGCGCATCGAAGCCGTTTGCGGTGGTAGTGCCTACCACCTCGCGCAAGCCAACTTCGACACCCTCCTGCGCATGGCCCAGCGGATGTCCTGCAAGGTCGAGGAGGTCGAGGCACGCATCGATAAGCTGCTCTCCGAGCGCACAGAATTTGAAAAGGCACTCAAGGTGCAGCGCCAGCAGGGAGCCGCCGCCCAGGCCGAAGCGTTGGTGGCAGCCGCCGTCGAAAAGCAGAACTTGAAGTGGGTCGCCGCCCAGGTCGAGGTGGAGGCCCCCGGCGATCTGCGCGGCCTCGCCTCCAGCGTATCCAGAAAACTGGGACCGAGCGTGGTCGTCCTCGGTGCGGCCTTTGGCAAAAAGACCACCGTGGTCGCCCTCTGCTCAGCTGAAGCCATCGCCGCGGGCCACAAGGCCGGAGACTTCATCCGTGAACTCGCCACCCAACTCGGCGGCAAGGGCGGCGGCAAACCCGACTTCGCCATGGGCGGAGGCAAGGCCCCGGAAATGCTCGAAGGCGTCCTCGCCGGCCTACTTTAGGCATAGCTTTTCACCGCCGTCATTGCGAGGGGTCTGCAGAGCGACGTCGCCATCCAGGCAAATTTCGTAGCACTTCAAAAACGCGACAGGACAGTAGAAGCATCACTAAGGGCCACTGCCAACCAGATGTGGCCATGACTTCTGAATGATCGCGCCAAACCGTCATTGCGAGGAGCCCGCAAGGCCATGTGGCGAAGCCCTCCAAAGCATCAGCGAAGGACGGGGAAACCCTTAGCGAAGTCTGACAGTCGCCTCCAACGCCCAACATTCTATAGGCATGCAGACAGCCATGCCCGAGCTGCTAAAAAAACCGATGCGCAGCGGCAGACGCTCCATGTGGATTGCCTAGGCCGACCAGTGGAAAATCAGCGTCGTTAGACCGGGCAGCAAAATGTTGAGCGAATAGGGCTGGTCGTCCCAGGGGTACTCTTCGGCGACGAGTCCGCCGCAATTGCCCTCGCCGCTGCCGCCATACTCAGAGGCGTTGGTGTTGATGCTTTCCTTCCAAAAGCCGCCGTACGGCACGCCCACACGGAAGAGCGGGCGAGCCACCGGCGTAAAGTTGCCCACCACCAGAAAGGCCTGGGAGCGGTCCTCGCTGTAGCGCAGGAATGAGAGCGTGCTGTTCTCGCCGTCATTGCAGTTGATCCAGCTGAAGGCGTCGCCGTGCGTATCTGAAAAAGCCAGGGCCGGATTGCCGCAGTACCAATGATTCAGATCGCGCACCGTGCGCCGGATGCCCTCATGGTCGATGTACTGCAAGAGGTCCCAATCCAGCGGGGCATCGTAGCGCCACTCGGAGGACTGCCCAAAGTCGCAACCCATGAAGAGGCACTTTTTCCCGGGCCAGCCCCACATCAGCGCATACAGCGCGCGCAGCGTGCGGGCCTTTTCCCACATGTGCCACGAGCCCATCTTCAAAATCATCGAGCCCTTCCCGTGCACCACTTCATCATGCGAAAACACTGTAATGAAGTTCTCTGAGTACTGGTAAAGCATCCCAAAGGTTATCTGGTTGTGGTGAAACTGCCGATGTATGGGATCCTTTTTAAAGTACTCCAACGTGTCGTGCATCCAGCCCATGTTCCACTTGTAGTCGAAGCCCAGGCCGTATTCGCGCGTCGGCTTGGTTACGCCGCCAAACGACGTCGACTCCTCGGCGATCATCATCGCACCTGGATAGTACTGATGGACCAGGTCGTTAGCGGAGCGCAAAAACTCCAGCGCCTCAATGTTCTCCCGCCCGCCATACTGGTTGGGGATCCACTCGCCGTCCTTGCGTGAATAATCGAGGTAAAGCATCGAGGCGACCGCATCCACGCGCAGCCCGTCGATGTGAAAACGCTCAAACCACGACAGCGCGCTGCCGATCAAAAAGCCGCGCACCTCGTGCCGCCCGTAATTGGGGATGAGCGTACCCCAGTCCTGATGCTGTCCCTGGCGGGGGTCGGCGTGCTCGTACAGATGACTGCCATCAAAGTCCGCCAGCGCAAAGGTGTCGCGCGGGAAGTGCGCCGGCACCCAGTCGAGGATCACCCCGATGTTGTTCTGGTGGAGTTGGTCGACCAGGTACATGAAATCCTGCGGTGTGCCAAAGCGATGCGTGGGCGCATAAAAACCCGTCACCTGATAGCCCCACGAACCCGCGAACGGGTGCTCGGCCAGCGGCATGAACTCCACGTGCGTGTAGCCCATGTCCTTAACGTAGGCGATCAACTCCGCGGCCATCTCCCGATAGGAAAGCGGGCGGTTGCCGTCCTCGCTCACGCGTTTCCAGGAGCCGTGGTGCACTTCATACACCGACACCGGTTGCTGCGTGGTGTCCGTTCGCGCGCGCGTATCCAGCCAGGCCTGGTCACCCCACTGGTAGTCGGCGATGTCGCAAATGATGCTGGCGTTGTGGGGCGGCGGCTCGAAGTAAATGGCGTAGGGGTCCGTCTTGATGCGCAGGGCATCGTCACCGCCGATCAACTCGTACTTGTACTTCAATCCCGGCTCCAGCCCGGGAATGAACAACTCCCAAATGCCCGAGGCACCCAGCGCGCGCATGGGATGGTAGCGCCCGTCCCAGTGATTGAAATCCCCGACGACCGAGACGCGCTTGGCACTGGGAGCCCAGACCGCAAACGACACCCCCCGCACGCCATCCACCTCGCGCACGTGCGAGCCCAGCTTGTCGTAAACGCGGTGATCGTTGCCCTGCCCAACCAGATACAGATCGTGCTCCGAGATCGTGGGTAGAAACTGGTACGGATCGTAAAACTGCAGGATCTCCCCGTTGGTCTTTTCCACGCGCAGGCGATAGCGAAATGGCTTGGCCCGCTTGGCGATGCGCCCCTCGAACAAGCCCTCCGCGTCGACTTTCTTCAGCTTGTAGCGGGCCTTGGCTTCGTCGGCGATGTCGACCACCTCGCAGCTTTTGGCCTCCCGCACGAAGGCGCGTGCCTCCAGACCGCCCTGGCCGTTCTTGCTGGCGTGCAAGCCCAAGTAGGCATGTGGCTGCCAATGGCGCGCGCGTAACAAAAGGTCGCGGTCGGAGGGCGTGGGACGGGCGGTCTTGGGGGAGGTAACCATGGACCTGCATTGGATAAGATTCCGCCCAACAGCGTCAAGGTCCGTAGCTCCCTGCGCACCGGAGAATTCTTGCCGTGCGCCGGCTCCCCCGCTACAGGTATGCGCAAGCGTGTTTCGGCACGCAGTTCACTTCACCCCATAATCTTCAGACAAGGAATCTGCCATGAAGTACGAAGTTTACGAAGACAAGGCCGGCGAATACCGCTGGCGCCTCAAAGCCGACAATGGCCAGAACATCGCCAACGGCGGTGAGGGCTACAAGCAAAAGGCCGACTGCCTGCACGGGATTGAACTGGTCAAAAAGTCCGGACCGGCGGACGTGGTCGAACTGCCCAAAGAGTAAGCCCGTCTCGTAAAAAAGCTTGTCGCTGGCATCTGGCCTCGGCGAAAACAACCGGGTGTTGACGTCCCGATTCCGCCCGCGCGTGCCCCACGCGTTGTTGGCTCTCGTTTTCTTTTGGGCATCGTTATCGGCGCAGCCCGCACAAACGGGCGCGCCTGCTGCCGAAGCCAACGCGGATGAGCCCAAACTCACCGCCGACGAGCCGCTCGAAATCAATCTGCGCACCCGTGAGGTGGTCGCCACCGGTAACGCCACCCTGACCGACGGTACCTTCCGCCTGCGCGCGGATTCGATTCGCTACTCGCGGGCCACCGGCGAAGGCCTCGCCGAGGGCAATGTTATCGTCTTTTATCCGGGCGTGCGCCTGGTCGCCGAGCGTGTGCGCTACTTCTCCGAGGAGGAGCGCTTTGAGGCCGAAAACGTCCGGATGGGCCGCGACCCCTTTTACCTCGAAGGGCCGCGCCTGACCGGCCAGGGCGAGACCATCACCCTGGAGTCGGGCACCTTTCACGTCGGCGAGCCCGACCCCTTCACCCCCAACCTACGCTTCGAAGGCGCCACCTGGCTGCCCGATGAACGCGTCCGCTTCGACAACGCGTCGTTTCGCGTGGGTCAGGTGCCCTTTTTCTACCTCGACGGCTTCACGCGCAGCTTTTCCGAGGAACCCACCCTGCGCCTGAAAACCGAATTCGGCTTTCGTAACAATCTGGGGGCTTTCGTCCGCAACACCGCCCTCGTTCCTGTGGCCGATGGACTGCGCGCAGGGGCCTTGCTCGATGGCTACACCAGCCGCGGCGTGCTCTTTGGCCCGGCTCTGGATTATGCCTTTGACGATGTCTTCGGCGGCGGCAACCTGCGCGCCGGTTACATCGACGACAACGACGCAGTCGAACGCGGGGTCGACATCCTGGGCGCCCCCGTCGAAGAGCGTCGCTACTTTGTGCGCTGGCGGCACCTGTCCAACTGGGGGGACCGCGTCAGTTTCGCCGGTTCGCTGGACTGGTGGAGCGATTCCGAAGTCACGCGCGAGTACCGCCCGGATTTCTTCGACGAGTCACAACAGCCCGACACCTTTTTCGAGTCAGTCTATCGCGGCGAAAACTTTTTTATCTCAGCCTTCGCCCGCCCTCAGACCAACGACTTTTTCCCCGTCGACCAGCGTCTGCCGGAGGTGCGCTTCGCTCTGCTGCCCACACCGCTGCTGCGCCCCGAACTGACCCAGCAGGCCTTTGCCAGTTACACGCGCCTGCGCAACATCGCTCCGGGCGGTCCCGACCTCGAAAGCGACCGCTTCGACGCTTACTACGGCTGGCGCTACGCCTGGACGCCCCAGCCCTGGTTTACCTTCACGCCGTTGGCCGGCGGACGCGTCACCCACTACGCCGACACCCTCCCCGGGGTGGCCGACGATGACTTCACCCGCCTGCTGGGGCAGGTGGGCTTCGACGCGGAGCTGCGCGTGATGGGCCGCTGGAATACCCAAAGCGAGCGCTGGGGCATCCGCGGGCTACGCCACCAGATGAAGCCCATCGTCCAGTACCGCTACATCCCCGAGGCCCAGAGCGGAGCCGACCGCATCGCCCCCATCGACGACAACACATTCTTCACCTACCTCGAACCGCTCGACCTGGCCAACCGCCGCGACATCGACGACCTCTTCGAAGAAAACGTCATCCGCTTTGGCGTGGAAAACCTTCTGCAAACGCGCCGCGAGGATTACGGCTCGCGCGACCTTATCGAGCTGAACCTGTATCAGGATTACCGCTTCACCACCCGCCCCGGCGAAGACGATTACTCCGAGACACACGTCGACTTTCGCCTGCATCCGGCAGGCTGGCTCGACGCCGGTGTCTACTCCCGCTTCGACTCCGAACACCTCACCCTGGACGAGGTGCGCGCCTACGTCGTGATCAAGGACGGCGACCGCTGGCGCATCCTCTTTCTCTCAGAATCGCTGCAGCGCACCATCAACCAGTTTCTCGTTGAAGGAGCCTACCGCATTGATCCCCGCAGCGAGGTGTATGCCCGCTGGCGCTACGACGCCCGTCGCAACGAATTCACCGAACAGACCTACGGCATCGCCCGACGGCTCGGTTCGGCCTGGCGCGTGGGTTTCGAAACTTCTTTCCAGAGCGGCTCCACTCGCGAATCCTCCGTCCAGGTCAACTTCCGCATCGACTTGGTGGCACTTTGATTGTAGGATCTTTACCTATAAATTAAGATAATCAAGGAAATTACCCAAGATTATTCGGGAGGTCCTGCAAGTGAAGACTTTTGCGACTGCTTTGGTGCTGGCCAGTGCGCTTGTTTACACAGGTAGCTTGTTTGCGGAATCGGCACCGGTACGCATCGGCACTTACGACAACCGCGTGATCGCCCTGGCCTACTACCGGTCCGCCCTGTACAAACAAGTACTTGAGACGAAGATGGCCGCGTATGAAACCGCCTTGGCCGAAGGCAATACGGCCAAAGCTTCCAGCTTGAAAACATGGGGTGAACAAAGCCAGGCCCTCGCTCACCGGCAAACCTTTGGGCGCTATCCGGTTCACGAACTGTTGCGCCAGGTCTCCGACCAGTTGCCGCTGGTGTGCAAAAACGAGAGCGTCGAGGCCATCGTCTGGCAATGCGATGGGACCGCGGACACTGTCGAACTCGTTGACGTTTCGCTGGCTCTGGCTGAGCTGTTCGACCCGGACGCTGCGACTCTAAAGACGATCGAGAATATACGTAAAAAACCGCCGATCGACCTCGATGTGATCGAATCGCACACCCATTGAGTCAGGCACCGGTAGCTTGACCGCTGGGAACCCGCGACACATGTTTGCCTGCTCATGACCGAATCGCCCGAGCAGCTGCAGGATCGCCTGGTCGCCCGCCAGATCCACCCGGTACGCCTGCCGGTTTTCGAGGGGCCCCTGGACCTGCTGCTGTTCCTCATCCGCCGCAGCGAAATCGATATCTACGACATCCCCATCGAGACCGTCACCCGGCAGTACCTGCACACCCTGCGCTCGATGGAGCAATTGAATCTGGAAGTTGCCGGCGAGTTCTTTGTCATGGCCGCGCAACTGATGTACATCAAAAGCCGGATGTTGCTGCCCCGGCACCAGCAGGGTGAGGAGCTCGCCTCAACCGAGGACGAAGAAGGGGCCGACCCGCGCTGGCAACTCGTCCAGCAACTGCTTGAATACCGCGGCTTCAAGGAAGCGGCCGACGCCCTGCGCCTGCGTATCGAACAACACAACGAGCAGGTCCCCCGGCACGTCGGAACGCTTGAGGAACCGGCCGAGCGCCCCCTGCGACCCGTCGACCGCCTCGACCTCTGGAACACCTTCAACCTCGTGCTGCGCCGCCTCTCCGAATCCATCGTGCAAGGCGAGATTCACGAGGAGCCCGTCACCGTAGCCGAACGCATGGAATCCATCCTGGAGCGGGCCATCGGTGAGACAAAATTTCTCTTCAGCACACTTCTGGGCGAACGCCCCAGCGTGCCCTACATCGTCGCCACCTTTCTGGCCATTCTCGAGCTCTCGCGCCTCGGACGTTTGCAACTAAGTCAGCACGAGGCTTTTGCCGATATTCAAATCGCGGCCCAACCACCGGAGCCAGTCGCCGGCCCCGACGGTTGAAATATTGGCATGCTTCGGGCATCTAACATCTGATGAAGGATCATTCACCAGCCCCCGAGCGGGAACTCCATCTGTTGGGCGTTGGCCTCGACCACAAAGACGGGCACAAGCGCATTACCCAAGGCGAGGGGTTTTCCATTGTCGGTGGCTCGCAGGAGACGCATGAGCGTATGACTGAAACCGTCCTTAAGACCTCCGAAGCGCTTGAGCGCAAAGGCAAGCGCATCCGCGACGCCGAGCCCAAGGAAGTCGCCGACCTTGTCCGCAAGTACGGCACCTGAAGCAACGCTGCCAACACAAGCCACTTTTCAGAGGGTAGCCGGAGGGCCACAAATGTCTCCGTTCGGAGAATTAGTGGCAGCGATGGAGACCTTCCTTGACTTCATGTGCTTCCACAAAGATCGTTTCGTTTCCACATGAGCGATTCAGAGAAAACCCCATCCAACCCGGATTCCGCCGGTACCCCGCCCTCGGAGCCTTTGTCACAGGCCAAGCCCAAGCCCTTGGCCGCGCGCCCTGCCTTTACGCCCCGACCCGCATCCAGCAAACCGGGCGTGACGCCTAAGCCTCCCGCCGCGAGCAGCCCGACGCCCAAACCGTCCACCCCCGCTGCGGAAACCCCTGCGGCCCCTGCAGCCGCCGCGCTGGCTCCGGCGGCACCCGCGGGCACGCCTTCGCCCGCGGCGCCCAAGCCAACCACGAGCGGCGACGCCAAACCCACTTTCAAACCGCGCGCCCCGTTGGCTCCCAAGCCAGGCGGCACAACTCCTCCGCAAAATCGGCCCACTGTTAGCGCTGGCAATAGACCAACCGCCGCTCCCAAGCCGAAGTTGGGCAGCGCTCCGGCTGCGCGCCCTGCGGTCAAACGGCCCTCAGCGACGCGTCCCAGCGCGCCGGCACCCGCCGCCGCCCGCACTTCCGAAGCCGATTCGCAGAGCTCCGAAGAACCTGTTTACTTTGTGGCCATCGATTTCATTGCCGCTGCAGCCGCCATCGCCTTCGCCGTTCTGATCTATTTGGGAATGCAAGTGGGTTGAGCTGTCTCAAACGCTTTCAAAACCAAACACAACCATGGCATCTGAACGAATCAAACATCTCGGAACATCCGATTTTGACGCCGCCGTCACCGACGGTGAAAAACCGGTCCTCGTGGATTTCTGGGCCCCTTGGTGCGGGCCCTGTAAGGCGATTGCGCCTATTCTCGACGAGGTTGCTGACGAACTCGGCGACACGGTCCAAATTTGCAAGGTGGACGTCGACGACAACCAGGAACTCGTTTTCAAATACGACATCCAGGCGATCCCCACGCTCATGATTTTCAAGGGCGGCGAGGTAGTCGACCGCACCGGCTTCACGAACAAGGATGATCTTGTTTCCAAGCTGCAGGCGCACGCCTAAGCTTAAGTCGGAAACTGCCCAACAACTTTTAACAGCGACTCCCGGAGGATCCGGGGGTCGTTTTTTTAGGAAGCCGCGATGTAGCGGTCGATCAGGACACCCGCACTGAACAGCACCGCCCACACAACCAGCGTGACCGCGGAAAAGGTAAGCAGCCGCGCGTAAGCCTCACGGGTCTTGGCCCGCATCAACAGCACCCGCTGAAACGAACCAAACAAAAACAGCGGCACAGGCAGAAGAATCCAAGGCCCGTAGGGGCTATCAGGCTGTAGATACAAAAATACCGGCACAAAGGAAGCTAGCAGGCTCGCCAGCCAAAACTGCAGGACGCCGTACATCCGCCCGAAACGCACGATCAGCGTACGCTTATTCGCTTTTTCGTCGGATAGCCGGTCGCGGATGTTATTCACTACAAGGATGTTTGTCGCCAAGGCACCGCAGGCAGCTCCCGCCACCCAGGCATTGCGACAGAAACTGCCTGCCTGCACATAGTAGGTGAAGCCGACCGCCACTAAGCCAAAGAAGATAAAGACAAAAACATCCCCTAAACCGATGTATGCCAACGGGTAAGGTCCCGCGGTATAGGCCAGCGCGAACACCACGCTGGCTACCCCAACGCCCACCAGCCACCAGCCGCCAAAGGGCACTATGCCCAGGCCCACCATAAAAGCCAGGCCCAAGACGCCATACGTGGCGCGCTTCATAGAAGCTTCAGAAATCAAACCGGCCGCAACGGCGCGCGTCGGCCCAATGCGTTCCGGTGTATCCGCACCCTTTCGCGCATCGAAATAATCGTTCGCGAAATTCGTCCCCACCTGAATAAGGATCGCAAAACCGAGGCAAAGCACCGCCGCCACCGGTTCAAACGCATCGGCATGCGCGGCCAAGCATGTGCCAACCAATACAGGCGCGACCGCTGCACCTAATGTACGTGGCCGCGCGGCCAGTATCCATGCGTTCCCCATCAGGCGCGAAACTGCGTCGCATTGACGCCCGCCGCAAGCTCAGGCCTGCCTAAATGTCCGACGTCGAGAGGAAAATTCGCCGCGTGAAGGTGCTACCGTTTTTAACCGCGATTTCCTGAAACTCCACCGAATCGATTTCGCCGGTAGTTGCGTCTGCCAAGGTCTTAATCGCACTGGCACCTTCAGGCGTGATGACTGTCATCGATACGTCAACGTAAGCCGGCAACTCTTCGGCCAGAACAGAAGGAGAATCTTCATCTCCGGTCCAGACTTGGTCCGAAAATTTCAAGGACACCTGGGGACTAATCTCGCTATAGCCAGACAGTGATTCGATCGCCTCGCGCGTCAGCTTAAACTGGCCCAGATTCCCAGAAACGCCGTCAGCGTAATCGGTATCAGGATCGAGGCCACCAAGGGTAACGCGAAGATCCACGATATTACCGGCTAGGTAGTTGCTAAATGAACGCGAGTAACCTTCCACGTCCCCATCGGTACCAAAACTGCCTGTCTCCAAGTCCAGGATGATGAATTGCAGATCGGCCCCCAGACTCGTGCGATTCCAGTAGTCGCCGGGTGAGATGATATCCGAGGAGGCATTAAGTGGACCGCGGAATGTGGCTCGCGCGTCGATTTGTGCCCGAAATAAACCGTAAACCCTAGAGTTGCCGTCGGTGGCTGCATCAATGTCAAAGATTGACTCATCGAAGAGGCTGCGGTGCTGCATCGAATACTTTACTGCGGAAACTGAGCCGGGAGGATAGGGATCTCCACGGTCATCGATCGGGGCGTAAAACATGAACTGCGGCGGCGGCGGTAGGTCGATATTGGCAACACCATCAGCAAGATCGAATGCGATTTCCATCCAGACACGTCCATCCTTGCGAAAAATGGCAGACTCCAAATCACTGCTCAACTTGTCGAAAGCCGAGCGCGCCTCAGCATTCGTACTTAGCTTGCCGGCTGCGTTATTCCAGGCGGTCAATGTTAACTCGGTGACCACGAAAACCATGCTCATCAAAGCGACCATGATACCCGTAGCCGTCATGAGTTCGACCAGCGTGAAGCCACGCTTGCGCCGTTTGTTGTAATTCAAGGTTCGCGTGAGCATAAGCCAAAAAAATGTTACTAGCGATTGACGATGATGGGAATCACTTGAATGAAAGTGTCCTCGCCATAAATCACTCCACGCTCGAAAACTGCCGGTGGATTTTGAACAATCTCGTGTACTTCGGCGCGCGTAACCAAATGTGTCATTTGAATCACAGCAGGTCCAGGTAGCCACTGAGCTTCGAACTCAGCACCGGTTCCATTTTTGGACAGGACGAAGACTAGAATGGGGCCGGAGATGTCGTTACGGCTGGTGGGGATGTCGCTGAAATTTTCAGAAACTTTAGTATCAACATCAATGGCTTCCGATAAGCTATTGGCAGTTGTCCCCGGAGCACCTAGAGGCTCGTCCCAGACGTAAATTGGCACTTCCGCTGAATCGGAGTCGAGCAGGCCATGCAATCGCTCAAAGCCCCTTTCCGGGTCTCGCACATACTCATCCAAGTAGGCTTCAACCTTGGTGGTCGCGTTTACGATACGCGAAGTTTCAACCACGCTCTGTACACGCTCAAGCGTGGGCCCCATTAGCCCAACCAAAGCAAGCACAGCCACACCAAGAATACCGGTGGCGAGAATCACCTCCGCCAGCGTGAATCCGCGCGAGCTTAAATTTTTAGAGAAATAGCACATGTTGCTAGTCCGACCGTGATTACCTGGCGGTAACGCCTGACAAGTCTTCGAGGTAAGCCACGCTGCCGTTGGGCAAGAGCACAACAGCGGTAGAATGCAGATAATTATCGAAGGTCAACGACTCGATGAATTCATTGGCGGAACCAGTTGCCTCCTCTGTAACCGTGGTTGGCCCGATACCACCAACGGAGAAAACCAGCGTCGAGTTTCCATTGGCCGTGGTGCCGCGCGGAGAAAACTCCAGATAAAGGTAATCCTCTTCTGGGGAACCTGAGCCGAAGTTGGAGCTAAAGTTAGGATAATTGAATGTAGCTTCCTCAATAGACCCGGAGGATGCGCCATAGACCTTACTGGCAAACATAGTGTTGCCACTTTGGTCGGTCGCACTCACGCCCGGAGGCACAAAGTAAATCTTTTCTGGAAGCGTGATACCTTGGTTGATGGGCAGCCAGTTACCTGAGGTTTCGTCCAGAAACACAGCGCCCATGTAACGCAGACGTTTGCCCTGCTTGGAAGCATCCTCGGAGTCGTTGTAGATGATAACCCGGGTTCGGGTTCCCTTGAGGGTGGCATGCATGCGCGCCGTATTGATCAGCGAACCTACCATCAGGCGTGCATTCTTGAGTCCTGAAGTCGACGAGCCAGAATCGCTAAAGATGACGCCGAGGCCGACCATCAAAAACGAGAGCACGCCGACCACGGTAAGTAACTCCACAAGTGTAAAGCCTTTGCGAGCGTGAATTCGCATGCGCTTGTTAAAATACATTTTTCAGCCCTTTTAAATAGAGATTCTGCCACCGCTCGGATCAATCGTAGGAAAAGACCCACTCGAGCGAGCTGACATCGTTCGGGTCACTGCCGCTAGGAGCATGCGCACGCGGGTCGGACCATACCGCCACTTTTGATTGCAGGTCCACAGTTGCCGTTAGAGGGTCGTCGGGATCAGGGAGAGCTTCGAGGCGTCCGTTTCCGTTCACATCCACGGCGATCAGGATACCGTTATTGCCAAAGGCATCGGCGATCTTGCGTACTGACGAAGCCGGTTCGTACTCGTAAAAATCGCTCTCGTTGAAGGCGTAGAAATTTTTCAGCAGACGATTGTTCGCCGCACTGTCCGGCACATCGCCTTCATAGTTACGGCCTTGCAGCGCGATGATGAATTCATCGGTATCGGTGTTGATATTATACCCGTCCTCATTGGCAAAAAACGTAGGATAGGCACCGTACTCCGTTTTGTAAGCGGTGAGCGCGATCGAGAAATTTTTGAACTGGTTGCGGCTCTGGGCCTTTTTGACCATGTCGAAAGCCGCGCTGCTGACCGGCACCAAGATACTGATGAGGATGCCGATAACCGCGATGACGGTAAGCAGCTCAACCAGGGTAAACGCTTTGCGTTGGGTAGGTTTTTTCATGGGAAAATGGATTCGGAATTTACAAGGGGAAAGGGTTAGCGCGGATAGATATTGTCACGAGCCTGTGCCTGCTGCGCATCGGTGCCGCTGATGTTGCCCGCTTCACCGTCAGGGCCTCTGGAAAAGAGTGTGTACATCCTGGGACCACTAGTGCTGGGGCTCGAAGGATCGACATCTACCACGTTCTTATACTGGTAGACGTAGGGGTTGCCCCAGGCGTCGATGAAGAAGCTGGGACTTTCGTCATTGTCTAGCGTCATCTGGGTGGTATCGATGAAGCCGCGCCAATCATCTTCTGATTCTACAGCAACCAGCCTGATCGTGTCGTTTTCGCGTTTCATTACCGTCCGTCCGGTGAGCGTGCGGAACATAAAACCGGCGGCTTGGCCGACCAACGGATAGTCTCCGTAAGTCTTTTTGAAGTCCTCCAGGGCTGCCGCGATGGTGTTGACTTCCATCTGAGTCTGGCTGATGGCTGCGCGCTCATCGAGGTACTGCTTGACGCCCAGTGTCAGAGCGGCAAGGCCGACGATAATGCCCATCACCACCATCATTTCGATCAGGGTGAAGCCGTGGCGATGCTGGCCAGGGCGTGAAAAACGTTTGGATACTTGGGACATAACAACGAAACTCTATGTGAATGAACCAGATGCAATTGCGGGATAGCACTGGATTTTACAATGAGGAAATAGCGCTTCAACGGGTGCGTTGCACGGTCGAATTAATGAAATGCGGATGCTGCCGCGACCTGGGTGCCCATGAGAAAAGACTTGCGCCTAGGTGGGCGGCGAGCTTTTCTTACAGGAGTTTTCCTCGCTGGGCGCTGCCCGAGCTGACTGTTCGTCAGTCAATTGAGAAAGCGCTCGCAAATCAAACGACTGTTTAAGTCGCTGTGTGCTCGGGCTGGCCCCATTTTGCGCACCTGTTATTTCGCGTTCCTGAGACGTTACTGCATCCAGGCTTGCTTCGAAAGCCCTTCTGCCGAAACACCCGCGCCCTAGGCGCCTGAGGCTCCCCTTCGCAGGGGGGGCACCCCGAATATGAGTCAGACCAATACCGAGGTCGCCGAAAAGACGATCACCGTTGAAGGCATCTTTGAACCCACCAACAACAAGGCGGGCCAACTGCTCGACCCCGCGCGTCACGGCAAAACCCGGCCCACCGACCCGTTCGTCCCGCGCGAACTGGTGCGTCGCTTCAAGCTCAAGCGCGGCCAGCAGATCACCGCAAATGCGCTGCACGACGACCGTTACCCCAACCCGAAGGTCCGCTACATCGACCTGATCGACGGCCTGAGCGTGGACGAGCGTCGCAAATGTTTTGGCTTTCAGCAGCTGACCACCGTCGCACCCGACGAACAACTGCACCTGGAAACCGACGACGGTCGCATGACCACGCGCGTTATGGATTTGTTCTGCCCTATCGGCAAGGGCCAGCGCGGGCTGATCGTGGCGCCGCCGCGCACCGGGAAGACCACCCTGCTGCAAGACGTGGCCTTTGGCGTGCGCAGCAATCATCCCGAGTGCCACGTCATGGTGCTGCTGGTGGATGAACGTCCGGAGGAGGTCACCGATTTTCGCCGCAACGTGGACGCCGAGATATTTGCCTCCTCCAACGACGAAAACCTCGACAGCCACATCCGCATCGCCGACATCGCCATCGACCGCGCGCGGAACCTGGTGGAGGTCGGCAAGGATGTCGTGCTGCTGCTGGATTCGATCACGCGCCTGGCGCGGGCCTACAACGCGGCGCGCTCCAACAGCGGCAAGACCATGACCGGCGGTCTGGATGTGCGCGCTCTGGAGAAGCCCCGGCAGCTTTTTTCCTCCGCGCGTAACACCGAGGAGGCTGGCAGCCTGACCATCGTGGCTTCAGCGCTGATCGAAACCGGCAGCAAAATGGACGAACTCATTTTCCAAGAGTTCAAGGGCACTGGCAACATGGAGATGGTGCTCGATCGCAAGGTTGCCGAGTTACGGATTTGGCCGGCGATCAATCTGAATTCGTCAGGTACGCGCAAGGAGGAACTGATTCTGAGCGCGGACGCGCTGGAAGGCGCGCGGTTCCTGCGTCGGGCGATGGCTTCGGCCAAGATCGAGGACGCCGCCGAGACAATGATAGAGCGCCTTTCGCAGACGAAGAACAATGGTGAGTTCCTACGTCTGATTAGCGGTTGACAACCGCGCACAGCGAGCGCAACACAAACGGTTTCCCCAAGGAGTCTCCCACCTGACTTGGCTCCGTGTAAACCGCCCGCCCGCTGTAAATGCAGAATTTCGCCGACCAGTGTCTGGATATTGCCGCCACGCTCTTGGGGCAGAATCTGGACGCGATTAACGAAGACGGCACGATCACGCCGACGCAAGGCGAGACCAGCCGCATGGATGAACCTGGCCACGTGGCCCTGGCCATCGGGGAATACTACCGTGCTACGCAAGAGACCTCCCTCGGCGGCCACGACCTGATCGACCTGACCGCGCGCTGCATCACGGCCCAGGCCTTTACCCAGGAGGAAGCCGAAAACGGACTCGCCTACAGTGCGCTGGGGCTGCTCTCTTTTGGCCCGGCCAAGGATCGCAACGCCGTCTGGGAACGCCTGCTGGACGAGACGCGCGAGGAGCTCGACCGTCGCCTGCTTGCACGCACCGATTACGACAATCACCTGCAGGCCTTCAACATCGCCAAGGCGGTGGCGCGCTTCAGCATGGGCCTCTCCAAAAAAGACGAGACCGGCAAGCTGATCGATGCCTTTCTCGAGCGCATCCGCGCGCACAGCAGCGCGGGCTTCGTGGACGACGGGCCCGAGGGCTTCGGTGGCGTTTTCGACATTTACGGGGTGTTGAGCTTCATCTTCATCCGGCAGGCGCTGCAACTGCACGCGAACATTCACTTGCGCGAGCGCAAGCTCCCCAGCCTGCGCACCCACGCCGAGAAATACATCAAGATGATCCCCGACATCGTCCGCTCGGACGGCTTGGGCTGGAGCTACGGGCGCGGCATCGGTGCCTACGGGCAAATGCACTGCATCAGCATCGTGCTGCAGGCGATGCGTGACGGCTGGTTTACCCAGGAACAGAAGGAACGCTACACCGAGCTCTTCCGGAGGTTGTTCTACTTCTTTTTCGCTACCTACATCGACCAGGAGCAGGGCTGTGTGGTGATTCGCGATCACGAACGCAACACCGGCCCCAACCACACCACGCGCATGGCCAACTTTGACGCCGCGCGTTACCTCTGCCAGTGGTCGCGCCTGGCCCGCTCCATCGGCGGGGAGATGACCAACACGCCGACCCCCGGCAAAACGACCACCCGTTTCGTTATCTTCGACAAGTCGCACCGCAAAGAGCAGGGCCTGTTTATTTATCAGGATGCCAACAGCGGCCTGCACGTGCAGATCCCGCTGGTCAGCCAGCACGGTAAGGGCGAAAGCAGCGACTCGCTGGCCTTTCCGCACAGCCCCGGCATCTTCGATTGGCCGGTGGAGCGGTACGTGCCGATCATGGTGCCCGAACTCACCTTTGGAGAGCACAAGGTGGTGCCCTGCTTTTACGGCAAGCGCTGCGTTACGGGGATGGGCCTGCGCAAGTCCTTTTACTTCCGCTACGAACAGCCCGACCTGATCACCACCCGCGAGAAGTTCCTCAGCAACGTCGGCTCCTGCAAGGTCAACTGGACCTTCACCGGCAAGAAGGTGACCAGCGAATTTCTTTTTCAGGTAAAGAATCAGGTGCAGATGGAGCAGATGCGCTACGTCGTGGCGCTGGCCGCGCCGCACGATCGTTTTCGCTTCGCCACCACTTTCAAAACCGGTCCCGACAGCCTCGGCATCTCCGTGGAGAAGGACGACTTCCACGCGGTCTGGTCGCAGCCTGAGCCCGTTACGGACGACCTCAGCTACCGCACCTACTACGGGAACATCCATTACCTGCAGGTGCTGCGGCGGGATCACCCGCTCATTATGCGGCCCGGTCAGCAATACCGGCTGATGGTGACCTTCGACCCGGATATCGTGTTTGCCGAGGAGTAAGCCTCAACGGCGGTTGAGCAACTCCTGGACGTCGGCCTGCAGCCGGCTGGCGTAGCGTTTTTCCTCCCGCCAGAGCGTCAGCGCGCTGGCGAAGTCCTCCCAGTCCGGGTCTTCCTGCAAAATCAACTCGTAGACAGCACCCAGACTCAGCAAGGCGTTGTGGTAGGCCGGATTGATCCGCGGCACCTCCACCTTGACCTCCCGCAAGCGCTGAGCCACGGCCAGGCGCAAGGCCGGTGCCTCCCGGGCAATCCAGAGGTCCTCCGGAGCGAATTCACGCTCGGCCTCGGCCACGCGGGCGCGCAGCAAGGCCAGTTGCTCGATACGCTGCCGCGAGCGTTCCAGATCGAGAATCGGTCCCAACCGCGAACGCGTTTGCTCGTGAAAGCGCACGACCCACCAGAGCTCGCGCTGGGCCGTGCTGCCCATCAACTCGGGAAAAGCCTCTTCGAGCACGGCCAAGGCATCATCAACCGAAATGAGCGAGCGCAACAACTCCAGGTAGCGCGAACGGCTCCCACTTTCGGCTTCCAGTGCCTGGAGCAGCCAGTAGCTGGCCAACGACAGCGTGCGCCCTTCCGGATTGAACGCAGCCGGCGCCTGCACCACCGCTTCCAAGGTGGGCACATCCATGGCCAGCGCCTCGCGGGCAAAGTACCGGCGACGCAATGGCTGCAAGTCGGTCTGCACTTCCATCGCAAAGGCGCGCACCAGCCAATACGGAATCGACGCGGGCTCTTCGAGGGCGGCAGACGCGCGGACCGACGTCAGCAAACCCAGACTGATGCCCTCGACGATATCTTCAAAAGGGGCCTGAGCGTGCCAACGCAGTGATACGGTCACTTGCCCGCCGGCCGCGGTGCCCAACAGGTAAGGGGCTTCGCCCTCGCCCGCCGGCCGGGTACGCACCACGCGTACAATGGTCTGGCGCGTTGCAGCCGCCTCGACAGCCCAGTCGCGCTGGAGTACCGCAACCGCTGCCTGTCCAATCTCCAGCAGTACGCCAACGGTCAGCGGCTCTTCGGCCACGATCAAAAACCAGTCGTCCTCGGCGAACCGCGTTCGGGCGGCGGCCTTCGGCGCGGGGGTCCCGTCTTCGGCGGCGGCTTCACTTTGGGAAGGGGGCGGTGGGCGAGGTTCCAGGCGAGGAACTTGTCCCGCTGCCGTCAGGCAGCCGCCAAGCACCAGCAGCAAGCAAAAAAAACCGGCCCCGCCAGAGCCGACACGTTGCGCTGTGCCTGCCACCATGCAGTCGTTCTGCGCGGCGGAGGCCCGGGGATCAAGGGCAATTCGGAAGCAGCACCAGCTCAGCGGAGCAGCACCAGTGCGCCGTCCTCGACCTGAATCTCCTTCACCTTATCCCAAGCTTCGAGCACGGGCTTGACCGAATCGCCTTTGAGCGGCTCGGCCACCGCCATGGCCAGCAGGCTCTGGGCGATGGGCCCGGGCAGTCGGCCTGAACCGAGCGAACCGCCGTCGGCCAGGAAGCGTGGCCCATCTGCGCTGTTTTCAAATTCGCCTTCGAGTTGCAGCCAGGTTTCTCCGCCGCCGGCTCCGGTGTCGATGCCGAGCTTGACCGCCACATGCAGGCGCTGGCCTTCGATACGGACGACCGGCAGGGAAACCATGCGCAGGAAAGCGTCCGGGCTGGCCTTGGCTTCGCGCAGGCGGGCCGAGAGCCAGGAATTGAGCTCACCCTCGACGATGCGCACCACGCCCGCCTCGAGGCCCAAAAATTCTTCCTCGCGCACGTCCCAGCTGAAGCCGGTGCGCGGGGTTTCCAGCAGAAAAATCTGACCCGGCGCGGCATCCTCGGGAATCGATTGGACTTCTTCGATCGGAATTGAAGCCAGGTGGACCACCCCGAGGCTGGCGCCCGTGGAGACGCCAAAAATCGCCGTCAGAAACGGCGTCAGGGCCAAAGCGAGGTTGGACGGGCTGCTTTTGTGGGCCATCAGTCTGCTTTCTATGTTTCGGACTTTTTCGTCTCCGATTTCTTTGTTTCACCGCTGCCAGAGCCCGCCTTGGAGCCCTCGGCGCTTTTTGCGCTTGTGGACTCGCCCTCGGATTTGTTCGAGCCGGCGCGCTTGTAGTCAGTCTCGTAAAAGCCACCCCCTTTGAAGATGATCCCCGCTCCGGCCGAGATCAGCCGTTGCAGGCTCATTTTCCCGCAAGCAGGACATTTCTTGAGGGGCGCCGCCGAGATCGACTGAAAAGTCTCAAACTCGTGGCCGCAGCGTTTGCACTGGTATTCGTAAGTCGGCATACAAAATCGTTAATTTACCATTGAGTAGGTGTCCGCGCCATAGGGTCCACGCGCAAAAATGGTCGCGGCCAGGCCGAGGTAAAGCGTCCCGCCGGCAAAAGCGACGATCCCATACAGCGGGGCCAGCAGCATCAGCAAGGCGGCGAAGGCCAGCGTGGGACCGAGCATGAGTTTCCACTCGCGCGCCATCAGCCGCAGAATCGCCTCGACCTGCAGGAGCGTCTGCCAGCGGCGGTCGTTTTCCTGAAAGCGCCATAGTGCGGCTGCGGTAGCGGCCAGGCTGACGGCGAAAACCACCCAGACCAGCACCGCCCACAACAAAGCAAACCAGCCGCCGGTAAGGAAATCCAGCAGACCGGCCAGCAGTGAAGCCACCAGCACCGGCAGCCAGCCGTAAGCGATCCAGATGGCCAGAAAGTACAGCCCGTTGATGAGAAGACGTTCCCAATCGTCCCAAGGCGGCAGCTTCCACTGGCCCAAACGGCGGGCCCGCCCGAAGTAGCGGTAGAGGTAGCCCAGGGAGAAGATGTTGACGAAGGGCACGAATGATAACAGACATCCCAGTAGCACCTTAGGCATCCAACCTGGATCCCGCCGAATAGCTTCGACGATGGATAGTATGCGCCCCCAGACCTCGCTCATGAATGATGCGAGCCCCCCTACCGGAACAACCGAGCTGGAAGCAACGCTAAAGACCTTGCGCGCCCGCGTTGAAGACGCCATGGACCGCCTCGTCCCCGCGCCGGGCACGCGTCCCGAGCGTCTGCACCGCGCCATGCGTCACAGCCTGGAAGCCGGTGGCAAGCGCCTGCGGCCCATCCTGCTGGTGGCCGCGCACAACCTCTTTCCCTCCAGCCGCGATCCGTTGCCGGCGGCCGTTGCGGTGGAGTGCCTGCACACCTACAGCCTTATCCACGACGACCTGCCCTGCATGGACAACAGCGACCTGCGTCGCGGCCAGCCGACCTGCCACGTCGCCTTTGACGAGGAGACCGCCCTGCTCGCCGGCGATGCGCTGCTGACCTTTGCCTTCGAGCTGCTGGGCCGCGAGTACCAGGGCGAAGTCGCCGGGCACCTGGTGGCGGAACTGGGTTCGGCCTCCGGCAGCCAGAAACTCGTCGGGGGACAGATGGAGGACCTTCTCGGCGAAAAGTGCGAACCCACCCCGGACGCCCTCGAGTTCATCCACCGTAACAAGACCGCCGCGCTGCTGACCGCCTGCCTGCGGATGGGGTTGATGCTCTCCAGCAAAGGCGACGCGCAGCGCCTGGCCTTGATGGCTGACGCCGGCCTGCACCTGGGCATGGCCTTTCAGATCATCGACGACATCCTGGACGTGACGACCGACGCGGCCACCCTCGGCAAAGGCGTCGGCCAGGACGAAAACAACCACAAGATGACCTACCCGGCGCTCTTCGGCCTGGAGGCCTCGCGTGAAAAAGCGCACGCCCACACAGAGGCGGCCATCACCGCCTTCGAGCAAATCGGCGGCAACAACACCCTGCTCATCGCCCTCGCCCGCCACATGCAGTGGCGAATCAATTAAGCGGCGTTACCCTCGCGGAGTCTCAGCGATTACGCCTTGTCGTCTTCGCTTTCGATGCCTTCGGCGAAGCGCATGACCTCGGGTAGCGACGTGAGGCCGCGGCGGCACTGCTCCCAGCCGCTTTGCTGGAGGGTGCGCATCCCCTGGCGCAGGCCCGCCAGTCGGATTTCCCGCGCACTGGCTTTCTGCACGATCAGTTCGTGAATCTCCTCGTTGACGCGGAGGATTTCAAAGATGCCGACCCGCCCGCGAAAGCCCAGTCCCCGGCAGGCGTCGCAACCCACCGGCTGCTTGAAAGTGTCGCCCTCGCCGGCGCGTTCGGTCGGCATGTTCAGCGCGACCAGGCATGAGCGCAGGTGCTTTTGGTCGTAATTAGCGGGCGTGCTGCACAGCGGGCACAACCGGCGGACGAGGCGCTGGGCGATGACCATCTCGACCGAGGAGGCGATCAGAAAGGGCTCGATCTCCATGTCGATCAAACGCGTGATCGCGCCCGGAGCGTCGTTGGTGTGCAGGGTCGACAGCACCAGGTGACCCGTTAAGGAGGCGCGAACCGCGATCTCGGCGGTCTCGCGGTCGCGGATCTCACCGACCATGATCACGTCCGGGTCCTGGCGCAGGACAGTGCGCAGTGCGTTGGCAAAGGTCAGCCCGATCTCGTGGTGCACCTGCGTCTGATTGATACCGGAGATCTCGTACTCGACGGGGTCCTCGATGGTGATGATGCGGCGCTCAGGCGAGCGAATCTGCCGCATGAAAGCGCTGAGCGTCGTCGACTTACCCGAGCCGGTCGGCCCCGTCACCAGGATGATGCCGTGTGGGCGATTGATGGGCCCCTCGACGAGCATTTCATCGTCGGGGAGCACGCCCAACTCTTGAATGGAAAGCGGCTGGCTCTTCTGGTTGAGCAGACGCAGGGACACGCTCTCGCCGTACATCGTCGGCAAGGTCGAGATACGAATGTCCAACTCGTCCGCCCCGCCCTGATGAAAGGCGATGCGGCCATCCTGCGGGCGGCGGCGCTCGGAGATGTTCAGCCGCGCCATGATCTTGATGCGCGAGATGATCGCCCGCTGAAACTGCACGAGGTTATCCGGCACGCGAATCGGCACCAGCTGCCCGTCGATGCGGTAGCGGATTTGCA
This sequence comes from Opitutales bacterium, assembly GCA_050331815.1. Lineage (GTDB taxonomy): Bacteria > Verrucomicrobiota > Verrucomicrobiia > Opitutales > JBHJGM01 > JBHJGM01. Next base: position 290 of record JBHJGM010000004.1, on the reverse strand, counting down.
GCGCATCCTTTTGCGGCTCGAAGTGAATATCCGTCGCGCGGTCGGCCAGGGCCTTGGTGATGACCTCGTTGACAAAGCGGATGATGGCGGCGTCCTCGTCCTCCTCCTGGGCCTGCTCCTCCTCACCGAGCCCCTCCAGATCCTCGCCCTCGAGACTGCCCGAGCCCACGCCAAAGACCTGGGTGATTGTCTCGCTGACCATCGAAGGCGGACCCAGGTGCCAGAGCGGCTGACGCCCGCAGGCCGCACGAATCCATCGATCCATGACAGGCTCCGGGGGCCAGACTGTA